>NZ_CP075188.1:3000000-3600000 GCF_020510525.1 Quatrionicoccus australiensis
GCAGCAGTGATGCCGCCGAAACATCACCAGCCTTGGCCTGGCGGACCAGCGCCTTAATTATGTCCTCGACATGATCCTCGATAGCGGCACGGTACTTCTGCGCTTTGGTCGGAATGCCTTTTGGGCGACCGGCCGGGTTGCCAGATTGACCAGGTTGAAAACGAACGGAGGTCATCTGATATCACCCTGATGTAAACAGGACTTAGCTTGCTCTAGCCGGAGGTCGTCGAGCGTGCCGCGGTAATTTTCCCGGGCAGAATCGACTGCCTGCGCGGCATACCCACAATCAGCGATCAGGACCGCCAACCGCTTCTGGCTTTCAGCGATCTGCTCGCGCAGTGCAACCGCTTGGGCCGCCCGTGACGTGAGCCGCTCCTCTGCCTCGGCGAGTCGCTGTTTCGCGTCCACGACGTCCTGGTGGTCGAGAAGCTGCTCATCCTCAATAGCCAGGTAGGCAGCACGAACACCAGGCTCCAACTCGACGATATCTTCTTCAGTCATGGCGAGCTTGTCCTTGAAAATCGCGTTGGTCATGCGGCCAGGAACAAAGCGCGCGAATCGCTGATCGACCGGGTAGAACGGCGGCTCCAACCAGGCCGGCAACCTGGCGCGGACTGGCGTATCTGGGGGCAGGCTCACCCTGTATTCGAAGCGGCGCCTGGTCCTTGACCGCCCTGCCCGGAACTCGACGGTCCGCTGCTCGATCCGCCCCGTCGCTGCCAGACGCTGCGCGAATTTCGCGGCCTGTTTCTCCGGAATTCCACGGCACTGCGCAGCTTCCACAGCAGTGACCCAGAGGCTTGGCAGTTCTTCCAACAGCGCGACAATCTTGGCGCTGGCTGCTGCAATAGCGATCTCCCGGGCGGATGCCATGAGGGCTATCGCTTCCCATCGATGAACGCCTCCAGATGATCCCTGCGGATTCGAAGCGAGCTGCCAATACGGCTGACAATGTCAGGAAATCCGTGACTGCCCCGCTTCAACCAACACCGCATCGTGTTTGGATTCAGCGCACCAGGGAATGCATCGGCGGCCTGCTTGAAGTTCAAGTAGTCGAGACGCGGCTCGGGGGTCATGTTGGTACTCCTCGGTGCAAGTGATGCACCAAGTCTGGAACAGCCCCTCCTGCTTGCGTGCCCTCTACGGCAACAAAATTTTCAAGCGTTAGAAGCACTTACGCTTTGGCCGGATAGAATTCATATCCATGACCAAGTCCGAACTCACCAGCCTGCTGGCAGCCCGCTTCCCTCAACTTGTCCGACCCGATGCTGACATGGCTGTCGGGGAGATTCTCGGAGCCATCAGCAACACGCTACGCACTGGCGGAAGAATCGAAATTCGTGGGTTCGGGGTGTTCTGTTTGAGCTATCGACCACCCCGTACCGGAAGAAATCCGAAGACCGGCGAGAAGGTCGATGTGCCTGGCCGGTATGTGCCGCATTTCCGGGCGGGGAAGGAATTGCGGGAAGCTGTGGACGCTGGGTGACATTCCACTCCTCGTTGCAGTCGCTGAAAGCAATGCTGCCCTAGCTACGAAATGGCCAATGCCAGACGATGCAACTTACTCAAGTCAGCCTTTGCCGCCGTTGGAATAGCGCCAGAGCTAGGTCAGCAATGCGTTGGGTTGCTGACGATGCCAAGTCGTCAGCCAAGCTCAAGCCCCGCGGAGATGGCGTCGAGCAGGGTTGCGCGTACCGCTCGCCATTGATCGGCGATCACGTCATAGCCTGCGACTGGCAGGTGTTGATTAGCGCCGAATGACTGAAGAAGATCGAGCGCCCTACCACGCGCCTCGAAGCTGAACTTGCCAGCCGCTGCCAGATAACGGGCAAAGCTGCCGCTGATGCTCGGATTGACGTCATTCCCGATCCTTGCACTCAGCAAGCCTTCAAGCTTAGCGTCCCATTGGAGTCTTTCTTCGACCGCCAGATTGGTCACCAGTTGAGCATCGAATTTTGAGCGCCACCGCCGGGTGACCATGGCCTCAAGCAATTTACAAAAGGTGGCGCTGTCGGCACGGCAGGCCGCCACATGCACGGCCACGGTCCAATCGGCGAACTCGTGACCGAGCATGTCGAAATCGATGGGGAGCTGCAGTTCCTCTGCGTCAGGCGCAAAGATGGCAAGCGGGATCGCGGTCGTGGTGAATGGGGTTTTCTTAAACTGCGCAACAAGCCGTTGACGCACGCCTGCATCACCAGAAAAGTGTTCGCGCAGAATAAGCCCGACTTCAGCATTAAACATCGCGCGGCCGTTGTGGTGATCACGGTTGTCGAGCGTGTCGAAGCAACGTGCGAGGAGGAGTGTGCTGTGGGGACGCTCGGCCGCAAGCGCGCGCAGCGCTTGCGGCGTGCGCGGGATTTCGCCACGTTCGGCGAGCGCGAGGAAAGCCGCTCGGGCGTTGGGGGAGGCGCTCGGCGCCGCCGAGAGAATCTCGGCGAGCCGGTTGTTGTGGACAAGCGACGTGAAACGCATTGGCAAGCTGTCGCCGAAGGCTGCCTCAAAATCGGCGAAGCGCTCGCAAATCAGACGCTCGAGTGAGGGGATGCCTTCAGTGAGGCCACTGGTCTCAAGCGCCACCGGTTTGCCGCGGTCTTCGAGAGTCGCAAGCGCGTCGAGCGCGCCGATTGTCACCAGCCCGGCAAGAGCCGCGGCGCGGACAGATTCATATTCGGTGCCGACCGCGACCGCTTTGGCAAGGAGCAATTGCCGAGCTGCCTCTTGGGTTTCCGGCGGCAGGGCGCGGTAATGTGCGATGACCATGCGTACGCGGAGTTCGGGATCTGTCTCGAGCATGGCCTGAACCAACACAGCCTCAAGCGCTGTGCCGGTCGCGCCCGTCGCGGCGATCTCCACGACTTGGGCGCGCAGATCAACAGGCAAGGGCACCGCTGCATCGAACAGTGTAGGCGCGAGCTTGGGGTCGTCCGCGTAACCGGCGGCGATTGTCGCGAGCGGCCCATCTGCCTCGCGGATGCGCTTCAGCGCGAGCGTGCGGACATTGGCATGCGCGCCAAACGTGCGAAACAGTATATCGGAGGGGTCGTAGAGGCCGCACAGCTGCTCGGGAAAAGCGAGGATTGCCGCTACGGCTTCGTTGTCAGCAGCATCACAGTTGCACGCTTCCAATCCAATGGCCAGCAGGTCGCGTCGCACCTCCGCGCGCGCCCCCATCCGAATCAGCCGCTCGCGCGCCACAGCCTTGTCGGGCACGATCTCGGGAAGCAGGGCGGCTAAATCGTCTAGATCCTCGTCGGGGGCGTCGGCGAGCGCGATCAGTCGGTGGCAGAGACGCTCAAAATTCTCCCAGCTCAGAGCATCGAACGGCAGCAGCTGGACGCGCGTGGCGACAGGATGCACGGTGGGCACAGCGTCGGGCGGGCTCAGTACGACAAGCGGGGCAAGGGTGGACGGCGAAGCGGACATCGGCACATTCTGGCATCGCGACGCGGACCCCGCCAGAGTAAATTGCGCCGATGTATGGCTTTGGACTTCGCGAACAGTGGCCTGGATGACAGAAATGAGTCGGAAGTTAACGTCCCCAATGGCCGAGCAGTTCACATTCAGGACATACCCCTTCATCGCCGGGTGTAGGCGCGAGCCAGCCATTCATCAGGACTTCTAACCGAACTTCTAACCAGCCTCTTAACCTCTACAAGACATTGAAAAACAACAACTTTTATATATTTAGTTAGAAGTTAGAAGATAAATATAAAAGATACGTATAGAGATTAGGTATTGATGTCGATATATGCACACCTCCCATACTCCCCGATATATCTCTCCCTGGGATACCACCGGTAGGGGGGAAACCTCTAACCTCTAACCAAACTCTGAAGACCATTGTGTCACAACAGTCTTCGAGGTTAGAACCCTTGAAGGCGGACTACTAACCTCCGCCCCCAAGGCAATGCTCAATCGGAAAACTCACTCTCAAGCTGCGCAGCTTCACGGCCTGCTTCGAGCTCAACAGCCAACCTGCCGGGGTGGGCAGGCTTCTCGCCGCGGAAATACCACGTGTAGAGTTTCCCCCGAAACTTAACGGTAGTCGTCTTCATCCGACCGTCGGCGCCCTCCTCTTGATAGGTAGTGAACCCGAGGTTCTTCAGTGCCGCAGCGATCCTGTTTGTATTGAGATCCTTCCCATGCTTTTCCCGAAGTCCAACCCGAAGAGGCAGCACAGCAACCAGGTTCGGATAAATGCCGAGCCCACCGTCTGAAATTACGTCTTCGACCAAAACATCATCGTCTGACCGAGACAGATCAACGATCATGTCGCGCGACTCCGACTCCGGCGCGCGGCCATCGGCACGGAAGTCCTCAGAGATCGGATGGTCGAGCAGCCAACGGCGCAGGCCGCGCGCGTGGGTCTTGATCGCGAAGTCGAACAGATCGTCGAAGTAGGCTGCATCCGACATGCCGGTCACTGCCTTGATCTTGGCGAAGAGCTCGGCCTTGGTCGTGAAGGGGGATCGAAGGAAGAAGATCCGGCGGTCGTTATCAGTGAGCGGCACCGCGTCGTCGAAGTTCGAGAACAGGATGTAGTTGGTCATGTTCGGCCCGTTGTACGGGTCGATGCCTTTGGGATGGATGTCGATCACACTGTTCGAGATGAACGGCTTCAGCTTGTTGAAGATGTCGTAGCGATTGACCCCGTGCATCTTCACTTCCTCAATGCCGATCACACAGGATCCGGCAGACCAGCCAGAAAATGACGACCCTTCCAGCGTCGAGTTGTCCAGCACCTTCACGTTCTTACTGCCCATCACCATGCCGAGCAGGATCACGAAGGCCGACTTGCCGTCGCCCTCGACGCCCTTCAGGAGTGGCGCCCAGCGGATCTTCGTGCCGGGGTTCTGGACACAGAACGCCAGGTAATCGAGGAAGTGGGTCCGGTCAGACTTGTTCGGGATGAGCAGCTCCAAGTGACGCTGCACTATGGCGACGGCACGCTTGTCCTCGGGGGTCAGCTCCTTCCTGTCCTTCGGCAGGAGGTCCGGCCGGTAGGTGTTGAAGAAGAACGAGCCCTCGCGCGCGAACGAGCAGCCGTCGCTGTCCTTGTGCTTGATCGCCATGTAATAGGCTGGCGGGTTGTACTCAGCGACTGAGAAAAAGGGCATATCCCAGGTGTTGAGGCACATGTCGCTGGCCTTCGGGATCGGGCCATCTTCAACAGCGTAGGCACCCATATGGCGGTTGTACATGGCGTTGAAGCTGGTGATCGACACGGTCTCCTTCGTGACCCGGTGGGTGAAGCAATCAAGCGCATTGATCCAGACCCATTCCTGCGCCCACTCCGGCGCATCGCCTGCTACCACGCGCCGGCGTGCTGGTTCGACCAAGCGACGGATATTGGCGATCGGCACGCGCGTCCCGACGAATTCCTCCAGTTTCCGCTTGAACAGGTTCGTGACGGCTTCCCGGTCGCCGACGGACAGGTCTGCGTTCTGGATGACCACAGCGATCTGGTCCTCCAGCTCGTACTGGTCGGCAGCCTCTTCGATCATCAAGGTGATCTCTTTCAGGGCGGACGTCTTCTCCTCCCGCTGCGCCGCAACCACCTTGTCCAGCGTCTTGACCCAGTCGAGCATCGCCAGGTTGCTGGGCAGGCCGCCGATGCCGCGGCTCTCCAGGTCCATCTGTTCGAAGTCGTCATCCGCCTTGTCGAGATGACCGTAGCGGAACACACGGCACAGATCCCACAAGTTGGCGATACCGCTGATCGGCCAGGTGTTGTGACTACTACCGACGTGGAGGCCGTCATCATGGACCCAGACCCCCTCCGGCGTGCCGCCACCCTCGTGCCAGGTGTAGCGGCGGTCAGTGACCCGCTCGAATCCGTGGTCTTGCAGGAGCTCAAGCAGCACTTCGTCCGCCGCGTAGAGCTGATGAAACAGACCGACCAGGCCTTCCTTCTCGGACGGGTCGACCAGCTTCATGTCGTTCCCGCCCTCGCCGGCGCCCTGCTCCCTGGCCAGAGCCAGGAGGCCTGGGTCGATCACCAGATCCACCTCGTCCGTGGCGCCCTGGTAGAAGCCAGATCGCTGCGGCACGGGGTCGATGCGGCCTTCTTCGAAGATCGGGCTGGCCGTGTAGTGGATCTGGACGCGGCGATAGACCGCCTTGTCGATCATCGGGCCGATCACCTTGGCCCACTCATAGAGCTGCGCGCAGGTATAGGGCGTCTTCAGCCAGGTCCAGAGGTGACACTTGAGGATGTCCTCCTTGCCAGGCATGCCGGCCGACGAGGAGAGCTGCCAGTGGAACGAGACGTCCCGGAAGCAGGCCGGCAGGACCGATACGATGAACAGCTTCACCGCGTCCTCGGTCTCAGTGACCGGGTCGATCATGTCGGGCCGGTAGCCGTCGATGTCGATCACCAGCAGGTGCTGCTCCTGGTCTTCGAAGTTGGCGTTGGTCCGAGGGTAGGCGTTCGGGTACGGGCCCTTGGTCGCGCGCTCCTTACCGACGAACTTGCCGTGGATCTGGCAACGCTGTGGCTGGTCCTCGAGTTTCTTCGCGAAGGCTGACCACTCCTTGATGCCGTTGATCTCGACGGTCCTGACCTTGTAGTTGGCCGCGTCACCGTAAGAGTCGGTGGTCCCGTCCGCCTTGTAGGTTTTTGTGAGGGATGGCCCGAGAGTCTCGAGGATGGTGATCATGTTGAAGCCTTGATCGACAACCAACGCCACGGCGTCTGCAGCACCGTCACAAAAACCAACCGCCCCTTCCAACGAGATCAACTGTGCAAGCGAGAACCCATACCTCCCACCAAATAGGGCAGATCCAGGCAGCGCCTTTGACCAAGTTTTAAGCTGTGAAACGGTCACAGGGTCCTCGAGCCAGAAAAACACAGTGACATTGGATTTACGTTCCGGATCGAGGGCCCAGACGAACTTGGCCGAGTGAAACTGTTGCGGGAGGGCCTTTTCTACAGCCGCGCGGACTGAGGCCTCCGAGCCATTAAGTTCGCCGGTGATCGTGAAGAGAGCCAGATGGTTCGGCGCGTCCTTGAAACCATCGCCGACACGACGACCGCGGGTGATCGCCAAGTCCTTGCCGTGCATCTCACGAACCAGACGTGCGACCTCGTTGATGCCTACCGGCGAGAGTTCGCTGTAGGAGTCATCGAACAGCGAGAAGGTCGTGATAAACTTGCAACTGTCTGATGTTGCAGCATTTTTCTGGGTCGCTTTCGGGGCGGCCCTTTTCTTTTTGGAGTCCATGGTGCGACTCCCGATCAGGCGATGCCGTTGGCTACGAGCTTCTCGAGACTCTCACGTTTTACGCGGGTGCTCCGGGCGCCGAGCTTCACAGTTTCGAGCTTTCCAGCTTTCACAAGCGCATAGAAGGAAGTGCGGCCGATCTTCAGGAATTCGCACGTCTCGCGTACGGTCGGCATGCCAGAAATGGCTGACAGAATGGTGCTGTGGGTCATGTGACCTCCTGGGCGTGTTGCCATCAGCGCACAAGATGGGAGCGCACTGGCAGCAGGATATTCACCAGAAGGCAGGCTCTCCTACAGCAATGTTTCCGAGGCGGTGTAGAACTCAGAAGCCATCATCACAGTAGGTCGCACCTAAGAAGCAGGTGCCGTTTAGAGTTGGGTATTACAGTTAGCTGGCTAGAAAACGAACCATGGAGCCAATAGCCAGTTTGGACACCATGGGCGAAATCATATACAACGAAATCTGAACATTCAAGAACAATATTGTATTAATTCAATATGTTAGAAAAACTAACGGCTCATCACGCAGCACCACGCTCGAGAGCAATCACCTCCGCGCCAGCTTTTAACTTGTCGAGGTAATCGGCCCATCGCTGCATCATGTCCCTGCGCTCAACCAGAAAAGCGGTCCGGTTGTATGCCCGCCCATTCGGATCTACCACGTTGTGGGCCAACTGATGTTCAATCAGATCAACTCGGAATCCAAGCACCTCATCAAGGATCGTTCGAGCCATAGCCCGGAAACCGTGAGCTGTCATTTCCTCTGCCGTGACGCCCATCGCGCGAAGGGCAACGCGCACTGTATTCGATGACATAGGCCTCTTGTCTCCTCCCCAACTCGGGAAAACATGTTTCCCATGCCCAGTCATTTCGTGAAGCTCGCGGAGAATCGCAACGGCCTGGGCCGGCAATGGCACCACATGGGGGTTCCGCATCTTCATTTTCTTGGCCGGTAGCTCCCACACGGCCGCGTCTAGATTCATCTCAGACCATTCGGCAATCCGCAACTCACCAGGCCGAACGAAGAGCATCGGCGAAAGCTTCAACGCAGCGGAGACAATAGCCGTTCCTTGATAGGCATCGATCATGCGCATCAGCTCGCCAACCCTCTTGGGATCGGTGATTGCCGCGAAATGCTCGACCTGGGGCTTCTTTACCAATGCGTCCCGGAGATCAGCCGCGGTGTCTCGCTCGCATCGGTCACTAGCCACGCCATAACGGAACACTTGGCCGCACTGGGTGAGTAGGCGGTGTGCTGTCGACAGCGTGCCCCGCTTCTCAACCCTGCGAAGACACTCTAACAACTCACGCGGCTTGATCTCGTTGATTGGCTTCCCACCAATGAATGGGAAAAGGTCACGCTCAAAAAGCTTCATTGTCCGTACGGCGTGCTTTTCGATCCACTCCCCCTTCACGTTCTCATGCCACTCGCAAGCAACCAGTTCAAAAGTATTGGTCGCTCGCTCCTTTGCCTCGGCCTCGTCAGACTTTTTCTTTTGTGCCGGATCGATACCGGCGGCGATCAGCTTCCTGGCCTCGTCACGTTTGTCGCGAGCATCCTTCAGGCCCACGTCGGGGTAGGCGCCCAGAGCCATGAGCTTTTCTTTGCCATCGATCCTGTACTTCAGACGCCAGAGTCTTGAGCCCCCAGGATTGACCAAGAGGAATAGTCCTTTTTCATCCGCGACTTTGTAGGCCTTCTCGCGCGGCTTGCTGGCTCGGATACCGGTATCGCTAAGCGGCATGACTTGTTCTCCTAGCAACGGTTTCAGGGCACTCTGGGGGTATAGACCAAGAGGGACTCCCAACTCTTCGACCGGTCATATACCCCCATCGAAAAATCCATACCCCCAACAATACCCCAACAAGGATCCGAATTCTAGAGAACAACCACGAACAATTTAGAACAGTAATCCAATAAAAAACCCGCACTTAGCGGGTTTTATAGACAACGCCAAACAACAGCGAATTTCAGTTCGTCAGTTCTGTGAATCGACGAAACCGCCGCTCGCCAGATTCTGGAAGCGGGTGAATTCGCCGACGAAGTTCAGGCGGACCGTACCGGTCGGACCATTACGCTGCTTGCCGATAATCACTTCGGCCAAGCCCTTGTTATCCTGGCTTTCCTTGTTGTAGTACTCGTCGCGGTACATCATCAGGATCACGTCGGCATCCTGCTCGATAGCGCCGGATTCGCGCAAGTCGGACATCATCGGGCGCTTGTCGGTACGCTCTTCGACCTTACGCGAGAGCTGTGACAGCGCCACGATGGGCACCTGCAACTCCTTGGCCAGCGACTTGATCGAGCGGGAAATTTCGGAAACTTCGGTCGCCCGGTTCTCGCCCTGCTTGTTGCCGCTCATCAGCTGGATGTAGTCGATGACCAGCAGACCAAGCTTGCCGCCGTACTGGCGCGCCAGGCGCCGGGCGCGGGCACGCAGGTTGGCCGGGCTCAAACCGCCGGTCTCATCGATATAGAGCGGCGCCTCATGCAGTTTGCCAAGCGCGAAGGACAGCTTGGACCACTCCTCGTCGTTCATGCGCCCGGTACGCAGGCTCTGCGAATTCAGGCGGCCAATCGAGGCGAGCATCCGCATCGCCAGCTGGGCGCCGCCCATTTCCATCGAGAACACGCCCACCGGTAAACCACTTTCAACGGCCACATTTTCGGCAATGTTCAGCGCGAATGCCGTCTTTCCCATCGAAGGACGACCAGCAACAATGATCAGATCCCCTGGCTGGAAACCCGACGTCTTCTGATCGAGGTCGATGAAGCCGGTCGGCACACCGGTGATGTCGGACGGATTGTCGCGATCGTGCAACTCCTGGATACGCTCGACGACCTGGGTCAGCAGCGGATTGATGTGCACGAAACCTTCGTTGTGACCGGCCCCGGCTTCGGCAATCTTGAAAATTTTCGACTCTGCTTCATCGAGTAGGGTCTCGGCATCACGACCAAGTGGATTGAGCGCATCCGCAGCAATTTCATCGGCGGTGGCGACCAGCTGGCGTAGCACGGCACGTTCGCGCACGATTTCGGCATAGCGCTTGATATTGGCCGCCGAAGGGGTATTCGCTGCCAGCTCGCCGAGATAAGCGAGGCCGCCGGTCTGTTCGCCTTCCCCTGCCGCATCGAGCGCTTCGGCGACGGTAACGACGTCGGCCGGTTTGGCACGCTCCAGCAGGTTGCGGATCTGGCGAAAAATCCGCCTATGTTCATCGCGATAAAAGTCACTGTCGGTCAGCAAATCGCCGATCCGGTCCCAGGCCTGGTTATCGAGCAACAGACCGCCCAGCACCGACTGCTCGGCTTCAATGGAATGCGGCGGCACGCGCAGATGGGCGAGCGATGGATCGATGGCTTTGGGTTTTTGCGGGCGTTGATTCATGGCGGACAGTTTAAATTAAAAAGGCCCCGCCTTCGCGGAGCCTTTTTGAGTGGGCAGCAACCGGTATTAAGCGGCAACCACAACCACGGTGATGTTGGCCAGCACATCGGTGTGCAGGGCAACGTCAAGCGGGAACTCGCCAATTGCCTTGAGCGGACCTTCCGGCATGCGGACGGACGACTTGTCGACAACAAAGCCAGCAGCCTTGAGGGCTTCGGCGACATCGGCATTGCCGACGGAACCGAACAGACGACCATCCATACCGGCCTTGCGGGCAACGGAAACGGACAGACCGGCCATCTTTTCGGCAACGCCCTGGGCAGCGGCCAGCTTTTCAGCAGCCAGCTTTTCCAGTTCGGCGCGACGGGCTTCGAATTCAGCCATGGCAGCCGGCGTGGCACGCTTGGCCATGCGCTTCGGGATCAGGAAGTTACGGGCGTAACCGTCCTTGACCTTGACGACTTCACCGAGGTTACCGAGGTTAACAACCTTTTCGAGCAGAATGATTTGCATGTTTCGTCTCCCCGAAAATTATTGATGGTTATCGGTAAAAGGCAGCAGGGCCAGGAAGCGGGCGCGCTTGATAGCGGTGCCCAGCTGGCGCTGATAGCCGGCCTTGGTACCGGTCAGACGAGCCGGCATGATCTTGGCGTTTTCCTGGATGTATTCCTTCAGGACGTCAACATCCTTGTAGTCGATCTGTTCGACCTTTTCTGCCGTGAAGCGGCAGAACTTGCGGCGCTTGAAGAGACCACCACCGCGTTTCTTTTTCTTGTCGTCATCCTTCTTCTTGAAGAATCGAGCCATTTTCGTTTCCTTCCAAAAATTCTATTGAATTCACATGCAGCACGGGCAGTTTGCTGGTGCGACTTTTTGCAGCCAGAAATCCGGTAATTTTTACCGCCCCGCCAAGGGGGGCTGCCTGAAGCCAGCGGGCAGATTCGCCCAGAGCCAGCACAGCAATTTCCAGTTCTACCTGTCGCTCCGCACCGTTTTCAGTTTGCGGGGCGCTGTGTTGCAGCCACCCTTCGCTTACTGGAACCCCGGCTGGCGTGTAGCGCAATGCTTTGCGCTCAACCAGGTTGCCGGAGAGTTCGATGCGGTTCAGCCGTAATTCCCGTACAAATATCCGTTAGGCAGCCGGGGCTTCGGCAGCAGCCGGAGCAGCAGCAACTTCACCACCAAGCAGGGACTTGGACTTTTCTTCCTTCATCATCGGGGAAGGAGTCGTCACGGCAGCCTTCATCTTGACGGTGAGGTGGCGCAGCACGGCGTCATTGAACTTGAAGGAATGTTCGAGTTCGTTCAGCGTTTCGCCGTCGCACTCGATATTCATCATGACGTAGTGGGCCTTGTGGATCTTCTGGATCGGGTAAGCCAGTTGACGGCGACCCCAGTCTTCCAGACGGTGAATCGTACCGTTCTTGGCGGTGACGATGGCACGGTAACGTTCAACCATGCCGGGCACTTGTTCGCTTTGGTCCGGGTGGACGATAAAGACGATTTCGTAATGGCGCATGCAAACTCCTTTTGGCAAATACCCCCCGTCATGCGTTCGCGGTGGGGCAAGGTGGAAAAGCCCGCGACTATAACAGAAATCGCGGGCTTGCGGGCAAAACAAAGAGGGAATCAGAAGCTGTCGTCAGCTATCTCAAGTGCACCGGCCGCGCCGGAGATCACGGACTCAGCCAGACCAGCCGCCTGGGTCAGGAAATGATCGGCATAGAAACGGGCTGTTGCCAGCTTGGCGGCCCAGAAGGGGTCATTCTCTCCGGCAGCGATCCGGGCACGCGCGATGACGGCCGCTCGCCCCATCTGCCAGCCACCGGCCACAATCCCCAGCAGATACAGGAAAGGAACCGCGCCGGCGTGAGCCGCCTTGGGATCACCGGCAAAATTGGCAACGATCCAGGAAACCGCCTTTTCCAGGGCGTCGACCGCTACGGACTGACGCGCTCCGATAGCCTGCAAATCGCCATCCAGGGACAGCAACGCAGCACGCATGTCGGCAATCACCGCCGCGATCGTGACACCCTTTTCACGCGCAATCTTGCGGCCGATCAGGTCATTCGCCTGAATCGCTGTTGTACCTTCGTAAATCGCGGTGATGCGCGCATCGCGCAGATGCTGGGCCGCACCGGTTTCCTCGATATAACCCATGCCGCCATGCACCTGCACGCCCAGCGAGGCGATATCGATTGCGCTTTCGGTACTCCAGCCCTTGACGACCGGAATCATCAGATCGGCAAATGCCTGCCCGACCTTGCGCCCGGCTTCGTCGGGATGATTGTGGGCATTGTCCTGCGCGGCAGCGGTAACGTAAGCCAGCGCCCGCATCGCTTCAATGCGCGCCCGCATCGACATCAACATGCGCCGCACGTCCGGATGCTTGATGATCGGCACCTTAGGACCGCCGCGCACACCCACCTCTGTCCCTTGCACCCGTTCCTTTGCATAGACAACGGCACGCTGATAGGCACGCTCGGCATCGCCCAGACCTTCGAGGCCGACATTGAAACGGGCGGCGTTCATCATGATGAACATGTACTCAAGGCCGCGATTCTCCTCGCCAACCAGCGTACCAATCGCGCCACCATGATCACCGAATGCCAGTACCGCCGTCGGACTGCCGTGAATACCCAGCTTGTGTTCAATCGAGACACAATAAACATCATTGCGCTCACCCGGTGTTCCGTCCGCCTTGAGCAGGAACTTGGGCACCACGAACAGGGAAATCCCCTTGACGCCTTCAGGCGCCCCCGGGGTGCGTGCCAACACGAGATGGACAATATTGTCCGTCATGTCGTGTTCACCGTAGGTAATGAATATCTTCTGCCCGAAAATCCTGTAGCTGCCGTCACCCACAGGCTCGGCGCGACTGCGCACCGCAGCAAGGTCCGACCCGGCGGAAGGCTCGGTCAGGTTCATGGTACCGGTCCATTCGCCGGAAACCAGGTTCGGCAGGTAAGCCGCCTTCTGCGCATCGGTGCCGGCAATCATCAGCGCCTCGATGGCACCTTGCGTCAGCATCGGGCACAGCGAGAAAGCATGATTGGCGGCTTTCCACATTTCACTGACCGCAGTGGACAGCAGCTTGGGCAAACCCTGGCCACCGAACTCCGGATCACACCCCAGGCCATTCCAGCCGTTATCGACGAATTGCCGATAAGCCTCCTTGAACCCGGGGGAGGTCGTGACAACCGTATCTTTCCACTTGGCCCCGTCGCGGTCACCCACGCGATTCAGCGGCGACAGAACCTCTCCGGAAAAACGGGCCGCCTCTTCGAGAATGGCATCCACCACATCCGGCGTAGCCTCTTCATATCCGGGCAAGGCGACGACCTCCGTCAAGCCGGCGAGATCCTGCATGACAAAACGAATATCCTTGAGCGGTGCGATGTATTCACTCATGACGCGACATTTTCCTTTTCGATACGATGAGCCGTTTCCTTCAGTTCGATGAGGAACAGGATTTCCTCAACGACAGGAAGTGCAAAGCCGACACGTTGGCCACCCCGGTTGTCACGCAGGAGCTGATAGAGGTAACCGACCACATCGCCTGTGCTCCAGAGATCACAAACCATGCCCATCAAGCGCGGCATGTCCTCCAGACACTCAGGCTTGGGGGCCTGCGGCACAGCCGCCGCAGGCTCGGCAACGTCATCGAGTACCAGATCCAGCGTATGCGAGCCGGCCGCCGCATTGGCACCACTCCACTGCTGAACTTCGACGTTGAAATTCTGGTTCAGGTTGCGCGAGACCGCCTCGAACTCGTTACGCATACCCGCCATGCGATAAACATCCATCAGGCGAATCCAGGGTTGCAAGGCTTCCTGCGGATTATTGTCGATGTACTCCTGGAGGGCCTGCGCAGCACCCTTGACCCGTCCGAATGACAACATGATGTCGGCCAGTTCCATGACAGGATTGGCCTCGAAATGTTCATCCAGCGTCGTTGCCGAAATGGAAAGCACCGAGTCCATGGACTCGGAAGAAGAGGACGCCGCAGCCGCGGGGGAAACCGCAGGCGCCTCGCCGCCATCCAGCTCAAGATCGACGGCCATCGGTGCAGCAGAAACATTCGGCTCGACCGCAAGATCAACCACACCGGACTCTTCACGCTCATCTTCGCGTTTCGGATCAACCTTCAGATCGGGAGCGGCAACCTGGTAGTCAACATCGGCCTCATCCAGCCGTCGCTCCTGGTATTTCCGCCAGCCAAACCAGCCACCAAGACCAAGCACTACACCAAGAATGACGCCATAGAAGCTCCAGTCCGAAATACCGGAGGAATCCTCTTCCGGATTTGCGACTGCCACCGACGGCACGGCAACTGGTGCTACCTCGGGCTTCGCAACGGGGGCCTCAGCCGATGCTCCTTTTTCTACCCGCTGGGAAAACTCGGCAGCGCGTTGCTGCAAGTCTCCCAGAGTACTTTCCATGTTGCGCAATTTTTCCGCCGTCGCCAGCTGGCTTGTCGCCTGCTCATTCATCGACAGCAACATGCGGAACTCGAGGCGCAGAATTTCGCGCTGAGCTTCTGTCGCCTCAGCCGTCTTCGCCCCGACCGATAGCGAAAGAAGATCTGTCGCCAGACGCAGGGATGGTTCGCCAACATCTTCGCCATTGGACAGCAACAGACGATCCGGCACCGGATTGGGCGCCATCCGTTTTTCCGCAACGCGCGGCTTCAGGCGCTCCGGCACATCGGCCTGGCGCGGTGCCAGATTTCTCGGCCGAACAAGCGGCGTCGGCTTTTTGGCAGACGCCCCGGGGTTCGACGAGAGCGGGACTTCCTGGCGAACAGGCAAATCCGGCGGGGCCGCCTTGGGCGGCGAAGCGAATATCACATACTCCCGCCCCACCTCGTGCCCACAAGCCATTTGCAGCGCAAGCACGGTCACCGGATCGCGCAACGGCGTATCGGAACTGATCTCGAGAATGGAGGGGGAACCCTTGCGAATACTGAGCGAAGCTTTTTTCAGCCAGGGAAGATCGCCACCACTTGCAGGTGGTATCAGACGAAAGCAGGAAGGATCCAGCGCCGCCTTGCCATCTCCAAGGATTTCAACCTCAAGCCGAAAACGCTCTCCCAGGCTAGGTTGACCGCGCAACTCTCCCAAGCCGAGCGCATAAGCAGCGCCCGACAAGGCAAAAAGCAAAACGGGCAACGAATACCGAAAAGCCAAACGATTCAACGAGGGACTCCTTGAAAACAAGAATTCGCCTTAATTGTAATCGTTATTTATCCGCAAGATAACGGGAATCATCAAAAGTAATAACCCAATCTGGCCGATAAACGACAAATAGCGTCATTAACATCCCCGAAAGCCACGCCTCGGAAAAACCCAAAAGCATGAAATATGGGAAATACTCATCAATCAAGTACTCCCAAGTGTAAACACCGGAAAAAAATAGAAAAACAGTAATGGAAAAACCAACCGCAATAATTGTCAGCGCCGCCCCCAGGAAAGCATTGACGAAAACATACACAAAAAAATGCGGCGGCAGCAAGCGGACAATCACGCGATGACAAAGCTGGGCAAAGACAACGCCCCCACCTGCCAGCAACAAGGCATTGGCTGCATAAGCAAAAGGCCCGGCTGCGCCATTCAGGGTAATGCCGGCAAGTACCAGGCAAAGCCCGACAAAGGCCAGGTGCGGACCAAAACTCAGGGTAAAAACGGTGGCGCCGAGAAGATGAAACCCCAGGCCCGGCTTGACCCCGGCTTTCAGACTCCAGACTAGGGTCAGCAAGACGACCATGCCCAGCCAGACATTCAGCAAATCAGGAGACTTCAATCGTCCCCATGGCGCCCGTAAAAGACTGCGGGCGAAAAGCGGTATCCAGATGACCCAAGCCATCCAGTACCACGTTTCGCCCAGCAGGTTATCCGGTAGATTCACCCGGCTATTCTAGTACCAGCTTTCGGCTTTGGGGAGTCAGCCGAGTGCGGCACCCAGTTGCGGCACAACGTCGAACAGGTCACCGACCAGGCCGTAATCGGCGACCTGGAAGATCGGGGCGTCCGGATCCTTGTTGATCGCGACGATCACCTTCGAATCCTTCATGCCGGCCAGGTGCTGGATCGCACCCGAAATGCCGACCGCGATATAGAGCTGCGGCGCGACGATCTTGCCGGTCTGGCCGACCTGGTAGTCGTTCGGCACGAAGCCGGCATCGACCGCGGCGCGGCTGGCGCCCAGGGCGGCACCGAGCTTGTCGGCGAGCGGCTCGAGCAGCTGGTGATAGTTTTCACCGCTGCCCAGGCCACGCCCGCCGGAGACGATGATCTTGGCGGCGCCCAGTTCCGGGCGTTCCGACTTGGTCAGCTCGCGGTTGGTCAGTTGCGCCTGGTTGGTATCGGCGGCCGCAGCGATGGCTTCGATTTCGGCATTGTTTCCGGCGTTGACCGCATCGAAGGCGGTGGTCCGCACGGTGATCACCTTGACCGCATCGGCGCTCTTCACCGTGGCCAGCGCATTGCCGGCGTAGATCGGGCGCACGAAGGTGTCAGCGGCTTCGACGCCGGTGATTTCCGAAATCTGGGCAACATCGAGCAGCGCGGCGACGCGCGGCAGCAGGTTCTTGCCGAAGGTCGTGGCCGGCGCCAGGATGTGGCTGTAACCGGCGGCGTTGGCAATGACCAGCGCCGTCAGGTTCTCGGCCGTCTGGCTGGCGTAGTGCGCGGCATCGGCCAGCTTGACCTTGGCCACGCCTTGCAGGCCGGCGGCTTGCTGCGCGGCGGCGGCACAGTTGCTGCCGGCGACCAGCACGTGGATGTCGCCACCGATTTTGGCGGCAGCCGCGACAGTGTTCAGGGTGGCCGCCTTGAGGCTGGCGTGATCGTGTTCAGCGATAACTAATATAGGCATTCGATTCTTCCTCAGGCCGCCTCAGTGCGGCCAGTGCTTGATTGAAGACCAGGGGTTCGGCGGCGTATCGCGATTCGCTTTACGCGCATCCCCGCACGCGGGGCCCCTGCTTGGTAGCTCACGCGATTACCTTGGCTTCGTTCTTGAGTTTGCTCACCAGTTCGGCGACATCGGCCACCATCACGCCGGCGCTGCGCTTGGCCGGTTCGGCGACTTTCAGCGTGCTCAGGCGCGGTGCGACATCAACGCCGAGGTCGGCCGGCTTGACGGTGTCGAGCGGCTTCTTCTTGGCCTTCATGATGTTGGGCAGGGTCGCGTAGCGCGGCTCGTTCAGGCGCAGATCGGTCGACACCACCGCAGGCAAGGAAATGGCCAGGGTTTCCAGGCCGCCGTCGATTTCACGGGTAACCGTGGCCTTGCCGTCGGCAATCACGACCTTGGAGGCGAAGGTGGCTTGCGGCCAGCCGGCGAGTGCGGCGAGCATCTGGCCGGTCTGATTGGCATCGTCGTCGATCGCCTGCTTGCCGCAGATGACCAGACCCGGTGCTTCCTTGTCGCAGAGTGCCTTGAGCAGCTTGGCCACAGCCAGCGGCTGCAGGTCAACATCACCGCAATCAACCAGAATGCCGCGATCGGCACCGATCGCCATCGCCGTGCGCAGGGTTTCCTGGCAGGCGGCCACACCACACGACACCGCGATCACTTCCGTCGCAATGCCGGCTTCCTTCAGACGCACCGCTTCTTCAACCGCGATTTCGTCAAACGGGTTCATGCTCATCTTGACGTTGGCCAGATCGACGCCCGAGCCATCCGCCTTGACGCGGACCTTTACGTTGTAATCAACCACCCGCTTTACGGGGACGAGAATTTTCATAGTCTCTCCTTTTCGGTCATGAATATCGGCAGCGTCTTTGTACTACATCCTGACGCCTGTTTGACATAGCTTGAGTCATTACGCACAATGACCATACTGTGTCGTATGGAATGCATACGGTAGCGTATGGAAAACATCTCTGTCAAGTCCTCCCCCAAGCCGGCGCGCAAGAAATTGGCGGTGCCGCGCACGCAGCTTGATCCGGAACAATGGATCGAGACGGCGACTGACGTCCTCGCCCGCGAGGGCGTGGCCGGCCTGCGCGTCGAAGTTCTGGCCAAGCTGTGCGGCGTTACCAAGGGCAGTTTCTACTGGCACTTCAAGGACCGGCGCGCCCTCCTCGACGCCGTTCTTGAACGCTGGAAGGAAGGCCGCATCCGCGACATCGAGAAAACCACCTCGGTTGCGCCGGGCAAAGAACGCGACCAGTTGCATTACGCCATTGAAGTCTATGGTGCCAGCCGCAACCGCAAGGGCATGTCGATCGAACTGGCAGTCCGTGACTGGGCGCGACACGATGCGCCGGCTGCGGCCGTCGTCGAATCGGTCGACCTGTATCGGCTGGAATGCACACGCAAGCTGTTTGTCGCGGCCGGCATGTCCGACGCCGAGGCCAAAAGCCGCAGCCTGCTGCTCTACGCTTGCGTCTTCGGACTGTCGCTGATGCATTACAGCCCGTTCGACGACAACCCGGGTGACCTCAAGCAACGCATCGCCGAGCGCATCATCGCCGATTAACGACGACAGGTGGCGAGCTGGCCACCAACCAACAATTCGCCTTCCCAACTGCGCAGCAGGGCAGTCAGTTGCCCAACCGAAGCGGTCAACGCAGCCACACCCGCCTGGGAATTACTCTCCCCGGCCGCAATCCCAATATTGATTTCCCGTTCAGCCAGCTGACTGCGACTGCGATCCAGCCATTGCGCCCGCCCCGTCAGCACACCCCGACTGACGGCCGGAGAATCAAAGACCTGGCTGAACTCGGCAATATCGATCCGGAGCAGACAGGCAGTTCGCCCCTGGCCGCTTGAAATCAGCCCCAATTCGCGCGTCAACCGCTGCTGGATCAGACTGGCCGGCGATCCGGCCCAGCGGGCGCGGGCGTATTCGCGCAAGCGCGCCGGTTCGGCATAGAGCAGCCGGTAATTGATGCCGAGCGAGTCGAACCACAAGGGCGCCCGCACTTCGATCGCCAGTGATAGCGCTGATGGTTTTTCAGCAGCAGCCGCTGACGGACCGAGATCATAGATCGCCAGCGCCGCCTCACCCCGCTTGCCCGCGGAGAAGCAGCCGGCGAGCATCAGCACGAGCAGGAATCCGGAAAAGAGACGCATGCTATTTGCCTCCATCCGCAGCAAATCCGGCCTCGCCCGGCCCGGGCTGCAGCGCCGGCGCGCCGAAGACCAGGCCCTGCGGCGTGTCTTCGAGGATGCGCAAGACCCGGCTCAACTGGCGCGACGTCTGCGAAAAGTCGCTGGCCAACTCGTTGAGGCGCGGCATCAGGCCGGAAGCGCCACCGGTCGACGCGTCGCCAATGGCAATATCGAACTTGTCGGTCGCCGCCTGCATCTTGCCGATCAGCACGCGCGTATCGGCGAGTAGCGGCCCCACCTCGCCAGTCGCCTGCGCCAGGTTTTTCAGATTGCGGTCATCGAGCAGCTTGCGCATCTGCTGCAGCGTGCCGTTGAGGTTTTCCAGGGTCGGCTTCATGTTGGCGGATGCAGCCTCAAGATTGACCAGCGTCGCCGTCAGGTGCCGGGCATTCTCTTCGCTGAGCATCGCGTTGGCGCTGACCATCAACTGTTTGGCCTGACGCAGGGTTGCGGCGCCGGTTTCACCCAGTTCGTCGAATAGCGACGGAATCATCGTGATACGCGGCGGCTTGTCGTCGTCCGGCTCCAGCGGCTCACTGTTCTTGCCGGTTTCGAGCAACAGGATGTGAGCCAGCCCGGTGACACCCTGATAATTCAGCTTGGCGACCGTACCATGCGTGAGCGGCACATCCTCACTGACCGAAATGGTGACCAGGATATTGGCGTAATCATCCGGATCAAGCCGGATGTCACTGACCTTGCCGACCCGGATGCCACGGTAGCGAACCTGGGCCTGCGGATTCAGGCCGCCGATATTCTGCTTGGTCACCACCACGTAATCGTGCGTTTCCTCGCGCGACCCGCCCAGCCAGTAGAGCGCCAGCAGGCCGGCCAGACCAAGCAGGAGGGCGAAGAGTCCGGCCACGAAGGCATGTGATTTGTTTTCCATGAGCGTCAATTAAAGCAGCTTCCGGCGGTCTGCGCCAAAAAAGCCGGTGACAAAGGGGTGATCGACCGTCATCACTTCCGCTTTCGGACCGCAAGCAACGATGCGCTGCTCGGCGAGCACGGCGACATGCGTCGCCAGTCCGGCCAGTGTATTGAGATCGTGGGTGACCATGATGATGCTCAGACCGAGCGCCTGCTGCAGGGAGCCAAGCAGGTCGACAAAATTCTGGCTGCGGTCCGGATCAAGGCCGGCTGTCGGCTCATCGAGCAGCAACAGTTCGGGTTCGAGCGCCAGTGCCCGCGCCAGTGCGACACGCTTGACCATGCCGCCGGACAACTCGGCCGGCATCAGCCTGCCGTGCGCCGCTTCCATTTCGACCATGGCCAGCTTGAGATGCACCAGTCGACGAATCCAGTCTTCATCGAGACATTTCAGTTCGCGCAGCGGAAAGGCGATGTTGTCGAATACCGAAAGTGCCGAAAACAGCGCACCATGCTGGAACAACATGCCGAGGCGGCGGCGGATGGCACGCTGCGCAATGATGTCCGGATCATCGAGATCGAAGCCGAACAAGCGCACCTTGCCCGCATTCGGGCGCAACAAGCCGAGCATTTCGCGCAACAGGGTCGTCTTGCCGCTGCCCGAACCACCAAGCAGACCGAGTATCTGACCGGCCTCGACACGCAAGTCGAGCTGGCGATGCACGTACTGGCCAGCAAATACCGTATCGATGCCGCACAGCTCGACGACCGGTGGCGTTCTCATAATTGCGGCATGCCGATCTGGCGGGTCAGCACAGCAAACACGGCATCAACCAGGATGACCGCGGTGATCGCCGTGACCACGGCGCTGGTCGTATTAGCCGACAGGCTCTCGGTATTCGGTTTGACGCGCAGCCCGAAATGGCAGGCGACCAGCGCGATGACGAAACCAAACAGCACCCCCTTGCCCAGACCGATCAGCAAGTTGGCCATCGGCACCGCACGCGGCAGGTTTTCGAAGAAATAATAAAGCGACAGGTCAAGTTGCAACAGCGCCGCCAGCATGCCGCCAAACAGCGCGACAAACGAGGTCCACAGCACAAGCAAAGGCATCGCAGCGGTCAACCCGAGAATTTTGGGCAAAACGATGCGCAGCGTGCGCGAAATGCCCATCGTCGACAAGGCATCGATTTCCTCGGTGACCCGCATGACACCGATCTGCGCCGTCATCGCCGAGCCGGAACGCCCGGCCACCAGCACGGCGACCAGCACCGGCCCGAGTTCGCGGATGATCGAGATGCCAAGAATATTGACGATGAAAAGATCGGCACCAAAACCTTTCAACTGCAGCGCCGACAAATAGCTGATTGTCACGCCAATCAGGAAACCGACCAGCGCTGTCACCGGCAGCGCCTGAGCACCTGCCTTGTAAATATTGGCCGTGAACTCGCGCCACGGCACATCGTCCGGGTGACGAAACAAATAAGCCAGATCAAGGAGCAATTGCCCGAACAGGGTCAACATGCCGCGCAGATTGACGGCCGCCTTCAGCAACAGACTGCCGAGCACTTCAATCAACCGGAAGGAGCGCGCTTCCGGCGCCTCGATTTCATCGGGCAGCACGGCAACCCGCTCGATCACCTGACGATGCAACGGCAGAATTTCCAGGCCTGGCGGCCAGGCCTGCTGCCAGACCCGCCAGAGCAGAACAGCGGCGGCACTGTCCAGGCGACTCAGCGCGGAAAGATCCCACTGCCGGCTGGTCTGTTTCAATGCCTCCAGATCAGCCTGCAGTTCGGCCAGATGGGGCAGCATGGCGGCCAGCGTCCACTGTCCGGACAGCACGATTTTCCCCGGCTCGACCTGCAAGCTGGGGATGTCGTTCACGCGAGCTTCCTCACCGTCCGCGACTTGACCTGGTAATCGCGCCCGACCTGCTTCCAGATTGCGGCTTCCTCGCCGAGTGCGGCAGCCGTCCAGGGATTTTCGGCAAGCCACTCGGCCGGCAATTCAAGCAGGAAACCATTGTCATTGAGACGCACCGTCCAGGCCGGCAAAGCCCGGTCATCGCGTGTGCGATGCAGCAGGACAGCGAGGCGCAGACAGAAAACAAGCAACCAGGCACTGTCGACCGCCGGAATCGCACTCAGCTTTTCCAGCTTGCCGCGATGACCGAGCACCAGCATGGCCAGTCGCGCCTGATCCTTCTTCGAAAAACCAGGCATGTCGGCGTAGGTCAGGATGTAGGCGCCATGCTTGTGATAGGCGTTATGCGCTACCGAAATACCGATTTCGTGCAGGCGCGTCGCCCAGGTCAGGAACTGGATGTCGGCCTCTTCCGGCGAGCCTTCGGCCAACTGGGTCAGCGCCGAAAGCGCCGTCGCCGTGACCCGCTCCGCCTGATCGGCCTCGACCTGATAACGCCGGCGGAACTGCGCCACCGTCGAATCGCGCATGTCGTGATGATGGAAACGCCCGAGCAGATCGTAGAGCACACCGAGGCGCAAGGCACCATCGGCATAGGTCATGCGCTCGATCTCGAGCTCTTCGAAAATTGCCGACATGATGGCGATGCCGCCCGGCAGCACCGGCAAGCGGTCGCCCTTGACGCCAGGCAGATCAAGCGCTTCGGCCGAGCCGGCCTTGACCAGCAGCAGACAGAGCTTGTCCAGGCCTTCACGGGTGATGCCGCTCTCGCCATTCGGGTTCAGGCCATTAAGTTCGAGGATGTCGGCGATCGCGCGCGCCGTACCCGACGATCCAACTGCCTCCTTCCAGCCCAGGCGCTGGTAATCGGCAGCGATCAGCTCGATTTCCTTGGCGGCCGCGACCTGCGCATCGCGCAGGCGCTTCTTGTCGATCTTGCCGTCGGGAAAGAAGCGCAGCGTATAGCTGACGCAGCCCATGTACAGCGACTCCATCAGTTGCGGCTCATGCCGCTTGCCAATGATGAACTCGGTCGAGCCACCGCCGATATCGACGACCAGCCGCTTGTGCGCCACCGAAGGCAGCGAGTGCGAAGCGCCGATGTAGATCAGGCGCGCCTCTTCACGGCCGGCGATGATCTCGATCGGGAAGCCGAGCGCTTCTTCCGCCAGCGGCAGGAAGTCCATCGCATTCTTGGCAACGCGCAGGGTATTGGTCGCCACCGCCCGCACCGCGCCCTGATCGAGACCGCGCAAACGCTCGCCAAAACGGCGCAGGCCGTCCAGCGCACGCATCTGCGAGCTCAGATCGAGGGTTTTGTCAGGGGTCAGTCCGGAGGCCAGGCGCACCGGCTCCTTCATCGAGTCCAGCGTATAGATCTGGTTATCCACGACCCGCCCGACCTGCAGACGAAAGCTGTTGGAACCCAGATCGACAGCGGCAACGGTTTCGTAAATCATCAGCGTGAAACAACCTGAAAGGTAGGATAGACGGCGATTCTAACACCCACCCCCGCGCCGGATTCTTACAAGACCGGCGTAAAAAAACCCGCCGGCTTGCACCGACGGGTTTTTGTGAGAAGACGCAGGCGTTTAGCTGGCCAGCGCGTTCTTGATCTGCTCCAGCGTGGACGGATCGTCGATGGTCGTCAGATCGCCCGGATCACGACCTTCGGCGAGCGCCTGCAGCGAACGGCGCAGCATCTTGCCGGAACGGGTTTTCGGCAAGCCGGTCACGAAATGCACGCGGGCCGGACGACCAATCGCACCGAGAATTCCGTCGACCGTAGCGAACACTTCCTTCTCCAGGGCCTTGACCAGTTCGGGCGTAGCGACCTTGGAAGCATCCTTGACGACGGCGAAGGCCATCGGCACCTGGCCCTTGAGCTTGTCCTCGACGCCAACCACGGCCACTTCGGCAATTGCCACGTGGTTCTGGATGGCTTCCTCGATTTCACGGGTGCCCAGACGGTGGCCGGCGACGTTGATCACGTCATCGGTACGGCCGAGGATGGTGAAGTAACCATCGTCGTCCTTGATCGCCCAGTCATACGACGAGTAAACCAGCGGCTCCTTGAACAGCGTGAAGTAAGTCGACACGAAACGGTCGTCCTGGCCCCACACGGTGGACAAGCAACCCGGCGGCAGCGGCGGAATCACGGCGGCGATACCCTTTTCGTTGGCATCGCAGACCGAGCCGTCCTCACGGAAAATCTGCAGGTTGTAGCCGTAGACCGGGAAGGACGGCGAACCGTACTTGATCGGGGTTTGCTCGACACCCGGCAGCGCGGCCAGCATCGGCCAGCCGGTTTCAGTCTGCCAGTAGTTGTCGATGACCGGCTTTTGCAGTTCGGTCATGAACCATTCGTGAGTCGGCTGATCAAGCGGCTCGCCGGCCATGAAGACGTGCTTCAGGGACGACAGGTCGTACTTGTGCATGAAGGCCGGATCCTGCTTCTTCAGCACGCGGGCGGCGGTCGGTGCCGAGAACATCACGGTGACCTTGTACTTCTCGACGATCTGCCACCAGATGCCGGCGTCCGGGCGCAGCGGCGTACCTTCGTACATCACGGTGGCCATGCCGGCAATCAGCGGGCCGTAGATGATGTAGGAGTGGCCGACCACCCAGCCGATATCGGAGGTGGAGAAGAAGGTTTCGCCCTCGCCACCGCAGTAGATGTGCTTCATCGACGAAGCCAGTGCCACGGCATAACCACCGGTGTCGCGTTGCACGCCCTTCGGCTTGCCGGTCGTGCCGGAGGTGTAGAGGATGTAGGAAGGCTCGGAGGATTCCAGCCATTCGCAAGGCACCTGGGCATCCATGAACTGGGCGCGCAGCGTGGCGTAGTCGACATCGCGACCGGCGACCTTGTTGAATTCCTTGTCCAGGCCACGGTCGACCATCAGCACCTTGGCCGGCTTGTGTTCGGCCAGCTCGATGGCTTCATCGAGCAGATGCTTGTAGGGCACAGCCTTGCCGCCGCGCATGCCGGCATCGGCAGAAACGATCAGCACCGGCTTGGCATCGTCGATGCGGGTTGCCAGCGAGCCGGAAGCGAAGCCACCGAACACCACCGAGTGGATGGCGCCGATACGGGTGGCGGCGAGAATGGCGAAGGTTGCCTGGGCAATCATCGGCATGTAAATCAGGACGCGGTCGCCCTTCTTGACACCGAGGCTCTGGTAGATCGCTGCCATGCGCTCGATTTCGCGCTGCAGTTCGGCAAAGGAATAAACCTTCTCTTCGTCGGTTTCGGTCGATACGAAAATCAGCGCATTGGCGTCCGGACGCTTGGCCGCGTGGCGGTCAACAGCGTTGTAGCAAAGATTGGTCTTGCCGCCGACGAACCACTTGGCAAACGGCGGGCGCGAAAAATCGCAAACCTGGGTGAACGGTTCCTTCCAGTCGACAAGCTGGGCCTGCTCGGTCCAGAACTCGTTCGGCTTTTCGATGGAATACTGGTGAAACTCCTTGTACGTCGCCATAAAACTCCCTCTAGCTAGATTTTCCTGCACTACAGATAATCGGGCGGACTGTTTATTTTTGTCCTGTCCGCTCGTTCAAACGGTGTTCGATCTCTGCCAGCGGCAGAGCCAAACCCAATTCCTTGTCCAGCAGTTGCAGCAGGGGACCAAGCTGCTTCGCCAGGGCCACCAGATGCGGCTTGACGGCATCAGCCCGGTTACTGGCCAGCAACTCCAGCGCGTGGTGGATCGAGATGGTTCTTGTCGCCGGTGCCACACCACCGGAAACGATGCGGTTGCCACCGGCCTGCATCGCCTCCTGCATGCGATGCCCGGCGAGATCGAGCAAGGCACCGGCCGAGGTCACATGATCGGCCGGCACACCGGCCAGGCCAATACTGACGGTGACCGAGAGCGGCTGCCCCTGGACGGAAAGTCGTGATACTTCGACCGCCTGCCGCACCCGCTCGGCAAAGGTCGCGCAATACGACAGCGCGGTGCCCGGCGAAACGATGGCGTACTGACCCGCGCCAAAATGGCCAAGACTGTCTTCCTGACGAATCTTGCCGGCCAGCATGCGGGCAAAACGGTGGCCAACCTCGGCCGCGGTATCAGCCCCCAGTCGCTCGCACATGCCCTGGTAGCCATCAAAACCAAAGACCAGCAAACTGCTGTCACCACCGTGCCGTGCCGAATGCGACAGCGCCTGTGCCGTCTGCAACTCGAGAAACTTGCGGGTAAACAGGCCACTCAGCGGATCCTGCACCATGCGCTCGCGGCCGGCGTCGAGATCCTCGCGCGCCTCCGACAAGGCCAGCAGATGCTTCAGACGCAGCAGTATCTCCGCACTGCCCACGCCCTTGGTCACGAAATCAGAAACCCCGGCATCCGTCGCCCGCTGGCGATCTTCCTCGGTTTCCTCACCGGAAACCAGGATGAAAGGCAATTCCTGCAAACGCCGCAACTTCGACGCGCGGATACGCTCAACCAGCTCCAGGCCGTTCAGCTTCGGCATGTGCAGATCGGAGATCACCGCCTGGATCGAGTGATCCAGCACCAGCGTCTGCCAGGCTGCGTCGCCATCGGCCTCCTCGCGCACCTCGTAATAACCCTTCAGATGCTGCATCAGGGTCGCGCGCACAACGCGCGAATCATCGACGATCAGGATATGCGGCAAACCGGCCATCTCAGCCACCGGCCAGTTCGACGACGACGCGTCCCTTGGCCCGGCCGGCCATGAATTCAACGAAGGTCGCCGGCAGTTCTTCGAAAGCAATGCGCCGCGCCATCGAAGCCAGGTGCGGCGGCCGCAGGTCGCTTGCCAGGCGCTGCCAGACGCCGCTGCGATAAGGCTCGCGGATGTAGCCGGAGTCGATGCCGAGCAGCGAAACGCCGCGCAGGATGAACGGCGCCACCGTCGTATTGAGCGACATGCTGGCGGCCAGGCCAATGCTGGCAATCGTGCCGCCCTGCTCCATGGTGCTGGCAATCCAGGCCAGAACATCGCCGCCCAGGTTGTCGACCGCACCAGCCCAGCGACCACGATCAAGCGGGCGAATTTTTGTCAGGTCAAGATTCTGGCGCAGCATCACCTCGGCCGCACCGAGACTGCGCAGATAGTCGGCTTCGCTTTCCTTGCCGGTCAGCGCGACGACGTGATAGCCGATCTTGGCCAGCATATCGACTGCCAGACTGCCGACACCTCCGGTCGCGCCGGTGACGATGACCGGGCCTTTTTCCGGGCGCAGGCCGTTTTCTTCCATGCGCACGATGCCCAGCGCCGCGGTAAAGCCGGCCGTACCCAGCGCCATCGCCTCGAACAGTGACAAGCCGGCCGGCAAGGGCACAACCCAGGCCGCTGGTACACGGGCGATCTCGGCGTAACCGCCATGATGCGCGACGCCGATGTCGAAACTGGTCGCAATGACCGGATCACCCGCCTTGAAACGCGCGTCGCTGCTGCTGATGACCGTCCCCGAGAGATCAATGCCACCGACGCAGGGAAAGCGCCGGATGATCTTGCCGGATCCCGTCGCCGCCAGCGCATCCTTGAAGTTGACGCTGGAGTAGGCAACCCGGATGGTCACTTCGCCGGCATCAAGCCGACTCTCGTCCATCTGGACAAAATCGCTACTGACTTTGCCGTCGCGTTCTTCAATCAGCAGTGCCTTGAAGGAATCCATGGTGCTCCTCGGTTTTCGGGAAATAAATTGTATTCATAATTACGGATTATGAACATAGTTGCAGCCGTCGTTTTTACCGCATCTTTACAGCGGACTGTTTTTCAAATACATTTCGCCGCTATGCAAAAAGTCTTAGCTACCCTTTTCCTTGCTTCCGCCCTGTTTGCCGGCGGAATCAACTCGGCCTGCGCGGCTGAGCAGATTCGCAAGGAAGAGCAGCAGTCCTTCTTCGAACGCTACACCAATGCCGCCCAGGATGTCATCCTGCAAGGCCTCAAACTGGTTGGCGTGCGCTACCGCTGGGGTGGCAACGACGAGGACAGCGGTCTCGATTGCAGCGGTTTTGTCCGCCTCGTTTTCAAGGACAGCGTCGGCACCTCTCTGCCGCGCACCGCCAAGGAAATGAGCGAAATCGGGCAGCGTATCGACTCCAGCCAGCTCAAGCCGGGCGATCTGGTGTTCTTCAACACCATGCGCCGCACTTTCTCGCATGTCGGCATCTATCTCGGCGACAACCATTTCCTGCACGCACCACGCACCGGCGCTGAAGTCCGCGTCGAGAACATGGAAAACAGCTACTGGATGCAGCGCTACAACGGCGCGCGTCGCATCATCGACAACTGAGTCGTAGCGACAACAAAGAAAACATGAGCGGCCAAGCCGCTTTTTTTACGCCCGCTTGCAAGAACCGTTCTCATTCGCATAAACTGCAAACTCACCGGATCGTTTTGCCATCACAGGAGATTGCCGCATGAAGTTGCCCCTATCCTTCGCCGCCCTGGCCCTGCTCGCCAGCACCGCCCAGGCCGCCGAACTGAATCTGTACTCGGCCCGTCATTACCAGACGGACGAGGCGCTCTACAGCAACTTCACCAAACAGACCGGCATCAAGATCAACCGTATCGAAGGCAAGGAAGACGAGTTGCTGGAGCGCATCCGCAACGAAGGCAGCAACAGTCCGGCCGACATCTTCCTGACCGTCGACGCGGCCCGCCTGGCCAAGGCGCATGAACTGGGCCTGTTTGCCCCGGTCAGCTCGAAAATCCTCGAGTCGCGCATCCCGGCCCACCTGCGCACCGAAGACTGGTTCTCCTTCTCGACCCGGGCCCGCGTCATCGTGTACAACAAGGCCACGGTCAAGGCAGAAGATGTCCAGAATTACGACGATCTTGCCAATCCGAAGCTGAAAGGCAAATTCTGCTCACGCTCGGGCTCCCACCCCTACAACCTGTCGCTGATGGCTTCGGTCATTGCCAACCAGGGCGAAGCCAAGGCCGAGGAATGGGCCAAAGGCATGGTGGCGAACTTTGCCCGCGCCCCCAAGGGTGGCGACACCGACCAGATCAAGGCGGTTGCGGCCGGTGAATGCGGCGTTGCCGTTTCCAACACCTACTACGTCGCCCGCCTGCTGCGCTCGACCAAGCCGGAAGACGTCAAGACCATGGAAAAGATCGGCATCGTCTGGCCGAACCAGAAAACCAGCGGCACCCACATCAACGTTTCCGGTGGCGGCATGCTGAAAACCGCGCCCAACAAGGCGGCTGCCGTGCGCTTTCTGGAATACCTGGCCTCCGACGCGGCGCAGGCCTATTTCGCCGATGGCAACAACGAGTGGCCAGCGGTCAACAGCGTGAAAATCGCCAATTCCGCCCTCGACTCACTCGGCAAGTTCAAGGCCGACAAGTTGCCGGTCAAGAATCTGGCGATGTACCAGGCGAAGGCACAGATCATCTACGATCGGGCCGGCTTCCGCTGAGTACGGCAACATCTCGCCAAAGACAGCGCAATCGCATAGACTTTCCGCTCCAAGCAACAACGGTAACGGGAAATGTCAGGCAAAGTTTTGACTACGAGTGAATTGGTTGCCGCCATCCGCAGCGGCAGCCTGAGTGCCGTCATCAGTGCACTGGATGCCGGCGCCAACATCGAGGAAAGCGATGTTCACGGCCACTCCGGGCTGCCCTTGCGCACCGCCTGCTTTGGCGGCAAGCCGGAAATTGTCGCCGAACTGATCCGGCGCGGTGCCGACATCAATGCCCGCGGCGGCGACGGCCCCGGCCAGCCCTTGCGGCTGGCCGTGCGCACCCGGCAACGGGCAATCATCACGCTGCTGCTCGAGAGCGGTGCGAACATCCCGGCCGACCTGGAAATCAGCCACGAGTTTCTCGCCAGCGGCAAGACTCAGGATTTGCCTGCCCTGGAAATGCCGGTTGCGGAAAAGCCGGCCGTGCAGGCAGCCGAACCGCCCGCCCCGCCCAAACCGGAATTGCCGCCGCTTGAAATGACGCCGATGGAGAAGCTGGAACCGCCAGCCATCGCTGAACCGGCAGCCGCAGCCTACGAACTGCCACCGCTTGAACTGACCAGCTCCGCCACGTCATTTCCGGCAAGCAGCGCCGAACTGGCCGAACCCGATCTGCAGCTGGAAAACCCGGAACTGCCGCCGCTGGAAATGGACAGCCCGGCAAGAATGCCGGCACCGATCGATCCGGCCGACTTCGACATCATCGAAAATATCGATATCGGACGCAGCTATGGCACCGACACCAATCTGCTGACCATGGACATGCTGCGTTACAACGAAGAACAGGAACAGGCTGCCGCCGCAGCCGAGGCTCCGCCCGCCAAAGCGGAAGCCGGCAAGACCAGCTTCTGGAAAAGCGGCCGCAATATCAGGTAGCCGTACTGCCCGAAGCGCCTCGCCGCGAGGCGGAAATCTGGCGCGACAAGGCGATCAGCGGCAGCAGGCCGACCGCAACGATGGCCAGTGCCGCCGTCGAGGCTTCCGCCAGACGCTCGTCGGAAGCCAGCGTGTAAGCCTGCGTCGCCAGCGTATCGAAATTGAACGGGCGCATGACCAGCGTCGCCGGCAACTCCTTCATCACATCGACAAAGACCAGCAGGCCGGCCGTAAACAGGCTGCCGCGCAGCAGCGGCGCATGCACGCGGCGCAGCGTCTCGCCCTGACCGAGGCCCAGGCTGCGTGCCGCGTCGTCCATGCTCGGCGTGATCTTGGCCAGACTCGATTCGACGGTATGCAGCGCCACCGCGAGAAAGCGCACCAGGTAGGCATAGATCAGGGCAGCGATGCCGCCGGTCAGCAACAGGCCGGGGTTATAGCCGAACCAGCTTGTCCATTGTCCGGCCAGCCAGTTGTCGAGACGCGTCACCGGAATCAGCACGCCGACCGCAATGACCGCGCCGGGCACCGCATAGCCGAGGCCGACCAGGCGATTGAGGCCGGCAGCCAATGCCGATTTCGACAAGCGGGCGCCATAAGCGAGCAGCAGTGCGATCAGCACGCCGATCAGGGCGGTCGCGCCGGCCAGCACGAAGCTGTTGCGCGCCAGGATCAGGAAGCGCTCGCCAAACTGGGCATCGCCCTCGGTCAACGCCATTTTGAGCAGCAAAACCGCCGGCAGCACAAAACCGAGCAGCAGCGGCAGGCTGCAGGCAAGGATGGCAAACAAGGCCGGCCAGCCGCCGAGCCGGGCGCCGGCCAGCGGCCGGTTGCGGCCGGTGGTGTTGTGATAGCGGGCGCGGCCGCGCGACGTGCGCTCGGCCATCAGCAGGAAGAGCACAAAGCCGAGCAGCATCGCGGCCAGCTGGGCGGCGGCGACGCGGTCGCCGAGCGAGAACCAGGCGCGGTAAATGCCGGTCGTGAAGGTGTCGACCGCAAAATAGGCCACCGTGCCGTAATCGGCGAGGGTTTCCATTAGCGCGAGCGCGATGCCGGCGACGATGGCCGGCCGGGCGAGCGGCAGCGACACGGCAAAGAAGGCGCGCCACGGCCCCATGCCCAGCGTGCGGGCGGCTTCCAGCATGCCGCTGGCGCGCTCGATGAAAGCGGTGCGGGCAAGCAGATAGACGTAGGGATACAGCACGCAGACGAACATCAGCACCGCACCCGGCAGCGTCCGGATATCCGGGAACCAGTAATCGCCGTGCGCCCAGCCGAAACTCTCGCGCAAGGCGGTCTGCACCGGCCCGACGAACTGCAGGAAATCGGTATAGACATAGGCCATGACATAAGCCGGCATCGCCAGCGGCAGGACCATCGCCCACTCGAAGAAGCGCCGCCCGGGAAAATCGTGCATCGCGGTCAGCCAGGCCGTCGCGACGCCAACCAGACCGACACCACAACCAACGCCCAGGCACAGCCACAGCGAATTGAGGATGTAATCCGGCAGCACCGTATGCACCAGATGCAGCCAGGTCTCCGACGTACCGCCGAGCAAAAGATTGAGGCCGACGCTGGCCACCGGCAGGCCGGCAAGCAAGGCAACGACGAGACCGACCAGGAGCAGGGGGGAGGAATGGGCTGTACGCATGGCTGTGAATGGCAATTATAATCGGCCGCTATGGCTCAACTTGAACTAAATGGCGTCGTGCAACGCTACGGTCGGCAGACCGTCGTCGATGGCGTGGACTTTCGCCTCGAGGCCGGCCAGATCGCCTGCCTGCTCGGTCCTTCCGGCTGCGGCAAGACCACCCTGCTGCGCTGCATCGCCGGTTTCGAGGAAATTGCCGACGGCGAGATCCGCCTGCATGGCGAAGTGGTCAGCCGGGCCGGCCAGCGCCTGGCGCCGGAAAAGCGCCGGATCGGCATGGTCTTCCAGGATTACGCGCTGTTCCCGCACCTCAGCATCGCCCAGAACGTCGCCTTCGGGCTCGGGCGCAAGCCCTCCGAAGACGTGCATCGGCGCGTTCGCCAGTTGCTCGCCACGGTCGGCCTGTCCGGCCAGGGCGACAAGTACCCGCACGAACTCTCCGGCGGCCAGCAGCAGCGCGTCGCCCTGGCCCGCGCCCTGGCGCCGAGGCCCGAACTGATCCTGCTCGACGAGCCCTTCTCCAACCTCGATGTCGGCCTGCGCGAGCGGCTTTCGGTCGAAGTCCGCGAAATCCTCAAACGCGAGGGGTCGACCGCCGTGATGGTCACCCACGACCAGCACGAAGCCTTCGCCATCGCCGACGAGATCGGCATCATGTCGGAAGGCCGCATCCAGCAATGGGACGTGCCCTACAACCTCTACCACCGGCCGGCCAACCGCTTCGTCGCCGATTTCATCGGCCAGGGCGTCCTGCTCGCCGGCACGGTCGGCGACAACAACACGGTGCACATGGAACTCGGCAGCCTGGTGTCCGACACGCCGGTCGAATGCAACGAATCCTGTTCGGCCTGCGATCGCGGCTGCCGCGTCGACATCCTGCTGCGCCCGGACGACATCGTGCACGACGACGCCAGCCCGGTGCAGGCCGAAGTCCTGCACAAAGCCTTTCGCGGTGCCGACATCCTGTACACCCTGCGCCTGGCGAGCGGCAGCGAGGTCCTGTCACTGGTGCCCTCGCACCACAACCACGCACTGGGCGAAAAAATCGGCATCCGGCTCGATGCCGACCACGTGATCGCCTTCAAGAAACACGAGGAATGTACCGATCCGGCCTGCGAGATCCGTCTCGAACAACAGGCGCGCCCGCTCACCCGGCAGGACCCGGCGCCACGCAACGCCGCTTGAGCGCCCGCCCGCGATGATTCCCTTCCTCGGCCCGCACGACCCTTTTCCCCCGGTCGCCCAGGCCCGCGAAGACATGGGCGGCCTGCTCGCAGTCGGCGCCGATCTGCGCCCGGATCGCCTGCTCGACGCCTACAGCCAGGGCATCTTTCCCTGGGGCACGGTCGAAGGCGAACCGATCTGGTACAGCCCGGACCCGCGCATGGTGCTGTTTCCCGCCGAATTCCGCCTGCACCGCTCGCTGCACAAGACGCTGCGCAGCGGCAAGTTCGAAGTCCGCTTCGACAGCAACTTCGCCGGCGTCATGGCCGGCTGTGCCGGCACACCGCGCCCCGGCCAGGACGGCACCTGGATCACCGATGAAATGATGGAGGCCTATATCAGGCTGCATGAACTTGGCTGGGCGCATTCGGTCGAAACCTGGGCAGAAGGCGAACTGGTCGGCGGTCTCTACGGTCTGGCGATCGGCCGCATGTTCTACGGCGAGTCGATGTTCGCGCGCCGCACCGATGCTTCCAAGGTCGCCTTCGCCCACCTGATCCGCCATCTTGAACGAGGAGAATTCGGCATGATCGACTGCCAGATGCGCACCGAGCACCTCGCCTCGCTGGGCGGGCGCGAAATTCCGCGCGCCGACTTCCTGGCCGGGGTACGCGCCCTGACCGCCGCCCCGACACTGCGCCAGTCCTGGCAGACGGTCGACGCCGTTTTTGACTGGTAAACCATGGCCCAGCCCGACGACGCCGAACTGCCCTTCTCGCTGCTCCAGTTCTACGCCACCTCGCCCTACCCGTGCAGCTACCTCGAGGACCGCGAGGCGCGCTCGCAGGTCGCGACGCCGGCCCACCTGATCGACAGCGAGATCTACAGCACGCTGGTCCGCAACGGCTTCCGGCGCAGCGGCATCTTCACCTACCGGCCGCATTGCGACGGCTGCAAGGCCTGCATCCCGGTCCGCCTGCCGGTGGCCGAACTGCAGCCCAAGCGCAGCCAGCGCCGCGCCCTCAAGAAGCACGCCGGCCTGGTTGCACGCGAACTGCCGCTGGTTGCCGTCGCCGAACACTATGCGCTCTACCAGCGCTACCAGCAGACCCGCCACGCCGGCGGCGGCATGGACGACGACAGCCACGACCAGTACGCGCAATTCCTGCTGCAAAGCCGTGTCGACACGCGGCTGATCGAATTCACCGAAAACGGCGTGGTGCGCATGGTCAGCCTGATCGACGTGCTCGACGACGGCCTCTCATCGGTCTACACCTTTTTTGACCCGGATTTGCCGGGCGCCAGTTTCGGCACCTACAACATCCTGTGGCAGGCAGCGCAATGCATCACCCTCGGCCTGCCCTACCTCTACCTCGGTTACTGGATTGCCGAAAGCCGCAAAATGGCCTACAAATCCGGCTTCTCGCCCATCGAAGGCCTCATTGACGGCCAGTGGCGAACCTTCACCCCCGACCCGACGCCCCCATGACCCTGCGCCTTGCCCCCCTGCTTGCCCTGCTCTGCCTGCCCTTTGCCGCCCTCGCCCAGAGCGGCGAACGCACCGCCTATACCTGCGACAACGACAGCCGCATCGAAATCGCGTTTTCGACCGCCGCCGACGGTCGACCGCTCGCCGTGCTGCATTTTGCCGACGAGGCGATCACCCTGCCGCAAGTGCCGGCCGCCAGCGGCGCGCTCTACCGCAACGAGATCATCCTGCTGCACCTGCGCGACGACACGGCCGTCATCGAAGACAGCAAGGGCAACCGCCGCCGCTGCAGCCGCGGCGACCTCGCCCCGGCCCGGCCGGCCGCAAGCAGCGCCCCGGCTGCCGTGAGCAGCTTCATCGACGTCGCCGGCCAGGTCACTTACCGCCAGCGCAGCGCCCTGCCGCCCAACGCCGTGCTCATCATCCGCGTCCAGGACGGCAAGCGCACGCTCGCCGAACAGCGCATCGAACTCGCCGGCCAGCAGGTGCCGATCGGCTTCCAGACCAGCATCGACCGCGACCTGCTCGGCAAGAAATCGCGCGTCAGCGTGACTGCCCGCATCGAACAGGCCGGCCGCCTGCTTTTCGCCAATGCCCGCCCGCATCCGGCACCGCTCACCGAGCAGCCGCTCGACATCCAGCTGCAGCCCGTCACCCATGCCCGGCCGCGCTAAGTTCGCTGCACTTTTCGCCGGCCTGCTGCTCGCCCTGCCGGCCTCGGCGGCAAGCGTGCTCTGCCACATCACCTACGGCGGCACAACGCAGACCCTCAGCGCGCAACCAAGCGCCGCGCCCTACGCCGAGCCGGCGACGCAGATCGGCTCCTTCTTCCGCTTTCGCATCGTCGTCCGCGACGAACCGGTCGAACTCGCCAGCATCAAGCTCTACACCTACGCCGACCTCGACAGCGGCCCGACCCTGATCCACCAGGCCAGCCACGCCTACCCGCCGGTCAACCTGCCGACCTACGGCTTCAGCGGCCTGAACTACGTCTACGAACCGCTGCGCGACGGCGAGCTGCAATACTGGTGCGAGTTCCAGCCGGGAGCGGCAAAATGAGGCTTTTTCAACGGTTGACCGCTGCGGCCGCCCTGTTTTGCGCCGCCAGCCTGCATGCCGAACCGCTCACCCTGATCTTTGCCGGCGACGTCATGCTCGACGACGGCCCCGGCCGCCTGATCGCCGCCGGCGGCGACCCGCTCGCCCCCTTTGCCGACATCCTCAAGGCCGCCGACTACCGCATCGCCAATCTCGAATGCCCGGTCGGCGAAAGCGGCCAGCCGCTCGCCAACAAGATCTACAGCTTCCGCGCCAAACCGGAGGCGCTGCGCGTGCTGGCCGGGCGCTTCGACGCCGTGGCGCTCGCCAACAACCACTCCGGCGACTACGGCCGCGACGCCTTCCGCGAAACCCTGAACCACCTCGACCAGGCCGGCATCGCCCGCTTCGGCGGCGGCCTCAACCTGGCCGAAGCGCACCAGCCGCTGTGGATCAACAAGAATGACCTGAAAATCGCCGTCCTCGCCTACAACGAATTCAAGCCGCGCAGCTTCGAAGCCGGCCCCGACTGGCCCGGCGTCGCCTGGAGCGAAGACGATCAGGTGCTCACCGACATCCGCGCCGCGCAAGCGGCCGGCGCCGACCTCATCATCCCCTTCATGCACTGGGGCTGGGAGCGCGAAGGCAAGCCCGTCGAACGCCAACGCCAACTGGCGCGCAAGATGATAGACGCCGGCGCCGCACTCGTCGTCGGCGGCCACCCGCACGTCACGCAAGGCGCCGAAACCTACCAGGGCCGGCCGATCATCTACAGCCTGGGCAATTTCGTCTTCGACGGCTTCGACTACCCGGAAGCGCAGCGCGGCTGGCTGCTGCGCGTCAAACTCGACCGCTCCGGCGTCATCTTCTGGGAAACCCTGGCCGCGCAAATGGACGAAGACGGCACCCCGCACCCGCTCAGCGGCGCCTTCACGCCTTGCGGCCGCGGCCACGACGACACCATCCAGGAATGCCAGAATCCGTAAGAGCCGGTTCACGCGCTTCCGAAAATCACGAAATCGCTCTGCTTATCCCGACCTCACCTTGACAAGGGAGGAGCCTCCCCGGATCGCGCCATCCGGCTCCCTCCCCTGACAAGGGGAGGGCTGGGGAGGGGTTGCATGCGCAGCAACAGATCGAGGGCAGCCGCCAAGGCACAAATGCCGGGTTAGAATCCCGGCATCATGCAAATCGACCAATTCCTCAGCCGCTGGCGCCATGCCGGCGGCTCCGAACGCGCCAATTACCAGCTTTTCATCGCCGATCTGTGCGATCTGCTGGAAGTCGACAAACCCCAGCCAGCCAACGTAGACACCCGCGACAACCCTTACGTCTTCGAGCGCCGCGTCGTCTTTCACCACGGCGACGGCAGCACCAGCAACGGTTTCATCGACTGCTACAAGCGCGGCAGCTTCATCGGCGAAGCCAAAAAAATCCGCGCCGGCGCCGAAACCCGCATGTTCGACGACGCCATGCTGCGCGCCCGCGGCCAGGCCGAAAACTACGCCCGCCACCTGCCCGCCGACGAAGGCCGCCCGCCCTTCCTGGTCGTCCTCGATGTCGGCCACGTCATCGAGCTTTACGCCGAATTCACCTGCACCGGCGGCAGCTACACGCCCTTCCCCGATCCGCGCAGCCACCGCATCAAGCTCGACGACCTCGCCAAACCGGAAATCCGCGCCCGCCTCAAGGCCGTCTGGAGCGACCCGCACAGCCTCGACCCGGCCCGCCGCACCGCCCGCGCCACGCGCGACATCGCCATCCGCCTGGCGCGCGTCGCCCAGTCGCTGGAAGGCAAATACCCACCCGAGCGCGTCGCAGCCTTTCTTTCGCGCTGCCTGTTCTCGATGTTTGCCGAAGACGTCGGCCTGCTGCCCAAGATCGACAACGAAGGCGCCTTCACCGGCCTGCTCAAGACCTTGCACAACGCGCCGGAACAATTCGTGCCGCTCGTCGCCGAACTCTGGAAGGCGATGGACGAAGGCCAGTTCTCGGTCGCCGTACGCGCCCAGCTGCCGCGCTTCAACGGCAAACTGTTCAAGAATCCCGAAGTTTTACCGGTCGACCGTGCGCAAATCGAACTTTTGCTCGAAGCCAGCCGCGCCGACTGGGCCGAAGTCGAACCGGCCATTTTCGGCACCCTGCTCGAAAGCGCGCTGAACCCGCTGGAGCGCCACGACCTCGGCGCGCATTACACGCCGCGCGCCTACGTCGACCGCCTGATCCTGCCCGCCGTCATCGAGCCGCTGCGCGCCGACTGGCACGACACCCAGGCCGCCGCGCTGCTCCTCGCCAACGAAGGCAAGCTCAGTCAAGCCGCCGACCTCGTCCGCGCCTGGCACCACAAGCTGTGCAACATCCGCGTGCTCGACCCGGCTTGCGGCTCCGGCAACTTCCTCTACGTCACGCTCGAGCACATGAAGCGCCTCGAAGGCGAAGTGCTCGACACCCTGGCTCAGCTGGGCGACACGCAGCAACGCCTGGAAGTCGAGGGCCTGACCGTCGACCCGCACCAGTTCCTCGGCCTCGAAATCAACCCGCGCGCCGCCGCCATCGCCGAAATGGTGCTATGGATCGGCTACCTGCAATGGCATTTCCGCACCCAGGGCAGCGGCCTGCCGCCCAGCCCCATCCTGCGCGACTTCAAGAACATCGAATGCCGCGACGCCGTGCTCGCCAGCGATGCCGTCGAATTCGCCACGGACGCCTCCGGCAAGCTGCTCAGCCGCTGGGACGGCCGCACGACCAGGCCGCACCCGGTCACCGGCGAGCTGGTGCCGGACGAAAGCGCGCAAGTGCCGCTGGAGCGCTACAGCAACCCGCGCCCCGCCGCCTGGCCGCAGGCCGACTACATCGTCGGCAACCCGCCTTTCATCGGCGCTGCCAGCATGCGCCAGTCGCTCGGCGACGGCTACACCGAAGCCCTGCGCGCCGCCTGGCCGGAGGTGCCGGAATCGGCCGATTTCGTGATGTTCTGGTGGCACCACGCCGCCGGCCTGACCCGCCAGGGAAATGTCAGGCGCTTCGGCTTCATCACCACCAACAGCCTGAAACAGACCTTCAACCGCCGTGTACTGGAGCAGCACCTCAACGGCGAACCGCCGCTCAGCCTCGCCTGGGCCATTCCCGACCATCCCTGGGTCGATGCCGCCAGCGGTGCCGCCGTGCGCATCGCGATGACGGTCGGCAGCGCCGAAGACAAACCGGGCGTGCTGGAAACGGTCGTTGCCGAAGGCGGTGCCGAAGCCGATGCGGTCCACATCGAATTAAAGGCCAAAACCGGGCGCATTCATGCGGACTTGAGCATCGGCGCCGATGTCGTTGGTGCCAAGGCGCTGCGCGGCAACGGTGGCATCAGCTCGCCCGGCCTCAAGCTGCACGGAGCTGGTTTCATCGTCACCCCGGAAGATGCGACCAGGCTGCAACCCTGCGACCGCATTCGCGCCTATCGCAATGGCAAGGACCTAACCGACAAACCGCGCGGCGTTTCGGTCATCGACCTTTACGGCTTGACGGCCGAAGAAGTGCGCAGCCGCTACCCGGCGACTTATCAATGGGTACTGGAACGGGTCAAACCGGAACGCGATCAGAACAACCGGGCCATCTACCGCGACAACTGGTGGATATTCGGTGAACCCCGCAAAGACCTGCGCGCCATGCTGGCCGGTCTGCCCCGCTACATCGCCACCGTCGAAACTGCCAAGCACCGTCTCTTCCAGTTCCTTGACGCCAGCATCGCCCCCGACAACAAGCTGATCTGCATCACACTGGCCGACGCGTACGCTCTCGGCGTGCTGTCCTCGCAAATTCATGGCGCTTGGGCGCTGGCCGCCGGTAGCCGCCTCGGTGTCGGCAACGACCCGGTCTACGTCAAAACCACCTGCTTCGAGAAATTCCCCTTCCCCGCCGCCAGCCCCGAGCAGCAAGCCCGCATCGCCGCCCTCGCCGAACAGCTCGATACCCACCGCAAGCGCCAGCAGGCGGCGCATCCCGAGCTGACGCTGACGGGGATGTACAACGTGCTGGGCAAATTGCGCGCCGGCGAAGCGTTGACCGCCAAGGACAAGGCCATCCACGAAATGGGCCTGGTGGCGGTGCTGCGCCAGTTGCACGACGAACTCGACGCCGCCGTGCTTGCCGCCTACGGCTGGTCCGATCTCGCGCCGGACGACAGCGCCGCGCTGCTCGAACGCCTGGTCGCGCTCAACGCCGAACGCGCCCGCGAAGAAGCCGGCGGCCAGATCCGCTGGCTGCGCCCCGACTTCCAGAATCCGGGTGCCGCCGCATCCCCGGCCGGCCAGCCGGTCGACACGCCGCAACAGGGCAAAATGGTTTTGCCCGAAAATCCGGCGTCGACCGCTACGCCCGCCGCCGGCAGCAAACGCCCCTGGCCGCCCGGCCTGCCCGAGCAGGTCGCCGCCATCGCCCAGCTTCTCGCCGAAAGCCCGCTGCCGCTCAGCGAGCCGGAAATCGCCAGCCGCTTCAGCGGCAAAGGTGCCTGGAAAAAACGCCTGCCGCAACTGCTCGAAACCCTGGTCGCCCTCGGCCGCGCCCGGCAAAACGACGACGGCCAGTTTGGAGCGAGCAAATGATTTGGGGCCTGGTTCTGGAAATCATCGGTCTCGTGCCATTGCTGATCCTGGTCGCCCTCGTACTCTGGAAAAAACGGCAACTGGATCGTGAAGAACGGCGTGACCCGATTCTGACCGAACTGCGCGTCCTGCCCGCCCACAGCCTGCGCGAACGCCAGGACAAGATTGTCGAGACGCGCATCGACAATCTGATCTACGTGCTTACGGTTGGCTTGCTGACTGCGTTGTTCATTTCATCGCGCCGCATTGATATGGCAACGCTAGCCTGGGATTGGCTGGACATTCTCTTCATCGTCCTCGCCATTGGTAGCGCGCTTTACTTTGGCCGCCGGGTCACCCGCGACATGCCGCTGCAACTCAAGTACAGGCAGGGCATCCGCGCCGAACAAGCCGTGGCACAGGAACTCGCCGCTTCGCTGGCCGGCGACAACCGCATCATCCACGACATCCAGGCCGGCGAATTCAATATCGACCATGTCGTGATCACGCCGGTTGGCGTGTTTGCCGTGGAAACCAAGTCGCGCCTCAAACCGCCGGCCGGCAACGGTTCGCCGCGGGTGAAGTACGACGGCAAGCGACTGGAGTTCCCCGGCTGGAGCGAAACCAAACCGATCGAGCAGGCAGCGCGGCAGGCCAAGTGGCTGGCCGACTATTTGCAGAAATCGACTGGCGAAACCTTCCCGGTTTTTGCCGTGCTCGCCCTGCCCGGCTGGTTCATCGACTACAGCGTGCGCGTGACCGAGCAGATGGTGCGCGTGATCAACCCGAAAAACAGTGGCTGGTTGCTCCTGCCCGGCAAACAGCCGATCCGGCTCGACCCGCCTGCCATCCAGCGCGCCGCCTTCCAGATCGAAAAGCTGGCCCAGGTGCCGGCGCCCGAATAAAGCTTCGTTACCGAAAGTTCTCCCATGCGCCCTTTCTCGATCAGGATTTTCGTTCCCTCCGGCGACCCGGAAGGCGTCCGCATCGTCAGCCGTGACGACTGGCCGGGCAAGGCCGTGGTCTTTCCGCGCGCGCTGCTCGGCGAGGTCAAGGGCCGGCGCGAATACCAGCAGCCGGGCGTTTATCTGCTGGCCGGCGGCAAGCGCCTCTATATCGGCGAGGGCGATCCGCTCGGCGAGCGCCTGGACAGCCATGCGCGCAACAAGACCTTCTGGAAGAAGGCCAGACCGCTGACAAAGCCTCCAAGCGATTGGGGGCTTTATTTTTTTATAATGCAGGCATGCTCAAGCCTGCCTACCCTGCCCAAACGGAACTGGAGATGGTGACGTTGGAGCAATTGGTCCCGAAAGACCACTTGCTCCGGCTGCTCGACCAGCACATCCGGTTTGATTTTATTCGTGAAGCGACCCAGCACCTGTATTGCGAGAACAATGGCCGACCGGCGATTGATCCGGTGGTGTTGTTCAAGATGTTGTTCATTGGCTACTTGTTTGGGATTCGCTCCGAGCGACGGCTGGTGAAGGAAATCGAGGTCAATGTGGCTTACCGCTGGTTTCTCGGCTTTCGGCTGACGGACAAGCTGATTGGCGGGCGGGTGCTTTACACGGACAGCACGCATCTGAAGGCGAATGCCAACAAACGGCATTTTGAGGCGCATCAGGTTGAGCAAACACCGGCGGCCTATTTGGCCGAGCTGGATGCAGCCATCGAAACGGATCGTGCCGCCGCGGGCAAGAAGCCGCTCAAGCGTGATGACGATGATTCGACACCGCCAATGAAGGAGGTCAAGGTCAGCACGGTCGATCCCGACGCAGGTTTCATGGCCCGCGACAACAAGCCGACCGGCTTCTTCTATCTGGATCACCGGACTGTCGATGGCGTGCATGCCCTGATCGTCGATACCCATGTCACGCCGGGCAATGTCCATGACAGCCAGCCCTACCTTGCCCGCCTGGATCGGGTCATGGAGCGCTTTGATCTGGCCGTGGGCGCCGTCGGGCTCGATGCCGGGTATTTCACCCCGCAAGTCTGCAAGGGCATTCTTGACCGAGAGTTGTTCGGGGTGATGGGCTACAAGCGACCCACACACCGCGATGGCTATTTCTACAAGCGGGACTATCTCTACGATGCGGTCCAGGACTGCTACCGCTGCCCGGCCGGGGAGGTTCTGCCGTACCGGACGACCAACCGGCTGGGCTATCGGGAATATGCCTCGAATCCCGCCCGTTGCGCTGATTGTGGCGTGCGCGGGCAGTGCACGCAGAGCCGGAACCATCAGAAGCTCGTGACCCGGCATCTCTGGGAAGGTTTCAAGGAAGCGATCAACGCCAATCGCCTGAGCGACCTTGGCAAACGGCTGTACGCCCGGCGCAAGGAAACAGTGGAGCGCAGCTTTGCCGATGCCAAGGAGTTGCATGGCCACCGTTACGCCCGCTTCCGTGGCTTGGCCAAGGTGCAAGCGCAGTGCCTGCTCTCGGCGGCCTGTCAGAACATGAAGAAGATGGCCCTGTTGCTGGCCCGCAAGGCGGCAGCCTTATTGGCCAAAATCCTCGGGCAAGCCCTGTTTGCGGCCGACTTCGCCCGCTATTACCTACCGATGGCGCTCCACCACGAAAATTCCAGAATCCGCCTTGTTTCGGCTTGAATCCGAAAAACGCCCGAATTCCCAAACAGAAAAACAAAACCCCCGAAAAATCGGGGGTTCGTCAGCAGTCTGACCTTCTGGAAGAAGGCGGTATTTTTCACCGCCGAATCCGGTCGCCTCAACAAGGCGCATGTGCAGCATCTCGAATCGCGCCTGGTCGGCCTTGCCCGTGCCGCCGGGCTGGCCGAACTGGACAACGGCAACCAGCCGCAGCCGCCGGCGTTGAGCGAGGAGGAATACGCCGCGGCGGAAAACTTCCTGCGTGAAATCCTGCTCATGCTGCCCTTGCTTGGTTTCTGGCATTTCGACGACGACCGGGTTGAAGAAACCGAGGACGAATTGCGCGAGGAAGCAGAGCAGCAGGTACAGACACGGCGCAGCGGCAAGCGCGCCGATGTCTATTCCGCCCTGCCGCGCGGCATGCGTTTTTCCTTCCGCAGCTCGACCGGCATGCACGCGACACTGACGCTGGTCGATGGCGGTGTGCAGGTCGCCAAGGGCAGCCAGGCCTGCGCCGAGGCCAAGCCGCATTTCGACATCCACGGCGCCAGCTATGCCGCGCAGCGGCGCGAGCTGATCGAGTCCGGCATCCTCGTGCCGGACGGCGCCAATTACGCCTTCACCGCCGACCAGTTTTTCGCCTCGGCGTCGGCCGCCGCGTCGGTGATCGCCGGCCAGAACCACAACGCCGACCACTGGCTGGCCGACGACGGCGCCAACCTCGGCGACCTGTTGCGGCAAAGCCGGGCCAAAGCCGGCGCCTGAGCGCTACGGCCAGCGGTCGACCGCGTCAAAACGACGATTTTCAGCATGCCCAGACATTTGCGCAGCGGCTTGCCGGAATGGGATGGCCGGCAATTTGCCCACGACGATCCACGCGTCCCGCTGCCAATCCGGCAGCAGGTGGCGCGCCGGGCTGAACCGGGTTGGGCGCTGTATTTCGCCGATACCGCGCAAGGCGGGGAATGGTGGCTGCTCGATGACGAAGGCGAGCTGATCGAGAGTTTCTGGCTGACGGAATAAGGCACGAAAAACACCACGCGTTTAACGCTTGACGTTAAATTCAACTCGGACTAAATTCAGCCATGACGATACGTTCATTTCGCTGCACCGAAACTGAAGCCTTGTATGCGGGTGAAAGCTCTCGCCGTTTTCGCAATATCGAAAGCGTCGCCCAGCGCAAGTTGCAAATGCAGGATGCTGCCGCCGAGTTGCGCGATCTGCGCGCGCCGCCCGGCAATCGCCTGGAAGCACTGAGCGACGACCGGGCCGGACAGCACAGCATCCGCATCAACGAGCAGTGGCGGATATGCTTCAAATGGACTGAGAATGGCCCGACCCGGGTTGAAATCGTCGACTATCACTGAGGAGTGAAGATGGCGACCAACAATATGCGTGCGATCCACCCCGGCGAAATTCTCCGCGAAGAATTTCTGCTGCCGCTCGACATGAGCGCCAACGCGCTTGCCATGGCCTTGCACGTTCCGGCCCCGCGCATCAACGACATCGTCCGCGAAAAGCGGGCGATCAGCCCCGATACCGCCTTGCGGCTCGCCCGTTATTTCGACACGACAGCGCTGTTCTGGCTCAACCTGCAAAGTACTTTCGACCTTAAGCAGGCCGAGAACGAAAATGCCGAACGGATCGCCGAAGAAGTTCGCCCCTTGCAACGCGCTGCCTAGGAGCCCGCCATGGATACCCGCTACCTCGACGACCTTACCCCCGGCCAGCAGTTCACGACGCCGGGCGTGACGCTGACTGAAGCCGAAATCATCGACTTTGCCTGGCGTTATGACCCGCAATCCTTTCATCTCGATGCCAATGCGGCGGCCAATTCGCCTTATGGCGGGCTGATTGCCAGCGGCTTCCAGAGCCTGGCCGTGTGCTTCCGGCTGTTCATCCAGAGCGGCGTCCTCGCCGAATCCAGTCTCGGCTCGCCGGGCATCGACGAATTGCGCTGGCTGGCGCCGGTGCGGCCGGGCGATACGCTGCACTGCACGATCGAGGTGCTGGAGGTTCGACCGTCCAGCTCAAAACCGGATAGAGGCATCGCCCGCCTGCGTTACCGGGCGGTCAACCAGCGCCAGGAAGCGGTTTTGAGCTTCATCGTGAACCACCTGTTGCGGCGGCGCACCATAGACTGAGACTGACGGCTGCAGACTGCGCCCAAGCCCCCGGCGAAGTGCTAGATTGTTGGCTTCGACCCGCCGCACAAGCATCGCGGTGCCGGACGAAACCAAAATATTCAAGCGCCATAGGCGCCTCAGGGGAAATCATGCATCAACGTCAAGCGCTGCCGGCACTTACCGTCGCCGCTATCGGGGTCGTTTTCGGCGACATCGGTACCAGCCCGCTCTATGCCCTAAAAGAAATTTTCAACGGCCATCACCCGATTCCGGTCACTCCGGAAAATATTCTCGGGGTTCTGTCGATGGTTTTCTGGTCGATCATCGTGCTGGTCACCATCAAGTACGTGGCGATCATCATGCGTGCCGACAACCGCGGCGAAGGCGGCTCGCTGGCGCTACTCGCGCTGGTCACCGAACGCGCCAAGAATCCGAAGCTGGCCTGGATCGTCACGCTGCTCGGCATCTTTGCGGCCGCCTTGTTCTACGGCGACAGCATGATCACGCCGGCCATTTCGGTGCTTTCCGCGGTGGAAGGGTTGGAAATCATCACGCCGACACTGAAGCCGTATGTGATCCCGATCACGCTCGCCATCCTGACCGGCCTGTTCGTCATCCAGAAGCGCGGTACCGGCACCGTCGGCATGTTCTTCGGCCCGGTCATGGTTGCCTGGTTCGGCATCCTCGGCGCGCTGGGCGTCATGCAGATCATTCAGAACCCGCATGTGCTGGAAGCCCTCAACCCGATCTTTGCGATCTATTTCATCGTCACCCATACCGGCCTCGCCTTCCTCGCGCTGGGTTCGGTCGTGCTCGCGGTCACCGGCGGCGAAGCGCTTTATACCGACATGGGCCACTTCGGCCGCTTCCCGATCCGCCTTGCCTGGTTCGGTTTCGTGATGCCGGCGCTGGTCCTCAACTATTTCGGCCAGGGCGCGCTGCTGCTGGTCGAACCGGAGGCGATCGCCAGCCCGTTCTATCACCTGGCGCCGGACTGGGCCATCGTGCCGATGGTCTTCCTCGCCACCATGGCCACCGTGATCGCTTCGCAGGCGGTCATCTCGGGCGCCTTCTCGGTGGCTCGCCAGTCGATCCAGATGGGTCTGCTGCCGCGCATGCAGATCATCCACACTTCAGGCATGGAAGAAGGCCAGATCTATGTGCCCTTCACCAACTGGTCGCTCTACCTCGCGGTCGTCGCGCTGGTCATCGGCTTCAAGAATTCCTCCAACCTGGCTGCCGCCTACGGCATTGCCGTTACCGGCACGATGCTGATCGACACCATCCTGGTCGCCTTCGTGATGCTGCTGATGTGGAAATGGAACAAGGTGGTGATCGTTCTCGTCGCCGGCTCGCTGCTTGCCGTCGATATCGCCTTCTTCGCCGCCAACGCGATCAAGATCCCCGAGGGCGGCTGGTTCCCGCTCGCCATGGGCCTCGTCTCCTTCACCGTGCTGACCACCTGGCGGCGCGGCCGCAAGCTGGTGTCGGAAGAAATGGCCAAGCAGAGCATCCCGATGGATGACTTCCTGCACTCCATCGACGACGTACATCGCATCCAGGGCACGGCCATTTTCATGACCAGCGCCAAGGACGGCGTACCGCCCGCCCTGCTGCACAATCTCAAGCACAACCAGGTCCTGCATGAGCGGGTCGTGCTGGTCACCGTGCAAACCATGGCCACGCCGCACGTCAACGACATGGACCGCATCTACCTGCACGACATGCACAAGGGCTTCAAGCGTCTGATCATCCGTTACGGCTTCATGGAAAGCCCGGACGTGCCGGGCGCGCTGGAGCAGTGCAAGCGCTTCGGCGAGCGTTTCGACCTGATGGAAACGACCTTCTACCTGTCGCGCGAAACCATCGTCCCCTCACTGGCCCGCAAATTCAGCCCGCTACGCGGCCGCCTGTTTGCCGTGATGTCGAAAAACGCCACCAGCGCCAGCGACTTCTTCCACATTCCGAGCAACCGGGTGGTGGAGTTGGGGACGCAGCTGGTGATTTGATCGAGGAATTCACTGCCAATAAAAAAGCCGGGGCATTTCCCGGCTTTTTTATTATGAACCACGGGGAAAATTATTTAGCATTCGCAAACTTGAGTAGAGGACATAGGTAACATGAACCGTTTCCTCTTACTCTCACCCAAAATTTATGAGCAACGATCGCCTAAGCGAGTGGGTATCGACCGTCGACGACAACCTATCAGCAAAGCTTAAGGAAGCTTCGTTGCTCTCTTATGCAAACGCCTGCTCACTTCTAGATGACGCAGCTACGCTGTACTCGGCAAATCGCTTTCCGAGGGCGGCCGCCTTAGCAATTCTGGCGGAAGAGGAATTCTCAAAGTCCTTTGTGTTGTGCGTTTCAGTTCAAGAAAAACGCTGGGATTCGGCATTACTCAGAGGACTGCGTGACCACGCCCCAAAGCAGGCAATCGCAAAAGCCATGCGCACCTACGCCGAATGGGTAAAAATTAATGAGCAGCGAGTCGCGGCCATGAACCAATACAGCCTCATACCTGCCCTCTCATCTCGTATACCGACGGATGAGGAAATGAGTGAAATGTTCGAGGAAATCAAGACAACACACATCAAACGTCGCTCCAAAGACAGGCAGAAACAAAATTTTTTGTATGTCGCAATTGCTCGAGACGGAAGTACTAGCAATAACCCATCTTCCACCACAAAGGATGAATCGAAGAGTCACTTGGATAGCACCCAAGAGTTCAAACTGATTTCCGAGCACATGCTATCGCATACGATCTCTGGCTTTAAACCCCGCCCATAGCAAGCCTCTGATCAAAGGGCAACACCAAGCCTCTGCCCGTTACACCCCACTGCTTAGCAATACGCTTCGGTCAAATACAAGCCTGCGCCCCCATCCTCACTGATAGCGCAGCGCCTCGATCGGATCGAGTTGCGCCGCCTTCTTGGCCGGGTACCAGCCGAAGAAGATGCCGACCGTGGCCGCCACGGCAAAGGCGACCAGCGCGGCGCTGCCCGAGATGACGATGACCATGCCGGTGAAGGCGTTGATGCCGAGCGCGATGCCCAAACCGAGCAACAGGCCGAGCAGGCAGCCGGCGAAGGAGATCATCACCGCTTCGAGCAGGAACTGGGTCAGGATGTCTTTCTGACGGGCGCCGATCGCCATGCGGATGCCGATTTCGCGGGTCCGTTCGGTGACCGAGACGAGCATGATGTTCATGATGCCGATGCCGCCGACCAGCAGCGAGATCGAGGCGATCGCGCCGAGCAGGATGGACATCGTGCGCGTCGTCGCCGCTTCGGACTCGGCGGCGGCCGACAGGTTGCGCATGAAGAAATCGTCCGGCATGCCTTCGCGCAGGCGGTGGCGCTGGCGCAGCAGCGCGGTGATACCGGCTTCGACCTTGGGCATGGATTCGGCGCTGTCGGCCTGGACCATGATCATCCGTACCGAACCCAGGAAGGGCGTGCCGAACACCTTGCGCTGGGCGGTGGTGAGCGGAATGATCACAGTGTCGTCCTGGTCGCGGCCGTCAAGGTTCTGGCCCTTGCTGCCGAGCACGCCGATCACCACAAACGGGTTCTGCTGGATGCGCATCGTCTTGCCGACCGGGTCGTCGGCGCCGAACAGGTTCTCGGCCACGGTCTTGCCGATGATCGCGACGCGCGTCGCCGAGCGCACGTCGGAATCGCCGAAGGAAGCGCCATTGACGATGTTCCAGGCACGCGCTTCAAGGTATTCCGGGGTCGAGCCGATGACCTGCGTGCTCCAGTTCTGCGAGCCGTAGACCAGTTGCCGCGTCCCTTGGTGGGTCGGCGAAACGTTGGCGACACCGTCGAGTTCGGCCATCGCCTCGGCGTCGGCGACGTTCAGCGACGGCGCGCCGGCCGAGCCGCTGCGCACGCCGGAAGCGGTGAAGGAACCGGACAGCACGATGTAGAGATTCGAGCCCATGGTGCTGATCGTCTGCTGCACCGCGTACTGCGCACCCTGCCCGATGGCGATCATGATCACCACGGCGCCGACGCCGATCACCATGCCGAGCATGGTGAGCGCCGTGCGCAGGCGGTTGGCACCCATCGCCAGCCAGGCTTCGCTGAGCATCGCTTTCAGCATGAGCGCTCCGCTGCGAATTGGTTTTTGCCGTTTTTGCGCGGTCGACCGTCAAAAAAGGCCAATTTTCGCGACACGTTGATCATGCCGCCGCTCCGGTCAGGTGGTCGTTGATGATCTGGCCGTCGAGGAAGCGCACCTGGCGCTTGGCGTGTTCGGCGATGTCCGGTTCGTGCGTGACGAGCACAATGGTGATGCCTTCGCCGTTGAGTTCGCCGAACAGGCGCATGATTTCCTCGCTGGTATGGCTGTCGAGATTGCCGGTCGGCTCGTCGGCGAGAATCAGGCGCGGCTTGTTGACCAGGGCGCGGGCAATCGCGACGCGCTGCTGCTGGCCGCCGGAAATCTGGTTGGGGCGCGACTCGGCGTATTTTTCCAGGCCGACCCGGGCCAGCATCTCGCGCGCCGCACGCCGCCGCGTTTCCTTGTCGACGCCGGCATAGACCAGCGGCAGCGCGACGTTGTCCTGCAGGCTCATGCGCGGCAGCAGGTTGAAGCCCTGGAAGACGAAACCCAGCGTGCGGTTGCGCAGTTGCGCCAGGGCGTCCTTTTCCAGGTGCGCAACGTTCTCGCCGGCAAGGAAATAGTCGCCCATGCTCGGCTGGTCGAGGCAGCCGAGCAGGTTCATGAAGGTGGACTTGCCGGAGCCGGACGGCCCCATGATGGCGATGTACTCGCCCGGCCGCACCTCGAGATCGACGCCCTTGAGCGCCGGAAACAGGCCGGCCGCCGTGACGTAGGACTTGCCCAGGCCGACCACCCGGATGACCGCATCGCTCATCAGAACATCCGCATGCCGACGCTGGACGGCGGCTTGCCGCTGCTGCCGTTCTCGCCGAGCACGATGCGGTCGCCTTCCTTGAGTTCGCCGCCGACGACTTCGGTATTGCGGTTGTCGGTAATGCCGAGCTGGACGCTGACCGGTTTGATTTCATCGCCTTCCAGCACGTAGACCGTACCGCTCTGGCCGTCGCGCTTCTTGCCTTTCTTCTCGCCCGGCGCGCCCGCCGGCGGCGAGCCCGGCGCAGCGGTCGACGCCGTTTTCTGGCCATTTTCCGGTTTCTTGTCGGCCGCATCGGCCGGCTTGAAACGCAGCGCGGCATTCGGCACGAGCAGCACCTTCTCGCGCTTCTGCACGGCGATATTGACGTAGGCAGTCATGCCCGGCAGCAGCACCAGTTCCGGGTTCGCGACATTGACGCGGACGTTGTAGGTAACGACGTTCTGCTGGTTGGTCGGGTTGAGGCGGATCTGCTGCACTTCGCCAGTGAAATTGCGGCTCGGGAAGGCGTCGACCGTAAAGCGCGCCTTCTGCCCTTCGCGCAGGTTGCCGATGTCGGCTTCGGCAAAACTGGTGTCGATGCGCATGTCGGAAAGATCCTGCGCGATCTTGATCAGCACCGGCGTCTGGAAGCTGGCGGCGACCGTCTGGCCGAGATCGACGACACGATCGACGACAACGCCGGTGACCGGCGAGCGTATCGTCGTGTTGCCGTGATTGACCCGGTCCTTCTCCAGTTGCGCCCGCGCCAGCGCCTGTTGCGCGGTCGCCGACTTGAGCGACTGCAAGGACTGCTGGTATTCCTGCTTCGAGACGTACTCCTGTGCGAACAGCGTCTTCATGCGCGCCTCGTTGGCCTGCGCCAGTTCGAGCGCCGCACCGGCATTGGCGAGATTGGCCTCGCTCTGCCTGACCTGGGCGCTGAGCAGCGCATCGTCAAGTTCGAGCAGCGGCTGGCCCTTCTCGACCTTGTCGTTGAAATCGACGTAGAGCTTCTTGACCGTACCCGAAACCTGCGTACCAACGCTGACCAGCACGACCGGGTTGAGCGTGCCGTTGGCCGACACCGTCTGCGTCACGTCGCCCTTTTCGACCGTGCCGAGCTTGTAGCGCTGCTCCGGGTTCTGCGCCGCGCGCTGGTTGGCGTACCAGATGCCGCCGCCGATCAGGCCGGCCAGCACGGTGGTCGCGAGGATGATCTTGCCGATACGTTTCATGGTCTTCCTTCAACTGCCGCCGAACCTTGCAGCAGCGTGTAATCCAGGGCGCCCATGGCTTGTGCCAGGGAAGCGCGATAAACATTCCAGTCCAGCGTCGCCTGGATGCGTTGCAGACGGGCGCTGGCCAGCGCGCTCTGCGCCGTCAGCAGGTCGAGCACGGTGCCGACGCCGGCCTTGTAGCGGCCAAGCGCGACGCGTTCCGACTGCTCGGCACTGGCGACCAGATCGCTCGTGGTGAGCAGGCTCTGCGTCGCCGTGGTCAGGCTCTGGTAGGCCTTCCAGACATCGAGCGCGATCTGCGCATTGAGGCGGTCACGCTGTGCCGCCCGGGCGTCGGCCTGGGCCGCCGCCGAACGCACGCTGTAGGTGGTCTGGAAACCGGTGAATAAAGGCACGTTGACCGTCAGGCCGATGTTGCCGCCCTGCGTCACGACGCCGCCGACGTCCTGCCAGGTCGGGCCGGTCGCCAGGCTCACGGTCGGCCGGCCGAGCGCACGCGCGTAGCCGACATTGGCCTCGGCGGCGCGGAACTGCGCCTCGGCCGCCTTGAGATCGGGACGGCGGGCGCGCGCCTCGGCGATCAGCGCGTCGACATCCTTCTGGAAGGCCGTTTCCGGCGCCAGGGCAGGCAGCGCGGCGAGAACGATTTTCTGTTGCGCATCGAAACCGAGCGCATTGGCCAGCGCGCCCTGCGCATTGCGCGCGTCGCCCTCGGCCCGGATGCGGTTGAGGGTGGCCTGCGCCAGGGCCGTCTTCGCCTGCAGGCGGTCGGCCGGGGTGCCGGCACCCACCTGGTAACGCGAGTCGGCCGCCTTGAAGGCTTCGCTGGCGGCACGCTCGGCCTCGCCGGCGGAAAACACCGCCGCCTGCGTCGCCTGCGCCGTGTAGTAGGTCTGCAACGCGGCGAGGAAGAGGCTTTGCACCGTCGCGTCCTGCGTTGCCAGCGCGGCGTTGAGCAACTGGCGGGCGTAATCGACATTGGCCGAACGCTGGCCGAAATCGAAAAGCAGCCAGGACAGGGTCAGGGCAGCGGAATTCTGGTTGTAGTCGCGCGCCTCGGTAAAAATCCGGCTGGCGCTCGCCTTGCCCGTGACACCCGGCAGCCAGGCTGACTGCGCGACGCCGAGCTGCGCCGCCTGGGCGCGGCTGTTGGCCCATATTTCGCGCGTCTGCGGATTGTTGCAAAGCGCCAGATCGACCGCGTCGATGGCAGCCAGCGCCGTCGCCGGCAGATCAGTCGCGCAAGGCGCGCCGCCGACCCGGCCGGCCAGCATCGGCGAAGGCTTGAGCGGCAACAAGGCATCGGTTGCAAACGGATCATCCAGCCCTGCCGCCGATGCCGGCGTGGCAAGAGAAAGCAGGAAGGCAGGCAGCAGAAGGGGAATGAATCGCATGCCGGCCAGTTTACCTCCCCTTGCGCCATAAAATCTGTTTCCGTTTGTTTCCGTACGCTGCCGCCAAGCCACCGCCTTGCGGTAAAATCGCGGGCTATGCTCTATCCCATCCTGCGCAAATTCTTTTTCTCCCTCGACGCCGAAACCGCTCACGGTATCGGCATGAGCGGCATCTCCTTCCTCGGCGCCACCGGCCTGTCCGGGCTGCTTGCCAAACCGGTCGCCGCCGATCCGGTCGAAGTCATGGGCCTCAAGTTTCCCAACCGGGTCGGCCTCGCCGCCGGACTGGACAAGAACGGCGACTACATCGACGGCCTGGCAGCACTGGGCTTCGGTTCCATCGAAATCGGCACGATCACGCCACGGCCGCAGGACGGCAACCCGAAACCGCGCATGTTCCGCGTCCCGGAGGCGCAGGGCATCATCAACCGCATGGGCTTCAACAATGCCGGCGTCGACAAGCTGCTCGCCAATGTACGCGCCGCCGAATTCCCGAAAAAGGGCGGCATCCTCGGCATCAACATCGGCAAGAACGCCACGACGCCGATCGACCAGGCCGCCAACGACTACCTGATCTGCCTGGAAAAGGTTTACAACGACGCCAGCTACATCACCGTCAATATCTCCTCGCCGAACACCAAGAACCTGCGCGAACTGCAGAAGGATGACGCCCTAGACGACCTGCTGGCGCAACTCAAGGCGAAGCAGGAGCAACTGGTGCAGAACTACGGCAAATATGTGCCGATGGCGCTGAAAATCGCGCCCGATCTCGATGATGTCCAGATCACCGCGATTGCCGATGCGCTGCGCCGGCACCGCATGGACGGCGTGATCGCCACCAACACCACGTTGTCGCGCGAAGGCGTCGAAAACCTGCCGAACGGCAACGAAACCGGCGGCCTTTCCGGCGCGCCGGTCTTCAAGAAGTCGACCGAAGTACTCAGAAAGCTCTCAGTCGCGCTGGCCGGCGAACTGCCGATCATCGGCGTCGGCGGCATCCTGAGCGGCCAGGACGCCGTCGCCAAGATCGAGGCCGGTGCCAGCCTGGTCCAGGTGTACAGCGGTTTTATCTATCGCGGACCGGAGCTGGTCAGCGAAACGGCGGCTGCCCTGGCCAGACTTCAGAAGAAATCCTTATAAGACCCTGCCCGGCACGCGGTTGTCCGCGCGCCGGCAAAGCCCGATAATGCGTGCTTCACGCCCAGAAAAATCATGAGCCACTACCTATTCATCCTCGTCGGCGCGGTGCTGGTCAACAACGTCGTCCTGGTGAAAATCCTCGGCCTCTGCCCCTTCATGGGCGTTTCCAAGAAACTGGAAACCGCTTACGGCATGGGCGCCGCGACCACTTTCGTGCTGACCGTGGCGACCGGTGCCAGCTACATCATCGATCACTTCCTGCTCATGCCTTTCGGGCTGGAATATCTGCGCACGCTGTCCTTCATCGTCACCATCGCCGCCATCGTCCAGCTGACCGAAATGGTCATCGCCAAGACCTCGCCGGCCCTGCAGCAGACGCTGGGCATCTACCTGCCGCTGATCACCACCAACTGCGCCGTGCTCGGCGTGCCGCTGATCAACATCTCGAACGGCTACAACTTCGTCGATTCGCTGCTCTTCGGTGCCGGCAGCGCCGTCGGCTTCTCGCTGGTGCTGATTCTCTTCGCCGGCATCCGCGAACGCATTGAAGGCGCCGATGTGCCCATCCACTTCCGTGGCGTTGCCATCGCCATGGTCACCGCCGGCCTGATGGCGCTCGCTTTCATGGGCTTCGCCGGCCTGGACAAGTACCAATAATGGACATCCTGCTCGCCATCGCCATCATGGCCCTCGGCGCCGTCGTGCTCGGCGCCCTGCTCGGCTTTGCCTCGATCAAGTTCAAGGTCGAGGGCGACCCGCTGATCGAGAAGATCGAAGCCATCCTGCCGCAGACCCAGTGCGGCCAGTGCGGCTACCCGGGCTGCAAGCCCTACGCCGAAGCCATCGCCAATGGCGATGAAATCAACAAGTGCCCGCCGGGCGGCACGGAAGGCGTGCAGCGCCTGGCCGACCTGCTCGGCCGCGAGGTCAAGCCGCTCGACGCCGAGGAAAAGCCGAAGTCGGTCGCCATCATCGACGAGAACACCTGCATCGGCTGCACGCTGTGCATCCAGGCCTGCCCGGTCGACGCCATTGTCGGTGCCGCCAAGCAGATGCATACCATCATCGCGCCACTGTGTACCGGCTGCGAACTCTGCCTGCCGCCCTGCCCGGTCGAATGCATCCGGATCGAGCCGATCGGCGAAAACATCGACAACTGGAAGTGGAAATATCCGGTCGTTGAAATCAAGGCTGCGGCCACCCAAAAGGCCGCCTGATGCTGATGAACCTGTTCAAATTCAAGGGTGGCGTCAAGCCGCCGACCAACAAGACGCAATCCGTGACCCTGCCGATTGCCCAGGCGCCCTTGCCTTCGCGCCTCGTCGTGCCGCTCCACCAGAGCATTGGTGGCGTGCCGCAACCGGTCGTCCAGGCTGGCGACAAGGTCCTGAAAGGCCAGCTGATCGGTGAGGCCGACGGCTGGATCTCGGCCGCCGTGCACGCCCCGACCTCGGGCACCGTACTCGAAGTCGCGATGCATGTGCAGCCGCACCCGTCCGGCCTCGACGCCATGTGCGTCGTCATCGAGCCGGATGGCAAGGATGAATGGATTGCGCACCAACCCTTCGACTACGCCAACGCCGCCCCCGAGGCAGTGCGCGAATACCTGCAGCAGTCGGGCGTGGTCGGCCTGGGCGGTGCGGTGTTCCCGACCCACGGCAAGCTGACACCGTCGAAAACCGTGCCGATGGAAGAGCTGGTCATCAACGGCGCCGAGTGCGAGCCTTTCATCACCTGCGACGACCTGCTGATGCGCGAACGCGCCGAGGAAGTCGTGCGCGGCATCGGCATTTTCCGCGACCTGCTGCAACCGAAGAAGGTGCTGATCGGCATCGAGGACAACAAGCCGGAAGCCGCCGCCGCGATGCGCGCAGCGGTCGACGCGCTGGGCGAGGCATTTTTGGTCGTGCCGGTGCCGACGCTGTATCCGGCGGGCGGCGCCAAGCAGCTGATCCGCGTCCTGACCGGCAAGGAAGTCCCGGCCAGCAAGCGCTCGACCGATCTCGGCGTGCAGTGTTTCAACGTCGCCACCGCCTACACCGCCTGGCGCGCCATTGCGTACGGCGAGCCGGTCGTCTCGCGCCTGGTCACGCTGTCCGGCAACGTGCATGCGCCGCGCAATTACGAAGTGCTGATCGGCACACCGATGGGCGAACTGCTGCAACTCGCGCAGCCGCACCCGGACACCGACGGCATCGTCATGGGCGGCCCGATGATGGGTTTCCTGGTACCCGACGCCAAGGTCCCGGTGGTCAAGGCGACCAACTGCCTAATCGCGCATTCCGACCGGATTTTCCCGCCCAAGGCGCCGGAAATGCCGTGCATCCGCTGCGGCGCCTGTGCCCAGGCCTGCCCGCACGAACTGCAACCCTTCGAGATGTATTGGTTCTCGCGCGCCAAGAACTTCGGCAAGACGCAGGAATATCACATCTTCGACTGCATCGAATGTGGTTGCTGCTCCTTCGTCTGCCCGTCGCGCATTCCGCTCGTCCAGTATTTCCGTTTCGCGAAGAGCGAGATCTGGGCGCGCGAACGCGAGAAGAAGGCGGCCGACACCGCCAAGGAGCGTTTCGAATTCAAGCAGCTACGCGAAGAACGCGAAAAAGCGGAAAAGGCCGAGAAGCTGGCCAAGGCCGCCGCTGCCCAGGCCGCCAAGAAAGCCGCGGAAGCGGCCGCTGCTGCCGCAGCCGAAAGCACGCCCCCGGCCGCTGCGACGGCACCGGCCGGCGAAACCGCGCCGTCGGCTGACGCCACCCCGACCGTCGCGGTCGACGCCGCCCAGGAGGCCAAAAAGGCCGCCATCGCCGCTGCCATGGCCCGTGCCAAGGCGCAGCGCGAAGCCGCCCAGCCCAGGAACACCGAAGCCGTAAGCACCGAACAGCAGCAGGCGATGGACGAAATCGAGTCGCGCCGGCTAGCAGCAACGGCAGGGTCGGGGATCGAGGATCGAGGATCGAGCGACCCCGAGCCCGCCTCCGAGCCCCAGCCCCGCCCACTCGATCCTAACAACTAATTCCTGGATCCTAAAAAAGTGTTCCCTCCCGCCCCCTATCTGCTCAAGGACGTCAGCGTCAGCCAGGTCATGACCCAGGTCTGCATCGCGCTGGTCCCGGGCATTGCCGCCTATGCCTGGCTGGTTGGCCCGGCCATCCTGGTCCAGATCGTCATTGCCTCGCTTGCCGCCTTGCTCGCCGAAGCACTGATGCTGCGCATCCAGGGCAAGCCGCTGGCGATGTTCCTGTCGGACGGTTCGGCCGTCGTCACCGCCTGGCTGATCGCCCTCGCCTTCCCGCCGCTCGCGCCGTGGTGGCTGGTCGTTACCGGCACGGTGTTCGCCATCGTCGTCGCCAAGCAACTCTATGGCGGCCTCGGACAGAATCCGTTCAACCCGGCGATGATCGCCTTCGCCGTCTGCATCGTCGCCTTCCCGGCCCTGATGTCGCAGTGGCCGAGCGTCGGCCTGCAACTCTCGCTGGTCGACCAGATGAACGTCATCCTCGGCTTCATGCCGCGCGTCGACGCCCTGTCCGGTGCGACGCCGCTCGATGCCATGAAAACAGCCCTCAAGCTTGGCGAAGGTTCGGTTGACGTCGCCCACCTGCTGGCCAACCAGGACATCTACAGCAACTTCGCCGGGCGCGGCTGGGAATGGGTCGCCGTCGGCTACCTGGCGGGCGGCCTCTGGCTGTTCCAGCGCAAGCTGATCACCTGGCATGTGCCGACCGCCTTCATCGGCGCCCTGGTCGCGATTTCCGGTGCACTCTGGCTGTACAACCCGGCCCAGTTCGCCAGCCCGCTCTTCCACCTGTTCTCGGGTGCCGCCATGCTCGGCGCCTTCTTCATCGCCACCGACCCGGTATCGGGCTGCACGACGCCGCGCGGCAAACTGATCTTCGGCGCCGGCTGCGGCCTGCTCGCCTATATCATCCGCGTCTTCGGCGGCTATCCGGACGGCGTTGCCTTTGCCGTGCTGCTGATGAACCTGAGTGCGCCGGTCATCGATCTGCTCACCCAGCCGCCCATCTTCGGCATGAAGGACAAGGCATGAGCACCGTCAAGCAATTCTCCGCCACCGGCATGGCCGTGCGTACGGCCGCCATCCTGTTCATTTTCGTGATCGTTTTCACCGGCCTGCTTTCCGGCGCCTACCTGTGGACCAAGCCGGCGATCGAGGCGTCGGCGGCCGAAGAAAAGATGAAACTGGCCGACGAAGTCCTGCCGCGCAGCGAGTACGACAATGCGCTGCTCGCCGATGCGCTGACCCTGCCGCCGACGCCGGAACTCGGCCTGGCCGATCCGACGACGCTGTACCGCGCCCGTCTCGGCAAACAACCGGTTGCCCTGGTCTTTGAAGCCGTCGCGCCGGACGGCTATGCCGGCAAGGTGCGGCTGATCATCGCGGTGCGTGCCGATGGCCGCGTCGCTGGCGTGCGCGTCACGCAGCACAAGGAAACACCGGGTCTGGGCGATTACGTCGAGATCAAGAAGGACAAGAACAAGGCCCGGCCGTGGATCACCCAGTTCAACGGCATGGCGCTGGCGACAGCGGTCGACCGTGACTGGAAGGTCAAAAAGGACGGCGGCAGCATCGATTACTACGCCGGCGCCACGGTCACCCCGCGCGCCGTCGCCAAAGCCGTACTCAAGGCCGTCAAATGGGCCGAAGCCAACCGCGACCAACTGTTCGCCGAGGGAGCCGCCAAATGATCACGCGTGAAGAATTCAAGACCATCGCCGGCAACGGCATCTGGAAACAGAACACCTCGATCGCCCAGATCCTTGGCCTCTGCCCGCTGCTGGCAGTCACGACCAATGCGGTCAATGGCATCATGCTGTCGCTGGCCACCATCCTGGTCATGGCGATTTCCAATCTGGCGGTCGCTTCGCTGCGCAATTTCATTCCGCACGAAATCCGCATCCCGGTCTTCATCCTGATCGTCGCCGCACTGGTCACCGTCGTCGACCTGCTGTTCAACGCCAACCTGCATGAGCTTTACCTGGTGCTCGGCATCTTCATCCCGCTGATCGTCACCAACTGCATCGTGCTTGCCCGTGTCGAAGCTTTCGCCGCCAAGAATCCGCCGCTGCAATCGACCTTCGACGGCATCTTCATGGGCGTCGGCATGCTGTGGACACTGGCCCTGCTCGGTGCCATGCGCGAATTCATCGGCAACGGCACCATCCTCGGCGGTATCGACATGGTGTTTTCCGGCCTGCAGCCGATCCAGGTGCTGCCGGAAAACTACCCCGGCTTCCTGCTCGCCCTGCTGCCTCCCGGCGCCTTCATCCTGCTCGGCTGCATGATTGCCTGGAAAAACTGGATGAATGCCCGTGCCGCCGCCCGTGCCCAGGCCAAGCCGCCCGCCCCGGTCGCTACTGCTGGCTGCTGCTAGAACGACGCGCCAGGAATCAGGGCGGGCCAGCGCAAGCCGCTGCTTCCGGCGTCGCCTTGGTCTCCCTCCCCTGAAAAGGGGAGGGCTGGGGAGGGGTTCAGGACCAGGCGAAGCGATGCCGATGCCCGAACAATGAGCATTCAAAGATCGCCGACAGCGTCTAGGACGCCGCAGCCAGCAAGCTCTGGATTTGCCCCGCGGCTTGCGGTCGACCGTACAAAAAGCCCTGAAACTGGTCGCAACCATGTGCCAACAGATAATCGCGCTGCACCTCGGTTTCTACCCCTTCGGCAATCACTGACAGATCGAGTTCGTGCGCCATCGCAATCATGGCCGCCACCAGCTTGACGGTGCCACCCGGTGCGCCGATTTCACAGACGAAGGAGCGGTCGATTTTCAGTGACTGCACCGGAAACTGATTGAGATAGCTGAGCGACGAGTAACCGGTGCCGAAGTCGTCGATCGCCACATCGACCCGCATGCCGTGCAGGGCATGCAGCACCCGCGCCGCATTGCCGGCATTGCGCATGAGCAGCGACTCGGTCAGTTCAAGCGCCAGCATCTCGGGCGGCAATTGGTGACGCTGCAAGGCATCAGCCACCAGGGTCGGCACATCCTGCTGCGCAAACTGGTGCGCCGACAGATTGACGGCCACGGGGACTGCCTGCAAACCGGCATCGAGCCAGGCGCGCTGTTGCCGGCAGACTTCGTCCAGCGCCCACTCGCCCATGGCGCAGATCAGACCGCTTTCTTCGGCAAGCGGGATGAAGCGGGTCGGCGGAATCAAGCCGTGTTCGGGATGCTGCCAGCGCATCAGCGCCTCGACCCCGATCAGGCGACCACTCTGCGCCTCGACCTTGGGCTGGTAGAACATCGTCAGCTCCTTGCGCTCCAGCGCACCGCGCAAATCATTCTCGAGCAGCAGTTCACCGAGCGAAGTCTTGTTGGCGCCGGCCGAATAGAAGCGCGCCGTATTGCGACCTTCCTCCTTGGCCCGGTACATCGCCGCATCGGCCTTGCGCAGCAGTTCGGAAACACTCTGCCCGTCCCCCGGCCAGAGCGCGATGCCGGCACTGCCGGTCACGGTCAGGGCGTGGCCGGCAAGCAGATAGGGCTGACCGAGCACGGTCAGCAACTTGTGCGCAACATGCATGGCGTACTGCAATTGCTCGACCTCGGGCAGCACGACGACGAACTCGTCGCCGCCCAGACGCGACAGCGTATCGGTTTCACGCAACACGCCGAGACCGCGCCCGGCTGCCTGGATCAGCAGGTTGTCGCCAACCTCGTGCCCGAGGGTGTCGTTGATGTTCTTGAAGCGGTCGAGATCAACGAAGATGACCGCAACCTGCAGATCGGCCCGGCGCGACTTGGCGATCGCCTGGGCAATCCGGTCTTCGAGCAGAATCCGGTTGGGCAGTCCGGTCAGCGCATCATGGTGCGCGAGGTGATGGATGCGCGCCTCGTTTTCCTTGCGCTCGGAAATATCGGTGAAGATGCCGATATAGTTGCTCGCCTTCCCGGCGGCATCGCGCACCGCCGCGACCGACAGCCATTCCGGGTAGATGCCGCCATCCTTGCGGCGATTCCAGATTTCGCCATGCCACTGTCCGCGCTTGAGCAGCTCCGACCACATCTGGCGGTAGTACTCACGCCCCTGCCGCCCCGAGTTGAGCAGGGCGGGGGTCTTGCCGAGCACCTCGTCCGCGCGGTAACCGGTAATCTGGCAAAAAGCAGGGTTGACCGCGAGGATTTTCGATTCGGCATCGGTAATCGTCATCCCCTCGGCAGCGCTGGTAAACACCTGGGCATACAGGCGCAGCCCTTCCTCGGCCTGGCGCTGCGCCTCATAACGCTGCAACAGATCACGCCGGTCACGGTTGATCCGTTCAATGGCATACATCACGTAGAGCACCAGCAGCATCGAGACGGCATAGAGCAATTGCCGGTAATAGCCGGCGAGTCGTTGCGAGGCCTCGTGGCCGTCGGTGTAGAGCCGGGTCAGCTCCTCGCTCAGGCGAGCCGTCGGCGAATTCATGATGCGAAAAGCCAGGCGGTCAACTTCCGGACGCCGCCCGATGATCACCCGCGCGTGCACCAGCAGGTGCGCCGGCGACAATTCGCCGAATGCCGGCAGCTCCAGCTTCTGGATGCGGGCAAGCTCCTGCTTCAGTTTATCGACATCCTCGCGCTCCGGCCCCTGGCCGAAAGTCAGCACGGAACGGACAAAATGATCAAGTTCAGGCGGTCGACCGGCGCCGAGCTTCTCCAGATAGGTCTCGGCAGCCAGCGGAAAGTAATGCAGCGAATTGCGCAGGACGGAGTTGCTGCGCTGGAACTGGTCGATGTCCTCTTCCTTGAGCTGTTGTGCGGCACGCAATTCAGCGAGCTTGCTGTTCAGTTGCGGCAGGTCATCCGCCGGCACCCAGGCCGGGAAACGCCCGATAGTCGGCTGTTCACTGCGGATTTCCTGAACCAGCCGGACCAGCGGATCGTAGTTGTGCATCAGGTCGGAATAGCTGCCGAGCACGGCGACATTGAGTTCGACATCGGCCTGCTGCACACGGCGCAGCGACTGCATGTAGGCATAGTGGCCTTCCGGCGAGACTTCGCCGGCGCGCAGGAAAAGCCAGGTCAGCAGGGCAATCAGGGCAACGAAGCCCAGACTCAGCCCGAGCCACAATCCACAGCGGCAACGCCTGATCAGCTTCATTTGAGCAGGACTCCCTGCCACTCGCCATTCAGCGTCCCGAGGAAGGCAACGAGCGCTTCGACGTCCTGATCCGACAGCTCACGCCCGAGCTGGTAACGCCCCATGATCCTGACCGCCTTGTCCAGCGTTGTCGCCGAACCATCATGAAAATACGGCGCGGTCAGCGCGACGTTGCGCAGGCTGGGCACCTTGAAGACATGTCGATCCTCTTCGCGCTGCGTGACGTTGTAACGGCCAAAATCGCTCTCGGTGAGTGGTCGACCGCTGAAGTAGTCACCCAGCACGCCAAACTTCTGGTACATGTTGCCGCCGATGAGCGCCCCCTGATGGCAGCTGACACAACCGAGCTCGCGAAAGCGCCGGTAGCCCTCGATCTCCAGCCCGGTCAGCACTTCGCGGTGCCCCTGCAAGTAGCGGTCGAAGCGGGAATTGACGGTGACCAGCGAACGTTCGAAAGTGGCGATCGCATCGGCAAGATTGGCGGCCGTCAGGCCATCCGGATAGGCCAGGGTGAATTCCCTGACGAACGCCCCATCCTGGCCGAGCCGGGCCAGCACATCGCTCCAGTTGCTGCCCATCTCGATCGGATTATGGATCGGACCGGCCGCCTGCTCTTCGAGGCTGGCAGCACGTCCGTCCCAGAACAGGACGAAGCTCAGGCCACTGTTGAATACCGTTGGCGTATTGATGCTGCCGACCGCACCACCGATGCCCAGCGCAAAACGCCGGCCATCGGCACCGCCGCGCGTGTAGTCGTGGCAGGAAGCGCAGGCCACCGTGTTGTCGCCCGACAGGCGCTTGTCTTCGAACAGGCGCCGCCCCAGCGCAACCCGCTCAGCCGGCAAGTCCGGAACCTGCAAAGGCAGGATAGGCCGGGTCGTGTCCAGATTGGCCAGCGAAATGCTGCTCGACGGCCGCACCGGCAATCCGGCAGGGGAATCCCAAGGCGAGCTATACCAGATGACGCCCCCCAGACCGGAAAGCAGCAGCACGATGAGCAAAAACCGGTGAAGCGACGAGAGTTTCATGCCCCCATTATCCTTGAAGCCATCCCCTGTAGCCAGAATCAGGTAGCCAGAACTACCCGGTTTCGCCCCTGCGCCTTGGCCACGTAACAGGCCGCATCAGCCCGGTTGATCAAGGCATTTTCACTCTCCTCGCCCCGGTATTCTGCCACCCCGATACTAACCGTACACACCGCCTGATCACCCGGCGCGTTTCTGCCCGCAATGGACAAACGCAAGCGCTCGGCGAGCAACACTGCGGCCTCCTGCCCAACCTCGGGCAGGAGAACGACAAATTCCTCGCCACCATAACGGAAGGCCAGGTCCGAAGCGCGCAGGGACAGACTGATCAGGCGCGCCAGTGTCTGCAGCACGAGATCGCCCTCAAGATGCCCGCGGCTGTCGTTGATCTTTTTGAAATGATCACAATCGATGACCAGCAGCGACAGTGGCCGTCCATGCCGGGCACACCGGCCGATTTCCCCCGGCAGGCACTGGTGCAGGCGACGCCGGTTGAACAGGCCGGTCAGCGGATCGGTCACGCTGAGCAGGCGGTAGCGCTCTTCGCTCTCGCGCAGGGCATCCTCGGCACGATGGCGCTCGGTGACGTCCTGCAAGGTCTCGATGGCACCGATCAATTCGCCGCTGGCATTACGCAAGGGCGCTGCCGTGAAATACAACCAGCGCCCCCCTTCACCGCAGGCCGGGAAAAAGTCCTCGGCCTCGAAAGCCCCATCGATCAAGGCCGAACGCCTGAATTTGCCATGATAAAACTCGTCGACCGTTCCTTCGAGCGCATCGCTGACAATGAGGTCGGCCATGATCGGGCGCGGCTGCGGATAGAAGGCACGCCATTGCTCGGTACGACCGATCATTTCTGCGGCCGGCACGCCGGTCAGCACCGCACAGGCGCGATTCCAGTGCGTCACCCGGTGCTGCGCATCGATAACGATGCTGGCAACCGGATTCCCCTCTACAATCTGGGAGAGGATGAGATTATCACCGGGGATTGTCGTCGCCACAGGAACGCCATCCTTCTCTGTCGGTTAGAATGTTTTTGATCAATATCCGCCTTTAGTCATAGTCTGACAATCCTGCAGCGCAGCAATTCCGTGAATAAAGCCCAAACCGAAACCTTTTACGCCCGCCTCGCCGCCAGCAATCCGGCACCGACCACCGAGCTGCATTACAGCAGCCCGTTCCAGTTGCTGATTGCCGTCATCCTGTCGGCCCAGGCCACCGATGTCGGCGTCAACAAGGCGACGGCCCGGCTTTTCCCGGTCGCACCGACGCCGGACAAGATGGCCGCGCTCGGTATCGAAGGCCTGACCGAGTACATCAAGACCATCGGCCTGTTCCGGACCAAGGCGAAGAACGTCATCAACACCTGCCATATCCTGCTCGAACAGCATGCCGGTGAAGTGCCGCAGGAGCGCGCCGCCCTCGAAGCCCTGCCCGGCGTCGGCCGCAAGACCGCCAACGTCGTGCTCAATACCGCCTTCGGGCAGCCGACCATCGCCGTGGACACGCACATCTTCCGGCTTGGCAATCGCACCGGCCTCGCCCCCGGCAAGACCGTGCTCGATGTCGAACAGAAACTGCTGCGTGTCACCCCCGAGCAATTCAAGAAGGACGCACATCACTGGCTGATCCTGCATGGTCGCTATGTCTGCAAGGCGCGCAAGCCGGAATGCGGCATCTGCGTCGTCGCCGACCTGTGCCGCTTCAAGGGCAAGAGCACATGAAAGCCGGCAGCGGTCTGGCCCGAGGCCCGCGCCCGGCCCCCGAGCTGGCGGCAGAAGCCGTGCAACAGGCGCTGGCCGCGGCCGGACTGGAACGGACGGCCAGCGTTTGCCTGTTCCTGACCCGCGACTTCATTCGCCATGCCCAGCCGGCCGTACTCGCTGCCGCCCGCGCCGCCGGCTCGCTGCAGGTTTTCGGCTGCACGGCGAATGGCCTGTTTACCGAAAATGGCTGGCTGCTCGACCAGGCGGGCGCCGCTGCCCTGGTTTTCGCCAATCCAGCGTCGGGTGGCGATGCCGATGTACCGCTCATTTCCTTCAGCGGCCAGGGCGGCCTGCACTTTGACTGGCAAACGCCCCCCTCCCGCGCCGGCCTGTTCGACAGCGACGCGGCAGTCTGGTCGCATGCCCGCGTTGCCGAAGACGGCCGCGCCACAACCCGTCTCACCGGCTTGCACAGCCACCTCGCGCTATCGAGCGGACTGCGCCTGCTCAGCCAGCCACATGCGGTCACCGCCAGCCGCGGCCTCGATCTCTGCCAACTGGCCGGCCAGAACGCCGGCGACAGCCTGTTGCGCAGCTTGCCGGCCGAATTGCGCGAACATCCTCCATTGCACCAGATCGTCGCACTGCGTCAGCGAAACGAACCCGGCCTCGGCATTCTTGCGCTCAATGCCGATGCCTCGTTGACCCTGACCGAAGCACTCCAGGAAGGCGAAAAAATCAGCTGGGCGATCCGCCAGCCGATGGCGGCCGAACAGGACATGCGCGAGGTGCTCGGCGCAGCGGTCGACACCGGCTGCAAGCCTGATTTCGCGCTGATGTTTTCCTGCATCGGGCGCGGTCCGCTGTTTTACGGCAACGATGACCGCGACCTCCTTGCCTTCCGCGAACAGTTTCCCGGCACGCCGCTGCTCGGCGCCTACGGCAGCGGCCAGATCGCACCGACCGGCAATGGCAACCGCCTGTTCCAGAATTCCGCCATCACCCTACTATTTGCAGGTACCCATGCTGTTTAATCCCTCCCGTGAGCAAGTCCGCCGCTTTTTCTGCGATGCCTGGAAGAAACACCAGGAACGCCTGCCGCTGGTCGGCGCCGAAGTCGCTGCCGCCGATCTTGCCGCGCGCCACCCGGAGTACCATGCCCTGCTCAGCGACAGCGAAGGCGCCCTGGAGCAGGAATGGACGCCGGAAGACGGCCAGATGAACCCCTTCCTGCACCTGTCGCTGCACCTCGCCATCCACGAACAGGTCAGCATCGACCAGCCGCCCGGCATCCGCGCCGCTTTCGAGACACTGCGCATCCGTCTCGATCCGCATGCCGCCGAACACGTGCTGCTCGAATGCCTGGGCGAAACCATCTGGCAGGCGCAGCGTCAGGGCGGACAAATGGATGCGCTGGCCTACGTCGACGCGGTGCGCCGCAAATCGACGCCGTTTTAACCACCATGGATGCAAAGGCTGGCCCTTGGGCCGACCGCAGGAAAGGGGAGAAAATGCAACGCCGCCAACTACTCAAGCGCCTGGCCATGCTGGCCGTAGCCGAACGACTGGGCAGCCTGCGTGCCGCCTGGGCCGCCGGCATCTCCCCGGCCACGCCCGGCCTGCAACGCTTCAGCGGCCAGGTCACGGTCAATGGTCAGCCGGCCAAGGCTGGCATGCCAATCAACCCCGGCGACACGATTGCCACCGGCCCCGGCAGCGAAGCCATCTATGTCATCGGCAAGGATGCCTACCTGCAGCGCGACCGCTCGGTGGTCAGCATCAGTGGCGATGTGCTGAAGGCCGGCCTGCGCGTGATTACCGGCAAACTGCTCGCGGTGTTCGGCAAGGGCGACAAGCGCATCGAAACCGCTACCGCTACCATCGGCATTCGCGGCACCGGCTGCTATATCGAGAGCGCGCCCGACAAGGTGTATTTCTGCCTGTGCTACGGCAAGGCGGACATTGCCTCGCTACACGATCCGGCCCATGTGGAAAGCATCGAAACCCGTTACCACGACCACCCGGTTTATCTGCATGCCAATGGCAGCCAGATGATGGTGCCGGCGACCGTCATCAATCACACCGACAATGAGCTCTACCTGCTGGAAAGTCTGGTTGGCCGGGTCCCGCCCTTCTACGGCCAGGCCCAGCCCTACTCCCAGGCTTAAGCGGGAATCGTGTAGTTGTTCTGGGTCATCAGGTCGACACCGCATTCCAGCGTCTCGACCCAGGTGATGAAGTCATTCACCACATTCTTGCCGACAAAACGCGAGCCGTGCTGCGGCACGATCTGCTCGATGTCGAGCTGACGCACCATGTTGCCCCAGAAGCGGCCGATCTTGCGCGACACGATGTAGCGCCGGTGAAAGCCTTCCATGTACTTGATGTGGCTGTCGAAATCGGTCACCGGCTGGGCAGCCTGTTCATGCGGCACCAGCGAGGCACCAAGGTCGCCCGAGAAGAGGATCTTGGAAACCGGATCGTAAAACTGGAAGTTGCCTTCGGCATGCAGGAAGTGGGCCGGCAGCGCGATGATCTTGCACTGGCCGAGCGGAATCCGGACGCCCTGGTCGGGAATGCCGATGATCCGGTCGGAAACGTCCTTGCCCGTCGTGAAGTGCGGCACGAAACGTGTCCACAGGCTGGAGATCAGGACCTTGCAGTGCGAGGCGACGAACCACTTGTTCACCGAGGCAATGATGTCCGGATCGGGGTGCGAGGCGAGGATGTAATCGAGATCCTTGGACGAGAAGTATTGCTGCATGTCCATCAGCAGGCCGCCGTAGGTCATGTTGCCGCCCGGATCGATCAAGGCGCCGTGACCGTGGTCGGCAATCAGGAACTGATTGCACTGGACCGCACCGGCGGCCGAGTCATCGACCAGATCGTAAAACGCATGCACGATGTGCTTGCCATCGTTGAACAGCTCGACTGCCATAAACCCCCCCATTTGCAAGCAGGTATTATCGCCATACTGTTACTGTTTGACTACTGCCAGTGTCGCTTTCTTGTAACTAAGTGTCATCAGCCGGCGGTGCCACCTTGATGATTTCTTCCAGCGAGGTGACCCCCTGCGCCACTTTCAGGGCACCAGAAATGCGCAAGGGGCGCATGCCTTCGCGGTAAGCCTGTTCACGTATCTTGGCGATTTCCATCCCGGGCTTGATCATGCGCCGCACTTCCTGCGAATTGAGCAGGATTTCATAGAGCCCGACCCGGCCGCTGTAGCCGGTCATCCGGCATTCGAGGCAGCCGACCGGCTGATGCACATGCGTCGGCTCGGCCGACTTCCACGGCGCCACCAGGCCGCGCCAGGCGCTGCGCTGCTCATCACTGAGCGGCACCTGTTTCTTGCAGTGCGGACAGAGCGTACGCACCAGGCGCTGCGCCATGACCCCAAGCAGGGTCGAATTGATCAGGTAGGGCGGCACGCCGAGATCGAGCAGACGCGTAATCGCCGACGGCGCATCGTTGGTGTGCAGCGTCGAGAGCACGAGGTGACCGGTCAACGCTGCCTGGATGGCCATTTCCGCCGTTTCCAGGTCGCGGATTTCGCCAATCATCACGATGTCCGGATCCTGCCGCATCAAGGCGCGCACGCCGTCGGCAAAGCCGAGTTCGATGCCGTGATTGACCTGCATCTGGTTGAAGGCGCCCTCGACCATTTCGATCGGATCCTCGATCGTGCACACGTTCACTTCCGGCGTCGCCAGTTGCTTGAGGGTCGTGTACAGCGTCGTCGTCTTGCCCGAACCGGTCGGGCCGGTGACCAGGATGATACCGTTCGGCGCCGCCGTCATCTGCTTCCAGCGGGTCTGATCCTCCTCCGAGAAACCGAGCGAGCGGAAATCGCGGACCAGCACTTCCGGATCGAAAATGCGCATCACCAGCTTTTCGCCAAAGGCCGTGGGCAAAGTAGACAAACGCAATTCGACTTCCTGGCCGGACGGCGTGCGCGTCTTGACGCGACCGTCCTGCGGCCGCCGCTTCTCGATCACGTCCATGCGGCCGAGCAGCTTGATGCGACTGGTCATCGCGTTCATGACCGTCATCGGAATCTGGTACACCTGCTGCAGCACGCCGTCGATGCGGAAACGCACGATACCGATGTCGCGCCGCGGCTCGATGTGGATATCGGAAGCACGCTGATCGAAGGCGTACTGCCACAGCCAGTCGACGATATGCACGATGTGCTGGTCGTTGGCGTCGTACTGGCGGTTGCCCTTGCCGAGTTCGACAAGCTGTTCGAAGCTCGACAGCCCGGATGTGATCTCGCCCTTGGCGGCGGCCTTCTTGACCGACTTGGCGAGACTGAAGAATTCGACTAGATAGCGCGAGATGTCATCCGGATTCGCCATGACACGGCGGATTTCCTTGCGCAGGATGGGCTTGAGCTCTTCAACCCACTCCTTGACGAAGGGTTCGGCGGTGGCGACAACGATTTCCCGCGTCGTCACCTGCACCGGCAGGATGCCGAAACGTGCCGCGTAGGCGCTGGACATCACTTCGGCGACGCCGGTGAAGTCGATTTTCAACGGATCGATATGCAGGTAATCCAGGCCGCAGCGCCCGGCCAGCCATTCGGTCAGCACTTCCAGCGAGAGCAGCCGTGGCTCCTTGGTGCTGCGCCATTTCTGGTCGGCGATGACGACCAGCGGGTGAACGCGGGCGCCGTGCAGGCGGCGTTCGACTTTCAGCGCCTCGGCCGGCCCCGCCTCGACCAGACCATCCATCACCATCATGTCGAGCACCTCGGAGAGGGCCAGACGATGCTCGTGGGCAAATGCAGTTGTATTCATGGCGGGCAATATAACGCGACTCGTAAAGCTTTGTAAGCGAGCCGCGATCTGTTTGCATTCATTTACAAGCCGGCCGAACCGGCCGCCGCCGCTTGCCTACAATCAAGCCATCACCACCGCACAAGGAGTCGCACCATGAAAACCCGTCTGTTCGTGATCGCCAGCTCGCTGATCGCCTCTCTGCTCGCCATGCCCGCCATGGCCCAGTCGACGCCCGCGCCGGCCGCCGCCGAGAACAGCATCTCCGCTGCGCCGGCCGGCCCCGGCATGATGGGTCAGGGCGCCCGGCAGAACCGGGCACGGCCACCACGCGACTGCCAGCAATCGCCCAATCCGGCTGCCTGCAACGCCCAGCGCGAAGCCCGCAGCAAGGCCATGGAAGCCTGCAAGGACAGCGCCGGTCCGCAACGCCGCGCCTGCATGCGCGAACAGCGGGCGAACTTCGATTGCAGCAAGAGTGCCAACCCGCAGCAATGCGAAGCCCACAAGGCAGCAGCCAAGGCCTGTCAGGGCCAGAGTGGGCCGGCGGCAAGACGCTGCATGCAGGAAAAGATGCCACCGGTCGACTGCAGCAAGTCGCCCAATCCGCAACGTTGCGAACAGCATCAGAAGGCGCGTGAAGTCTGCAAGGACAAGCTCGGCCCCGACCACAAGAGCTGCTTGCGCGAACAATTCAAGACGAAATAAACCCGCTGCTTGCGGCAAGGCAATTTGGCCTGTTCCAGACGGTCGACCGTCCGGAACAGGCCATTTTCATTCGCGTCGTTTGCTACGCAGCGGCGTCAGCAGATAGGACAGGCCGTTGTGGTCGATTTCCTGCATCAGTGCCAGCAGGCGACCGATTTCACCGGGCGGAAAGCCTTCGCGTGCAAACCAGTTGAGGTAGTTGCCGGGCAGGTCGGCGATCAGCTTGCCGGCATGCTTGCCGAAAGGCATCGTGCGCGTCACCAGCAGGAGCAGGTCTTCGGGTTGCATGGCAGGAGCGGCGAAAGAGAGCGGGCCGCCATTGTGCCAAAAAGTTCGCCTCAGCCGTGCACGATCATCCAGCCGCCGGTCGCCAGCAGCATCAGCGAAAATGCCGCCCGCAACCTGCGTTCGGGCAGGCGATGCGCCAGACGTACGCCGAGCGACACGGTCAAGGCACCGCCGGCGGCAAGCAGGACGCCGGTTTGCCAGTCGACCAGGCCGGCCTGCGAAAAGGTGAACAAGGCCACCGCCGAGCTCGGCGTTACCAGTGCCAGCGCGTAGCCCTGGGCGAGTGCCTGGCTCTGCCGGAAAAACCCGACCAGGATGGGCGGCACGATCATGCCGCCGCCGATACTGATCAAGCCCTGGCAGGAACCGCCGATCAGGCCGACCAGCGGAATCAGCTTTTCGGGCAGCGCCAGTTGCCAGCGACCGCGCCCGGCGCGCATCTGCCACAGGCTGTGCAGCGCCAGCCAAAGCAGGAAGGCCCCGAAATAGCGGCGCAACTGGGCGGAAGCGAGATTGCTCGCGTAATGCGCGAGCAGCGCCGTGGCCGTCACTGCACACAAGACCAGCAAGGCAGTGCGCAGGCGCGGCAGCGGCTGGCGCTGGCTGTAACGCCACAGCGCAATCGCCAGATTGGGCACCATCATGACCAGCGCCGTCCCCTGTGCCAGCTTCTGGTCCATGCCGAAGAGGCCGGTCAGCACCGGAATGGCGATGATGCCGCCGCCAATGCCGAAGACTCCGCCGGCAAAACCGAGTGCGGCACCAAGCGCGACAGGAATGAGAAAGGCCAGTACGAGGCTCATGGTCCAACCCGAAATCAATGAGCAGCCATCTTACTGCTTTGAAAAAAACGACCAATGGCGCCGGATTCACTTTATTCTTGCGTCAAACACAACAATCAAAAGCCATGTCCGACGATCTCGCCTTCTTCCCCCTCCTTGTCCAGCACGGCAGCCTGGCCCGCGCTGCGCGCGAACTCGGTTTGAGCCCGGCTGCCGTCAGTCGCCGCCTGAGTCAGCTGGAACAGCGTCTCGGCGTGCGCCTGCTGGCGCGCACCACGCGGCGCATGAGCCTGACGCCGGAAGGCGAGCTTTACCTGAGCGAAAGCCGGCGCATCCTCGGCGAAATCGAAACCCTGGAACAGGCGCTCAGCCTGACCCGGGCCGAGCCGCGCGGCCTGCTGCGCATCCACGCCACCTTCGGCTTCGGTCGCCGCCAGCTGGGACCGGCCGTTTCCGAATTCGCCCGCCGCCACCCGGCCATCGATATCCAGTTGCTGCTCACTGACCAGCCGATGATGCCCGGCGACCAGAATTTCGACATCGCCATCCGCTTTGGCGAGCCGCCCGACGCGCGCCTGCTCGCGCGCAAGCTCGCCACCAACCATCGCGTGCTCTGCGCCGCGCCGTCCTACCTGGCGCAACGCAGCTTGCCGACCAGCCCGGAGGATCTGGCCGGGCACGACTGCATCGTCATCCGCGAAGGTGATGCCGCCTTCGGTACCTGGACGCTGTGCGCCGGCAAGCAATGCCGCAAGGTCAAGGTGCGCGGCAAATTCAGCACCAACCACGGCGAGGTTGCCGCCGACTGGGCGCTGGCCGGCCACGGCATCCTGCTGCGCTCCCTCTGGGATATTGCCGGCGACCTGCGCGATGGCCGCCTGATCCGCGTCCTGCCCGACTGGTCGGGCAGCCCGGCCGACATCTACGCCCTCTACCCGCAGCGCCTGCACCTGTCAGCCAAGGTGCGCGTCTTCCTCGATTTTCTCGACGCGCATTTCGCCGCCTACCGCAATCCGCCGGACAATGCCGCCGCAGTGGCCTGGCGATGAGACCGACAACAGACAATTGTCACGACTTCGGCGTATGGTTTGCCTCTTCGATGCCCAAGCCGATGCCATGACCCAAACCTCCACCCTGTCTGCTGCCGAGATCATCGCCGGCCTGCGCGCCACCAACGCCGGGCGCAACCCGGAACTGCTGGCGATGAAATACGCCAGGATGCAGCAAAGCCCGTTCGTCTTCCTGCGCGGCGCCTGCCACTTGTTCTACGCCGCCCTGCCCGACACGGCGCTGTTCCGCCAGGCACCGCTGACCTGGGCCTGTGGCGATCTGCACTTCGAGAATTTCGGCAGCTACAAGGGCGACAACCGGCAGGTCTATTTCGACATCAACGACTACGACGAAGGCGCCCTCGCCCCCGCCAGCTGGGATCTCGTCCGGCTGCTGAGCAGCATCCGCTGCGGCGCCGACGATCTGAAACTCACGCCCGCAGCGGCAAAACAGGTCAGCCGTGACTGCCTCGACGCCTATTGCCGCGCGCTCGGCCGCGGCAAGCCGCGCTGGGTCGAGCGGGAAACGGCGAGCGGCATGATCAGCGAGCTGTTTGCAAAATTGCAGAACCAGAAGCGGGCCGATTTTCTCGACAAACGCACCACGCTCAAGGGCAAGCATCGCCAGCTCAAGCTCGACGGCATCAAGGCGCTGCCGGCATCGGCGGCAGAGCGGAAAAAGGTCGAACACTTCATGCAGCAGTTTGCCGCCACCCGGAGCACGCCGGAGTTTTTCGAGGTCATCGATGTCGCCCGCCGCATTGCCGGCACCGGCAGCCTCGGCGTCGAACGCTATGTCGTGCTGATCGAAGGCAAGGGCTCGCCGGACAGCAACTACCTGCTCGACATCAAGGAGGCGCGGCCTTCATCGCTGAGCGCACCGCTCGCCGACCGCGGCATCAAGCAACCGGACTGGCCCGATGCAGCCGGCCGGATCGCGACGATCCAGCAGCGCCTGCAGGCGATCGACCACGCCTTCCTGCAGGCCGTGAGTCTGGCCGGACAGGCCTGCATCCTGCGCGACCTGCAACCGAGCGAAGACCGGGTTGCCATCACCGCCTGGGGGAAAAAGCTGGAGAACCTGAGTGAAGTCGTGGCCAGCATGGGCGAAATACTCGCCTGGGACCAACTGCGGGCCGCCGGACGTTCAGGCTCGGCCAATGCCGATGCCCTGATCGCCTTTGCCGCCCGCGCCGACTGGCAAAACGAAATGCTGGCCGCTGCCGAGGAAATGAACCGGCAGAATCAGGCGCAATGGGAAATCTTCGGCAAAGCCCTGACGGATGGCCAACTGGCTTGATGGACACGACTCTGGCCGCTTAAAATGCGGCGCCGCATGACGCAACCATGCCTCCGGCCGTGCCTTCTGTACTCGCCAGGCACTACGATGGATACGCTATAGAACATGAACGATCTCCAGAACATGGCCGAGCTCGACAACGACGAAGAGACGCCGGAACGCGAGCGGGCCAGCAAGCGCTCGACCTGGATCAGCGTCGTCGTCAATGTCTTTCTGACCCTGAGCCAGGTCATTGCCGGTTTCATTTCCGGTTCACAAGGCCTGATCGCCGACGGTATCCACTCGCTGTCCGACCTGGTCGCCGATTTCGTCGTGCTGCTCGCCATCCACCACAGCAAGAAGGAAGCCGACGACGACCACCATTACGGTCACCAGCGCTATGAAAATGCCGCTTCGCTGGTCCTCGGCAGCCTGCTCCTGGCGGTCGGCGGCGGCATGATCTGGGCCGCGGCGCACAAGCTGCAGACCCCGGAAAGCATCCCGACCGTGCATGTCATCGCCTTGTGGGTTGCGCTTGGCGCCCTGCTTGCCAAGGAACTGCTCTTTCGCTACATGCTGGCGGTGGCCGAGCGCGTGCGTTCCAGCATGCTCGTCGCCAATGCCTGGCATGCGCGCTCCGATGCCGCTTCGTCGCTGGTCGTCGCGCTCGGCATCGGCGGCAACCTGCTCGGTTTCCCACTGCTCGACCCGATTGCCGCACTGATCGTCGGCTTCATGGTCGCGCGCATGGGCTGGACTTTCACCTGGAACGCCCTGCACGACCTGACCGACCGCGCCGCCACCGAGGAACAGGTGGCCGGCATCGCTGCCGAAATCCTCGCCACGCCCGGCGTTCTCGGCCTGCACGACCTGAAGACGCGCAAGACGGGCGACATGATCCTGGCCGACGTACATCTCGAAATCGACGGCCAGCTGACCGTCACCGAAGGCCACGACATCGCTCATCGGGCCCGCCTCAATGTGATGGCGCGGCATCCGGTGCTCTACCTGATGACGCACGTCGACCCGGCTCCGGGAACGGCAAAAAACAGCGAATTTGAAGCGTCGACCGCTAGCCGGGCCTGAGCGCCCGCTTAAAAGCGGACAGTCAATTTCAGCCGGAAACTGCGTCCCAGTTGCGGCATGCGGTCGCGCTCGCCGGCCAGCGTCGTTTCCAGCGCCACCGGATCGGCGTAGCGGTGATCGAACAGGTTGTAGATGCCGAGCGAGGCATCCCAGGCCTGGCCGAGCGGGCGATAACTCAGGTTGAGATTGGCGATGCCGTACGCAGGCACCCAGCTATCGTCCTTGCCGGTTCGCCGGCGACTGAGCATCTGCCCTTCCAGACCGGCCAGCCAGCCGCTCGCACCCAGAGGCAGCGCCAGATTGGCATGCAGGACATGGCGCGGCACATTTTCCAGGGCGCCGTCGCTCAAGCGCATCTGCTGCAAGGTGTAGCCGGCCCGCAACTGGGCATTGCCCGGCCAGCGCTGCTGGAACTCCAGTTCCAGGCCGCGCCCGTCGATCGCGGGGTAATTGACATACTGCCCGCTGCTCGCGGCAATACCGACCAGATCCTGGACGCGGAAAAAATACAGCGAACTGCTGAACCGGCTGTGCGGGCCCAGCCGCTGATCCCACGAGAACTCCAGGGAACGCATGCGTTCCGGTTGCAATTCGGGATTGCCAACGGCAAAGGTCGCCGGCCGGTAATACTTCTGGTACACGGTCGGGTCGCTGAAAGCCGTGGCGTAAAGCATCTTGAAAATGCCGCCGCGTTCGTTCTGATGTACCAGCCCGAGGCGCGGACTCCAGTGCGCGGCGGTCGTCGAGGACTTGTCGAGGCGCGTGCCGAGGGTCAGATAGGTCGCCGCACCGACGAGTATTTCGTCCTGCAGATAAAGGCTGCCCTGCTCGCTCTGGCGGCGATCATTCAGGCAGGCTTGCGTACCGACGCCAAAACAGCCGTAGCCCTGATCGTCGTTGATCTGATCCTGCCGCACGTTCGCCTTGTACTCGATCCCGGCAATCCAGCGATGCCCTTGCCAGGCGGTACTCAGCAAGCGGCTTTCCCAGCCCCACCACTGGCCGGTAGCACGATCGCGGTTGAGCACCCGCGGCGGATAGTCGTAAGGGAAATCGCCCTTGTATTCGTACTGCCCGGCGTAGAGACGCGCATGCAGGGAGGTCGCGCGGCTGATCTGCCAGTCCTTGCCGACTTCGGCCAGCGTGTAGTTGTCGGCTTCCCGGTGAGCGCCATCATTGAACAGGGTTTCGAAGGAGCCGGTCGGTACCGAGCGGTCACGTACCGAGTGAATCAGCGTTGCCCGCCAGTCCTCGCTGCGGTAGCGCAAGAAAAACTTGCCGGAATTTTCACCGCCCACCCCGCGCAGCGTCGCGTCATAGCCCGCCGCGGCATTTTCGGGCAAATCCAGAGGTCGACCGCTGACACTGCTCCCGGTATAGGAGAGCAGGAAATCACCGCCCGATTCGCTGCGTTTTCCCCAGCTGATCCGTCCTTCGCCAGCCCGGCCGCTGCCGGCACTGGCTGACACTTCCATTCCCTGCAGGCTGCTGCCGGCCCGGGTGACGACATTGATCACGCCCAGCGCCGAGTCGCCACCATAAACCGAGGCACTCGGCCCGCGGATGACATCGATTTGTTCGATCAAATCGATGTCGACCGGAAAGGCACTATCCACACTGGCACTGCCGTAGATATTTTCATTGACGGCAATGCCATCGACCAGCAACTGCATCCGGTTACGGTAATCACCAGGTGCCGCAATGCCACGCACGCCAACGTAGGCATAGGTGTGATCATTGCTCACGGTGTAGCCGTTCAGGCTGCGCAAGGCATCGGCCAGGGTGCGCCAGCCAAAGGCACGAATATCGGCACGCGTCAGCGTGGAAACCGCAGAAGGCGTGAATTCGGCGCTAACGGCAAATTTCGGAGTCTGGATGACTGGCATCTGCAGCAGTTCCTCGAACGGCAAGTCGACCAGATCCTCAGACTGCGCCCAGGCCGGCCCGCCCCCGCCCAGTAATGCAAGGATGCAGGCCGAAGGCAGCAAGCGACGATGTTTCAGCTGCAAACGGCCGTTCCTTCCATCCCGGCCTTTTCCTGCCGCCCGACACGCAACCATTTGAGCAGCGTGGCATAAAGCACCGCAGGATCAACCGGCTTGGCAACGAAGTCATTCATGCCGGCATCCATGCACACCGCCTGATCCTCAAGGAAGGCGTTGGCGGTCATCGCGATGATCGGCAGCGTGGCGCAACCTGGCAGGCCGCGAATCCGGCGGGTTGCGGCAACGCCATCCATTTCCGGCATCATCATGTCCATCAGGATCAGATCGTAGGTACCGGCCTTGACCATTTCGACCGCCTGCACACCGTCTTCGGCCACGTCGACAGCAAAGCCGATTGGCTGCTGCAGCAACTCAAGCGCCACTTCCTGATTCACCCAGTCATCTTCGGCCAGCAAGATGCGGGCATCGGCAAACTCGCTGCGCAGCAGTTGCTCGGCATCCGCGCCAGCCACAGGCGGCAAGCTCGTCTCGCGCGGCAGATCGGGCAGCACCGGCAGGCGAATCGCAAACGAGAAGACGCTGCCGACCCCCGGCGTACTCGTCACCAGCACCGTCCCGCCCATCAATTGCACCAGACGCTGACAAATTGGCAAACCGAGGCCGGTGCCACCAAACTTTCGCGTCATCGAGCCATCGGCTTGCTCGAAGGGATTGAAAATCTTCTGCAGCGCCTCCGGTTGTATGCCTATCCCGGTATCGCGCACGGAAAAACCGACCAGAACCTCGCCGGCAAACTCTTCCTGAAGGCGGATCGAGAGCACGATACTGCCACGCTCGGTAAACTTGATCGCATTGCTGACCAAATTGAGCAATATCTGCTGCAGACGCAGGGGGTCGCCCAGCAACTGGCGCCTCGCCAGACGCGGATCGACATCGTGGGTGAGTTGTAGCGCCGCAGCTTCCGCCTTCGAAACGATAAGACTGTCGAGATTGGACAGCAACGCTTCGATCGAGAATGGTGTCCGCTCAATGACCATCCGTTCGGCATCGATTTTCGACAAGTCGAGAATGTCGTTGAGCAGACTCAGCAAATGATTGGCCGCATTGGAAATCTTGCCCAGCTTGTCGAGTTGTCCGGCATCCTGATTACTGCGACCGAGCATGTAGGACAGGCCGATGATCGCATTCATCGGCGTACGCAATTCGTGACTCATGTTGGCGAGGAAGGTGCTCTTGGCACGATTGGCCGCTTCGGCCCCCTCCTTGGCCACGGATAGGGCCAGGGTGCGTTGCTGGACAGTCTCCTCGAGATGTTCGCGGTACTTGGCCAACTCCTCATGCCGATCGGCAATTTCGCCCAGCATGGTGTTGAAGGCATCGGCCAGCTGACCGATTTCGTCATCCGAGTACTTGTCTGCCCGCTTCGAGTAATCCTTGGATTCGGCAACCCGTCGCGCCGTTTCGGTCAACGAACCGAGCGCCGCCAGCAAGGAAACCTGCATGCGTTTGGCAATCAGGAAGGCGACGGCAAAGGCGGCGAACAAGCCGACCAGGAAGAGCAATGCACTCCAGCCGATTTCCTGCCAGACCCTGCCCAGACTAGCGGTCAACGCGACCGAACCGATGATGCCGTCGCGCGTACGGATCGGCACGACCACGGTGATTGACGAAAAATCGCGGTATGCCGTCGGCTCCTCATGAATCCGTTCGCCCAGCCTGACCTGCTCGATTGCCTGACCACCATTGCGATCGAAGGAATAGCTGAACGTGTCACGCAATCCCAGCAGGCGGGCCGCCTGGATATCCGGGTGCTGCTGCAGCGAGCTGAACAGGCGCTCGGCACCACGCATGTCCTGAAACTCGACAACTGCCGATGCGTTGAAGGCAATCACTTCTGCCATCGAAAACAGCTCGTCCTGCTTGCTTTCCCGCCGCTGCTCGACCTCCAGCCCGATCGACATCAGGAAGGTCAACAGCAGCCCCACCCCGACCGAAGTCGCGATAATCAGTGCCAGACGATGGCGGATGGTCTTGATCTGCATCATTTCGTCGCTCCGACCACTACCCGGGCCAAGCGCATCAATTGCGAACTGGGCTTCAGGCCGGCTGCACCGACGGCCACCACATTGATATCGAACTGCAAGCGTCCCTCGGCCCTGACCAGGGCGATGGCGCCACCATGACGTGTAAATATCTCGGCATCGCTGACTGTCAGTACCGGCAAGCGCTCAACCCAGCGCAGGACGGCACCGTAGCGCGCCTCTTCGCTATCGGGAATGAACAACAGCTGACAATCGCCCATCTGGTCCGGCCCGGTAACCCGCCGTATGCGCAACTCGCGTCCGGCAATGCTGCGCGCCTCGTAAGGCGCCAGATAGCCACCGAGGGTATCACGGCCGAACAGGCAGATCGTTGCCGTCGGAGTCGCTTCCGGCCAATCGACATACTTCAGGAAATTGACCAGATAGGCCGCCTTTAGCTGGCTCTCGTTGTTGGCCTGGGCGCAAGCATGGCTCCACGGCTGCAAGGCCAGGAGAAGCGGTAGCAACAGACGCCAGGAAAGAGAATGCCAACGGGCTGCCATATGTCCGGTCAGAACTTCCAGCGAGTGGAAAGAAATACCGAGGGACCGACCTTGACCGGCACCGAAGCGACATAGTCGGAGACATATTCAATGCGACTGGGGCCGATCAGATTGCGGCCGCTCAGCACCAGCTCAAGATCCTTGCCAATTTTCTGGGCATAACGCAAATCGAGCGTCAAATAGCCCGAAACCTTAGTCAGGTCGGTATAGGGCGCATTGATCCGCTGGTAACCACCGGAGGCACGCAACCAGGCATCAAATTGCCGGTCCGGCGCAATATTCCACTGCGAGCGAAGCGAGCCATGATGATGCGGCGTGCTCTGTTCGGTATGCTTGCTATCGGCCTGAACGGCTGCATCGGCGGCTTCATCCATCTGGATCCGCGTCCATGCATAGGACAACTGCAGACGCCAGACCGGCAATACCTGCCAGTCGGCACTCAGTTCGGCGCCACTAACCCAGCCGGCCGAGCAGTTGCAGATATTGACGTTCTGAATGACGGTCGGAAAGCCGCTGGCATCAACCGCCCCCAGCGTAGACGAAATACGGTCACTGTAACGGTAGCGGTAAACCGAGGCATCGACATTGAAACCGGACGACAACTGGGTGCGATAGCCCAGTTCAAGACCTTCCATCTTTTCCGCCCGGAGCGTCCGTGTATCGGGAATGACGCGGGTAAACACAGAGGGCATCCCGGGCTGGAAATTGGTCAGCATCGTGACATTGTTTTCACCCTGCGACGGCATGCGCGGCGCCCGCGCATATTTGGCCCACAGTGTATCAACCCGTGACGGCGTCCAGATCAGCGTCGCACTGGGCGCGAAAGTACTGCCCCCGATGTTGGTATTGTCCCAGCGCACGCCAAGCCCCAGCTGGAGTTTTTCGGGAATCAGCGTCCAGTCATCCTGAACGAAGATCCCGCTGGTACGCTGCGCGACATCGTAATTGCGCAGGGAAATCAGGCTGCCTGGCGTCTGTGCGCTGCTCGACGACGTGCGGTGACTAATGCCCCAGAGCAGGTCATGGGCAGCAAAGGTATAACGCCCCTGATAATCGAGATCATAGGTTTTGCGCTCTTCGCGGAAATACTTTTCGAGCTCGATTGACGACGAGTTCAGCGAAAGCTGCAGCGACGACTCGATACCTGCCGCGGTCAGCCAGCGGTAGCGACCGGCCAGAACCTGACTGGCATCGGATTGCCGACTGTTTTCGGCAAGCACGCCGCCCGGCAGAGCCGGCACCCGGATCAGATCGCCCAGCACGGAACGCGTCGCATTGAACCACACTGCCAGATCGCTGCCACCACCCAGCCGGTGGTCGAGACGCATGTCGAGGAGACTGCTCTCCTGGTGATCCTCACTGTCAGCCCCCGTCGCAAACTGCTTCGAAGGCTCGGCATGACGCCCCTGAACGGAAGCCCGCCAGGTCGTGTTTTCATCAAGCACGCCGCCATAGCGACCATACAGACCGAGCTTGCCCTGGGTTCCTATGGTCGTTTCGACAAAGCCACCGGACTGCTGTGCCGAGTGCTTGCTGATGATGTTGATCACGCCATTGACCGCGTTGACGCCCCAGATCGCTGCGCCGGGACCGCGAATGACTTCGATACGCTCGATATCGTTGAGCGCGATGACATCGTGCTCCCACATCACCCCGGAAAAGGTCTGGTGATAGATGCTGCGGCCATCGACCAACACCTGCAGCTTGTTGGCAAAACGGCCGTTGAAGCCGCGCGCCGTCACCGCATAGCGGCCATTGTCGATCTGCGCCACCTCGATACCGGGCACCATGCGCAAGACGTCGGGCAATGCGAGCGCACCGGAACGGGCAACATCATCCGACGAGATGACAAAAGCGGCAGCCGGCACACTGGCCAGGTTCTGCGTCTTGCGCGCAACCGAGGTGATCTCGGTTTTGGTCAGGTCTTCGAGACTGAGTTCCTCGACCACATCAGCGCACCACCCCTGTGTCGCGCCCCCGATCTGGAATGCCACCAGCAGCGCGGCATGCTTGAATATTTTGTTCATCGCTGTTCCATGCGGAGCGAAGACCAACTCCGAGAAATACCGCTTTTTATGTACTGCCGATATTGCGACGGGCAATGCAATTGCGCAAGTAAAAATATGAAAAAGGTCATAACCAGGGCTTCCCATGTTGCCTTCTTTGCAATAGAAAAGGCCGCCGGAATATCCGGCGGCCTTTTCTGCCCTGAACGGGCGTTGACCGTACAGCGCGGCCCTGGCGGACCGTCGCCGCGCGCCCCTTACTTGCCCGAGAGAGCCATCATCAGGTCATTGATGCGCTTGACGAAACCGGCCGGATCGTCGAGTTGACCGCCTTCGGCGAGCGCGGCCTGTTCGAACAGCAGGGCCGCCCAGTCGTCGAAACGGGCTTCTTCGTATTTCAGGCGCTGCACGACGACGTGCTGCGGATTGATTTCGAGAATCGGCTTGGCATTCGGCATCTGCTGCCCGGCCGCCTTCATCAGGCGGGCCAGGTTGCCGGACGGATCGTGCTCGTCGGCGACCAGGCAGGACGGCGAATCGGTCAGGCGGTGCGTGACGCGCACGTCCTTGACCTTGTCGCCGAGCGAAGCCTTGACCTTCTCGATCAGCTCCTTGTACTCGTCGGCGGCCTTTTCGGCTTCCTTCTTCTCTTCCTCGTCGTCCAGCTTGCCGAGATCGAGGCCGCCCTTGGCGACCGACTGCAAAGCCTTGCCGTCGAACTCGGTGAGGTGACCGACCACCCACTCATCGACACGATCCGACAGCAGCAGCACTTCGATGCCCTTCTTGCGGAAGATTTCGAGATGCGGGCTGTTCTTGGCGGCGTTGAAGGTGTCGGCCGTGACGTAGTAGATCTTTTCCTGACCTTCCTTCATGCGGCCGATGTAGTCGGCAAGCGACACGGTCTGCTCGGCGGTGTCGGCATGCGTCGAGGCGAAGCGCAGCAGGCCGGCGATCTTTTCCTTGTTGGCGTGGTCTTCGCCGACGCCTTCCTTGAGCACGTTGCCGAAGGCGCCCCAGAAGGTGGCGTATTTTTCCTTGTCGTTCTCGGCGAGATCCTCGAGCATACCGAGCACCTTGCGCGTGCAGCCGCTGCGGATGCCGTCGATGTCCTTGCTCTGCTGCAGGATTTCACGCGAGACGTTGAGCGGCAGGTCGGCCGAGTCGACGATACCGCGCACGAAGCGCATGTAGAGCGGCATCAGCTGTTCGGCATCGTCCATGATGAAGACGCGGCGCACGTAGAGCTTGATGCCGTGGCGGGCGTTGCGATCCCACAGGTCGAACGGGGCGCGCGCCGGGATGTAGAGCAGCTGCGTGTATTCCTGCTTGCCTTCGACGCGGGCGTGGGTCCAGGCCAGCGGATCTTCGAAGTCATGCGCGACGTGCTTGTAGAACTCCTTGTACTGCTCGTCGGTGATGTCGGACTTGCCGCGCACCCACAGCGCATTCGCCTGGTTGACGGTTTCGTCTTCGCCAGTCGCGACCTGCTCGCCCTTTTCCTGGTTCCACTCTTCCTTTTCCATGACGATGGGCAGGGTGATGTGGTCGGAATACTTGCGGATGATGGATTTGAGCTTCCAGCCGCCGAGGAATTCGTCCTCGCCTTCGCGCAGGTGCAGCGTGACGTCGGTACCGCGCGTCGCCTTTTCGACCATCTCGACGGTGTAATCGCCCTCGCCGCCCGATTCCCAGCACACGGCCTGGTTGGCTTCGAGGCCGGCGCGGCGCGAAACCACGGTGACCTTGTCGGCGATGATGAAGGAAGAATAGAAACCGACACCGAACTGGCCGATCAGGTGCGCATCCTTGGCCTGGTCGCCGGTCAGCGCGGTGAAGAATTCCTTGGTGCCGGACTTGGCGATGGTGCCGAGGTGGGCGACCGCCTCATCGCGCGACAGGCCGATGCCGTTGTCGGAAATGGTGATGGTGCGTGCGGCCTTGTCGAAGGAGACGCGGATCTTCAGATCGCTGTCGTCACCGTACAGGGCGCTGTTGTTGAGCGCTTCGAAGCGCAGCTTGTCGCAGGCGTCGGAGGCGTTGGACACCAGCTCGCGCAGGAAAATCTCCTTGTTGCTGTACAAGGAGTGGATCATCAGTTGCAGCAGTTGTTTTACTTCAGCCTGGAATCCCAGGGTTTCGCGATTTGCAGTTGCGGACTCGGACATGCTTGAACTCCCAATCAAACCAAATAGGTCAGCGGGAGATGGGGGCTGCTAGAGGGAATTCAAGAGGCCGGCGAAAAAACGCCGAAAACGGGCGTCGACCGCTCAGCGCATGTCTTGCGCGGCGCGCAGGGCATCGGCTTCGAGCACCATGGTATCGGTGCCGACACAGCGCAGCATTTCGATTTCCTCGACCACCGGATGCTCGGCACTGTGGCCGGCCGGTGCGGCACGCAGACCGGCGCGCTGCGCCACCCATTGCGCCAGGATGATTTCCTGCTCGCTCAGACCGCATTCCATGCCGGCCGGCAATTCGGCGCCGAGTTCGAGCAGGGTGCGCACGACTTCCGTGCGCTTGCCGCGGATCGCCATGTTGAGCGGCGAAGTCGGCAGGGCGTTGTCGTCCAGATTGACCTTGGCGCCACGCGCGACGAGCTCGCGCACGATCTCGGGCAAGCCCATGAAACAGGCAATCCCCATCGGCAAGCCGGGATCGCCCTGGCCGTCATGCAGTTCGACGCCGGCCCCGGCATCAAGCGCGGCCTTGACCTTGCTCAGCCGGCCGGTACGAATTGCCGCAATCAGTGTAAGTTGCCCGCTCATCAAATGCCCTGTACTGGAAAAATCTTCACTGCCGCCGATTGTAAACCTGCTGCCGGCGGTGCTGCGTCAGATCGACGTAAAGTCCTGTGAAGGAATGTAGCCTGTACGACCAGGCAATCAGGTGATGGTTTCATAAACCACTTCGATGATATCGAGTTCCCGCACCCCGAGCGGACTCTGGAAACGCACGCTGTCGCCCTCACGCGCCTTGATCAGCGCCCGCGCCAGCGGCGAAATCCAGCTGATGCGCCCCTTGGCAACATCCATCTCGTCCACACCGACAATGGTGTAGGTATTCTCGACACCGTCAGCATCGGCCACGGTAACCCGCGCCCCGAAGAAAATCTGGTCGTTGTCGCCCTGGCGCAAGGGATCGACAACTTCCGCATTTTCCAGGCGCTTGGTCAGGAAGCGGATGCGCCGGTCGATCTCGCGCAGGCGCCGCTTGCCGTAGATATAGTCGCCATTTTCCGAACGATCACCGTTCGATGCTGCCCAGGCGACAACTTCGACGACATGCGGCCGCTCGCGCTTGACCAGGTGTTCCAGCTCATCCTTCTGGCGCTGATGCCCGGCCGGCGAAATGTAGTTGCGCGTCCCGGCCGGCAGTTTCAGCGAAGGGGAAAGCCCTTCCTCGTCATCATCGCCATCGCTTTCCCGGACAAACGCCTTGTTCATCAATAACCGATGCTGTAATGCTCGACGTCGACGCGGATCAGGTCGCGCCCGAGGATGGCGGCGGTGTAGCGGACAAACTGCTCGGCCCAGGTGCCACGATCGCGGAAACGTCCTTCGCCGGCATACTTGGCGACGCTGAGAATGCGGTCCACAGCGAGGATCTTGCCGGTCGGCGTTGCCACGTCACATTCGAGCACCGTGAACTCGTGATCGAACCATTTGCGCGCGTCATCCGCCGCTGCCACACCATTGACCTTGAAATCGTACTGATTGTCCTTGCCGAACGAAACGATGACCAGTTGTTGCATTCCTCTCTCCTCTTGTGTGTTCTTCAGGTTATTCTAGCAAAACATAGTATGCCGTCAGGAGACATCCGCATGTCGAATCAACCGCTGAGTGACGAAGAGTTTTGCAGCATTCGCACCCAGTTGCATGAACTGCAGGTGGAACATCGCGACCTCGATCTGGTGATCGTTCATCTGATCGAAAATCCGCCACCTGACGACCTGCTGATCCGTCGCCTGAAAAAACGCAAACTGGCGTTGAAGGACCGCATCATACTGCTCGAGGGAATGCTGGTACCGGATATTCCGGCTTAATTACCGGCGCTGTCCTTTTCCGGCGAAATGCGGAAGAAGATCCAGTAAACCCCGCCTATGGCCCCGGCAACGGCAATTTCCCACAGGAAGGGAAATTGCCAGACCAGGCCAGCCAGGACTACCAGCAACAGCAGGTAAGCGAGAACTTTCAAGTTCAGAGGATCAGGCGGCCGACGTACCAGGCGATGGCGGCCATCAGGGCGCTGCACGGGATGGTCAGGATCCACGCCCAGACGATGCCGCCGGCCACACCCCAGCGCACCCGACGGGCACCACGCGTCGAGCCGACGCCGGCAATCGCGCCGGTAATCGTGTGCGTCGTGGACACCGGCACACCCAGCGCCGTCGCCATGAACAGGGTAATGGCGCCACCGCTGTTGGCACAGAAGCCGCGCGGCTGGTTGAGCTTGGTGATGCGGTTGCCCATGGTCTTGACGATGCGCCAGCCACCGAACATTGTCCCCAACCCCATGGCCGAATAGCACGAGAAGACGACCCAGCTCGGAATGTGGTCATGCGAAGTCGACATGCCGGCGGCGATCAGCAGCATCCAGATGATGCCTATCGTCTTCTGGGCGTCGTTACCGCCATGCCCCAGGCTGTAGGCTGCCGCGGAAAGCAGCTGGAAGCGGCGAAAATACTTGTCCACCTTGCGTGGTGCCATATCGCGGCAAATCCACGAAACGATCACCATCAAGGCGCCGCCAATCAGGAAGCCAAGGAGTGGCGCGATGAAGATGAAGGCAATGATTTTGAGCACGCCGGAAGAGATCAGGCCGCCGATCCCGGCCTTGGCGATCGCCGCACCGACCAGGCCGCCGACCAGGGCATGCGAGGAAGACGAGGGAATGCCGTAATACCAGGTGATGATGTTCCAGATGATGGCGCCGACCAGCGCTCCGAAAATGATGTAGTGGTCGACGATGCTCGGATCGATGGTGCCTTTGCCTATCGTGCCGGCCACCTTCAGTTCGAACAGGAAATAAGCGAGAAAATTGAAGGCTGCGGCCCAGATCACCGCCTGATGCGGCTTGAGGACGCGCGTCGAAACAATGGTGGCAATCGAATTTGCCGCATCGTGAAAGCCGTTCATGAAATCGAACAGCAGGGCCACGACCACCAGGGTGACGACGACCCCGAAACTGATTTGTACGGTATCCATACCGAGCTGCCCGCTCAGGAGTTTTCGAGAACGATGGCCTCAATCGTGCCGGCAACGTCCTTGCAACGATCACTGACCGATTCAAGGATTTCGTAGATTTCCTTGAGCTTGACGACCTGGCGCACATCCGGCTCCTCGCGGAAGAGCTTGGACATGGCCTCGCGCAACATGCGGTCGGCGTCCGACTCAAGATGGTCGATTTCGTGACAGATACGCAGGATTTCCGGCGCATTGTCCATGCTGTGCAGCAGTTTGACGACGGCCTGCACACGGCTGCAGCACTGCTCGGTCACACCGGCCAGCAGGCGCGCCTCGGGCGGAACGCTATGTACGTCATACAGGGAAACCGACTCGGCGACGTCCTGGATGATGTCGAGAATGTCGTCCATGCCATTGATCAGCTGATGGATCTCGTCGCGATCGAAAGGGGTGATGAACGAAGTATGCAGCTGGGCCAGCGTGCTGTGCGTGATTTCATCGGCCTGGCGCTCGATGTTGTCGATGTCTTCAGCGTGCTTGCCAGCTTGCTCCGGGACTTCAACCAGAGCGTCGATCAGGCCGGAAAGTGCCTTGCCGCCTTGCACGATCAGCTCCGCATGGGCATTGAAAAGATCGAAATACTTGCCCTCTTTGGGCATCAGCCGTCCGAACATGACAATCCTGTTAAGTAATTATTACAGGCCGGCATTCTAGCACGCGGCACCTGCCAACCCGAGGGCAACAGCGCATTTGCACGAGGCTTGCCGCTAAAATGCGGCATGATTTGCCACACACTGCCTGCCGATGCCTTCGGCGACCACTTCGAACTCTCGGCGCTACCGCTGCCGCGACCAGCCGACGGTTACGCCGTGCAGCGCCTCGACACCGACACCCTGCTCGACCGCGCCAGCGGCCGTTTCCTGCCCGTACGCAATCCCGAATTGCAGGCGCTGTTCACCAGTTTCGCCGCTGCCCATGCCGCAGCTACCGCCTGGGTACTCGCCAACTGCGCGAACCCTGTCGAGCATCAGCTGGCCATCGTACCGGCCGGCTTCGACCCCGTTCTGCAGCGCCATGTGCTGATCTACGGCGTGCTCTGCGGTCAACCCTGATTTTCGTGCCATTTTCCGGAGAATGACCATGTCCCCGTTTACCACCCGCCCCCTCGGCCGCAGCGACCTGCTCGTCCCCGACGTCTGCCTCGGCACGATGACCTTCGGTGAGCAGACCGGCGAAGCCGACGCACACGCCCAGCTCGACTACGCGCTGGCCGCCGGCGTCAATTTCATTGATACCGCCGAAATGTATGCCGTGCCGGCCCGCCCGGAAACCAGCGGCGCTTCGGAGAAAATCGTCGGCCGCTGGCTGGCCCGGCAGCAGCGCGACAAGGTCATTGTCGCTACCAAGGTGGCCGGCCCGGCGCGCAGCATGAGCTGGATCCGCAACGGCCCGCTCGCCCTCGACCGCGCCAATATCCGCGCCGCCATCGAAGGCTCGCTGCGCCGCCTGCAGACCGATTACATCGACCTTTACCAACTGCACTGGCCGGAGCGCAACCAGCCGATGTTCGGCCAGTGGCAGTTCGACCCGGCCGGCGAACGCGGCGCCACGCCGATCCGCGAGCAGCTCGAAGCGCTTGCCGAGCTGGTCCGCGAAGGCAAGATCCGCCAGATCGGCGTTTCCAACGAACACCCGTGGGGCATCATGCAATTCACCCGGCTCGCCGACGAACTCGGCCTGCCGCACATCGTCGCGACGCAAAATGCCTACCACCTGATGAACCGTGTCTTCGAAACCGGCCTGACCGAGGTTTGCCACCGCGAACAGGTCGGCCTGCTCGCCTACTCGCCGCTCGCCTTCGGCCACCTCAGCGGCAAATATCTCGACAACCCGGCGGCCAGCGGTCGACTCACGCAATGGCCGGCTTTTGGCCAGCGCTACACCAAGCCGAACGTCATCCCGGCCGTCACCGCCTACGTCGAACTGGCCCGCCGCCACGGCCTGACGCCGACGCAGCTGGCGCTCGGCTTCGTGCGTTCGCGCTGGTTCGTCGCCAGCACCATCATCGGCGCCTCGTCGCTGGAGCAACTCAAGGAAACCCTGCCGGCGACGCAGACGCCGATTTCCGCCGAACTGCTCGGCGAAATCGACGCCATCCACCTGCGCTACACCAACCCGGCACCATGAGCGCTTCCTTATATGCAGCCTTGGCCACGGCGCTGGCCGCGACGGAAATCGACGAAAAAATCGCGTTGACCGTACAGCTCGCCGCCGACTGGCAGGCCGGCCGCCTCGACTGGCTGGATGCCGGCCCGGTCGAACTCGTTTGCGGCCGACCGGCCAAACCGGAACTGGTACCGCCGCTGCGCGCCCCGCAGCGCAACACGAAAAGCCCGGAAGGCCGCGCCCGCCTGCTGCACGCCATCGTGCATATCGAATTCACGGCGATCAATCTGGCGCTCGACCATGCTGCCCGCTTCCGCGGCCTGCCGCAGCAGTATTACGCCGACTGGATCGGCGTCGCCGCCGAAGAGGCCGGGCACTTCAATCTGCTGCGCCAGCGCCTGCGCGAACTCGGCCACGACTACGGCGACTTTCCGGCGCATGCCGGGCTCTGGCACATGGCAGAAAAAACCACCGGTGACGTGCTCGCCCGCATGGCGCTGGTGCCGCGCCTGCTCGAAGCGCGCGGCCTGGACGCGACACCGCCTATCCAGCGCAAGCTGGAAGCGGCCGGCGACGAGACATCGGCCCGCCTGCTCGATACCATCCTGCGCGACGAAATCGGCCACGTCGGCCTCGGCGACCAGTGGTTCCGCCATCTTTGCAAGGAACGCGGACTCGAACCGGAAATCACTTATCGGCAGCTGTTGACCGATCTGGAAGCGCCCTGGCCACAGGCACCGCTCAACGAAGCGGCACGCCTCGCCGCCGGCTTCAGTTCAGAAGAATTGAGCGCACTACTCGCCGCCCGCCCTTAACGCGGCGGCAACCACTGCAGGAGTGCCGCGAACAGCAGATCCGGATTGACCGGCTTGGCGACGTGCGCGTTCATCCCCGCCGCGAAGCAGAGTTCGACATCCTCGCCAAAGGCATTGGCAGTCAACGCGAGGATCGGTACCGCTTCATAGCCGGGCAGCTGACGAATGCGACGGGTCGCTTCCGGACCGTCCATCACCGGCATCTGCATGTCCATCAAAATCAGATCGAAATGTTGCTTCTGGACGATGTCGACCGCCTGGGCGCCATCGACCGCAATTTCAAAGGCCAGATTGACACTTGCCAGCAACTCGATCGCCACCTCGCGATTGATCTCGTTGTCCTCGACCACCAGTACGCGCTGGCCGGCATACCCGGCGATCAAGCGTCGCTCGACCTCACCCTCCTCTGTGGCAGACGGCGAAGAGCCGGTCCCGGCAAGATGACGCAGACTCTCGTAAAGCACGCTGGCTGAAACCGGCTTGGCAAGCACAGCCTGGAATCCGGCCTGCTTCCAGCACTCGCCATCGAGCTGATTGTCGTAGGCGGTCACCAGCAGATGCGCCGGACGATGGCGCAGCGGCATGCAGGCCAGCGCCTGCGCCGCGGCAATGCCATCCATGCCGGGCATGCGCCAGTCAAACAGCACGGTGAAAAACGGATCACCCGCGCAATCGGCTTCCTCGATCATCTGCAAGGCCTGCGCCCCGCCGTCCGCCTGGGCAACCCGCAGCGCCATCCGTTGCAGGAGATCGCTCAACACCTGACGCGCCTCGGCATGATCATCAACCACCAGCACCCGCTTGCCGGCCAGGGAAGCCAGGGGCAACTGCGCCACCGACCCGTCGGCAGCACGCCCGAGCCGGGCGGTAAACCAGAACACGCTGCCTTTGCCCGGCGTGCTGTCGACACCGATCTCGCCTCCCATCATCGCCACCAGCCGCCGGCTGATCGCCAGCCCCAGACCGGTGCCGCCATATTTGCGCGTCGTCGAACTGTCGGCCTGCTCGAAGGCAGAAAAAAGGCGCGGAATCGCCGCCGGATCGATTCCGATACCGGTATCGCGCACCTCGAAGCGCGCCAGGACGTAATCGCCATTCTCTTCGACCACATCGCCCCGCACGACAACCGAGCCATGCTCGGTGAACTTCACGGCATTGCCGGCAAAATTGATCAGGATCTGCCCCAGACGCAACTGGTCGCCCTGAAATACGCCCGCCAGCGCAGGCGCCAGATCACAGACCAGCTCCAGGCCCTTGGCGCTGGCGCGCTCGACCACCATGCCGGCAACCGACGCAAACACCTTTTGCATCTCGAAGCTGCTGTATTCAAGATGCAGATGGCCGGCCTCGATCTTGGAAATATCGAGAATGTCGTTGATCACCGACAACAGATGGTGGGCGGCATCGCTGATCTTGCGCAAACGCTCGACCTGGGTGGCATCACTCAATTCCTTCTGCAACAGATGCGTCAGCCCGACTATGGCATTCATCGGCGTCCGGATCTCGTGACTCATGTTGGCAAGAAAAGCGCTTTTCGAACGACTGGCCTGCTCGGCGATGTCGCGCGCCAGAGCCAGCGCATCGTTGGCATCTGCCAGGTCACGGGTGCGCTGCCCGACTTTCTGATCGAGTTCTTCGGCCCAGTGACGCAGCGCCGAGGTTTGCTCGCCTATCGTGTCGAGCAGGCTGTCAAAAAGCTGGGCAAGGCGCACCAATTCATCATCACCCGGCAAAGCGCCAATGCGGGCATCGGCATTGCCTGCGCCGACGGCACGCATGGCCTGCTCGATACGCCCGAGCGGATTCAGGACACTGCGTGCCAGGCGCCACGAAATCCAGGTTGCCAAAGCCGAGACAACAATCAGCGAGGTCAGCAATATGCCCAAGGCCCACCAGCGAAACGACTCGAAAGGCGCCTCCGGAATGCCGACATAGAGCATCCCGACCCGCTGGCCGGAAAAATCGAGTAGCGGCTCATACGCGGTAAGCGCCCAGTGATCGACCACGAAAGCCCGCTGCACCCAGGTTTCGCCACGATCAAAGACGGCCTCCTTGACCTGCTGCGAGACGCGGGTTCCGACTGCGCGTTCGCCATTCGTCTGACGCACACTGGTCGCAATCCGCACATCACCGAGAAACAGCGTCACCGTGCCACGCACCCCGAGTTGGCGCAAACCACCCGCCGTGATGGTTTCAGTCAATTCATCGACAAATGTTTCGCCGCGGTTCAACAACCGGCCACCGACCACGGTCGCGATCACTTTCCCGGACTCGTCACGCATCGGCGCTGCCGCAACGAGCACCAGACCACGCGCCTCATCCTTGCGTTCGCTCGGTGCCGCCATCGGCGTCGCCAGCAAATCGAGATGTGCACGGCCCGGCAAATCGGCAGAAAGCATGGCCAGCTGCTCGGCCGGCAATACTTCCAGCCCCACGTCGGCCCTGGCCTCCCGCTCGACATGACGCAAGACACTCAGACTGGCGTAGGGCGTGCCGGCCGCGGAGCCGTCGCCGGCTGCCAGCACCTTGCCCTGGGTATCGAGAATGGCGAGAAAGTCGAAGCGGACATTTTCCTGGCGAGAAGCCAGCACCTCGTCCAGCCCGACATCGGTCGCCTCGGCCCGCACCAGACGACGCATCCTTCGCGAGTCAGCCAGACTGCGCGTCATGGTCAGTGCTTCGACCTCGACGTGCGCAAGCTGACTGTGCGCCATCGCCAGGTCCCCAACCACCTTGTGGGTCAGAAAGCGATCGAAATAGGCATTGCCGAACACCAGCAGGATGCCCCCCAGCACCGGTGCCGCGAGCAGGGGCAAGAAGGCAAGCACCCACAAGCGCCACCTCAGCGACACAGGCCGAAAGCGTCCAGCTACGGTCAACTTCCTTGCAATTGCAAAAATGGTGCTCTTCCCTCGGTTCCTTCCCGCTGCCAAATCGCTGGAAAGTTATTTTATGCTGACAGAAATGATGCGCCGAAGCGCTCAAATAGGCAATTAGCGGTCGACTGTGGAAACTAGCCATTTCCGAGCGAGCCAAAATAGAGTAAACTAATAATATCAATGCGTTGATCCATTGCCCGCAGGGCCCCCGAGCAGCTACCGCTTCATCCCTCGTTTGCAGTTCACTTACAGGTCGCACCATTGAATCGCCCCCTAGGCATAGCTGCGTCAGGGGAACTCAGGCCGCCCGACCATCGGGCATACACGCCGCAAGCCAATAAAAGCAAGCAGCGGCGTCGAAAGGAAACAGCATGACATCACCCGCTGAAAGCTTTGCCGATCTCGGCTTAAGCCCCACGCTACTCCAGACACTGATCGAAATCGGCTACGAAACCCCGTCGCCCATCCAGGCCCAGTGCATTCCCATCCTGCTCGAAGGTCACGACCTGATCGGCATGGCCCAGACCGGCACCGGCAAGACCGCTGCCTTCGCCCTGCCGCTGATGGAACAGATCGACGTCAAGTTGATGAAGCCGCAGGCGCTGATCCTGACCCCGACGCGCGAACTGGCCATCCAGGTTGCCGAGGCGCTGCAAAGCTACGCCAAGAACCTGCCCGGCTTCCACGTCCTGCCGATCTACGGCGGCCAGAGCTACACCATCCAGCTCAAGCAACTGTCGCGCGGCGCCCACGTCATCGTCGGCACGCCGGGTCGCGTCATGGACCACCTCGAGCGCAAGACGCTCAACCTCGACAACCTGAAGACCATGGTTCTCGACGAAGCCGACGAAATGCTGCGCATGGGCTTCATCGACGACGTCGAATGGATTCTCGAACGCACCCCGGAAAAGCACCAGACCGCACTGTTCTCGGCCACCATGCCGGAACAGATTCGCCGCGTCGCCCAGAAATACCTGGTCGAACCGCGCGAAATCAAGATCAAGTCGGCCACTGCCACCGTCGCCGCCATCCGTCAGGTGTACTGGCAGGTTTCCGGCATGCACAAGCTGGATGCCCTGACCCGCATCCTCGAAGTTGAAGAAGACTTCGACGCCGCCATCATCTTCGTGCGCACCAAGACCGCGACCGTCGAACTGGCTGACAAGCTCTCCGCCCGCGGTTATGCCGCTGCCGCCCTGAACGGCGACCTCAACCAGCAGATGCGCGAACGCGTCATCGAGCAGTTGAAGTCCGGCGCCCTGGACATCGTCATCGCTACCGACGTTGCCGCCCGCGGCATCGACGTGCCGCGCGTCAGCCACGTCGTGAACTACGACATCCCGTACGACACCGAAGCCTATGTGCACCGCATCGGTCGTACCGGCCGTGCCGGCCGCACCGGCAACGCCATCCTGTTCGTCGCCCCGCGTGAAATCCGCATGCTGCGCACGATCGAGCGCGCCACCCGTTCGCCGATCGCACCGCTGACGTTGCCGAGCCGCGCCGACGTCACCAACAAGCGCGTTACCGACTTCAAGCAAAAGGTCGTTGAAGTGCTCAATGCCGAAGGCCTCGATTTCTTCTCGAACATCGTCTCGCAAATTGCTGAAGAGCAGAATGTCGGCGCCGAAGAAGTGGCTGCCGCACTGGCCATGATGGCCCAGGAAGGCAAGCCGCTGCAGATCGCCGGTGAAGATCCGCGTCCGGCCCCGGCCCCTGCTTTCGACAACCGTGACAGCCGCGCCCGTCCGGGCAGCTTTGGCGAGCGCGACCGTGCGCCGCGTCCGCAAGGTGACCGTCCGCGCTTTGAAGACCGTGGCGACAAGCCGCGCTTCGAGGATCGCGGCGAGCGGCCGCGCCGCGAAGAACGCCCGACCCGCTCGGCACCGAGCGGCGACATGGTGCGTTACCGCATCGATGTGGGTCGCGACCATGGCGTCCAGGTCAAGGACATCGTCGGCGCCATCGCCAACGAAGCCGGTATCGAAAGCCGCTTCATCGGCCGCATCGCACTGTACGACGAGTCGAGCACCGTTGAACTGCCGGCCGGCATGCCCGCCGAAGCGTCCAACGCATTGAAGCGCACCCGCGTCCGCGGCGTGCCGATCAACCTGCGTCAGGACGAAGGTCGGACGGACGGTGGCTTCAGCGGCGAACGCAAGTTCGACGGTGAGCGCAAGTTCGATGGTGACCGCAGCAAGTTCAAGAAAAAGCCCGGCACGTACTGATCTTCAAACGCCCTACCCAGAAAAAGCCACGGCCCGCGCCGTGGCTTTTTTGTTTTCTCCGGCGACAAACCTGCCTTGCGAGCAGCGCAAGCAAAAACCCAATTCGCATCAATAACAATAATTCTTGTTTACATCAAGAAATAGCACGTCTATGATGAGAACCATTATCAACAACCTGGACGAAATACGTGGCAGACGCCGTATCCATGATGTCTGCAGACCTCATTCTCCAGCATTTCCCAACCCGCTGTTCATACCAATCACCACCGTCCGAGCCAGAAAAGAGAGGTATCGCATGCTTGCACCACTAAAGAATCGCGCCCTGCTTGAACGCGATCAGGCCGGCCCCCAAACCGACCTGAGCTACCTGACACCGGCTGATCGTCAGTATCTGCAGCATCTTGAGGCAGAAAACGAATCGTTCCGGCTCGCTCTACGCCAGGCCCGGCGCAGCCAGCGTCGCAGCGCCAGCCTGGCGGCTCGCCAGGTCGTCGCCCAACTCAACGAAATCAACCGCCTTGCCGACCTCAATTCGCACCTGAAAAAACGGCTGGAAGCCTTCGAGTCCGGCCAGGTCATCATTGAACTGGGGCGCAAACTCGTTGAACTGAGCGAAGCCAACGACTCCTTGAACACGACCGCACAACGTGTCTGGTTTCTTGAAAAGACCATCTGCGCCGCCCATGCCGAATGTGAACGCCTTTATCGCGAACGTGACGAAGCCAGGTTCGCCGGTCACGGCTAAGAAGAAATCTCATCCCGTAACAGCCAGCCAACCGGAAGCCCGGCCAGCCAGCGATATTCTCGCCAGGAGCCGACATGCCCGGAGCCGCCAAAACCTCGCTCGCCGCAAGCAACGCGACGCGCACCGCCCCCTCCACCCCAGCCTCTGGGCAAAAAAGGCCGCCCGGACAGGTCGACCGTAGCCGACCACCCAACGAAGTCTTGACCTTGAACGCCCTGCTGCGCGACAACGCGCAATTGCGCCGGCAATTGCATACCGCACTTGCCGAGAACGAAGCTCAACGCGCCGAGAAATCGCGGGAAACCGCCCGACTCGGCGAACGCGTCACCGAGTTGCGGGCCGAGCTGGCCGGACACGAAGCGGCGGCTGCCAAGCTGGCCGGCCAGTTGCACACCCTGCAGCAAAGCCTGCCCGACCTCCGGGAGCGTCAGATCCTGGCCCGCCGAGCGACCGACGCCGAGGCACGCGCCAACGCCTTGAGCGCACGCCTGGCAGAACAGGAATCAGCGGCCGAGCACTGGCGACGACGTTACCTGAGCGCCCAAAAACAGCTCGCATTGGCGCCGGAACAGATCCCCGGGCTGCCAGCAGCTGACGATGAAGCGACAGCTCTGACCGGCAAGTGCATTCTCTGCATCGGCACGCACAGCAGCGCAACCGAAGCCTACCGCGGCATCGTCGAAGGACGCGGCGGCCGTTTTCTGCAACAGCATGCCGAGCAGCTTGAAAACCCGAAGGACATCGCCGCCGCGCTGAGCTCTGCCGATCTCGTCATCTGCCAGGCCGACAGCATCAGCCGCCAAGATTGCCGGCGGTTGCACGCCCAGTGTCGGCAAAGCGACACGCCATGCATTTTTCTTCAGAAGCCAGGCCCTGCCGGCTTTGGCCGCATCGTCAGCGCCGCCTTTGCGCCAGGCGAACGCATCACGCTACGCTAAAGCCACACCCTGATCATGGACAAGTTGTTGACATCGATTCTCAATTACCGAATAATAAGATCCATTCTCGTTTGCATTCGGAACCACGATGAACACCTTGTCCAAGACTCCGCCCTCCCCGCCCCAGGCTGAAAGCAGCGATAACCGCCCACGCCTCGAAAGCGAGCAGATCCTGCGCGGCAGCAACACGGCCGAAATCGAGCATGCCGGGCAGCGTTACCTGCTGCGGGTAACCCGCGAAAACAAGCTGATCCTGACCAAATAAGCCTCTCCGTTGTAAACCTCTCGTTCCCGTAGCCAGCAAGCTTACCGCCAGCGAGCCAAGGGTTTTTTCCCGCAAGGCGGCTGGTTCAACCTGAAAAACGCCATGAGTTACGTCTTGTCACGCCCTTCCCCTTTCCAGCGCAGCGGTCTGCTCGGTGTCGTCATTGGCCTGCATGTCGGCATCTTTTTGCTGATTCTGGCAGCCAAAACGATCGCGCCGCAGATCATGGAAATGCCACTCGTGGTCGACCTGCTGCAGGCCCCGGAAATGGAAAAGCCGCCAGAGGCCAAACCGCTGCCGGTCGTCAAGCCGCAACCGGTCAAGCAACGCCCGACCCCCACCCCGAAAACACCAACCCCGGCCATCGAGACGACGACCAGCACGGTCGCCGCGCCAAGCGCCCCGGCCGTCGCCGCCCCTGATCCCAAACCGGCACCCGCCGCACCCGCCGCCGAGCCGGTCAGCCAGGCCCGCTTCGATGCCGACTACCTGCGCAACCCGGCCCCGGCCTATCCGCCGCTGGCGCGCCGCATGGGCGAGGAAGGCAAGGTCATCCTGCGCGTTTCGGTCAATCCGCAAGGCACCGCCGACAGCGTCGAGATCAGGACCTCGTCGGGCAGCCCGCGCCTCGACGAAGCCGCCCAGAAAACCGTACGCAACTGGAAATTCATACCGGCCAAGCGTGGCGATGCCGCCATTCAGAGCTGGGTCCTGGTCCCCATTATTTTCAAATTGGAGCAATAACATGCAGGAAACCCTCCCTGATACCGCCGCCAACGCCTTTGGCTTCGCCCATCTGTGGGCGAGCGGCGACCTCATCTCGCACAGTGTCGCGATCATCCTCGCCCTGATGTCGATTGCCAGCTGGTACCTGATCCTGGCCAAGGCCTGGGACTGGTGGACGGTACGCCGCGCCGCCCGTGCCGTCGGCAAGTTCTGGACAGCCACCAGCTTTGCCGAAGGCATCGAACGCCTGCGTGAAGCCGGCAGCGAAAGCCCCTACGCCCAACTTGCCGAACAGGCCAATTGCTGCAACCACGAATGCGAAGCCGTTACCGGCCGCCTCGCCTCGCGCTTCGACCCGGCCGAACAGATGGAACGCGCCCTGCGCCAGCAACTGTCGAGCACCCAGGCAAGCATGGAAAACGGCCTGACCCTGCTCGCCACGACCGGCGCCACCGCGCCCTTCGTCGGCCTGTTCGGCACGGTGTGGGGCATTTACCACGCCCTGGTCGCGATCGGCCTGTCCGGCCAGGCCGCCCTGGAAAAGGTCGCCGGCCCGGTTGGCGAGGCGCTGATCATGACCGCCGCCGGCCTCGCCGTCGCGCTGCCCGCGGTCTTTGCCTACAACGCCTTTGCCCGCGCCAACCGCGTCATCCTGGCCGACCTCGACGCCTTTGCGCACGACCTGCATGCCTTCTTTACGGTCGGCAAGCCCTTCGTCGCCAACAGCGCCCAGATCCACCCGATGCGCGCCCGCGCTGCCGCCGAGGTCGCGTAATCATGGCCATGGGCAGCTTCAACGCGCAGAACCACCAGGCACCGACGGCGGAAATCAACATGACGCCGCTGGTCGACGTGATGCTGGTCCTGCTCATCATCTTCATCATCACCGCACCGCTCATGACGCATTCGGTCAAGGTCGAGCTGCCGCGCGCCTCGAGCACGCCGACGCCGGAAAAACCGATGACGTTGCAAGTCGCGATCAACGCCGACAACGCCGTTTTTGTCGGTTCCGAGGCGGTCGACCGGTCGGCGCTCGAACAGAAGTTCCGCGACGCCGTCGCCCAGGATGCCAATGTCGAGATGCACCTCAAGGCCGACAAGGCGACGCGTTACGAGTCGGTCGCCGAAACGATGAGCGCCGCGCGGCGCGCCGGCCTGACCAAGATCGGCTTCGTCACCCAGCCCGGAAACGAATAGCCCGAAAAACCCTTTCTTACCCTTCGCAATTTCAAACCATCCCTCAAGCCAGCCAGCCAGAACGCCAGCCAGCCCTCCCGGGAAGCCAGCTTAATGGTCAGCCAGCCAGAGACACTCAGGAGTCCTGTCATGCTGTCCCCGAAACACATCCTCTCTGCCCTGCTGCTGTCCGCTGCCCTGGCTACCCCGGCCCTTGCCCTCGAATACCCGATCGGCGTGCCGCAACAGCGCGCCGGCATGGAAATCGCCGCCGTCTATCTGCAACCGGTCGAAATGGAACCGGAAGGCATGATGAAGAAGGCGACCGACTCCGACATCCACCTCGAGGCCGACATCCACGCCCTGGCCAACAACCCGAATGGTTTCGAGGAAGGCGCCTGGATGCCTTACCTCATGGTCAAGTTCGAAGTCTCCAAGATCGGCGGCGACTACAAGGTAGCCGGTGATTTCATGCCGATGGTCGCCAACGATGGCCCGCACTACGGCGACAACGTCAAACTCGCCGGTCCGGGCAAGTACAAGGTGAAGTACACCATCCTGCCGCCGTCGGCCAACCCGCACGCCCATTTCGGCCGCCATACCGACCGCGCCACCGGCGTGCGCCCGTGGTTCAAGCCCTTTGAAGTCGAGTACGAATTCACCTACGTCGGCATCGGCAAAAAAGGCGGGTACTAAGCATGAAACTGAGCCAATTGTCTGCCGCGCTGGTCGCGGCAGGGCTAGCCCTGCCCGCCTTCGCCGCGCCCGATAGCGCGACCCTGCAAAAACTGCTCGAGCGCATGGAAAAGCTGGAAGCGCGCAACGCCGAGCTGGAAAAAAAGGTCAAGACCCTCGAAGGCGAGAGCGAAGAAATCGCCAAGGGCCTCGACAGCCCGCGCCTGTCGCAGTACGAGCCGGAACTGACGGTACGCCTCAAGGCCGTTGAAAAGGACGCGCTGGAAATGAAGAAGGCCGCCCGGATCGCCGAAGGCCTCGAAGGGATCAAGGTCAGCGCTTCGCTGGCCACGGTCGGCCAGCATGCGAGCGGCCTGCCGCAAGGCATCGAGAACGGCAGCAGCCAGCTCAATTACCGCGCCGACGTCTCGGTCGAACTGCCGCTCGCCCCGGTCGGCGACATCGAGCACAAGCTGTTCGCCCATCTGCGCATGGGCCAGGGTCTGGGCCTGAACTCGGCCTTCTCGAATCTCGGCTTTTTCTCGAGTGCACCGAATGCGCTGGCCTTCCGCGCCTCCGGCGCCAGCCCGGACGACTCGGTAACCATCCTCGGCCAGGCCTGGTACCAGGCCGCGATCCCGCTGCCCTTCCTCGGCTTCAAGCCGTATTCGCGCGAAACGCTGGAACTGACCTTCGGCAAGATGGACATTTTCGGCTTCTTCGACCAGAACGCTGCCGCCGGCGACGAATCGAAGCAGTTCCTCAATTCCGTCTTCGTGCATAACCCGATGCTCGATGCGGCCGGCGAAGTCGGTGTCGATGCCAACGGCTTCCAGCCCGGTTTCGTCGCCTCCTACCTGAACTACGTCGACAAGACCCAACCCTGGCGCCTGTCGATCGGCCTGTTCGGCGCCGGCGACAAGGGTGCCAACTACCAGCGTAGTCTGTCTTCACCGCTGCTCATGGTGCAGGCCGAAAAGCAGTTGAAATTGTTTGGCGGCCTGACCGGCAATTACCGCATCTATGGCTGGAACCGCAAGGAAGGCGTCGATTTCGACGGCGTCACGACCAGCAAGCACACCGGTATCGGCGCCTCGGTCGACCAACGCATCGGCGACGGCGTGCGGGTCTTTGCCCGTTACGGCAAGCTGGTCAATGGCGAACTGCCGTTCAACCAGGCGGCTACGGCCGGCGCCGAATTCTCGGGCAGCTACTGGGGCCGCGGCGCCGACGCCATCGGCATTGCCGGCGCCTGGCTGCAAGCGGGTAAGGGCTATCGCAACAGCACGGCGACCGCCTACTACGACAACGACAACCTGTTGCCGGCCTACAGTTTCACGCCGAAGGGGGCCGAAAAGGTCGTCGAAATCTACTACCGCTACCGCCTGTCGCCGCAGTTCGAACTCTCGCCAGACTTCCAGTACGTCAGCAACGGCGGCGGCAATGCCGACGCCAAGTCGGTCAAGGTCTTCGCCTTGCGCGCCAATATTGCCTACTAAGGAAACACGATGAAACACGCTCTCCATTCCGTGGTTTTTGCCCTTTTTCTCGCGTCGACCGCTGCGCTGGCCGACGACATGCCCACGTACAAGCTGCTCATGAAGGATGGGCGTTTCTATCCGGAAACGCTGGAAGTGCCCGCCCTGACCCGCTTTCGCCTGGAAGTCAAAAACGAGGGACCGGGCGCCACGGAATTCGAGAGTCTCGAATTGAAGAAGGAACTGGTGCTCGCTCCCGGCGTGACGCGCAACCTGGTTTTCTATCCGATGAAGCCCGGCACCTACAAGTTCTTCGACGACTTCCACCCGGAAACCGGCCAGGGCCGGATCGTCGCCAAGTAAATCGACCAACAAGACAACACAACGGAGTTCAGCATGGGTAACGCCTTTTTCGTGGTCTGGCGGGAAAGCCTGGAAGCTTTCCTGATCGCCGGCATCCTCTACGCCTGGCTGAAAGCCAACGACGACAGCGGCAGTGGCCGCCGCGCCCTCTTTCTCGGGCTGGCCGCCGGTGCCGGGCTGGCCATGCTGCTCGGCTGGGCGCTGCTGACCGTCCAGGACGAACTGACCGGCGAAGCCCTCGACATGTTCCAGACGGCGACGCTCTTCGTCGCGGCCGGCCTGATCACCCAGATGGTGCTCTGGATGCGCAAACACGGGCGGCAGATGAAGGCCAGGCTGCATGCCGATCTCGCCGCCGCGGCCGAAAAATCGGGGCATCTCGGCGTCGCCGTCGTCGCTGCGCTGGCGGTGGCCCGCGAAGGCGCCGAAACGGTGATCTTCCTCTACGGCATGGCCCAGGAAGGCGACCTGAATGCGCTCCTGCTCGGCGCCCTCGCCGGCTTTGCCGGGGCCGGCGCCACCGCCTGGCTGGCCGCCAAGAGCCTGGCCCGCCTGAACATCGGCCTGCTCCTGCGCCTCTCTTCGATCCTGTTGCTGATCCTCGCCTCGGCCCTGCTCATTGCCGCCATCGACCGCCTGCTCGGCGCCGGCTGGCTGCCGCCGCTGCTCGACCCGGTCTGGGACAGTTCAGCCCTGCTCGACGACGGCACCAAGGCCGGCAAGCTGATTGCCGACTTCTCCGGCTACCGCGCCCGCCCGGCGCTGACTTCGCTGATCGCCTGGGCAAGCTACTGGGGCGTCGTCATCTTCGTCTGGCGGAGAAGCGGCCGTGGTTGAACATGCCATCGCTTTCCATGCCAGCCGGCCAACGCCGGACCAACCGGCCGCCAGCGGTCGACTCGCAAAAATCGGCCTTTTCCTGCGCCGTCACCGCAAGCTGATCATCAGCGTGCAGTGGCTCATCGTCGTACTCTACGCGGCAATGGTGATCATCCCGGCCTTTTTGCCACTGCCGCCGGAAGACGCGCATATCTGGGACAACCTCCGGCTGTTTGCGCAATTCTGTTTCTGGGGCCTGTGGTGGCCGGGCGTGATGATCGCCACGGTGACCATGGGCCGCGTCTGGTGCGGCCTGTTCTGCCCGGAAGGCGCCATTTCCGAATGGGTCAGCCAGTATGGCCGGGGCAAGGCGCTGCCGCGCTGGCTCAAATGGACCGGCTGGCCCTTCGTCGCCTTCGTGCTGACCACGGTTTACGGCCAACTGGTCAGCGTCTACGAATATCCGCAGGCGGCGTTGCTGGTGCTCGGCGGTTCGACCATCGCCGCCATCGTCATCGGCCTTCTCTACGGCCGCGAAAAGCGCATCTGGTGCCGCTACCTGTGCCCGGCCTCCGGCGTCTTCGCCGTGCTGGCCAAGATCGCGCCGGTACACTACAAGGTTGACCGCGAGGCATGGGATCGTTACCAGGGCGATTTCGAGCCGGTCAATTGCGCCCCGCTGCTCGACGTCCGGCGCATGACCAGCGCCTCCGAATGCCACGGCTGCGGGCGCTGCGCCGGCCAGCGCGATGCCGTCACCTTCTCGGCCCGCTCGCCCTTCGCCGAAGTCCTCGACCTCGACGCGCCGGCCCGCACGCCGGATGCACTAACCCTCGTCTACGGCGTGCTCGGCGTCGCCACTGCCGCCTTCCAGTGGACACTCAGCCCCTGGCTGCTCGCCATCAAGCTGGCCGCCGCCGACTGGCTGGTCGAACACGACCATTTCGCCCTGCTCGACAACGACGTGCCCTGGTGGCTGCTGACGCATTACCCGGAAGCCAGCGACATGTTCACCTGGCTGGACGGCGCACTGGTCCTCGGCTACCTGCTCATCGGCGGTTTCCTGCTCGGCAGTGCGCTGCTCGTCGGCCCGGCGCTCGCCGCCCGGTTGCTCAAAACGCCGGTACTGAGCTGGCAACGCTTCGTCCTCGCGCTGACCCCGCTCGCGGCCGCCAGCGTCATTCTCGGTCTGTCGATGCTCACTGTGACCCATCTCAAGGCCGAGCATTTCTGGCTGGGCTGGTTGCCGTATTTCCGCATCAGCCTGCTCAGCGCCGGCTGCCTCGGCAGCCTGTGGCTGGCCTTGGGCTTGGTCCGCAAAGCGACAGCCGGCTTCCCGAAAAGCACACTTGCCTTCATTGCCATGTTGCTGCCGGCCGGCCTGATGGCAACGGTATGGACGCTGGTTTTCTTCATCTGGTGAGGATTACGGCGTAAAGTGGCGGTCGACCGGGGAAACCCCCGGTTGGCCGCCCCAACCTGAATGTCTCCGCAAACGTGAATACTTCTCTTTCGCCCGCCAACGCCATCCTGCTCGTCGGCCATCCCAACGTCGGCAAATCGGTCCTTTTTCACCGGTTGACCGGTGCCTACGTCAATGTTTCCAACTACCCGGGAACCACCGTCGAAGTCACCCGTGCCAATACCCGCTTCGATCGCGCAGCCGTGCTCCTCGACACCCCGGGCGTACTTGCCCTGCCCTCGCGCAGCGATGACGAACGGGCGACGATGCGCGCCCTGCTGCACGAGAACTCGCGCTGCCTGGTCCAGGTCGGCGACGCCAAGAACCTGCGTCGCACCCTGACCCTGACCGCACTGCTCGCCGAACTCGGCGTGCCCATGGTGCTGGCGCTTAACATGCACGACGAAGCCGCCGCGCGTGGCGTGACCGTCGACATCTCCGCACTTTCCGAAGAACTCGGCATCCCGGTCCTCGCCACCGTGGCCACCGGCGGCGAAGGCATCGGCGAACTGACCGGCAGCCTGGCCAATGCCCGCAAGCCGCAAGCCCTGTTGCGCTACGACGCCGATTTCGAAGCCGAAATCGCCGCCATGGCCGACTCCATCACGCGCCTTGCCCCGCACCCCAAACTGGCTGCCCGCGGCCTGGCCATTCTTTTCCTCGGCGGCGACTCGGCCGTTGCCGACTGGCTCAGGGAAGCCGCCGGCGAACATTTCGCCGAACTCGAACAACGCTGTCGCGCAGCCGCCGAACGTACCGACGGCGATCTGCCGACCCTGCTCGCCCGCGAACGTACCGAAGCGGCCGACGCGCTCGCCGCCAGCGTCATCCAGCGCGCCGTCAGGAGCAGCCCGCTGCTGTCGCAGCGCCTCGGCCAGTACGTCGTGCATCCGGTCTGGGGCGTGCCCATCCTGCTCGGCGTGCTCTACGCCGTTTACCAGTTCGTCGGCGTTTTTGGCGCAACCACGCTGGTCGGTCTGCTCGAGGAGGACCTTTTCGAAGGCATCCTCAACCCGGCCTTCACCAACTTCGTCAATGCGACGGTCAGCCAGGCCTGGCTCTCCGATTTGCTGGTCGGCCAGTACGGTTTATGGACCATGGGCATGACCTACGCGCTGGCGCTGATCCTGCCCATCGTCACCACCTTCTTTTTCGCCTTCGGCGTCCTTGAGGATTCCGGCTACCTGCCGCGCCTGACCGTGATTGCCAACCGGCTGTTCGCGCTGATCGGCCTCAACGGCCGTGCCGTGCTGCCGATGGTGCTGGGTCTGGGCTGCGTCACCATGGCGACGCTGACCACGCGCATCCTGCATTCGCCGCGCGAACGCATGATCACCATCTTTCTGCTCGCGCTGGCCATTCCCTGTTCGGCCCAGTTGGGCGTCGTGCTCGGCATGCTCGGCGGCGTCTCCTTTACCGCCGTGCTGGTCTGGGCGCTGGCCATGGTTGCCATCCTGCTGCTCTCCGGCTTCCTTGCCGCCAAGCTGATCCCCGGCCGGCGCATCCCGCTGGTCACCGAACTGCCGCCGATGCGCCTGCCGATCATCGGCAACGTACTGAAGAAAACCGGGGGCCGCCTGAAGTGGTATCTGCTCGAAGTCATCCCGCTCTTCCTGCTCGGCACCTTCATCATGTATGCGCTGGACAAGAGCGGCGGCCTGCCGGCCATCATCGAAGCCGGCGAACCGCTGGTTTCCGGCTGGCTCGGCCTGCCGAAAGAGGCTTCGGCCGCTTTCGTGATGGGTTTCCTGCGCCGCGACTTCGGGGCCACCGGCCTGTTCGCCATGGCGCACACGCTGAGTCCGATCCAGGCGGTGGTCGGCATGATCACCATCACCCTGTTCGTTCCCTGCTTCGCCAGTCTGATGATGATGGTCAAGGAACAGGGAGCAAAAGTCGCGCTCGGCATGGTCGCCGTCATCGTCCCCTTCGCCTTCTTCGTCGGCGGCCTGTTCAACATCCTCCTGCATGCTGTCTGGTAAGCCCATGAGTCCGAAACACGAAGCCCGCCTGCCCCTCGCCTTCATCACGCCGGGTAGTGAAGTCCGCCTGGTTGCCCTGGGCGACGAGATCGACCCGCTTCAGCGCGAACAGCTGACCGCCTACGGCCTGGCTGAAAGCCGGCCGATTCGGGTGCTGCAACAGAAGCCGATGACCGTCATTCTCGCCGACGAAGTGGAACTCGCCCTGGAACATGCTGTCGCACGCTACATCTGGGTGGAAAAGGACGCCTCACCAGACTAGAATGGCCGCTCAGGCAAGCCAGCCGATATCCGCCAGCCAGCCGCCAGCTTCCAACGAACTCCGGAGAATGCAATGAAGGGCGACAAGAAAATCATCGACATCCTGAATGACCTGCTGGCCGGCGAACTGACCGCCGTCGATCAGTACCTGATCCACGGCGAAATGTATGCTGACATGGGACTGGGCCAACTGGCCGAAAAATCCATTCACGAATCTGACCACGAACGCCAGCACGCCCGCGCGATCATCCAGCGCATCCTCTTCCTCGAAGGCAAGCCGGACCTTTCCAGACGCGATGCCCTGAAAATCGGCAAAAACGTGCCGGAAATGCTCAAATCCGACCTCAACGTCGAGTACAAGGTTGACGGCGAACTCAAGAAAGCCATCGCCGCCTGTGAAAAGGCCCAGGACTACGTGACCCGCGACATGCTGGCCGTGCAGCTCGAGGACACCGAGATGGATCACGCCTATTTCCTCGAAAAACAATTGAAGCTGATCGAACTGGTCGGCCTCCAGAATTACCAGCAGAGCCAGATGGGCTCGGGCACCCCGGCTTAAGGAGCAGGCATGAAAGGCGACAAGAAAGTCATCGAAGCCCTGAACAAGGTGCTGAAGAACGAGCTGACCTCGATCAACCAGTATTTCCTGCATGCCCGCATGTTCCGCAACTGGGGCCTGGAAAAACTCAACGACTACCAGTACAAGCAGTCAATCCGCGTCATGAAGGAAGCCGACGAAATCATCGAACGCGTTCTTTTCCTCGAGGGCCTGCCCAATCTGCAGAATCTCGGCAAGCTGCTGATCGGCGAAAACGTGGTCGAATGCCTGGCCGGCGACCTCAAGTACGAGCGTGAAATCCAGCGCCCGCTGCTGATCGAGGCCATCGCCCTGTGCGAAGAACTGCAGGATTACGTCAGCCGCGACCTGCTTGAGGACCTGCTCGAACACTGCGAGGAAGCGATTGACTGGCTGGAAACGCAACAGACGCTGATCAAGGATGTCACCCTGCCGAATTATCTGCAGGCCCATATGGAGCCGGGTGGCGACTAAGCATCCGACCAAGTTTCAGTTCAAGCCGCAGCATCGACTGCGGCTTTTTTTCGCCCGAAAACCGCATGTCATGCACTGAACGGGAAGCGGTGGCAAGACAACGGAAAATACCTGCAAACAGGTAGATTCGAGTGGAGTAGAATCACGCGAAAAGTACAGGGGATGCGACACAGCCAGTGTCGCGATGACAAGAAAACAGCACCGGACCCGGACTCGTGAGTCTCGCCACAACGCTCTCCAAGCATTTGCAAACCTTGCTGGTTGTGGGCCTCGTTTTCTCTAACATCCTCGTCTTCGCCCTGTCTGGATTCTCGCTGCAGCAAAGCCGGCAGCAACACCAGTTGCGCGCCGAAGACCTGACCCGCAATATCGCCAGCGCACTCGATCTCAATTTATCCGGCAGCATCGACCGGATCGACCTGTCCCTGCGTACCGTCGCCGACGAACTTGAGCGTCAGCTGGCCGGCAAGGGCATCGATGAAGCAGCGATGAATGCCTTTCTCGCCCGCCAGGAAGAGCGTTTACCGATAACCGAAGCCTTTCGTGTCGCCAACGCAGATGGACAGGTCATCCTCGGCAAGGGGGTCAGCAAGGCAAACCCCGTCAGCTGGGCTGACCGCGACTATTTCATTTATCACCGCGACCATGCGGATCGCCGACTGCAGATTTCCAAGCCGCGCCTGGGGCGCGTCGCCAAGCAATATATCGTCGGCTTCGCCCAACGCTACAACTATCCGGATGGACGCTTTGCCGGCGTCATCTCGGCCCCCGTAGCGGTCGACCATTTTTTGCAGCTGATTTCCCAGTTCAAGATCGGCGACGGTGGCACGATTTCATTGCGTGATATCGATCTCGGCCTGATCACAAGGATTCCGGCCATTCCCGACAAGCCGGCCGGCCAGATCGGCAACAAGGTCATCGCCCCCGAATTCCAGCGTCTCGCCGAATCAGGCACGACACAGGCCACCTTTCACACCCAGGCCAGCGGCGACGGCCATCAGCGCATTGTCACCTTCCGTCGCCTCGACAAGGTGCCGATGCTGGCCATTATCGGCATCGACAAAGAGGAGTACCTGACGGAATGGATGAGCGAGGTTTATCAAACCTCCGCCATCGCCGCCAGTTTCCTTCTGCTTTCGCTCGCATTGGGCGGTTTGGCCTTGCATTTCCTCAAACGCACAACGCGTGAGAGCCGGCGCAACCAGCTTTATCTGCAACGCGCCAGCGACGGCATTCACATCCTCGACAGAAAGCTTCGCCTGATCGAAGCAAATGACCGCTTCTGCCAGATGCTCGGCTACAGGCGGGATGAACTGATCGGGACCAGCGTCACCCTGTGGGATGCCCAATGGCCGGAAAGCATCCTGCAGGAAAAAATATGGCAGGGACTATCCCCGGATTCAACACCGATCACGCTGGAAACTCGCCACCGACAGAGAAACGGCGACGTCATCGACGTCGAAGTGAATATGAGCCGGTTCACTGTGGACGGTGAAAGCTATCTGTATGCCGCAGCACGCGACATCAGCAAGCGCAAGGCTGATGAAAGCGAACTGGAACGGCATCGCCACCATCTCGAAGAACTGGTGACCGAACGGACCGAGCAACTTGCCGCCGCCAAGGAGGCGGCAGAAACCGCGAGCATTGCCAAGAGCGCCTTCCTCGCCAACATGTCGCACGAAATCCGGACGCCGCTCAATGCCATCACCGGCATGGCCCATCTGATCCGCCGGGCCGGACTTTCGGAAGAACAAGCCCAACGTCTGGGCAAACTCGAGGCTGCAAGCACTCATCTGCTCGACATCATCAATGCCATCCTCGACATTTCCAAGATCGAAGCCGGGAAATTTATTCTGGAAGAAACGGCCGTCCGGGTCGAAAGCCTGCTCGGCAATGTCACCTCGATGCTGCACGAACGCGCCCAGGCCAAGCGTCTATACCTGCGCACGGCGACCCATGACCTGCCGCATCATCTGCTCGGTGACCCAACCCGCCTGCAGCAGGCCCTGCTCAACTTCGCCAGCAATGCCATCAAGTTCACCGATCACGGCGGCGTCAGCATCAAGGTCAGCCTGACCGAAGAAGATGCGGACAGCGCCCTGCTCCGTTTCGAGGTCAGCGACACCGGCATCGGCATCGCGCCCGACATTCTGCCCAAGCTGTTCTCGACCTTCGAACAAGCCGACAATACGACCACTCGCAAATATGGCGGCACTGGCCTGGGCCTCGCCATCACCCGCAAACTCGCCCGCCTGATGGGCGGCGATGCTGGCGCCAGCAGCATACCCGGCGAGGGCAGTACCTTCTGGTTCACCGCCCGCCTGAAAAAGAGCCACGCCGTCACCGCCTCCGGCGAGTTCTCCGAACCCGAAATGGCCGAGGAGCATCTCAAACGGGATTACGCCGGCTGCCGTGTCCTGCTTGCCGAAGACGAACCAATCAACCGCGAGATCACCCTGATGATGCTCGACGAAACCGGCCTGCTCATCGATATTGCCGAAGATGGTTCCGTCGCCGTCGATCTGGCCCGCGTCCACCACTATGACCTGATCCTGATGGACATGCAGATGCCCAACATGGACGGTCTGGAAGCCACGCGGCGCATTCGTGCCCTGCCCGAAAATGCGACAACCCCGATCCTGGCGATGACGGCCAATGCCTTTGCCGAAGACAAGGCACGCTGCTTTGCGGCCGGCATGAACGAGTTCATTGCCAAGCCGGTCAACCCGGAAGAACTCTTCGCCACCATGCTGACCTGGCTGGCCCGCAGCGACGCGCCTATGCGGCACAACTGCTAAACTCCAAACCTGCCGGCTACACTGACTCGGTGCAGCAAACGGAATCAGGTCGTGTCAGCCGGTCGACTATCCAAACGGAACGAAATTCATGAATCTTGAGAGCCTGATCGAATTTTTTGGCGAGAAAACCAGCATCGCGCTGGCCGGTCTGCTGATCGGTCTGTTCTTCGGCATCTTCGCCCAGCGTTCGAAATTCTGCATGCGTTCCGCCGTCGTCGAGTTCTGGAATCGCCAGGGTACGGCCAAGCTTGCCGTCTGGCTTTTCGCCTTTTCGGCGGCGGTCATCGGCACCCAGCTTTGCATCACGCTGGGCTGGCTTGACGTCAGCCAGGCACGCCAGCTCGCAGCAGCCGGCAGCCTTTCCGGGGCCATCATCGGCGGCTTGTTGTTCGGCATCGGCATGATCCTCGCCCGTGGCTGTTCCAGCCGCATGCTGGTGCTGGCCGCCAACGGCAACCTGCGCGCCCTGCTCACCGGGCTGATCTTTGCCGTCGCCGCGCAGGCTTCGCTGAACGGCCTGCTCTCACCTGTGCGCACCTGGCTGTCCGGCTTGTGGACCATAGAAGGCGGAGCCAGCCGCGATCTGCTGGCCACGACCCACCTCGGGCACAACGGCGGCATCGTCTTCGGTCTGGTCTGGCTGGCTGCCGCCATTGTTTTTGCCCGCCGTGCCGGGATCAGCCGCCGCGAGTGGCTGTGCGGCAGCGGCGTCGGCCTGAGCATCGCGCTGGCCTGGCTGACCACGCACCTGATCGGCAGCCAGTCCTTCGAAATCGTTCCGGTACAAAGCCTGAGTTTCACCGGTCCGTCCGCCGACATGCTGATGCTGGTCTTGTCACCGCCCGGCCAGCCCTGGGATTTCGATATCGGTCTGGTGCCCGGCGTCGTCCTCGGCTCCTTCCTGGCGGCCTTGTGGGGCGGCGAGTTGAAACTCGAAGGATTCCAGGATGGCCGCAGCATGCGGCGCTATATCGCCGGCGCAATCTGCATGGGCTTCGGCGGCATGCTGGCTGGCGGCTGTGCCGTCGGGGCCGGCGTCTCCGGCGCCGCGATCTTCGCCCTGACCGCCTGGCTGGCATTGGCCGGCATGTGGCTGGGCGGCGGCCTGGCCAATGCGCTCATCGACCGCCCGCAACTGCAAGAAAAAACGGCCACACCCGAAACAGGCATGGCCGATGCGGCAGTACAGCCCTGAGCCGGAAGCTCAGCGCGGGAAATACATCTTTGCCCGGTCGAGTTTGTAAGTCCACGGCAAATTGGCGTTTTTCCAGCCGTTGACCGCGCGCTGGCCGGATTTCGCACCATCCTTCGCCAGGTCGCCCTCGAAGCCTTCGGCAATGCCATAAACCCTGCTGTAACCCGCCATCTGCAAACGATCCTGCGCTTTCGAACTACGATCGCCGGAGCGGCAGATCAGGATGATCGTCGCATCCTTGCCCAGATTCATCTCCTTGAGACGACGCTCCAGCTCGGGCACAAACTCCTGGTTCGGCTCAAGCTTGTACATCGCCCGCTTGTCGTCCCAGTCGCTCATCAACTCCTGATGTTCGACATACGGAACCAGCGCATCGGCATCCCCCGGCCAGCCGACATACATCGCCTCGGCCCGGGTGCGAATATCGAAGAAGGCAACGCCCTTCGGATTCGCTTTCTTCATGTCGTAAGCCTGCTGCGGCGTCAGGTAGAGCACCAGCTTGCTCTTTTTGACTTCCGGCAACTTGTCCCAATCGACACTGCCCGGCGCCCAGTCGGCGGCGAGAGCCATGCTTGAGACCGCAAAAAGGCCAACGAGCAGTCCCTGTCTGAGCAAGCCTCGCATCATGCAATCCCCGGATTGCCGGCCGCGCCTTTCAGCGTCGGCAGATTGAGATTGACCGGCTTGACCGTCTTGATGTCGCGCAGATACTTGGCGACCACATCCCAGATCGGTTCGCCGGCATTCTTCGCCTCTTCGGAAACCGGCGCCCAGCCGGCAACCTTGTAGGTCTTGGCCGGATCGATCAGCTTGCCCTTGAGCATCATGTTCTGGATACGGCTACCCATTTTCGCAGTCGGATCGCAGGTCCATTGCAGGCCGCCGACACGCACCATGTCGCCGCCCTGCTGATAGTACGGATCGGGGTTGAACAGGTTGTCGCAGACGTCTTCGAGCACCGTCTTGATCATCTCGCCGCTCATGTTGCTCACCGTCGTCCACGGATAGGTGATCGCCGTCTGGTCGAGCACGTGTTCCATCAGGATCGGCTGTCCCGGCAGCAGCGAGGTGCCCCAGCGGAAGCCCGGCGAGAAGGCGATTTCGGCATCCTTGACCTTGAGCAGCGAGTCGAGGATGAGCTGGTCGAAAGTACCGTTGAAGTTGCCACGGCGATAGAGCAGGCCCTCAGTGACGGCCAGCTTTTCGTTGAGCTTGGACAGGTAGGGCGCGCGTGCCTTGTCGATCAGCGCCTGCATGTCGCGGTCGGCCGGCAGCAGGTTGGCGAAGACGGGCAGCAGCTTGTAGCGGTAATCGGCAATCTTGCCGTTCTTGACGTCGAAATCGAGCACGCCAAGGTATTTGCCGTTCGAGCCGGCATTGGTGACCAGCGTCTGGCCGCCGGCGTTCTTGACGACGACCGGGGCCGGCATGCCGTCATGGGTGTGGCCACCGAGGATGGCGTCGATGCCCTTGATGCGCGAAGCCATCTTCAAATCGACGTCCATGCCGTTGTGCGAGAGCACGACGACGACCTGCGCCCCGGCAGCGCGGGCTTCGTCGACGGTCTTCTGCATGTTCTCTTCCTGGATGCCGAAGCTCCAGTTCGGCGTCTGCCAGCGCGGGTTGGCGATCGGCGTATAGGGGAAGGCCTGGCCGATGATGGCCACCGGCACGCCATTCATGTTCTTCATGACGAAGGGCTTGAAGACGGCGTCGCCGAAGTCGGTGGTCTTGACGTTCTGGGCAACGATGTCGATGTGGCCGGCGAAGTCCTTTTCCTCGATTTCCTTGACGCGAGCCTCGCCGTAGGTCGATTCCCAGTGCAGGGTCATGACATTGACGCCGAGCGCCTTGCAGGCATCGACCATGTCCTGCGCATTGCTCCACAGCGCCGTGCCGGACCCCTGCCAGGTGTCGCCGCCGTCAAGCAGCAGCGCACCGGGACGATTGGCTTTCATGCGCTTGACCAGCGTCGCCAGGTGGGCAAAGCCGCCGACCTTGCCGTAGGTCTCGGCGGCTTTTTCGAAATTCAGATAGGTGTAGGCGTGCGCCTCGATGCTGTTCGGCTTGAAGCCGAAATGCTTCAACAGCTTGTCACCGACCAGGTGCGGCACCTTGCCGAACTGGTCGCCGAAGCCGAGATTGACGTTCGGCTCGCGGAAATAGATGGGCAGCAACTGGGCATGGCAGTCGGTGATGTGGAGCAGGCTGACATTGCCGAATTTCGGCAGGTCGTACAGCTTGGCAGCGCCCTTCTCAGCCAGGGCAAAATCACTGTGCAGGCTCATGCCACCCGCAGCAGCGACGGCCATGACCTGCAAAAACTCGCGACGATTCATGCTCATGTTGTGTTCCTTGAATTTTGTTTTACGACGTAAAAAATGCCCGGCCGGGTCACCGGCCGGGCCAATCACGCAAACTCAGTCCTTGTTGACCGGCGATTCCGGATCGATCAGGAAGGCCACGATATGGGTGATCTGCTCCGGCGTCAGCCAGCTGTGCAGCCCGAAACGCGGCATATTGGTACAGGCGGTGAAGGCATTCGAGTTGTAGATCTTGTCGTAGGTGTACTTGATGATCTCTTCCGAATTGCCGCGGACCTTGCCGAACTGCTGCAGGCTGGGGCCGATCGTGCCGTAGGCCAGTTCCTTCTTGGCGAGTTGGTGACAGGCGTAGCAGTTGCCGCCACGTACGCGCCCGGCCGGATCCGGCTGGATGAAGCCGATGTGGCCGCCGGTACCGACCGCGGCCAGCTTCTCGCCTTCCTTCCAGTCGCCGATCAGCTTGCCGTCAACCGGATAGCGGATGGTCGCGGCGTTCAGCTTTTCCAGCTTTTCGCCAATCTTGCGCGGCGGGTTGTCGCGGTAGATACCGCAGGTTTTCATCGTTTCGTCCTGGTCCAGACGCTTCATCCAGTATTTCGGATTCTCGGCCTTGAACGAACTGCGGAACATCTGTTCGGCCTCGCCGGCAAACTTGCCGCCGGGTGCTTCGGCCAGGGCAGCAAAGGAGAGCGTAGCGGTCAACGCAGAAAAAAGGGCAATTTTCAGTTTCATGGTCATCCCCTTTTCAGCGCTTGATTCCCGGCGTTTCCATGACGGTGCCGGTCGCAGTTTTTTGCAGGTAGGTTTCGAGGGCGATCACCGAATCCGCGAGATACTCCGGCTCCGGCCAGCGCGCCTGGCGCATGCAGTCGATCAGGCGGCGCTGCATGGTCCACACCGCGCCTTGCGACACCCGGTAGGACGGCCAGGTCTTCATCGCCGTACCGGCGCCGTCCTTGGTCGTCAGGTTGCCCAGGTCCTGCAGGCGGATGCGTTTGCCTTCCTGGCCGTGACAGATGGCGCAGGAGAAATCCTGCGGCCCGGAACGGCGATAGAAGATGTATTCGCCCATCTTCGCCATCTTCGCTTCGGCCGGATGCGTCGCCGGCACGTTGATCGGCTTGCCGTTCGACTTGGCGCCGATGAAGGTGACCAGGGCCTCGATATCGGACTCCTTGCCCGGCTTCGAATACCACTGCTTGGTCACCTCGGCCTGCGTGAAACCTTGCAGCGTGACCATGCAATGCACGAGGCGGGACTCGACGTCCATCACCTTGTTGGTGTCCTTGAAGTATTTCGGCAACTGGGCGTAAGCGCCATCGAGCTTGCCTGGCCCGAGGCCGAGGTCGCACTGCTCCAGCGAAGCATTCTTCGGACCGCGCTTTTCGCTCCACAGGCTTTCGCCCTTGACTTCGAGCAGGTCGGCAGGATTGCCGTCGGCCAGCGCCTCACGGTACTTGGCCAGTTCGTCGGCGACCTTGCTGTCCTGGGCGAACAGCGGGCCGGCAAATGTTGCGGCAACGGCGAGCGCGGCCAGCGATTGAATCGAGCGATGAATCATTTCATCTCCTCCGGGGAAAGACGGCCGGCAGCATCCGGTCTACGCCATCTGGCTGCCGTTTTGCAAAAATCAGGCGACAACCGTTTCGTCGCTACGCGTATCGCCCTTGTTGTCCTTCCAGCTGACAACGATCTTGTCGCCCTTGGCGCCGCCCTTGAACTTGAAGGCCAGGTACGGGTTCTTCGAGACGGACGGACCAAACTCGCTGTTCAGCACGACCTTGTCATTGTGCTTGGCGACCAGTTCGGTAATGAACCAGGCCGGCACGACAGCACCAGCCGCATCCTTGCGCTGACCGGTTTCCATTTCGTGGCTGACCAGCACTTTGACTTCGGTAACGCCGTCCTTGTTGGCGGCGCGGATTTTCATCGGATTGCCCATGTTTCTATCTCCTAAATTCAGTAAGTGTCAAAAACGGGAAACGAAGCGTAGCGAGCGATGACAGGACGAGGCGCGTTTGCGAGACAGTGCAATCTGCACGGCGAGCAAGCGCAACGAAGTCATGTCGAGCGCAGTAGCTTCGGCCTCGTTTTTAGCCGCCGCAGCCGCCCAGGGTGACCTTGATTTCCTTGGTCGCCATGAAGAACTTGCCGTCCGACTTGACCAGCGCGTACACGTTCGAGGTCTGGCCCATCTTGACGCGGGTCTGGACGTTGGCTTCGGTGCCTTCCGGCAGCATGAAGCTGGCGGCCAGTGCGTTCGGGTTCTTTTCGATCAGGATGGCGACCATCGTCACGTTGGGCAGCGAGGAAGCCACGCCAACCGGCACGACGGCGCCGTTTTCGGCGATGTCCGGACCGGTGACCTGGACGTCCTTGCTGTCGACATGGGCGGTGGCACCGAGCGCCTTCAGCGTGTCGGCCATGCTCTTGGCGTCAAAGGCGTTCTTGTTCCAGTCGGCCAGGGCCATGCCCGGGGTGATGATGCCGGCAGCGGCGAGAACGGTCAGGAGCGCGGCTCCCGAACCGGTTTTGAGTACAGTGCGACGTTGCTTGTTCATGGTATCTCCTCTGTGAAAATCGATTATTTCGCGCCGGACAGAATCCACTTGACCAGTGTCTTCGTGTCCTCGTCCTTGACATGTGCGTTCGGCGGCATCGGGATCGAACCCCAGACGCCCTGCCCACCCGCCTTGACCTTGGCGACCAGACGGTCTTCCGCATCGGTCTGGCCCTGGTAGCGGGCCTGCACCTCGGCATAGCCGGGGCCGACGATCTTGCTCTTCATGCCGTGACAGGCCATGCAGCCGCTCTTCGTGGCCAGTTCCAGCGTGCCGGCCTCGGCCGCCTTCTTGGCAGCTTCCGGACCGAGCGTGCGGGTGCCGCGGACCGGGCCGAAGCTGCGGTTCTGGTCAGCCAGCTCGCCATGCGCGGTGCGGGCGTATTCCGGCAAGGTCGAGCCGACCAGCACTTCCGGCTTGCAGTTCTTCATGCAGGCCTTGTTTGCCGTATCCGGCTTGCCGCCGTTGCCGATGCCGCCCTTCTTGGCCGAAGCCCCCGGCCACATGCCGTGGTCGGTGGTCATGCCGTTGCGGTTGGGCAGCAATTTCTGGACATCGCCGATGTTCTTGTCGGAAAGGACAAAGTCGGCCGGCACGATTTCCTGCAGATTGAGCAGGTAGGCGAGGATGGCAAAGACGTCATCCGGCTTCAGCGACTTCGGCGAGGTCCAGGGCATGGCGCGCTGGATGTAGTCGAACACCGTCGAAATCGTCGCCACCTTGGTAAAGGTCGTGCGCTGCGGCAGTTCGCCGGAAGACAGGCCCTTGACGCGGCCGGCCTTGATATCGTCTTTGGTCGTACCGCCAGCGAGCGGCGTGAAGACTTCATTCGATTCGCCGAAGGAGCCGTGACAGGATGCGCACTTTTCCTCGAACAGTTCCTGGCCGCGATCAACCGAACCCGAACCCTTGGGCAAGCCCTTGAAATCGGGACGCACGTCGATGTCCCAGGCCTTCACTTCGGCCGCGGTGGCCGGACGACCGACGCCACCGTAGTTGTCGAAGGCCAGCGCAGCGGTCGACGCGCCGGCGAGGGCCAAAACGAGAATGGATTTATAGAACCTGGACATTGCTGACCTCCCCGCTCTCGGCCACTTTCCAGGACTGGATGGCATTGTTGTGATAGATCGATTTGGTACCGCGCACCGCGCGCAACTGGCCGTAGCTCGGCTGGACAAAGCCGGTTTCGTCGATGGCGCGCGACTGCAGGATGGCCGGACTGCCGTCCCACACCCAGTTGGTGTTGAAACGGGTCAGCGCCTTGTTCTGGATCGGTCCTTCGAGACGCGCCGTCTGCCAGTTGATGCCGCCGTCGAAGGAGACATCGACCTGCTTGATGCGGCCACGACCGGACCAGGCGAGGCCGGAGACGTTGTAGAAACCCTTGTCGAGCAGCGTCTGGCCGCCGGACGGCGTGGTGATCACCGACTTGGCTTCCTGGATCGAGCTGTACTGGCGATGCAGACCGCTCGGCAGGAGGTCGATGTAATGCACCGCTTCATCCTTGGTGGCATAAGGCTTGTCGCCGACTTCGATGCGGCGCAGCCACTTGACCCAGGACACGCCCTGGACGCCGGGTACGACGAGGCGCAGCGGATAGCCGTTTTCCGGGCGCAGCATTTCGCCGTTCTGGCCGTAGGCGACGAACACTTCGCCGGATTCGACCATTTCCATCGGAATGGTGCGCGTCATCGAGGAGCCATCGGCGCCTTCGGCCAGCACATAGCGGGCCTTCTTGTAATCGACGCCGCAATCTTCCAGCAGCAGCTTGAGCGGCACGCCGGTGAATTCGGAACAGGACAGCATGCCGTGCGTGTATTGCACGGTCGGCACGGCCACGTTGCCCCACTCCAGACCGGTGTTCGCACCGCATTCGATGAAGTGGATGCGCGACACGGACGGCAGGCGCATCAGCTCGTCCAGCGTATAGACCTTGGCCTTCTTGAGCAGGGAATCATCCGAACCATTGACCATCAGGCGATGCTTGGACGGATCGATGTCGTGCCAGCCCTGGTGATGCCGCTCAAAATGCAGGCCGGACGGCGTGATGATGCCGAACAGGCCTTGCAACGGGCAAAACGACACCGAGGCGCCACCAACGCGGGCCAGACCGGGCGATTCGCGACGCAGCAACTGGCTTTCGTATTTCGACGGCATGCCGTACGGGTTGGTCGCCACGGGTTGGCCGAGCGAGGTCGTCCAGGCCGGGTTTTCGAGAATGTTCGGATCACCTTCGGCAGCACGTGCTGCCAGTGGTGCAGCGATGGCTGCGCCGGCGGCCAGGAAACTCTTGCGCAAAAAATCGCGCCGTCCCGCGCCAACGGCCTTGACCTGATCTTCCGACAGGAAGTTTTCCGGAGCGGGCCGTAGACGCCCCGGTTGTTTTGTTTTATCGACCATAGAAATGAGTCCCCTCCAGAGTATTGAATTTCAGCTAAGACAATGCGCTGCCACCAAATCGTTTTGTCCGACGATGTCGCGACTGGCCACCGCAATGCTGACGGTGCGGCAGATATCGACAAAATTGGGATCCACAACGCGATACAGGATGGAAGTTCCTTCGCGCCGGCGGTCCACCACCCCCGCCCGGTACAAGATGTTCAAGTGACGTGAGGTATTGGCCTGGGTCAAGCCCACCCTCTCGACCACCTCGTTGACCGATCTCTCTTCAAGACAGAGAACCGAGAGAATGCGCAAACGCGTCGGATCCGAGAGCAGACCGAAGTAATGCGCTACCTGGTTGAACACCTGAATTGTCTCGTCCATGTCGTTTTTTTGATCTAGATCAGTAAACAATGTATTACTGCATACTTATATAGTCAACTGCTAATATTGTTGCGATGCAGCATGCAATTTCCGGCAAACGCCTATAACCTAGCTCCCCATGCCGCGACAAAAAATGCAACATAACGGCGGCATGAACTCAACATCACTCAGAGGAGATGTCCTAATGAAGCTGCTCACCGTCATCGCAGCCGCCGGTCTGGTTGCATCAACCAGCGCCATTGCTGCCGACCCCCACCTCGCCCGCAACCTGGCTGCCACCTGCGCCAACTGTCACGGCACCAACGGCCACGCCGTCAAGGGCTCGGGCATGGACTCGCTGGCCGGCATGGAAAAGGCCAAGACCCTGCAAAAGCTGGCCGACTTCAAGAGCGGCGACAAGCCGGCGTCGATCATGCACCAGATCACCAAGGGCTACACCGACGAGCAGCTCGACCTGATCGCCGGCTATTTCGCCGCACAAAAATAAGGGGACAAGACCATGCTGCTCATGAAAAGACGTGATTTCCTCAAGACCGGTGCGGCGGCCGGCGCGCTGGCTTCCCTCTATGGCTGTGCCGGCGGCAACAAGGCCGGCGGCCATGTCGTCGTGGTCGGCGGCGGCTATGGTGGTGCCACCGTCGCCAAGTACCTGCGCATGTGGAGCGAAGGCGCTGTCCAGGTAACGCTGATCGAACGCAATCCGACCTTCATCTCCTGCCCGATTTCCAACCTGGTCATCGGCGGCACCAAGACCATGGAAGACATCACCGTCAGCTACGACGGCCTGAAGAACAAATGGGGCGTGCGCGTCATCCAGGACGACGTCGTAGCGGTCGACGCCGCAAAAAGGACGATTTCCCTGAAAGCCGGCGGTGCGATGAGCTATGACCGCCTGGTCCTGTCGCCGGGGGTCGATTTCATGTTCGACCAGATCGGCGGCCTCGACAATGCCGATGCCCAGGGCAAGATCCTGCACGCCTGGAAGGCCGGTGCACAGACCGTTGCACTGAGAAAGCAACTGGAAGACATGAAGGATGGCGGCACCTACGCCATTTCCATCCCCAAGGCACCCTACCGCTGCCCGCCCGGACCCTACGAGCGCGCCTGCCTGGTGGCCGACTACTTCAAGAAGAACAAGCCGAAATCCAAGGTCGTCATCCTCGACGCCAACGAAGACGTGATGTCGAAGAAGGCGCTGTTCACCAAGGCCTGGGGCGATCTCTACAAGGGCATGATCGAGTACCGCAACAACAGCGAGGTCAAGGAAGTCGATGTCGCCAGCAAGACCGCCATGCTCGAGTTCGACAAGTTCAAGGCCGACGTGCTGAACATCATCCCGCCGCACCGGGCCGGCAACATCGCCGCCAGCGCCGGCCTCAAGCTGATCAACAACCGCTGGGTTGACGTCAACTGGCTGTCGATGGAATCGACCAGCACGCCGGGCGTGCATGTGCTCGGCGATGCCGTCTTCCCGGCGCCGACCATGCCGAAGTCGGGCCACATGGCGAACCAGCACGGCAAGCTCGCCGCAGCCGCCATCCTCAACCTGCTCGCCGGCCAGGAACCGAACCCGGCCCCGGTCGTGATGAACACCTGCTACAGCTTCGTCGATAGCAAGAATGTCATCCACGTCTCGTCCATCCACCAGTACGACGCAGCCACCAAGCTCGTCCAGCCGGTCAAGGGTGCGGGCGGCGTCTCGGCGGCGCGCAATGAACTGGAAGGCAAGGTCGCCCTCGGCTGGGCCAAGAACATCTGGGCCGACATGCTGGCCTGAGATTTCAGCAGCAACCAAGACAAAAGGCCGCATTTGCGGCCTTTTGTCTTTCCGGAACGCGACCCTCAGTCGAGGGTTGCGATGTACTCGGCAACGGCGTGGGTTTCCAGCTCGGAGAGCTTGGAGGCGACGGTGTGCATCACCGCGTTGTCGTTGGTCCGCTCGCGCTTGTTGAACTGCTTGAGCTGGTCCTCGATGTAGCGCGGATGCTGGCCGGCCAGACGCGGCAGTTGCGGCGAGCCGTAGCCCTTGGCGCCATGGCAGCTGGCACAGGAAGGCAGGCCGGAGAACTGGTTGCCGCGGTTGAAAACATACTTGCCGACTGCGACCAGTTCGGCATCGCGCATGCTGCGCGCGGCTGCCGGCTTGCTCTCGAAGAAGGCGCCGAGCGCCTTCATCTCGGCCGTGGTCAGTTCCTCGGACTGCGGTTTCATGGTGTCGCTCTTGCGCTTGCCACTCTTGAAATCGCCGAGCTGCTTGGCGATGTATTCCGAATGTTGCCCGGCCAGGCGCGGAAAGACCGGACTCGCCGACTCGCCTTCCAGACCATGACACAGGAAGCAGCGCCCGGAAACGATTTCCTCGGCACGCGCCAGATCGGCGGCGGCATCCGCCTGTACCGTTGCGCTGAACAGGGCGAGCAAGGCGCCACCAACCAGCAGAAGACTCTTTTTGTCTGTCAATTCACCACCCCTTTTTTAACTGTACACGACACGTTTATTATTAAATAATAATTCGCTTACACTTGCCTTTCAATTTAAAAGGAACCAGCCCCTCTCCGACAACCTCCGAGAAAAGACTGGTCTGAATCACACCATGGAAAAACCATTCGGGAGACACCGATGAACCGCCGCCGCTTTCTACAGAGCACCACCGCCTTTACGCTGCTGAGCGCCGCCGAGTTTGCCCCCTGGCAAACAATCAGCGCCTTCGCCAAAGAAATGGACGAATTCGTGCGTGGACCGGCAGTCAAGGATCATCCGCTGCGCCAGGTCTCGAAGCATGTCTGGATGATCTTCTCGCCGGACGGTTTCCCGACCCCGGAAAACCAGGGCATGATGTGCAACATCACCTTCGTGAATACCGCCAAAGGCCTGATCGTCGTCGACTCCGGCGCCTCGGTGCAGATTGGCGAAATGGCCATCCGGCAGATCAAGAAGGCGTTCAAGAAACCGGTGATTGCGATCATCAACACGCATTATCACGGCGATCACTGGCTCGGCAATCATGCCTACGTCGACGCCTATGGCAAGGACCTGCCGATCTACTCGCACCCGGGCACGATCAAGGCCATCGAGGGCATCCAGGGCAACATGTGGCGCACGCTGATGGAACAATGGACCAACCAGGCAACGCTCGGCACCCGTGTCGTACCGCCGCGCCTGCCGCTCGAGGACGGCGCCGAGCTCAAGTTCGGCGATGTCACGCTGCGCATCCACCAGTACGGCACCGTGCACACGCCCTTCGATCTCTGCGTCGAGGTCGTCGAGGACGGCGTCACGCTGCTCGGCGATGTGGCGATGGACCGGCGCATTGCCAACATGGACGACGGCTCCTATCTCGGCACGCTGAAGGCCTACGCGGCCCTGGAAAAGACCGGCAGCACGCTGTGGCTGCCCGGCCATGGCGAGCCGGGCCCGAATGTCCTGAGCTGGAACCGCGAACTGTTCGAAGGCATTTACCGCCCCTGCGAACAAGCCATTCGCGACGGCCTCGGGCTGGAAGAAGCCAAGGCGCTGGTGCTCAAGGACAGTCGTGTCGCCAGTCGGGCGCGCGACACAAAGGGCTTCGAGACCAATATCGGAAAATACGTCAGCCTCGCCTATCTTGAAGCCGAAGCTGCCGGTTTTTGAGCATTTTCCAGCGTCGACCGCTGGCTGACACAAGGAGTTTTCCATGCGCCATTTCATCACTGCCTGCCTCGCCCTGCTCAGCACTCAGGTCATGGCCAGCGAGCCCTGGGCCAAGGAAGTCGACCACAAGGCCGCCAAGGAACTGCACGAAAAAGCCTGCACCGGCTGCCACACGAAAATGTATGGCGGCGACGGCAGCAAGATCTACACGCGCGACGGACGCATGCTCTCCACCAAGCTGGAGATCCTGCAGCGCGTCGCCTCCTGCAACTCGACCATGAACGCCGGCTGGTTCCCCGAAGAGGAAGGCCATGTCGCCGCCTGGCTCAACAAGCACTATTACCGCTTTGAAAACTGACCACACCCCGCTGCATCGCCTGCTAGCGGCCGCCCTGCTCGCCCTGCCGGCGCTGGTTTTTGCCCAGAATAACGCGTTGACCGCCGCCAGCGACCTGCGCGCCGAAGCCGAACAGGCGGCCCGCCACGGCAACCCGCTGATCGTCATGTACAGCCGCGCCGACTGCCGCTTCTGCGAGGCCATCCGCCGCGATTACCTGAAACCGCTGGCCAACGACCCGCAGCGCAAGGCACAGCTGCTGGTACGCCAGATCAACCAGGACAGCGATGCGCCAATGACCGGCTTTCGCGGCGAAGCGACGACGCACGCCCGCCTCGCCGCCAGCGAAAAGATCAAGCTGGTGCCGGTCGTCGCCTTCTACGGTCCGAACGGTCGACGCCTGGCCGAACCGATCATCGGCGTGCGCCTGCCGGACTTCTATCAGGGCTATCTCGATGACGCCATCGAGCAATCGCGCCAGGCATTGAAGAAACCCTGAAAAAGGCATTTCCTGACGCGTCGACCGCTGCGCATGACGGGCGCAAAAAAGACTGTGATTGTTGTTGACAGTGATTCTCATCTGTATAAAATGAGAATTATTCCTGTTTAACCAAACAATCCAGTTTGCGGAGAACACCATGTATGTCTGTGTCTGCCAGGCCGTAACCGACCGCCAGATTCGCGAAGCCGCCGAAGGTGGCGCGCGGACCTTGAAAGACCTGCGCCGCGATCTCGGCGTGACGCGCGACTGCGGCCGCTGCGCCTCCTGCGCCCGCGAATGCCTGCGTGAAGCACACGCCGGCGAAGACAAGCCTGGCAATACGCCGCGCCTCGCCGCCTGAGGCCTGGCAAACAAGGCGCTGACTCGCCACTGGCGGCGCCAGCGGTCAACCGCCTAAAAAACGCATTTTTGCCCGCCGAATACCGCCCAGCGACTCAGGCGACCGTAATTCCCGGCTCACCCTCACCCAGCTCGCCGATCACCGAAACATGGCTGAAGCCTTGTTGCAGGAAGATCGACAGCACTTCGGTCACCGTGTCCGGCGTACAGGCAACGAGCAGGCCGCCCGAGGTCTGCGGATCGGTCAGCAAGGCACGCTCGGCATCGCCCAGATGCGCCGCCAATTGGACACCGGCCCCATAGCTCGTCCAGTTGCGCCCGGAAGCGCCGGTGATATTGCCCTGTTGCGCAAACTCCATGGCCTTGGGCAACAAGGGCACATCGGCAAAATTCAGTCCGGCATGCAGGCCGCTTCCCTTGCAGACTTCCATCAAGTGCCCGAGCAGGCCGAAGCCGGTGACATCGGTCACGGCATGCACGCCATCAAGACAAGCCAGCACCGGTCCCGGCGTATTGAGCTGGGTGGTGCTTTCGAGCATGGACTCATACTCGCTGTCGGAAAGCCCGTCCTTTTTCAGCGCCGCGCTGTACACGCCGACCCCGAGCGCCTTGCCGAGGATCAGCTTGTCGCCCGGCCGGGCCGTTGAATTGCGCTTGAGATGTGCGGGATTGACCAGGCCGATGACAACCAGGCCGTAAATCGGCTCGACCGAATCGATGGTGTGACCGCCGGCAATCGGAATGCCCGCCGCGCGGCAGACCGCCGCCCCGCCTTCGAGAATGCGACCTATCGTTTCTTCCGGCAACACCTTGACCGGCATGCCGACCAGGGCGAGCGCGAAGAGCGGCGTGCCACCCATGGCATAGACGTCGGAAATCGCGTTGGTCGCGGCAATCCGTCCGAAGTCATGCGGATCATCGACAATCGGCATGAAGAAATCGGTGGTCGCGACAATCGCCTGTTGACCGTTGATCTGATAGACCGCGGCGTCGTCGCTGGTTTCGGTGCCGACCAGCAGTTGCGCCGGGATGATGCCCGGCGTGGTGTTGGCCAGTATCCGTTGCAGCACGTCCGGCGCAATCTTGCAGCCGCAACCGCCGCCGTGCGACAGCCGGGTGAGTTTGATTTCGGATTCTGGCACGCCTGTTTCTCCCTGACTTCTATGCGGCAACAACATTCAATATCTGTATCCGGACACCGGATTACTCGGCGTCGAAGCCGGCATCTTCAATCGCATCGAGCAGCGCGGCACGGCTGACCACCTGCGGATCGAAGACCACCGTCGCCGCTGCGGCCTCCAGCGACACTTCGGCGGAAGCGACACCGGCCAGCGCGCCCAGCACGCCACCAATATTCTTGACACAACCCTGGCAGCTCATGCCACCGATCTTGATCTGCGTAGTTTCCATCATGCTTCCTTGTTCAAAAATGGTTGTTCGGCGAGCAGGCCGGCGATCGCATCGGCCGGCAAGGCACGGCTGAAATGAAAACCCTGCGCCATGTCGCAACCCATCTGGCGCAACAGGGCAAGCTGCTCGGCATTTTCCACCCCTTCGGCAAGCACGGTCAGGCGCAGGTTGCGCCCCATGCTGACGATGGTCGAGGCAATCGCCCGGTCATCCGAATCGACTTCCAGATCATTGATGAAAGAGCGGTCGATTTTCAGTTTACCGACCGGGAAGCGCTTCAGGTAGGCGAGCGAAGAATAACCGGTACCGAAGTCATCGAGCGACAACTCGACGCCCATCCGGTGCAGCGCCGAAAGCGTGCCGAGATTGATGTCGGCCTCGTACATCACGGTACGTTCGGTGACTTCCAGCTCAAGCCGCCCTGCCTCCAGGCCGGAGGTGGCGAGCGCGCCGGCGACGACGGCGACAAAGCCGGCCTGGCGGAACTGCACGGGCGCCACGTTCACCGCCATGGTGATCGGCGGCAAGCCCGCTTCGCACCAGGCCTGCGCCTGGCGACAGGCTTCGCACAGCACCCAGTCGCCAATCGGATTGATCAGGCCGGTCTCTTCGGCGACGTGGATGAAACGATCCGGCATGATCATGCCGAGATCCGGATGCTTCCAGCGAATCAGCGCCTCGACGCCGATGATCAGGCCGCTCTGCAGATTGACCAGGGGCTGGTAATAGAGCACGAACTCGTTCTGGTTCAGCGCACGCCGCAGGTTGCTTTCCATCAGCAGGCGTTCCAGCGTCGCCGTATTCATCTCGCTGGCGTAGAACTGGAAGGTATTGCGCCCGACTTCCTTGGCCCGGTACATCGCCGCATCGGCATTCTTGAGCAGGGTCTCGAGATCCTTGCCGTCCTGCGGATAGATGCTGATGCCGAGTGACGGGGTGATGGTCAGCTCATGCCCGCCGACCACGAAAGGCGTCACGCAGACATCGAGCAGACGCCGTGCAACCTCGGCCGCGGCCGCCGCGTGGATGCCGGGCAGGGCGAAAATGAATTCGTCGCCCCCGAGGCGGGCCAGCGTATCGATGCGCCGCACGGCCGCCGACAGGCGTCCGGAAACCTCGCACAACAAGTCGTCGCCGACACTGTGGCCGAGCGAGTCGTTGATCCGCTTGAAATGGTCGAGATCGAGAAAGATCAGCGCGATTTCACCCTCGTCGCGCTCGGCGGCAGCCAGCAACTGGGCAAAGCGGTCGCGCAGCAGACGCCGGTTGGGCAGACCGGTCAACGGATCAAAATCGGCCAATTCGCGGATTCTGCGCTCGGCCGCTTTCTGCGCCGAGAGATCGAGCAGGGTACCGACCGAAGCCGGCCGTCCGCCATAAGACGATGGCGAACCAAGGATCTGCACAGGAAAGGTCGAGCCATCCTGATGCACGGCCGTCAGCTCGTAATTGTGGCCGCTGACGCCCGCGGCACGCAGCTGCATCTGGTCGAGAACGAAGGGGTGCTGCTCGGGAATGATCAGGTCGAGCGGCCCCTTGCGGTCGACCAGCTCTTCGGCCGTAAAACCGAACAGGCGCAGGAAACAGGGATTGACGTATTTGAACAGGCGGTCCTGCACAACAAAGATGCCGACCTGTGCAGCGTCCATGGTCGCCAGGAAGTGGGCTTCCTGCTCAGCCAGAAGATTGGCAGCAGTATCTTCCGTCACTAGCAACGGCTCCTGCACACGCCCCCCGCCTGCAACGGTCATCGAAACTCCTGCTCCCCTTTTGCCTGTTATTTTCCCGGCCGCCAGCGTTTCAACAGCAGCGAGTTCGACACCACGGATACCGAACTCATCGCCATCGCAGCCCCTGCTACGACCGGATTGAGAAATCCCAGTGCAGCCAGTGGAATTCCCGCCACATTGTAGATGAATGCGAAGAAAAGGTTTTGCCGGATTTTGCCCAGCGTCGCAGCAGAAAGAGAGATGGCATCAGCGACGCCGTTCAGGTCGCTGCGAATCAATGTCAGGTCGGCCGCCTCGATCGCCGCATCGGAACCGGCACCAATCGCGAAGCTGACATCGGCAGCGGCCAGCGCCGGCGCGTCGTTGATGCCGTCACCGACCATCGCCACCAGTGCGCCGCCAGCCTTCAACTCGGCCAGCGCCGCGGCTTTCTCGCCGGGCAGGATGCCGGCCCGGAATTCGGCAATCCCGGCTTCGGCTGCAATGGCAGATGCTGTAACAATATTATCGCCCGTCAGCATCACCACCCGGATACCGCGTTCACGCAAGCGACGCACCGCCGCCTGAGAAGTCGGGCGCAAGGCATCGGCAATGGCAAAGATCGCCAGCAACTGTTCGCCGCCAAACATGGCCACGACTGTCTTGCCGGATTGTTGCAGATGCTGAATCCGGGCATCGTCAGCAATCCCGAACCAGGCTGGCGCCCCCAGACGCAGGATCTGGCCGTCTACGCTGCCACTGACGCCAAAACCCGGATGCGCCTTGAAATCGACACATTGTGGCAAGTCGACCGCCTGGCAGCGCGCCAGGATCGCCCGTGCCAGCGGATGCTCGGAACCCTGCTCAAGCGCCGCGGCCAGGCGCAGCACTTCCGCCTCGCTGCCCTGCATGACCTGCAGATCAACCACCTGCGGCTCGCCCAGGGTCAGCGTGCCGGTCTTGTCGAGCGCCAGCACCGTGATCCGTTCGGCACGCTCGAGCGCTTCGGCGTTCCGGACCAGAATGCCGGCCCGCGCCCCCTGCCCGGTACCGACCATGATCGCGGTCGGCGTCGCCAGCCCGAGCGCACAGGGACAGGCAATGACCAGCACCGCCACGGCGTTGACCAGCGCTTCGGCAAAATCGGCCGAATACCACCACCAGCCGGCAAAAGTCAGCAATGCAATCGAACACACCACCGGCACAAAGATCGCCGAAATCCGGTCGGCCAGACGCTGCACCGGCGCTTTCGACCCCTGTGCCTCGCCGACCAGCCGGATGATGCCGGCGAGCAGGGTCTGCTCGCCAACCCCGGTCGCCCGGCAGCGCAAGGCGCCCTGGCCGTTCGCCGTCGCCGCGAAGACGCGGTCACCGGTCGACTTGCCGACCGGCATGCTTTCGCCGGTGAGCATGGCTTCATTGACGCTGGAATCGCCATCCACCACTTCGCCATCGACCGGCACGCTCTCGCCCGGTCGTACCATGAAGATATCGCCCGGCATCAGCGCATCGACCGGCATTTCGACCCATTGCCCGTCGCGCTCGACGCGCGCCGTTTTCGGCTGCAGGCGGATCAGCGCCTCGATCGCCTCCGAGGTATGCGCCTTGGCCCGCGCCTCAAGCAACTTGCCAAGCAGGACCAGGGTGATGACCGCCGCGCCGCCCTCGAAATAGACGTGCTGATCAAGACCGAACAGCGTGACCACGGCGGAAAAGCCCCAGGCCATGCTGGTGCCGAGCGCGACCAGCACATCCATGTTGGCCCCGCCGCCACGCAGGGCCTTGAAAGCGCCGGCGTAGAAACGCCAACCGATCCAGAACTGGACCGGCGTCGCCAGCAGGAACTGCAGCCAGCGCGGCAATTCATTGTGCTGACCGTGTTCGCCGAACATGAAGAACATCTGCCCGACCAAGGGCAGACTCAAGGCAACGGCAATCTGGAACTGGCGGATTTCGTGGCGGTAGACACGCTGTTTTTCGGCTTTTTCCCGTGCCCGGGTCTGCCCATCGACAAGTGCCGCAGAAAAGCCCGCCTTCGCCACTGCAGCGACCACCGCCGCTTCGTCGGCCGCTCCGGCCAGACGAATGCGCGCTCTTTCAGCCGCCAGATTGACGTTGGCCTGCATGCCAGGCTGGCGATTGAGTACCTTTTCCAGGCGCGCCGAACAGGCGGCACAGGTCATGCCGCCAATCGAAAACTCGACGACCCGCCCACTCTCCGGTTCGTTCATTTGACCAGCAAGACCGGACAAGGCGCCAGATGCAGGACGCGCGCCGCAACCGAACCGGTCAACACGCCAGCCAGCGCACTTTGCCCATGCGTCCCCATGATGATCAGGTCACAGGCCAGTTCAGTGGCAACGTGGGCAATCACTTCAGCCGGCTGCCCGACGTGGATGTGGGTGGTATGAAAACGCCCGGCCGCATCCAGCTTCTTTTGCGCTTCGAGCAGGCTGGCCTGCCCTTCTTCGAGGTAATAGCCATGCAGGGTGTCCTTGCCGATATGGGCCTGCACACGGCCGATCGGAATCGGCGGATGCACATGCAGCAAATGCACCTCGGGCACCTCGGCAAACCAGGCGGCGTGGGCCAGCAGATGATCGACCGCGCGCAGCGAACAGGCCGAACCATCAACCGGCAGAAGAATTTTAATTGTCATCGTGCATCCTAAATCCAGTGCAGCAAGCGCATCAGGCCAAGCAAGCCATACAGACCGAAACCCAGAACCAGCAGCCCGGAAAACAGGCGGACCGCAGGCCGGCGAACAAACTCGTTCAGCCTTGCCAGCACGATGCCTGCGAGCAGCAGATTTGGCAAGGTTCCCAGACCGAAAGCCAGCATCAGCAAGGCACCGCGCCCGGCCGAGCCGGCCGTCAGGGCACTGGCCAGGGCGCTATAGACCAGACCACAGGGCAACCAGCCCCACAGCAAACCAAGCGGGAAAGCCTGCTGCACACTGCGCGCCGGCAGAAAACGACGCGTCAGGGGCTGCAGCAAACGCCACAGGTGCTGACCGAAACGTTCGGTAAAGGCCAGGGTACTGGTCACCCCCAGCAGATAAAAGCCGAGTGCAACCAGCATCAGGTTGGCAAGAAAATAGAGCACCAGGCGGATCGGCACCTGGCCCTCGAGGCCCAGACTGGCTGCACCGAGCGCACCGGCAACGGCACCGGCGATGACATAGGAGAGGATGCGCCCGGCGTTATAGGCAAGGTGCATCGACCAACGCGCCGGCGCGCCCATCGACAGGGCGCCGACAATGCCGCCACACATGCCGACACAGTGCGTGCCGCCAAGCAGGCCGACCAGGAACAATGCGAGAAAGCCGGAATCAGGCATGAAAAAACGGGGGAGACATCATAGGCGGCAGTTTAACCCGCCGCCTTGAAGCCGGCACCCCGTTCAGATCACTTTCGAGTAGCGCTTGCGCTGCCGATCGGCACGCAGATAGCGGTCGAAGACCATGGAAATGACACGCACCAGCATGCGCCCCGGCGGCAGAACGGTAATCCAGTCGCGCTCGATCTTGAGCAGGCCACCGCGCTCCATCTCGCGCATTTCCTCGATCTCGTCGGCAAAGTACTTGTGGAAATCAATCAGGTGCGAGCTTTCGATCGACTCGATGGACAGTTCGAAATGACACATCAGGGCCTGGATGATCGAACGGCGCAGGATGTCGTCAGCGGTCAGCTCAATGCCGCGGAAGACCGGCAGCAGATCGGCATCGAGGCGGTCGTAATACTCTTCCGCCGTCTTGACGTTCTGGCTGTAGGTCGGCCCGACCTTGCTGATCGACGAAATACCGAAAGACAGCATGTCGCAATCGGCGTAGGTCGAATAGCCCTGGAAGTTCCGGTGCAGGCGACCTTGGCGCTGGGCCACCGCGAGTTCGTCGTCCGGCTTGGCGAAGTGATCCATGCCGATATAGACATAACCGGCTTCGGTCAGCTTCTTGATCGCCAGCGCCAGGATCTGCAGCTTGGTATCGGCCGACGGCAGGTCGGCGTCGTTGATCCGGCGCTGCGGCTTGAACAGGCTGGGCATGTGCGCATAGTTGTAGATCGACAGGCGTTCCGGATCCATCGCCAGAACACGTTCCAGGGTCCGGTTGAAACCCATCACCGACTGGTGCGGCAAACCGTAGATCAGGTCGATCGAAATCGACTTGAAACCGTTGGCACGCGCATCGCGGATCACGTTGTAGGTTTCTTCTTCGCTCTGGACGCGATTCACCGCAACCTGGACCTTCTCGTCGAAGTCCTGGACACCGACACTCATCCGGTTGAAACCAAGTTCGCCAAGCAATGCAACGGTTGCCGTATCGACCTTGCGCGGATCGACTTCAATCGAATATTCGCCGCCTTCAAGCAGCTTGAAATGCTTCTTCGTTTCCCCCATCAACTGGCGCATCTCGTCGTGCGACAGGAAGGTCGGCGTACCACCACCCCAATGCAGCTGGATGACCTCGTGCTCACCATCACGGCCTTCCAGGCAGGCAGCCTGCATGTCCAGCTCCTTGGCCAGGTACTTGAGGTACTTGCCGCTACGCGCATGATCCTTGGTGATGATCTTGTTGCAGGCGCAGTAGTAACAGATGGTGTTGCAGAAAGGGATGTGGAAGTATAATGACAAGGGTCGGCTGATTGCGCCGATGTTGCGTTTGCCCAGCCACAGTTTGGCTGCGTCCGAATCGAAAGCCTCAACGAATCGGTCCGCTGTCGGGTACGATGTATAGCGGGGGCCGTTCACATCGAAGCGGCGAATGATCTGAGGATCGAAGACGAGGTTTTCAGTTGCGAAATTCATTAAACATACCGGCAAATTTTGATTGGATTATGTTGCGGCGCTGCACAATTTCCGTTGACTTGGATCAAGCGAACGCAGGTTGATAATGCCCCAAAACACGGCCATTCAGGAAATTTCCCTCTCCGTCATCAAGACGGCATGTTCGAACTGCAACTTGCGCGAACTATGCCTCCCGTTCGGGCTCAGTCTTGATGAACTCGAGCGCCTCGACGATCTCATTTCGACCCGGCGCCGGATCAAGCGCGGCGACCACCTTTATCGTGCCGGCGAGGCCTTCGACTCGATCTACGCGATCCGCAGCGGCTTTTTCAAGACCGATGTGCTGCTCGAGGATGGTCGCGACCAGGTAACCGGCTTCCAGATGGCCGGCGAACTGCTTGGTCTGGATGGCATCAGCACCGAATTTCACACCTGCAACGCAATCGCTCTCGAAGACAGCGAAATCTGCTCGATCCCCTTCTCCCGCCTGGAAACCCTGTCGCGCGAAATCCACAATCTGCAGCACCATTTCCACAAGGTGATGAGCCGCGAAATCGTGCGCGACCACGGCGTCATGATGCTGCTCGGCACGATGCGCGCCGAAGAACGCCTTGCTGCCTTCCTGCTCAACCTGTCGCAGCGTTTCACGGCCCGTGGCTTCTCGCATGCCGAGTTCTACCTGCGCATGACGCGCGAGGAAATCGGCAGCTATCTCGGCCTCAAGCTGGAAACCGTATCGCGCGCCTTCTCGCGCTTCCAGGAAGAAGGCTACATCGCCGTGCAGCAGAAACACATCCGCATACTTGATGTAAATGGCCTCAAGGCCCTGATGAATCACCAGCGCTGAGTCAGCGGCAAGCATCACCGTCGCAGCAGCAAAACCGCAGAAACTCTGCTGATCAGTCGCCAGGCCTCCCCCCGCAAAAGAAAATTGCCGATGTCATCTGCGGCAATATGCCGCATTCCTGTGCGCAATCAACTCTAAGAGAATCCGCCGGTTAAAAATATAACCGGGGAAATCCATGCTCTTGCGCATCCATCCATTAGCCGCCGCCATGGCGCTCGCCTTTTCATCGGCTGCCTTCAGCCAGACTGCACCCGATACCGCCAATCCGGACCAGGTCATGGACAATGTTCTGGTACGCGCCAGCCGCACTGACGGCATCGATGCGCAATCCGGCTCGGTCAGCAATGAACAGGTTCGCGCCCAGCGTCCGGCGACCAGCGATACCGCGACCCTGCTCAAGGACATCCCCGGCGTCAGCCTGAACAGTGCCGGCGGCGTTTCCAGCCTGCCCGCCATCCACGGCCTGGCCGACGACCGCCTGCGCATCAAGGTGGACGGCATGGACCTGATCTCGGCCTGCGCCAATCACATGAACTCGCCGCTCTCCTACATCGACCCGAGCAATGTAGAACAGATCAAGGTATATACCGGCATCACCCCGGTCAGCGTCGGTGGCGACAGCATCGGTGGCAGCATCATCGTCAAGTCGCGCGAACCGCGCTTCGCCAGGGCCGGCGAAGGCCTGCTGACAAGCGGCGAACTCGGGACTTTCTATCGCTCGAACGGCAATGCCTGGGGCGTCAATGCCGCGGCGACGATTGCCAACGAGAACCTGAGCATCAGTTACAACGGCTCGACTGCCGAGTCCGGCAACTACAGCTCGGCCAAGGATTTCAAGCCGGATGGCATGACCACGGTCGGCAAACCCAACCTGGCCCGCAACGAAGTCGGTTCCTCGGCCTACAAGACCGAGAACCATGCGCTCGGCTTTGCCCTGCGTCACGAAAACCACCTGCTTGATCTCCGCCTCGGTTACCAATACATCCCCTACCAGGGCTATCCCAACCAGCGCATGGACATGACCGAGAATCGCAGCACCCAGATCAACCTGCGCTACACCGGCCTGTTTGACTGGGGCAAGCTCGAAACCCGCGTCTACAACGAGGAAACCCGCCACAAGATGGACTTTGGCGACGACAAACGCTTCCTTTACCCGAATGGGGCCGAAGGCATGCCGATGGACACCCGCGGCAACAATACCGGCCTCCAGGTCAAGGCCGACATCGCCCTCGCCGGCAAGGACTTGTTGCGGGTTGGCGGCGAGTTGCAGCGCTACCGCCTCGACGACTGGTGGGAACCGTCCGGCACCGGCGGCATGGCACCGAACACCTTCTGGAACATCAACAGCGGTCAACGTGACCGGTTTGACGTTTTTGGCGAATGGGAAGCCAACTGGACAACCCAGTGGAAAACCCAGATCGGCGCACGCAGCAGCACCGTGCGCATGGATACCGGCGAAGTCCAAGGCTACAACACCACGATGGCGGCTTACCTGGCCGAATCGACCGCATTCAACCAGGCCGACCGCAAACGCACCGACAACAATTTCGACCTCAGCCTGCTCGCCCGCTACACGGCAAATGACAATCAGAGCTTCGAAGGCGGCTACTCCCGCAAGACCCGCTCGCCCAATCTTTACGAGCGCTACAGCTGGTCGACCGGCGGCATGGCGATGCGCATGGTCAACATGGCCGGCGACGGCAACGGCTATGTCGGCAACCTCGAACTCAAGCCGGAAGTCGCGCACACCCTCAGCCTGACTGCCGACTGGCACGATGCCGGCAAACAGGAGTGGGGCGTCAAGATCACGCCGTTCTACACCTATGTCGAAAACTACATCGATGCCGAGTTGTGCACCACCGCCAACTGCAACGCTGCGAACGCGACGGCCGGCTTCCGTTATCTGCGCTTCGTGAACCAGGATGCCCGCCTGTTCGGGGTCGACATCTCGGGCTACTTCCCGCTCGCCAAAACCCGCGACTACGGCGACTTCACGCTGCGCGGCCTGATCGGCTACGTCGATGGCAAGAACCGCGAAACCGGCGACAACCTCTACAACGTCATGCCGCTCAACGCCAAGCTGGCGATCGACCAGCGCAAGGGCAACTGGAGCAATACGATCGAAGGCCAGCTGGTCGGCGCCAAGGATCGCGTCTCGGAAGTCCGCAACGAGCTCAAGACGGGCAGCTACGCCTTGCTCAACCTGCGCAGCAGCTACCAGTGGAACAACATCCGCTTCGACATCGGTCTGGAAAATGCGCTGAACAAGCAATACTCGCTGGCACTGGGCGGCGCCTACGTCGGCCAGGGTTCGACCATGATGGGCACCAATGCGACGACGCCCTACGGCATTGCCGTCCCCGGCATGGGCCGCTCGCTCTACGTCGGAATGAACGTCAAGTTCTGATCCCGACCCTGCGCAAGGCAACCAGAAATCCCCGGGCAAGCCCCGGGGATTTTTCATTGCGGCAGGCAAAAACCGGGTTTTCAGGCGGTCGACCGCCTGGAAACCGGCAAAATGCTCAAATCGGGATTTGCGGGCGCTTCTTTGCCAGCTTGCGTTGCAAGGTACGGCGATGCATCTTGAGGGCGCGCGCGGTGGCGGCGATATTGCCGCCATGTTCGCCCAGGGTGTGCTGGATGTACTCCCACTCCAGGTGCTGCACGGTCATCCGGTCCTCGGCCGGCACTTCCGGGATCTCGATACGGTCATCGAGCAGCGCCCTGACGATGGTCGCGACATTGGCCGGTTTGGGCAGATACTGCGCCGCCCCCAGCTTGAGTGCGCCAACCGCAGTCTGAATGCTGGCATAGCCGGTCAGGACAACGATACGCGCCGCCGGGACGATCTCCAGCAGGGGCTGGATCAGGTTGAGGCCGGACTGGCCAGCCAGATTGAGGTCGAGCAGGATGTACTCCGGATCCTGCTGGCGGCAAACCTCCAGACTTTCCGCAACGCCTGCCGCAGTCCGCACGGCAAATCCCTGGCGCGTCAGCGAGCGCCCCAATACTTCTCGAAAACTCTCGTCATCATCGATGACCAGCAACGGCCTTGCATCATGGCTCACGCCTGTCCTCCCGAATATCACTGCATGGAACAAAAACCCGCGCACGGGTACCACCAGAGCTGAGCGCGGCAAGCTCCAGCCTGCCGCCGCGACGCTCCAGCGCCGCCCGCGCCAGCAACAAACCAATCCCCATGCCGGTCGGCGAAACGATGGGCAGGCCACGCGCAAAAGCCAACAAGGCCGCCGGCAAAATCCCGCTGCCATCATCGTCGACCGTCAAAACCAGCATGCCCTGTTCCAGGCCGGCCTTGAGCGCAATCTGTGAAGCCCCCGCCTTGAACGCGTTATCGAGCAAATTCGCCAGGGCGCGCTCGACGGCCAGATCGAACGCCAGCACCTTGCGCTCCAGCCCGGGCGAAATCTCGCTGACCAGGGTCGCCGCCGGATTCAGTGCCAGCCAGGCCCCGAGCACGTTTCGCAACCACTGCCCGGCATTCAGTTCGGCCGACTGCGACAGCCCTCTGGGCTGACCGGCGCGCTGCGCCAGTTGCGTCAAGGCCTGTTTGCACACCTCGATCTGACGCTGCATCAAACTCAAGTCAGGACGCAATGCCGGAGAAACCGTAGCGTCCGCGAGCAACTCATCGACCAGCACGTTCAAGGTTGCCAGCGGCGTACTCAATTCATGCGCAGCCCCCGCCGCCAGGCTGCCCATCGAAATCAGCCAGTCGTTGCGTATCGCCTGCTCACGCGCCGCGGCCAGCTCGGCATCGCGTTCGCGCACGGCCTGCGTGATCTGCAGAATGAACCAGATGACAACAACCGCAGAAACCACATAAACCATCCACATGCCGAGCAGATGCAACTGGGTTGCCGTCTGTGCATCGCGGATCGCCAGGGGCTGGTAAAAGCGCCACAGGAAGCTGTAGGCCAGGATGGCGGCCAGTCCCAGCAACCAGGCCTGGAGACGATTCAGTACGCAGGCCCCGATCGCAACCAGCGGCAGAAAGACCGAAATCAGCGGGTTGGTCGCCCCGCCCGACAGATAGACATAGCCGCCCCAGGCGGTCAGGTCGAGAGAAAGCTGGACCATCGGCGAGAACAGCGGCACCTCTTCGAAATTGCCGGTATTGAAAACAACCGCAGCATGCAGGCAGGCATTGATGCAGCCGACGACCGTGGCAAATGCCAGCAGGCGCGGCAGCAATTCGGCAGACCCCAGCAGGTTGGGACTGACCAGCGCCGCAATGAACATTGCCAGAACGGAAAGCCAGCGCAGGTTGATCAGGCGCACCTGGGTGAACTGGGTCAGCGAAGTAATCACGAGGCCGGTGCCGAAAAAAAGAAGCCCCGCGAGCGGGGCCTGAAATAGAGAGGTATCCGTCTGAACGAATCACTTGCTGCGCACTATAGGGAGTACTGCCGCTGCCGGGAAGTGACCGATTGTCGCGCCCCCGCGTCGGGTATCAGCGACAACTTGCCGCGCGACATCGGGTCACTTCCCGACCTCTTGCCGCCTGCGCAGAATCCCGGCGTCCGCGCTTTTCCAGGCCAGGACAAACCTCCTTGGGAGAGTCCTCGCCAGAGGCTCTCCCGCTTCATCAGAAAACAATCGCACGGGGGATATATGGGGCAATGCAATGACGGACGCTGGCGAAAAAACCACAGGCACTCGCGGCTGGGTCGTCACCTCGTTTTTCTGGTGATTCTCAAGATCGTGCTGCTCTTCGGTCTCTGGTACGCATTGATCAAGCCGCACAAGGTCAAGATCGACAGCGACCGTGCCGCAGCACATATCGCCACGCCGTCCAATCAAATCAATCAGGGAGAATATTAACCTGGCAAATAGATAGGGCGTTTATGTTATGATATTTGCATGGATAAAGAAGATGCCCGCAAGCTCAGGCCAGAGCAACAAAAGGAGAAGCGCAAGATAGCGCTTCGCATGCGAATGAACGGACGCGAATTTGCCGAGATTGGATTAGCGGTCGGAGTACATTCCCGTACGGTCCAATATTGGTGGTCGCGCTACCAGGCAGAAGGCCTCAAGTCGGCGGTAGAAGGCGGCAAAAGAGGCACGGAGATTGGTGAGCGACGCACACTCAGCGTGGAACAGGAGTGGGCAGTGCAGCAGTTGATCAGCGAGAAAATGCCTGACCAACTCAAGCTTTCCTTCGCGCTCTGGACACGGGCAGCAGTTCAGGAGTTGATCCATCGTCGTTTCAAGATCGACATGCCGATTCGGACGGTCGGTGAGTATCTCAAGCGCTGGGGTTTTACACCGCAGAAGCCGTTGAAGCGGGCCTATGAGCAGAAACCTGAATTGGTGGAGGCTTGGCTCAAGGAGAGTTACCCACGCATCGCCCGGCGCGCCAAGGACGAAGGGGCGGAGATTCACTGGGGTGACGAAACGGGCATCCGTAGCGATTGCCAACATGGCCGGAGCTATGCGCCAGCGGGAAAAACACCTGTTCAAAGGGTGCCCGGCAGCCGGTTTGCCACGAACATGATCTCCACGGTCACCAACCAGGGGAAAGTGCGCTTCATGCTCTATCGGGAAACGATGACGGCCACTGTCCTGATTCGATTCCTTGCACGCCTGGTTCGTGATGCTGGACGCAAAGTGTTTTTGATTCTCGACAACCTGCGAGTGCATCACAGCAACAAGGTTCGGGACTGGTTGGAAAAACATACCGAGCACATTGAGTTGTTCTTCTTGCCCGCCTACGCCCCGGAACTCAATCCGGACGAGTATCTGAATTGCGACCTGAAGGCCTTGGTTCATGGCGGAAAGCCTGCCAGGAATCGGGATGAACTGGAATCAAAGGTGCGAGGTGCAATGATGAAAATACAGAATCGCCCAAAACGGGTTATGTCCTATTTTAGACACCGAAAAATCCAATATGCCGCGTAATGAACCTATTGGATTGCCGGGTTAATAGTCATGATCGACTCAACGGTCGTCGACCTGTCGCGCCTGCAGTTCGCGGCCACCGCCTTTTACCACTTCTTGTTCGTGCCGCTGACACTGGGCCTGTCTTTCCTGCTCGCCATCATGGAGACGGTCTACGTCATGAGCGGCAAGGAAATCTACCGCGACATGACCAAGTTCTGGGGCAAGCTGTTCGGGATCAACTTCGCGCTCGGCGTCACGACGGGCATCACCATGGAGTTCCAGTTCGGCACCAACTGGGCCTACTACTCGCACTACGTCGGCGACATTTTCGGGGCACCGCTGGCCATCGAAGGCTTGATGGCCTTCTTCCTCGAATCGACCTTCATCGGCCTGTTCTTCTTCGGCTGGGACAAGCTGTCGAAGCGGCGGCACCTGCTGATCACCTACCTGACAGCGATCGGCTCGAATCTCTCGGCCGTCTGGATCCTGATCGCCAACGGCTGGATGCAGAATCCGGTCGGCTCGGAATTCAGTTACGTGACGATGCGCATGGAAATGACCTCGTTTGCCGATCTGCTGTTCAACCCGGCCGCCCAGGCCAAGTTCGTGCATACCGTGTCGGCCGGCTACGTCACTGGCGCGATCTTCGTGCTCGGGATCAGCGCCTGGTACCTGCTCAAAGGCATCCATGTCGAGTTCGCCCGCCGTTCCTTCCGCATCGCCGCCGCGTTCGGCTTTGCCGCCGCCTGCTCGGTGATCGTGCTCGGCGACGAATCCGGCTACGCCGTGACCGAACACCAGCAGACCAAGCTCGCCGCCATGGAAGGCATGTGGAAAACCGAGGCGGCACCCGCTCCTTTCACGCTGTTCGCCATTCCCGATGATGCACAGCGCACCAACCACGCCGAAGTCAAGATTCCCTACGCCCTGGGCCTGATCGCGACGCGTTCGACCGACAAGGTGCTGCCCGGCATCGAAGAACTCGAAGCGCAAGCGGCCGTCCGCATCAAGAGCGGCATCATCGCCGTCAAGGCGCTTGAGCAGTTGCGCGCCAAGACGGCGGATGCCGCCACCAGGGCCGACTTCGAGGCGCACAAGGCCAATCTCGGCTACGGTCTGCTGCTCAAGAAATACAGCGCCGATGTCGCCCTGGCGACGCCGGAAATGATCGCCAAGGCAGCACGGGAAACCATTCCCAAGGTAGCGCCGATGTTCTGGACCTTCCGTCTCATGGTCGTGCTCGGCTTCGCCATGCTCGCGCTGATCGGCCTCGCCTTCTGGTACTCGATGCACGACACCTTCCAGAACAAGCGCTGGTTGCTGCGCTGGGCGTTGTGGTTCATTCCGGCCCCGTGGATTGCCTGCGAAATGGGCTGGTTCGTTGCCGAATACGGTCGTCAGCCCTGGACCATCTTCGGCGTCCTGCCCACCCACCTGTCCACCTCGGCGCTGACCGCGGGCAGTCTGTACGGTTCGCTGGCCGGCTTCATGTTCTTCTATACCGGCCTGCTCGTCGTCGAGCTTTACCTGATGTTCAAGTACGCCCGGCTCGGCCCGGCCAGCCTCGGCACCGGCCGCTACGAAGGCGAATCCGCGCCGGCCCTGAATCCTGCTCAGTGAGGAACATGCAATGCTTGATTACGTAACCCTGAAACTCATCTGGTGGCTGCTGGTCGGCGTTCTGCTGCTCGGCTTCGCCGTGATGGACGGCCACGACATGGGCGTCGGCACACTGCTCCCCTTCGTCGGCAAGAACGACGTCGAACGCCGCGTCATCATCAACACCGTCGGCCCGCACTGGGACGGCAACCAGGTCTGGCTGATCACCGGCGGCGGCGCCATTTTCGCCGCCTGGCCACTGGTCTATGCCACCGCCTTCTCCGGCTTCTACTGGGCGATGCTGGCCGTGCTCTGGGCCTTGTTTTTCCGCCCGGTCGGCTTCGACTACCGCTCCAAGGTCAACAATCCGACCTGGCGAGCCGCCTGGGACTGGGGCCTGTTCGTCGGCGGATCGGTACCGGCGCTGATTTTCGGCGTCGCTTTCGGCAACCTGCTGCAGGGCGTCCCCTTCCATTTCGAAGACAACCTGATGCCGATCTATACCGGCAGCTTCTGGGCGCTGCTCAATCCCTTCGCCCTGCTCGCCGGCGTCGTCAGTCTGAGCATGCTCACCTTCCACGGCGCCAACTACCTCATGGTGCGCACCGAAGGCGCGGTCTATCAGCGAGCGAAACTGGCCTCCGGCATTTTCGGCAGCCTCATGCTGCTCGCCTTTGCCGGGGCCGGCGTCTGGGTCACGCTGGGAATTTCGGGCTATGTCATCAGTTCACCGGTAGACGCCGGCGCGCTGCCCAATCCCCTCGACAAGACGGTAGTTGTCCAGGCCGGTGCCTGGCTGGGCAACTTTACCGCCCATCCGCTGCTCTGGCTGGTTCCCGGCGCCGGCTTCGGCGGCGGCATCGCCGGTCTGCTCTTCGCCCGCCGCGACAAACCGGTGTTCGCCTTCGTCGGCAGCGCCATCGCCGAACTGGGCGTGATCGGCACCGCCGGCGTGGCGATGTTCCCCTTCATCATGCCGTCCTCGTCCGATCCGCGCTCCAGCCTGACCGTCTGGGACAGCGTTTCCAGCCACCTGACCTTGTCGGTGATGTTCTGGGCGGCACTGATTTTCACGCCCATCGTCATCGCCTACACCGGCTGGGCCTACAAGATGATGGCCGGCAAGATCACCAACGGCTTCATCGAAGCCAACGACCGTTCCGCTTACTAAACGAGGAGATGAACAATGTGGTATTTCACCTGGGTACTGGGTCTGGGCTTCGCGCTGCTGCTCGCCGTCGTCAATGCGCTGTGGTTTGAAGCGCAGGAGTCGGCAAAGAACTGAGCGCAGTCGGAAGATCCAGTTCCAACATAATGAAAAATCCGGCCCAGGGCCGGATTTTTCATGGCTTCAGCAAAAACCATCTTTTTCAGCGGTCGACCGCTGAAAAACCGGCAAAATGCTCAGAAGCGGAAGCGCGAAACGCTGTTCTTCAGACTGACCGCAACACTTTCCAGCTGATGCGCAGTTTCGGACACCGAGGCGACGGCACTGGAGTTCTCTTCCGACATCTGGGCAATGGCTTCGACATTGCGTGACAATTCGACCGAAGCGGCGCGCTGCTCGCGCAGCGCATCGGAAATGCCGGCGATCGAACTCTGCACGGTTTCCGAAGACGAACGTATCCCCTGCATCGAACCGCTCGCACGCTCGGCACTGGCGACCACGTCATTGACCACCTGACGGCTGCTTTGCATGCTTTGCACAGCCTGAATCGCATCGCCCTGGATACCGGAAATCATCGCGGTGATCTCGCGTACCGACTGCGTCGTGCGCTCGGCCAGCTTGCGGACTTCATCGGCCACCACGGCAAAGCCGCGACCCTGCTCACCGGCCCGGGCAGCTTCGATGGCAGCATTGAGCGCCAGCAGGTTGGTCTGGTCGGCGACGTCGCGAATGACCACGGTAATGTTGCCGATCTTCTGCACCTGTTCCGAGAGCGACTGGATCTGGCCGGCCGTTTCATCGACCCGATGCGCGACATCAACCACCTGCTGCGAGGCCTGGTCGACATCGTGCGCGCCGGAAACCGCCATTTCCTCGGCACTGCGTGCCCGTTCGCTGGCATCGTCGGCACTGCTGCCGACGTGATCGATACTGACGGTCAGCTCCTCGACCGCTGCAGCAGCCGAAGAAGTCGATTGCGACTGGTTCTCGCTGCTGATCGCCACCTGGTGGGCAGCCGAAGAAACCTGGCTGGCCGAAGCCTGCACGGTGTTGGCCTGCGCGACGATATCGCGGATGGTACTGGCCAGATCGGCACGCATTTTTTCCAGCGACTGCAGCAGGCGACCGATTTCGTCATCGCCGGTTTCGCTGCTCGCCGACTGGCTCAGATCACCAGCTGCAATACGCTCGGCCAGCTGGTTGGCCTTTTCCACACGCGCCACCAGGCTGCGCACGATCGCCAGGCCAAGCGCAGCCATGACGGCCAATGCCAGCAAGGTGATGACGACGGCGATCCAGTCAGCCCGGCTCTTGGCTGCCTCCCCCTCTGCCGCCGACTTCTTGCCAAGGTCATCATTGAACTTCATGTGCGCCACCAGCGCATCATTCAGTTTCATGGCCACTCCCGCCGCGTTCTTCAGATCGGCGATCGCCTCTTCCTTCTTGTTCTGGCGGGAAATCGCGAGAGTCCGCTCGACATCGGCGTTGTATTCGACAAACAGGGCACGATCAACCTCGAGCAGGCGCTTGTCCTCATCATCAGTGAGGAATTTCTCGTATTCACGCAGCACCTTGTCGGTCTTGTCGCGCGCCTCCTGGATGGTCTTTTCCACTTCCGCCATCGTCTTCGCATCGTTGCTCAAGACATGGCGATAAACACGGATGCGGATGCGGCTGAAATCCAGCATCACCTCGTTGAGGATGACAATGCTGGGCACGACATTAACGCTGTTGAAATTGGTTGCTTCGAATACCCGGTTCATCTGCTGATGATTGATCCCGGCCATTAGCAGCAGCGCCACGATGGATGTGATAACCAGAATGGCCAGACGTTTGGCTATGCTCATGAATTTTCCCCTGTTTTTTTTCGCGCACCGAACTGCGGACCGACCGCAGCCATTCACAGGTCATTGCAAGAAAAAACAAATTGCCAATTCAGGAAGATGCGGCCGCTTTTTCAGGTTAAACCTGCGCTTGTGCGCCCCAAGATAGTCGCAACGCATCAGCAAGACAATTGCCGCTAATAACTAGCGGCGCTATACATTTATATGTAGTCAACTGCACAAAAATTCAGTTCGCATGCAAACCTTCGCGGATGGCATAGCGGGTCAGCTCGGCGGTCGACATCAGGCCCAGCTTCTTTTTCAGATTGCTGCGATGCACGCTGACCGTACCGATCGCCACCCCCAGCGCGCTGGCGATCTCGGCCGAACGCTTGCCGGCGGCGATCAGGCGCAGGACATCCTGCTCGCGCTTGCCCAGCACCGTCACCGGCGGCGTCACACCGGGCTGGCAGGCGGCAAGCCGGTTCAGCATGCAGTCGGCAACCTCGGCGGAAAGGAAAAGCCGGCCGCCGGCAACCGCATGAATCGCCATGATCAGTTCGTCGGCACCGGACGACTTGAGCACGTAGCCGAGTGCCCCGGCCTTGAGCATTTCATCGATGAACAAACGATCGGAATAACCCGACAAGGCGACCACGGCCAGACCGGGATAATCACGTGCGACGCGCCGGGCGACCTCGACACCGCTCATGTCGGGCAGGGCAATATCGAGGACCAGCACATCCAGCGGCAGCGTTGCCAGGAGCGCCAGGGACTCGGCCCCGCTCCCGCCCTCGGCGACGACCTCGATCCCCGGCTCCGCAGCCAGGGCAATCCGCAGCACATCGCGAAACATCCGGTGATCATCAACCAGGGCAATCCTTATCCCCATAGCATTCTCCATTTCATTTATTGGCACTCGCCAGCAAAGGCATCCTGAGCAAAACCTTCATGCCGGCACCGGCGCCACTTTCCATCACCATGCTGCCGCCCAGATAGGCCAGGCGCTCGCGTATGCTGAGCAAGCCGAAGCCGCTACTGGCAAAGCGCATATCGGCTGCTGCAGCCAGCATGCCGACCCCCTTGTCCTCAACCACGATGGACAGCGTGCCGGCGGCGTAATTCAGGCTGACCCTGGCGCAGGGCGTTCCGGCATGTTTGAAGACATTGAACAGCAGTTCCCGGACGCCCCGGAACAGGATGCTTTCCTGGGCCGGTGAAAGTTCGACGCCGGCAGGCAAATCATCCACCTGGCAGTCAAGTTGCAGAGCATAGTGGTTTTGCATTTCACCGCACAACCAGCGCAGAGCGGCCGGCAGGCCAAGATTGCGCAAGACATGCGGCGTCAGTTGCGAAGTCAGCGAACGCACCTGGCGGCTGGCATCGGCAAGCAGCGCATCAAGCTCCACGACGGATTCCCGTTGCTCGGGCGACAGCGATTTGGCCAGGGTATCGAGCTTGATCTTTGCCACATGCAGCAATTGCCCGAGTTCGTCGTGCAGGTCGCGGGCAATCGCAAGGCGCTCGCGCTCTTCGGAAAGCGTCGCCTCGATGGCCAGATTGCGCAATTGCTCGGTCCGCTCGACAACCCGCTGCTCCATCTCCTCATGTGTCCGGCGCAAGGCGCCTTCCGCATTCTTGCGATCCGTGATGTCGCGACCAATTGACTGGACTTCGAGCAGTTGACCGTCCGGCCCATAAAAACCGCGATTGACGAACTGCATCCAGCGTAATTCACCAGTTCCCGAATAAACGCGGTTCTCGATGGTCACCAGCGGCTTATCCGGGCTCATTTCCGCCAATTGCGACTCGATCATGGGCAGATCGGCGGCAAATACCACCGGCTGCCAGCGCTGGCCCAGCAACTCGCTCTCGGTCTTGCCGAAGAAACGGCAATAGACCTCGTTGACGAAGACAAAGCGCCCATCCCGGCTGAAGCGGCTGATCAGCTCCGTCTGATCCATCAGCACGGCACGGTAACGCGCCTCGCTGGCCTGGTAGGCCGCTTCGATTTCCTTGATCGGCGTCACGTCGGAAACCAGCACGTAAAAGCCCAGCACCTCACCATCCACGACGTCGGGAATGTAGTGCGCGAAGGAATGGCGCTGGCGCGTCGCATCGTCGGGATCCGGAATCACCCGCTCGAAAATCTGCTCCTCGCCGCGCAGTGCTGCCTCGATGAACGGCAGGTTCAAGCGATAACGCTCCTCGCCGATCACATCGCGGATATGCATGCCCGGCAACACCTTCGGATCGATGCCAAACCAGGTTTGATAGGCGTTATTGCCGAAACAGTTGCGCAAATTGCGATCCCAGTAACCGATCATGGCCGGCACATGATCAAGGATGGCGCGCATGTCGTGCTCGTGTTGCCGCTGCGGTGCTGTGCTTGGCAAAACGGAGGAAGTAGTAGGTCTGGCGGTCGACATCGAGAAAAGCCGTGAATCCGATTTTTTATTATGCGCCATATTGGACAGGATCCGCTAAGCGAAGTTTCGTGCCGCCCCGAATGCTCTGATTCGCGGCCGCCCGAGGCGCTTGCTCCATTACGGAACACTTGCTGAGCCGCTGAGCAGCAACGGATCAGACCGGGCATCGGGAAAAAACCGGCCAACCGCCCTCCACCACTGATTAATAAGCTTTTTTCGGCAAACGACCGGGCCTGGCACGCCGGTTGCGAACTATCTGGCACGAGACAAGGCTGAGCAACTTGCAGTCGTTCAGCCGGATCGGCCCGTACCGCAACCCAATCAAAAACTGGAGACAACCATGATTTATGCAGCCCCCGGCGCCGCTGGTGCCAAGATCAGCTACAAGGCCCAATACGACAACTTCATCGGCGGCAAATGGGTCGCCCCGGTCAAGGGTCAATATTTCGACGTCGTGACCCCGGTCAACGGCAAGGTTTACACCAAGGCAGCCCAGTCGACCGCTGAAGACATCGAACTGGCTCTGGATGCCGCGCACGCTGCCTTCCCGAAATGGGGCAAGACCGATGCCGCCACCCGCTCCAACATCCTGCTCAAGATCGCCGACCGTCTCGAACAGAACCTCGAACTGCTCGCCTACGCCGAGACCGTAGACAACGGCAAGCCGATCCGCGAAACCCTCGCTGCCGACATCCCGCTCGCCGTCGACCACTTCCGTTACTTCGCCGGCTGCCTGCGCTCGCAGGAAGGCGGCATCTCGGAAATCGACGAAAACACCATGGCTTACCACATCCATGAGCCGCTCGGCGTCGTCGGCCAGATCATCCCCTGGAACTTCCCTATCCTGATGGCGGCCTGGAAACTGGCCCCGGCCATCGGCGCCGGCAACTGCGTCGTTCTCAAGCCGGCCGAATCGACCCCGATCTCCATCCTGGTCCTCGCCGAACTGATCGCCGACATCCTGCCGCCGGGCGTGCTCAACATCGTCAACGGCTTCGGTCGCGATGCCGGCATGCCGCTCGCCACCAGCAAGCGCATCGCCAAGATCGCCTTCACCGGCTCCACCGTCACCGGCCGCGTCATCGCCCAGGCCGCTGCCAACAACCTGATTCCGGCCACGCTGGAACTGGGTGGCAAGTCGCCCAACATCTTCTTCGCCGACATCATGGACAAGGATGACGGTTTCCTCGACAAGGCCATCGAAGGCATGGTGCTGTTCGCCTTCAACCAGGGCGAAGTCTGTACCTGCCCGAGCCGCGCCCTGATCCAGGAATCGATCTACGACAAGTTCATCGAACGCGTCCTCAAGCGCGTTGCCGCCATCAAGCAAGGCAGCCCGCTCGACACCGACACCATGATGGGTGCCCAGGCATCGCTGATCCAGATGGAAAAGATCCAGTCCTACCTCAAGCTCGGCAAGGAAGAAGGCGCCGAATGCCTGATTGGCGGCGAACGCGCCCACCTCGGCGGCGACATCGAAGGCGGTTACTACATCCAGCCGACCCTGTTCAAGGGCCACAACAAGATGCGCATCTTCCAGGAAGAAATCTTCGGGCCGGTTCTGGCCGTGACCACCTTCAAGGACGAAGCCGAAGCCCTGGCCATCGCCAACGACACCGTCTATGGCCTTGGCGCCGGCGTCTGGAGCCGTAACGGCAATGTCGCCTACCGCATGGGTCGCGCCATCCAGGCCGGCCGCGTGTGGACCAACTGCTACCACGCCTACCCGGCGCACGCAGCCTTCGGCGGCTACAAGGAATCTGGCATCGGTCGCGAAACCCACAAGGTCATGCTCGACCACTATCAACAGACGAAGAACCTGCTGGTCAGCTATGCCGAACAAAAGTTGGGCTTTTTCTAACCGCGCAACGCTGCATCTCCTCCACTAGCCCAGTTGCGGGCAACTCTTCGGGGGCGGGCAACCGCCCCCTTTTTTCAGACACCGGTTTTCGGGAAATTCACATGGTCGACCGCGTCATCGCCACCCCGGCAACGCTCGAACTGATCGAGCTCCTGAAGCAGCAATACGGCCCGGCACTGATGTTCCACCAGTCCGGCGGCTGCTGTGACAACAGCTCGCCCAACTGCTACCTGCCAACCGACCTGAGCATCGGCCCCTACGACATCCAGCTCGGCCACATCGGCGACGTGCCGTTCTACATCAGCGCCTCCCAGTACGAATACTGGAAACACTCGCAACTGATCATCGACGTCATCGCAGGCCACGGCGGCACCTTCTCGCTCGAAGGCAACACCGGCAAGTCCTTTCTCACCCGCTCGCGCCTGTTCAGCGATGCGGAATGGGCCGAACTGCAGGCCGCCGGCGTCGTTTAACCATCGGAAAACATCCATGCACAAACAACTATTCACCCTCATTCTGAGCGGCGCCCTGCTCGCCGGCACCAGCGCGGCCCAGGCGGTCGACGGCGAAAATATCGTCAAAAAGGCCCGCTGCGTTGCCTGCCACGCCGTCGACGTCAAACGCGTCGGCCCCGCCTACAAGGACGTCGCCGCCAAATACCACGGCGACAAGAGCGCCCCCGGCAAACTGTTCGACAAGGTCCGCCACGGCGGCAGCGGCAACTGGGGCGAGATCCCGATGACCCCGCACGGCGCCGACAAGATCAGCGACGAAGACCTGAAAACAGCCATCCAGTGGGTGCTGTCGCTGCACTGAGCAAGTGTTGCAGGCCTGACCAGGGGAGAACAGCAACCCCGAGATAATGGCGAAAAGCCAACGCAGGCAAAAAGACCAGGGCCGCGCCAAAAGCGCGGCCCTTGGGCTGTTTACCGGTGGGGTTTATTGGTGTTTTGCGACGCCAGGAATCCACAGCCCAAAGCAAAACTTGGGGAGGCTGACCCAAAGCCGACATCAAGATGGCATTAGCCACAAAATGACAAACGCGTTCATTGCAGGCAGAATCGGGAAAAAGGAGATGCAAGCATGCCGTGTTTGACCGCCATCTATTCTCGTAAACACCGTTCGAAATCAGCCGAAAGCCTCGTAGGGCCTTATATCCGAAGAGCCGCGTTATCCAGCGTATACGGCGCCCTGCCAGCGTATACGTCAAAAACGCCGTCTACTTCACGTTGGGCGTCATGAATACGTCCCCGCTCTTTTCCGTACTCGACAGCGATGAACTCAACGCTCTCCTTCGTGCGCTGCTTCAAGCGAAATTTCGTCCCAGCCTGCCGGACACTGACCTCTCCACCAGCAGTTTTGTTGTCGCAATGATTGAACGCGCCCTAGAAGCACAGAGAGAGGTTGCACTCGCATTGGGCAATGCAACGATGCTTGCCAATCTTGAAACATGGCAAAAGGCCGAAGAAAACCCGCTGTACCTTTCCGCCGCGCGGGAAAGGTTGCAAGAATGCCCAGCCAACGTCTGGCTCCGGTGGTCGAACGAAGAGCGCCTTTACTACGTACGGCAAGTTCTGAGCCCGCTTCATGCGGAGCAACCAGTATTGGAAGAACTTCTAAATTCGATGCCTGCAGCCCAACCCATCAATCCACCGGACGCTGCGCGATGAAGCCGCGCAGCGTCCGGTGATATCAAACGTTGACGCTGTAGAAAAACCCTTTTCCAGCCCGATTTCCGGCAAAAAAATGGCGCAGGTTTTCTTTGCGCCTTTTTGCTTTTTCATGCATTTGAACTGGTCAACCGCTGCGCCCTCCTGTCGGGGATGGCGGCAACCGCCTGGCAGGGAGATTCCTTCTCTTGTTGCCTACTGCCCGAACCCGTGATGCGCCAGTTTCTCGATGTTGTGCACCAGGCAATACAGCTTCCATTGCGTGTCGACCTTCTTGCGCCCGCGTAGCGTGAACCGATCCAGCCGCTTGTTGTGCCGCAGGTTGCCAAACACCGGCTCGACCGTGGCAAACCTCCTCCCGTAACGGGCTTTGCCTTCTTCGCTGTCGATGGCCCGCTTCATCCGGTCGGTGTGGCTTTCTTCGGTTGTATTGGCTTTGCCGCGGAAGAAAGCAACCTGCCGAACCTGGGTCTTCTCCGGCGTGCGCAGGCATTTGGCGCGTTGTTCGCAGGGTAGGCAATCGCGCAGGGTGCCGCTGTATTTCGTGGCGAGGCGGCCGTTGTGGATGCAGTTCGTGCCGTTGCGGTAGAGCTGCTTGCCGGCTGGACAGCTACAAATACCAGTGGCCGGATCGAGCGTGAAGTCCTGCGGCCGGTAACGTTTGGCGGCTTTCTTCGGGTGCGCCTTGTCGTAGAGCGGATCAGGCTTCTGCTTGTGTTTGCCCTGGTCCTTGAAGCGTTCGTCGCGTTGGCGCATGCCGTTGTCGGCAATCAGGGCGTTGATGTTCTCTTTGGCCAGTTCCTTGAGGTTGCGTTCTGAGTGGTAGCCGGCATCGGCCGTGTAGAGCGTATCCGGGGTGGCCTGGGCTTGCGTGGCGCGCACGACCGGCAGCAGCAGTTCCTGTTCCGAACCCGTGCCATGGGCTTGCGCTTCGATAATGACCTGATTTTTGGCGTCGACCGCTGCCACGCCAGTAAAGCCTTGTATGACGCCTTTGCCGGTCGCCATCTTGGCGCTGTCCGGATCGGTGCGGTTGCTCTTCCTGATGGCGCCTTTGCTGCCTTTGCGATCCTTCGGGTGATCGGCCAGCCACTGGCGCAGTTCGGCGGCTTCACGCCCCAGGCTTTCGGCCTTTTGCCGGCATTTCTCGGCAAGGTCGGGTTCGACGGGCAGGCTGTCATTTGCGCGGTGGCGCTCAAGCATCTTCCTGGCAGCGGCTTCGAGTTTGTCGGCTTGATGGGCGAAGTCAGCGCGCGTGCCGCTTCTGGCTTTGGAGGCGTTGCTTGGCAGTTTGACGCCGTCAATGGCGAACATCTCCCGGCCGATCAGGCCTTGCCGGTCGCAGAGGTAAAGCACCTGGGCGAAGAGTTGGGCGACTTCCTCGTCGAGGCTGGAGACGAAGGCGGCCAGCGTCGTAAAGTGCGGCGCGGAGTCGCCGCTGAGAGCGATGAAAGTGACGTGTTCGCGGCACAGCCGCTCGATGCCCCGGCTGCTCACCACACCCTGAGCGTAGGCACAGAGAATGACCTTGAGCAGCATCCCCGGCGGGTAGGCGCAGGCACCGCTTTGGTCATTGCGGTAACGGGTGTCGAAGAGGGAAAGGTCGAATTCGTGCTCAAGCAGGTGATGCACGGCATGTTCGAAACTGCCCGGCAGGAGTTGCTTCTCCAGATCCACCGCCAGGAACCTCGGGCTGGTGTCGATTGCTTTGTAGCGGGCCATGGCCTTCTCCTGAACTCGTCTTCAGGTTGGAGCCTTGTTATTCCATATGGTTCACGGCACGATGCGGGTATGGATACTATTTTTCTACAGCTTCGTTAGAGATTGCCCTTCCGCCGACGGGGCACTATTTCGTATGTCGGCACAAAATCACAAGGAGAATGCCATGCGTAACTTAATTCGGAAGGTGCTGGAGATGTGGAAGTGCAAGTGTGGTGCAGAGTGGCCGGACGATAAAAACTTCTGCATGTACTGCGACCGCGAAAAGCCTATTCGCTAGAATATTTCCGCGCACTGGGGTGGATGACTCACCCGTCTGCCCTCGGTGCCTAACGAATATAGGGAGCGTTGTGTGAGCATTGATCTGACAATAAAGATGGTAGCCGATGTGTTTGGGATTAGGCAGTCTGACTGGAATTCATTATTCCAGCGGAGGCCGTGCCCTTACTACTTTTACTACAAACAAGAGTCTGATCTTCGTACCGAATTGAGACGGTATGCAGAAATTCACGACAAAGATTGCAAATGGAATTTCAATGATATTGGTTACCACACGTACGATTCTGGCTTCTTCGGAAAAACGTACTACGTTTCGTGTCGCAATTGCTCTAAGGGGCACATTTCGGGAAACATTACTGCTGAAATTGCCAGAATAAAGATACTCAAAGAAAGTGCCGACCCAGCCAACCCAAAGGAAGGGTTCTTTTCTACGGAAGTGCTTGAAGAGCAGTATGTCCTCTGGTCTATCCGACTAGACATGAAGTGCAACAGGTGCGACAAACATACTGTGTGGCATGGTCTACAGAATACTGACTCCGAATCTCATTGGGGATTTTCGAACTTTGATTCGTCGTTTGCGAAGTGCAAGTAACGGCAATCCCTAACCTTGCGTTCGAGGCGACCTGCGCGAAAAACCGCGCAGGCGCCTCAACTTTACTACAAGGGCTTCCCCATTCTCCGCAAGCGTTCTGAAGTTTTATCGTTTCATTCCTGATCCCGTTTTCCTGCTGTTCATCGAGTCACTGTCGTGTCGGTGCGAGAAGGTGAAGGACTGCGGTACTACAACCGGTCATGTTGGACTTTTGCCCGGACCCTGATGAAAGACGCGCGCGGGGGCCTCATTCGTTAGCCGGGAGTCACTGGCCTCCCCTGGAGTTAATCAGGCTCTCCCCGCGCGGGTCCAACCCGCTTCACATCAACGCTGCAGTGCTTCGCTGGGCTTGGGCCGCCAGCGAACGGCCGATGATTCCTTTCTGTTTTTCCCTATAGACGCTTTTGCTGTTCAGGCGGTCTCTTCGATGAGTCGGAAATCCTCGCCGTAGTGCAATGCCGCCCAGGCCAGGCGCAGGTTCTTGGCGGCAATGGCGACCGCCGCTTTCCAGTAACCCCGTCGTTCGACCAGCGCTCTCGCCCAGCGACTGAACCGGTCCTGCTTCTCGCCCAGTCCGGCGAGGACGGATCGGGCACCCATGACGAGCAGGCTGCGCAGGTAGGCGTCGCCCGCCTTGGTGATTCGGCCCAGCCGCGCTTTGCCACCACTGCTGTATTGGCCGGGAACGAGTCCGGCCCAGGCAGCGAGTTGCCGACCGTTCTTGAAGTCGTGGCCGCCGCCCAGGCTGGCAACCAGGGCGCTGGCCGTGGTCGGGCCGATGCCGGGGAGTTGCATGAGTTGCCGGCTGCGTTGGTCTTGTTTGGCGGCTTGGGCAATGGCTTTGTCGTACTCGTCGATGCGTTCGTTGAGCCGATCAGCATGTACGAGCAGGTCCCCGACACAGCGGTTGGCCCAGCCGGGAAGTTCTTCAAGGTGGGCACCGATTTCCCGGCGCAGGCGTTCAACTTTCTGCGGCAGCACAATGCCGAACTCGCTGATCAGGCCGCGCAAGCGGTTGTAGAGCGCCGTGCGTTCTTCGATGAAGCCTTGCCGGGTGCGGTGCAGGCAGAGGATGGCTTGCTGGTCGACGTCCTTGACCGGCACGAAACGCATGTTGGGCCGGGTGACGGCTTCGCAGATGGCAGCGGCATCGGCGGCGTCGTTCTTGCCGCGCTTGCCGCTCATCCGGTACGGCGCCACGAACTTCGGTGCCATCAGTTTGACGGTGTGGCCGAAGCGGCTGAATTCTCTTGCCCAGTAGTGGGCACCAGAGCAGGCTTCCATGCCGATCAGGCAGGGTGGCAGATTGGCGACCGTCTCCAGCAATTGACCGCGCGCGACCTTGGGCTTGATGAAAACCGCCTTGCCGCTCTGGTCAACGCCATGCAAAGCGAATACATTCTTGGCGAGATCGATGCCTACGGTGACAATATTCATGGACTTCCCCTTTCGAACGAATGATTTGGTGTGGAAACTTAATCATGGCAGCAACTGCTGCCGGCGGCTTCCGCCGCTAGTTCGGGACGGGGAAGTCCCTTTCATTCGTTATGCACTAAGAGCCACATGATCGAAATCGAGTTTGAAAGCCCGACGGAATCGCTTTGCAAGTGCTGCGGAAATACTACGGTGCGGCTGACGCGCTTCGTCTATCGTGATGGCGACGCTCATGCTGTCTACTATGCCCAGTACACACCGCAGCACGAAGAAAAACGGCTAAGTGGCATTATTGGCTTAGGCGAATGGGGAGAGGATGGCACACCAGACGGCAGGCTCGCGTTTCCTTTTCAGATATGGATTGACGAAGACAGCTTCAAGGTCGGCCTTGTTGATGCGGAGGCTTCTCCGTGGTCTCACCTTAGGTTTCTTGGGCGAATTCTTGATCGAGAGGAAGCGCTAGAGCATGAGTGGATCAATGAGGTGTTTCACATAACCGACCACATGGTTACTGATGATAAAGAAATCATGAGCTATTTCGGAACGCAAGGTGCGTAAAGCGCATAACCCTAGGCTCAAATTCGCTCCCTCCGGTCGCTGGGACGCGCCTGCGGCGCGCCCCTTGGCTGCACGTTGGGCGTCATCACATGAGCCTCGTTGAAGACATTCGCCAGTATTGGGGCTGGGTCGGCATCGAGCCCCTGGATGTCGTCGGTGAAAACGACTTCGGCAATCTCATTATCAAAGACGAAGACGGAAAGTACTGGCGCCTGTGCCCAGAAGACTGCTACTGCAAAGTCATTGCCACCAATCGCGCTGAGCTCGACGCGCTTTCGACCGACCAAGAATTCCTTCACGACTGGTATATGAGTGCGCTCGTTTCCCTCGCAATTGATCAGTGCGGTCCATTGGTGGATGGAAGGAAGTATTGCCTCAAGACTCCTGGGATCTTGGGTGGCGCGTACGGCGGGGACAATCTCGCTACTGCTCCTCAGGTTGAACTCGTGCGCTTTTCCGGTGACGTGGCTCGCCAGATCGAGGAGTTGCCCGATGGCGCGCAAATCAAGCTGAGGATAATCGAATGACGCCCAACCCTTCCGTTCGCTCCGGCCTTCGGCCTCCGCCGGCCGGTTACGTCGAACGTTCATGAGCGTCCGCTTTGAAAACTCTGCAACGGCAGCAATGGGCACACACCAGACATCCCCCCATCCCAACCGAATCCGATAAAAATAGCCACTAGCTAGCCAGCCAAACCCTCCTGGCCAATTTCCCAAAACCGGCCTTTCTGACCGGTCGACCGTCCAGAACAACACAAAACCAAAAAATACGCCGCCCAAGGGCGGCGACAGACCGCTGACAAAGCCTCCAAGCGATTGGGGGCTTTATTTTTTTATAATGCAGGCATGCTCAAGCCTGCCTACCCTGCCCAAACGGAACTGGAGATGGTGACGTTGGAGCAATTGGTCCCGAAAGACCACTTGCTCCGGCTGCTCGACCAGCACATCCGGTTTGATTTCATTCGTGAAGCGACCCAGCACCTGTATTGCGAGAACAATGGCCGACCGGCGATTGATCCGGTGGTGTTGTTCAAGATGCTGTTCATTGGCTACCTGTTCGGGATTCGCTCCGAGCGACGGCTGGTGAAGGAAATCGAGGTCAATGTGGCTTACCGCTGGTTTCTCGGCTTTCGGCTGACGGACAAAGTGCCGGATGCCTCGACGCTGTCGCAGAATCGGCGTCGCCGCTTTGTCGGGACGGACATTGAGCAACGCATCTTTGACGGGATTGTCGAGCAAGCCATTGAGCACAAGCTGATTGGCGGGCGGGTGCTTTACACGGACAGCACGCATCTGAAGGCGAATGCCAACAAACGGCACTTCGAGGTGCATCAGGTCGAGCAAACGCCGGCGGCCTATTTGGCCGAGCTGGATGCAGCCATCGAAGCGGATCGTGCCGCCGCGGGCAAGAAGCCGCTCAAGCGTGATGACGATGATTCGACACCGCCACTGAAGGAGGTCAAGGTCAGCACGGTCGATCCCGACGCAGGTTTCATGGCCCGCGACAACAAGCCGACCGGCTTCTTCTATCTGGATCACCGGACTGTCGATGGCGTGCATGCCCTGATCGTCGATACCCATGTCACGCCGGGCAATGTCCATGACAGCCAGCCCTATCTGGCCCGCCTGGACCGGGTCATGGAGCGCTTTGATCTGGCCGTGGGCGCCGTCGGGCTCGATGCCGGGTATTTCACCCCGCAAGTCTGCAAGGGCATTCTCGAGCGGGCACTGTTCGGGGTGATGGGCTACAAGCGACCCACACACCGCGATGGCTATTTCTACAAGCGGGACTATCTCTACGATGCGGTCCAGGACTGCTACCGCTGCCCGGCCGGGGAGGTTCTGCCGTACCGGACGACCAACCGGCTGGGCTATCGGGAATATGCCTCGAATCCCGCCCGTTGCGCTGATTGTGGCGTGCGCGGGCAGTGCACGCAGAGCCGGAATCATCAGAAGCTCGTGACCCGGCATCTCTGGGAAGGTTTCAAGGAAGCGATCAACGCCAATCGCCTGAGCGACCTGGGCAAACGGCTGTACGCCCGGCGCAAGGAAACAGTGGAGCGCAGCTTTGCCGATGCCAAGGAGTTGCACGGCCACCGTTACGCCCGCTTCCGCGGCTTGGCCAAGGTGCAAGCGCAGTGCCTGCTCTCGGCGGCCTGTCAGAACATGAAGAAGATGGCCCTGTTGCTGGCCCGCAAGGCGGCAGCCTTATTGGCCAAAATCCTCGGGCAGGCCCTGTTTGCGGCCGACTTCGCCCGCAATTACCTGCCGATGGCGCTCCACCACGAGAATTCCAGAATCCGCCTTGTTTCGGCCTGAATCCGAAAAACGCCCGAATTCCAAAACAGAAAAACAAAACCCCCGAAAAATCGGGGGTTCGTCAGCAGTCTGACGCCGCCCAAGGGCGGCGAAAGGTATCGCAGAGACGAAAGCGCCGCTCAATCCTGCAGGAAGTCGCGCACCATGCGGTTGAACTTGGCGGCGTGTTCCCACTGGGCCCAGTGGCCGCAACGGTTGAAGATGTGCAGTTCGGCGTTGGGCATGCCCCAGAGCAGGCGCAGGCCGATGTCCATGGGGACGAAGCGGTCGTCGCGCCCCCAGATGATCAGGGTCGGGGCGGTGACTTCGCCGAGGCGCGGGCCGTAGTCGGTGAATTGTTTCGGGTTGGCGGCGAAGCTCTTGACGAAGTTTTCCAGGTGGTCGCGCCGCGCCAGCATGTTGTCGAGGCGGGCCTGGTAGAGCTCTTCGGTCAGGCTGCTGCTGTCGAAGACGAAGACGGCCATCATCTTCTTGAGGTTCTCGATGCTCGGCTCGCGGTAGAGGGCCTGGATCAGCTTGATGCCTTCGGTCGGCATCGGCACGAACTGGCTGGGACCGCCGGTGCCGCCGCCCATCAGGACGAGCTTGCCGACGCGGCTGGGGTTGGCGAGCGCGAAGGCGACGGCGGAGTGGCCGCCCATCGAGTTGCCGATGACGTGCACACGGTCGAGCTTCAATTCATCGAGCAGGCCCTTCAGCGCCCGGGCATTGAGGTCGGAGCGCGAGCCGGTGCACACGATGGGATCGCTCTTGCTCCAGCCCGGGCAGTCCATCAGGATGACGCGGTAGCCGGCGGCGACGAGCGGCTCGAGGTTGCGGTTGAAATTGGCCCAGCCGCTGGCGCCGGGGCCAGAGCCGTGCAACATGACCACCGTCTCGGCGCCGCTGCCGCAGTCGTTGTAGTGCAGTTGCAGGTCGAGATCGCCTTCCTTGATGCGGGCGAAACGGCTGCTGGCGGCTTCGCTCAGGGGTGCTGTGCTCATGGGTGTTCCTTTCTTGATATGGGGTGGGGTCAGTTGCCGAACGGGCGCGGGCCGAAGCCGATCGGCGCCGGGGCGCAATCGACCAGGCGCGAGAAAAGCGTGGAAAAATTCTCTTCGTTGCCGTCCTTGCCCGACTTGGCGGCCATCTCGGCGCGGAAGGCCTGATCCAGCTCAGTCCAGTCGGCGGGCGTCAGGTGGCTGCGCAGCAGGGGCAGGACGACTTCTTCCTCGAGCAGCATGTGCTCGCGGTAGAACTCGGCATAGGTTTCGAAGGCAGCGGCAAACTCGTTGAAACGGCCGGCATCGGCAACGTAAGCAGCGAGCGCCTGTTCCAGCGCCGCCATGCGCTGCGGCGCGGCGGCGTGCTGCTGGCCGAGCTTGACCAGCGCCTCGGCACCTTCGGCGGTGCGCTGCGGCAAGCGGCGAAAAAGCAGGTCTTCCTTCGGGTGATGGCGCTTCTCGGCATAGGCATCGAGGTAATGCACCATGGCCTGGAAGAGCGCCAGGTCGGGCGCCAGCTTGCCGGCGGCGACCTCCTTGAGCATGAAACGGACGGCATGCAGGATGGCGGCCAGCGACTGATGTTCCTCGCCGATGATGTGTAGTGCTTCCATGTCTATTCTCCAATCGCCGTCAGGTCGACAGCAGTTCCTGGTGCTTGCTCGCCAGGCCGAGATAGCTCTCGATGACGCGCGGGTCGTTGCGCAGCATTTCGGCCTCGCCCAGCATCTTGACCGCGCCGTTTTCCAGCACGTAGGCGTAGTCGGCCACCTGCAGCGCGGCGCGCGCATTCTGCTCGACGAGCAGGATGGAGACGCCGCGCCGGCGCAGTTCCGAGATGATGCGGAAGATCTCGCGCACGATCAGCGGTGCGAGGCCAAGGCTGGGTTCGTCGAGCATCAACAGCTTGGGCTTGGCCATCAGCGCGCGGCCGACCGCCAGCATCTGGCGCTCGCCGCCCGACATCGTGCCGGCCTGCTGCAGCCGGCGCTCCTTCAGGCGCGGGAAGAGCGCATAGACCTCCTCCATCGTCTGCCGGTGATCGCGATGGCCGTGCCGGTCGCGCTGAAAGGCACCGAGCAGCAGGTTGTCCTCGATGCTCATCGTGCCGAACAGCTCGCGCTTTTCCGGCACCAGATTCATGCCGCGCACGACCATGCGCTCGACTTCCGGCACCTGTTCGATGCTGCCGTCGAACGCCACCTGCCCGGAAGACGGCAGCAGGCCCATGATCGCCGACAGGGTCGTCGTCTTGCCGGCGCCGTTCGGGCCGATCACGGTGACGATCTTGCCCTCGCCCACTTCCAGGCTGATCTTGCTGACCGCCTCGACCTTGCCGTAGGCGACCGAGAGGTCTTTCACTTCGAGTACGTTGGCCATTTCGCCGCCTCCTTGAGCACAATCATGTTTTGACCGCCATCCGGTCGGCGGCCGACAGCATTCGCGGCCGGGCGCATCCCCACGCTGCGGGGCCCCTGCTTCCTGCTCATGCCGTCGCCTCCTTGTCCGCTGCCTGATTTCCAACGCCATCCGGTCGGCGACTGGCGACATTCGCGGCCGGGCGCATCCCCGCGCTGCGGGGCCCCTGCTTCCTGCTCATGCCGCCACCCCTCCCAGATAAGCTTCAAGCACCGCCGGATCCTTCTGGATTTCTTCCGGCAGGCCTTCGGCGATCTTTTCGCCGAATTCCATGACCACGACGCGGTCGACCAGGCTCATGACGAAATCCATGTCGTGCTCGACGATGAGCACCGCCATGCCTTCCGACTTGAGGCGCTTGAGCAGTTCGGCGAGCGCCTGCTTTTCCTTGAAGCGCAGGCCGGCGGCCGGCTCGTCGAGAAGCAGCAGGCAGGGGTCGGAAGCCAAAGCCCGCGCGATTTCGAGAATGCGCTGCTGGCCGAGTGCCAGGCTGCCGGCTTCGACATGCATGAACTCGCCGAGCCCAACCCTTTCGACCTGGATCGCCGCTTCGCGCAGGAGGCGCGCCTCTTCAACGCGATCCAGACGCCAGGCTGCCGGCAAGACACCCTTGCTGCCGCGCCGATGCGCCCCGATCGCGACGTTTTCGAGAACGCTCATGTTGGGCAGCAGGCGGACATGCTGGAAGGTCCGGCTCATGCCGAGCGCGGCGATTTCGCGCGAGCTGTGGCCGGCCACCGGCTGGCCGCGGAACAGCACTTCGCCGGAAGTCGGCGTATCGACGCCGGAGAGCTGGTTGAACATCGTGCTCTTGCCGGCGCCATTCGGGCCGATCAGCGCCAGGATCTCGCCGGCTTCGACGTGCAGGCTCATGTTGTTGTTGGCCACCAGACCGCCGAACTTGCGCGTCACCGCCTTGGCTTCGAGAATCACTTCGCCGTACGGCGGCTGCACCTTTTTCGGCAAGGCCTCGGCATTCTCGTCAATCACCTTGGCGTCGATGCGCACCGGCAACAGGCGGGCGAGCAGCGGCCACAGGCCGTCGCGTGCCCGATGCAGCAGGACGATCATGAACAGGCCGAAGACGATGGTTTCGTAATTGCCGGCCGAACCGAACAGCTTGGGCAGGATGTCGCCCAACCACTGCTTGAGCACAGTGATCACCCCGGCCCCGACCAGCGCGCCCCAGACCTGCCCGGCGCCACCGACGACGGCCATGAACAGGTATTCGATGCCGATGTGCAGGCCGAACGGCGTCGGGTTCACGAAGCGCTGCAGGTGGGCATAGAGCCAGCCGGCGGCGCAGGCGTGCAGGGCAGCGATGACGAAGATCACCATGCGCGCCCGCGAGGTATCGACGCCCATCGCCTCGGCCATCACCACGCCGCCCTTGAGGGCGCGGATGGCGCGGCCTTCGCGCGAATCGAGCAGGTTCTTGGTGGTGAACAGCGCCGCCAGCACGAAAGCCCAGACCAGATAGTAGTAAGCGCGGTTGTCGAGCAGTTCGAAGCCGAAGACATTGATCGCCGGCAGATTGGAAAGGCCGGCGTGGCCGCCGAGGAATTCCATGTTGCCGAACAGGAAGAACAGGCTGATGCCCCAGGCCATGGTGCCGAGCGGCAGGTAATGCCCGGACAGCTTGAGCGTCACCGAACCGATGATCACCGCCACCGTCGCCGTCAGCAGCAGACCGATGAGCAGTGCCGCCCAGGGCGAACCGCCGGCGAAGCCGAGCCACGCCGGCAACTCCGCCGAGGTGCTGAGCCAGGCCGTGGTGTACGCACCGAGCCCGACGAAGGCCGCCTGCCCGAAGGAGGTCAGGCCGCCGACGCCGGTCAGCAGCACCAGGCCGAGCGCGACCAGGGCCGAAAGGCCGACATAGTTGAGCAGCGTGACGTAGAACTCGGGCAGGACCAGCGGTGCACCGGCCAGAATGAGCAGAAATGCCGTCAGCACGAAACGCGGGCTGATCCAGCCGTCGCGCCGCGCCGTCGTCACGACCTGCGCCGTTTCCTCTTCCTCGACATGGTGGGTCTTCCAGGACAGCCAGACCAGCACCGGAATGATCAGCGTGAATACCAGCACATCCTTGAAGGCACTGGCCCAGAACGAGGAGAAGGATTCGAGCAGGCCGACCACGATGGCGCCGGCGGCGGCGAGCGGATAACTGGCCAGGCCGCCGATGATCGCCGCGACGAAGCCCTTGAGGCCGATCAGGAAGCCGCTGTCGTAATAGATCGTGGTCAGCGGCGCCACCAGCAGGCCGGACAGCGTGCCGATCAGGGCCGCGAAAAAGAAGGTGCGGCGACCGGCCAGGGCTGGCGAGATGCCCATCAGACGGGCGCCGTTGCGGTTGATGGCGGTGGCGCGCAGGGCCTTGCCGGCCAGCGTGCGGTCGAAATACAGGTAGAGACCGACGATCAGCAGCAAGGAAACCGCCAGCACGACCAGGGTATGGCCGCCGACCAGCAAGGAACCGAGCTCGACCTGCGCCTCGCTGAAGGGCAGCGTGCGCGAGCCTTCCGGCCCGAAGACGAGCAGCCCGAGCCCGACCATCAGCAGATGCAGGGCGACCGAGATGATCAGCAGCACCAGCACCGGCGCCTCGGCGACCGGCTGGAAGGCGACGCGATAAAGCATCGGCCCGAGCGGCACGACGATGGCCAGGGTGAGTACCACCTTGAGCAGTTGCGGCAGCTCGGCGAGCGGCAGCACCCAGAGCAGCGCCGCCAGGGCGAGCGGATAGGCGAGATTCCACAGCAGCGAGCCGCCGAGCTGGCGGCGTCCGGGCCGACTGGCCAGGATATCGGCACCCAGGGTCAGCACACCGGCCCCGAGCAGCAGCCAGACAGTGCCCGGATAACGGCCGCTTTCGAGCAGCGCCATGGTCAGGGCGCCCCAGGCGAGGAATTCGCCCTGGGGAATGAAGATGATCCGGGTGACGGCAAACACCAGGACCAGCGCCAGGGCCAGCAAGGCATAGACGGCACCGTTGGTGATACCGTCCTGCGCCAGCAATGCGAAGATTTGAACATCCATGCGGAAGAACTCCAGTGCAAACGCTGCGCTTGTGCGATGACAAAGCGCAGCGGTCGACGATCAGGACAGGGCAAAAACCGGGACGGGCCGCAAAGCGCCCGCCCCGGCCCGGTCAAACGGTCAGTCCGCGCTCGCGCGCCAGGGTGATCGCGGTGTCCTCGATCATGTCTTCCTGGCCGCCGACCATGCCGCGCCGGCCCAGTTCGACGAGAATCTCGCGCGCCGAAATGCCGTATTTCTGCTCGGCCCGCTTGGCAAACAGCAGGAAGGAGGAATAGACGCCGGCATAGCCCAGGGTCAGCGAATCGCGGTCGATGCGGATGACGTGATCCATGATCGGCACGACGCGGTCTTCGGCGACATCGCTGATCTTGAAGGTGTCGACACCGGTGTCGATGCCCATGCGGTCGCACACGGCGATGAACACTTCCATCGGCGTATTGCCCGCGCCGGCGCCGAGGCCGGCGGCGGCCGCATCGATGCGGTTGGCACCGGCTTCGACCGCGGCGATCGAGTTGGCGACGCCCATCGCCATGTTGTGGTGGCCGTGGAAGCCGAGCTCGGTTTCCGGCTTGAGCGCGGCACGCACCGCACTCAGACGCACCTTGACGTCATCCGGCAGCATGTAGCCGGCCGAATCGGTAACGTAGATGCAGTTGGCGCCGTAGCCTTCCATCAGGCGGGCCTGTTCCACCAGCTTTTCCGGGCTGGCCATGTGCGCCATCATCAGGAAGCCGACGGTATCCATGTCCAGCTTGCGCGCCATCTTGATGTGCTGCTCGGAGACGTCGGCCTCGGTGCAGTGCGTCGCGACGCGGATGGTATGGACGCCGAGATCGTGCGCCATTTTCAGGTGATCGACGGTACCGATGCCGGGCAGCAGCAGCGCCGAGATCTTGGCATTCTTCATTTTCGGGATCACCGCACCGAGATATTCTGCGTCGGTATGCGCCGGAAAACCGTAGTTGACCGACGAGCCGCCCAAGCCGTCGCCATGGGTCACCTCGATCAGCGGCACGCCGGCTTCGTCGAGGCCGGTGGCGATGTCGATCATCTGGGCCAGCGACATCAGGTGGCGCTTCGGGTGCATGCCGTCACGCAGGGTCATGTCGTGGACGGTTACTTTCTTGCCTTTGAGATTCATCTTTTTCTCCTGGGGTTCGTGCAGCGCTCAGTGCGCGCCGCAACCGGCAGTCTTGGCGACGCCGGCCGTCGCGGTCGGCGCGAGAACCAGGCGCCCGGCGAGGATTTCCTCGGCGAACATTTCGGCGGTGCGCGCACCGGCGGCGGTCATGATGTCGAGATTGCCGGCATAGGTCGGCAGGAAGTCGCCCAGGCCCTGCACCTCGAGAAAGACCGAGACGCGCTTGCCGTCGAAGACCGGGCCATTGACCAGGCGATAGCCGGGCACGTACTTCTGGACTTCCTTGATCATGGCGTGGATGGATTCGGTGATTTTGGCCTGATCCGGGGTGTCGACCGTCAGGCAATGCACGGTGTCGCGCATGATGAGCGGCGGCTCGGCCGGGTTGATGATGATGATCGCCTTGCCCTGCTCGGCGCCGCCGACCTTCTCGATGGCACCCGAGGTGGTGCGGGTGAATTCGTCGATGTTCTTGCGCGTGCCCGGCCCGGCGCTCTTCGAGCTGATCGTGGCGACGATTTCGCCGTAGCCGACCTTCTGCACGCGGGAAATCGCGGCGACCATCGGAATGGTCGCCTGCCCGCCGCAAGTCACCATGTTCACGTTCATCGCGCCCTGCCCGACCAGTTCCTTGAGATTGACCGGCGGCACGCAGAACGGGCCGATCGCGGCCGGCGTCAGGTCGATCATCAGCACGCCGAGGGCGTTCAGCTTGCGCGTGTTTTCGGCATGCACGTAGGCCGAGGTGGCGTCGAAGGCGATCTGCACTTCATCGGCCAGCACATGCGGCAGCAGGCCGTCGACACCGTCGGCGGTGACTTTCAGTCCCATCTCGGCAGCACGCTTGAGGCCTTCCGATTCCGGGTCGATGCCGACCATCCAGACCGGCTCGAGCACCGGGCTGCGTTGCAGCTTGTAGAGCAGATCGGTGCCGATGTTGCCGGGCCCGATCAGCGCGCATTTGATTTTTTTCATGGGGTTTCTCCGTGGGGAATGAAGGTTCAGGCGAACAGCGCGCTGACCGTGCCGAGGCCGGCGATGCGCACGTCGTAGCGGCTGGGCTCGCTGACGGCGACCATCGGCCCGAGGGCGCCGGTCAGGATGATGTCGCCGGCAAGCAACGGGCGACCGCAACGCACCATCACGTCGGCCAGCCAGATCGCTGCATTGAGCGGGCTGCCCAGGCAGGCGCGACCGTTGCCGCGCGAGACGATCTCGTCGCCGCGGCGCATTTCCATGGCGCAGTCGGTGATGTCGAAATCGCTCAATTTGCGCGGTTGACCGCCCAGCACGAACAGGCCGCTCGAGGCGTTGTCGGCCACCGTATCGACGAAGCGGATGTTCCACTTCTCGATGCGGCTATCGACGATCTCGATCGCCGGCACGGCGTATTCGGTAGCGCCGATCAGATCGGCGTAGGTATGGCGTTCGTGCGTCAGGTCACGGCCGATCACCAGCGCAATTTCGGCTTCGACCTTGGGCTGGATCAGGCGCGAAAGCGCCACCGGCTCGCCATCACCCACCGCCATGTCGGCAAACAGCATGCCGAAATCCGGTTGATCGACGCCGAGCTGCGCCTGCACGGCGAGCGAGGTCAGGCCGATCTTGCGGCCGACCAGACGGCGGCCTTCCGCCAGCCAGGCTTTGGTATTGACCTCCTGGACGGCGTAGGCGGCGTTTGCATCGGACAACTGCAGGCGCTCGCGCAAGGGCGCAATCGGCCGGCCGCTGACCGCCGCCCCTTTCAGCAGGGCGGCAGCGGCTTCCGTACTGAGCATTTGATCGGCGCCCATTACTTGACCAGTTTCCAGTGATTGTTCTCGACCTTGATCAGGACGATGGCAGCGGCGTCATAACCGGCGTGATCGGTCGCCGACATGCTGTACACGCCATTGGTACCGACCAGCTTGCTGCTCTTTTCGATACCGTCACGCAGCGCGGCGCGGAATTCCGGCGTACCCGGCTTGGTCTTGGCCTTGAGCGCGGCGTTGATGCCGTTCTGGGCGAGCAGCCAGGCATCCCACGAGGCGCCGGCGAAGGTCGAGCGCGAATCCGGGCCGTTCTTGGCTTCCAGCTCCTTGACGAAGGCGACGGCGTTCTTCTTGGCCGGATGGCTGTCCGGCAGTTGTTCGGCAACCAGCACCGGGCCGACCGGGATCAGCGCGCCTTCGACATTCTTGCCGCCGACGCGCAGGAATTCCTTGCTCGTCACGCCGTGCGACTGATAAATGCGGCCCTTGAAGCCGCGCTCGCGCAGCGTGATCTGCGGCATCGCGGCCGGCGTGCCGGAAGCGCCGACGAAGACGACATCGGGCTTGGCAGCGAGGACTTTCAGCACCTGCGCCTGGACGCTCGGATCGGCGCGACCGTAGCGCTCGCTGGCGACGATCTGCAGCTTGCCTTCGCTGGCCTTGGTCAGCGCCTTCAAAAGCAGTTCGCCCCAGGAATCGGAGAAGCCGATGAAGCCGACCGTCTTGGCGCCATTTTCCAGCATGTCGGCGACGATACGATTGACCATCAGGTCGGCCGACGGCTCGCTGCGGAAGATGTAGCCGCGCTTGTCGCCGGACACGTCGAGCGGCGCCACCGAAACCATCGGCGTTTTTTCGCCGTTGGCGACATCGGCGATAGCGACGGCGGTGCTGATCAGGTTGGGGCCGAGAATGGCGTCGACCTTGTCTTCGGAAATCAGCTTGCGCGCATTCTTGACGGCATTGGTCGGGTCGGTGCCGTCGTCGAGCAGGATGTAATTGACCTTCTCGCCGCCGACGCTGGCCGGAAACATCGCGACCGCCTTGCGCGTTTCGGCGCCGAGGGCAGCGGCCGGACCGGTCAACGAGGCGATGACGCCGATATTGATGTCGGCAAACGCCGGGGTGGCGGCCAGGGCGGCAATGCACAGGCTCAGGATCTTGTTCGGTTTCATTGTTATGTCTCCTCGATGGGGTAGCAAAATCGTTATTGCGGAATGCGGCGGAAGGCGCCGTTCAGGTAGATCAGCGCTTCGCCGTCGTTGCGCTCGCAGGTGGCGAGCACTTCGCAGAGAAAGGCGTGGTGGGTGCTTTCGTCGAACACCTTGATGACGCGGCAGTCGAAATTGGCCAGGCTGCCGTCCAGCGTCGGCGCGCCGGTTGCCAGCTCGCGCCAGCGGCCGTGCTCGAAGCGGGCCTCGCCATGGACTTCCTTGAGCATGCCGGCGAAAACCTTGGCGATCTCTTCCTGATCGCCGGCCAGCACATTGACGCAGAGCGCGCCGCTGTTCAGGATGACGTCGCTGGCAGCGACGTTCTTGTTGACGAAGACGACCAGCCGGGGAGGATCGGCGGTCACCGAGCAGACCGCGGTGGCAGTCAGGCCGGCGCGCGTCTCGCCGTCACGGGCGGTGATGATGGTGACGCCGACGGCAAAGTGGCGCATGCCGTAGCGGTGCTCTTCCGACGTGACCGGCGGCAAGGCAGCCAGCCGGGCGTTCGGCGTCCAGTCGAGCAGTTGGTTGATGTCCTGGCTCATGCCCGCCTCACTGGTACTGGGTGGTCGCGGCCGGCTTGGCGCCGAACGGATTGGGTTGCGGCAGCGGATTGCCGAGCAGGTGGCCGCCGAGCAGGTCGCCGATGTTGTCCTGGTTCTGCGTGATGTGATTGGCACCGACCAGGATGTCGCGCATCTGGCGCTGCATCGGGCAGTTCATCCAGACACCGCGGGTCGAGGTCTTCTTGAAAATCATGTGTGCCGCCTCGAAACACTCGCCGCCGGTGAACTGGTTGGTCGCAAAATGGCGGACCCGGATGTCGAGCGGCACCATCTGGCCCTTCGAAGCGAAAGTCCAGGCTTCCTCGGTGTTCTGGATGACGCGCGATGCGGCACCGATGATCTTGGCGTAGGCCTCGCCCAGCTTGCCCTTGATGAAGGGGTCGTTCACCGCGGCACCGACCGCCTGGTTGAGGTTCTGACGCGGCACCATGTGCTCGACGTAGAGATCGACCATGCCGCGCGCCATGCCGATGATGACCGACGACACCGCGGCGTAGAAGACGTAGAAGAAGGGCATCTTGTAGAGATTCTCGACGCCGCCGTGCGAATGCTCGTCGTAGGCGCCGATCGCGTGACTGCGGTAGTCAGGAACGAAGACGTCCTTGATGATCAGCTTCTTGGAACCGGTGCCGGCCAGGCCAACGACGAACCAGTCATCGACGATCGCGAAATCGCTGCGCTGCACCCAGAAGGAACGGAAGACCAGTTCACCGTTTTCCTCGACGCGGCCACCGACAAAGGCGCCGCCGGCAGCGTGGTCGCAGCCGCTGGAAGTCAGCCATTCGCCGTTCAGCTTGTAGCCGCCCTCGATCTTGGAAACCGTACCGAAGGGCGCGTAGGAAGAAGAAACGAGCTTGCTGTTGTCTTCGCCCCACAGTTCGTCACCGACGCTGGCCGGCAGCAGGCCCACTTCAAACGGATGCACGCCGAGCACCATGACGTTCCAGGCGCTGGACGGGCAACCGCGCGCCAGTTCCATGAGCACCTTGTTGAGCACGTTGGGGTTCATTTCGTAACCGCCCCAGCGCTTGGGCTGGAGGATCTTGAAGAAGCCGGCGTCCTTGAAGGCCTGGATGACTTCCTTGGAAACCATGCGGTTCTTTTCGCAATCGGCGGCCTGGGCGCGCAGCATGGGAATCATGTCGTGGGCGCGCTGGACGATTTCAGCTTCGCTCGGGATCAGGGTTTCGGTCATGTTCATGTGTTTACATCTCCAAAGGTGTGATGCATCGGTGTGGTGGCGAGCGACGGATCAGGCCTGCTCGGCGCTGAGCACGCCGTAGCCGGCAATCCATTCGTTGATCGGGCGGTAGTAGTCCTGGCGGGCGGTGTAGCTGCCGGCGGCGGCGAGCGCGGCGAAGGCGGCGACCCAGGTGCGGATTTCGTGGGTCGAACGACCGGCGGCGCGGGAAATCTCCTCAATGGAGAAATCGTCGATTTCGGCCAGTCGACCGTCCTGGAGCAGCTGCATGAAGGCCAGGTCCCAGTCGGCGTTGAGCGGCGTCAGCTCGCAGTCCGGCGTGCCGAAGATCTTGCCGGTGGCGATGGTGCGGGCCTGGCGGGCGGCGCGGAATTCCGGCGTCGGGTTGCGCCCGGCGATCAGGAAATTGGCAATTTCCTCCGGTGCACCGGCGAGCAGCGGCACCGGCGGTTCGTGCGATAGGCCGCCGGTGCCGAGGATCAGCACGCGCTTGTCGAGTTTGGCAATGAACTTGCCGACCGCTTCGCCGAGCTTGCGCACCCGGCGGTAAGGACCGAACGGCGGCGCCACCGAATTGATGATGATGGGAATCACCGGGTAGCGCGTCAGGCTGCCGGTCATTTCTTCCAGCGTCTGCGTACAGCCGTGGTCGACCTGCAGGCGGTGCGAGATGGCGATATCGACATCGCTGTCGAGAATGAACTTGGCCATTTCCAGGGCCAGATCCTTGTCGACCGACAGCGGTCCGAGCTGGGTCTGGTAATCGCCGACCGAGTCGGCCGCCGTGGCGATCACGAACGGCGGCATCAGATCGTAGAACAGGCCGTTGTAGTGATCCGGCGCGAAGACGACAATCAGCTCCGGGTCGAAGGCTTCGACTTCGGCGCGCGCCTTGGCGAGAATCTCATCAACCTCGCGGACGACATCGGCGCCGGGGTCGTTGAGGCCGCGTAACGGCGTGTGCGACAGGCATTTCAACTTGATGCTCATGCATGCTCCTTGCTGACTTCAGGCAAGCCGCTCCCGTCGGGAGGGCTTGCCTTCCCGCGTGTTACGGCCAGATTGTGGGTAGGGAAATAAGCTCGACCGGCAGAACTAGCGGTCTTGCGCCGGCGCCTGGCCGGTATCCATGTCGCGATTGATCATTCTTGTCTCCAGCTTGTTTTATTTGGTGAGGCCATTCTAGGGAGACGCAAGCGCCGAAGAAAATTTATCTCCGGATTGTGCACAATATGCACAACATTGTTTTTACAATGACTTTTATTTGAAAATGGAACAAAAATGCGACCATCAAGCGGTGCAAGCTATCGCCATGTCCAGGGTTTGAGCCGCGGCCTGGCCATTCTGCATGCGATCAACCTGTCGGCCGACGGCTGGGCCAGCATCGCCGAGCTGAGCGCCAAGACCGGCCTGCACCGCACCACCGTGCGCCGTCTGCTCGAAACCCTGCAGGCCGAAGGCTATGTCCGGCGCAGCGCCTCCGACGACAGCTACCGCCTGAACCAGAAGATCCGCCAGCTCAGCGACGGCTTTACCGACGACGAATGGATTTCCGAAATCGCCAACCCGGTGCTCGGCGAATTGCTGCAAAAAGTGGTCTGGCCTTCCGACCTGTGCACCCTCGACGGCGACAACATGCTGGTCCGTGAAACAACGCACCGCTTCAGCCCGCTCTCCTTCCACCGCGCGATGATCCGCCAGCGCATGCCCGTTCTATTCACCTCGGCCGGGCGCGCCTACCTCGCCTTCTGCGGCGAAGAGGAAAGGCGCGAAGTGCTGCATCTGCTGGTCGCCGGCAATGACGAACAGGCCAATTTCGCGCGCAACCGCGTGCTCGTCGAACAATTGCTGGAAAAAGTCCGCCGCCAGGGCTACGCCGCCAACGAAGGCGAATGGGGGCAGCAGAGCAAGATCGCGGCGATCGCCATGCCGGTCCGCCACAAGGGGCAAGTGCTGGCCAGCATCAACGTGGTCTTTCTGAAAAAGGCGATGCCGGTGACCGAAGCCGCCGCGCGCTATCTCGAACCGCTGACCGCAGCGGTCCGCAAAATCGAAAGTCGGCTGGAAGAGCGCGACACCGGGAAAATCGTGCTGCCCGAGCCACTGCCGGGCGCCAGAAACATCAGCGAATGACCAGATGCTCGCCGTCGTGCAGCACCGGCATGGCAAAGTCGAAACGATCGACCTCGGCGCAGAGATCGAGATCGGCCAGCGGCAGGTTGGGCCAGGTACCGGCCGTGAAGCGACGGCCGAAATCAGAGTTGCGCACCCGCTCGGCAAAAACGTCAGTTTCCACCGGTTGACCGCACAACAAGGCCTCGATGTAGTCAGCGCAGGCGATGTCCTCGTCACCATCGCGATCCACCCATTCGCCGGTGATCACGAAACAGACCTCCTCCGCCCCGGCGGCGCGGATCGCCTCCGCCGTCGCCCGCGCACAAACCAGGCTCGCCGCGTAGAGCCGGCGTGCCTGGCGGTAACGCTGCAGGCCGCGCACGCCAGCCGCCGTACTCATCACCACCGGCTGGCCGCGCAGATCGACCGGCAACAGGGCCGCTGGCGAATTGCCGAAATCGAAACCGGGCACCGGGTCGCCGCCGCCAACCGCACCCACCGAGCGCGCCCCGGCGATGCGTCCGGCCAGCACCTGTGCCGCAGCAACGCCCTCGACCGGATAGATCGCCGCCGCCCCGTTGGCCAGCGCCACCGCCGCCGTCGTGAACGAGCGCAGCACGTCGATGACGACCACCGTGTCAGCGACGTCAGCCTGGTTTTGCAAGCGGTTCAGGAAAATCCGGGAAAATTTCATGGTCGACCGATAGACGCTGAGATGCAAAGTCTCAGCATACCGTCAGGCCCGGCGCGAGGGAAAGCCCTCCCGGGCACGCGCCGGTTTGCTGCCACCAGTATTGCCAATTTAGAATATTCACGACCGCTTATGTGGCGGCACTTATACCTATAACTGGAGGAGCAACCAATGATCAAGAAACTACTCGCCGCCGCGGCGATTCTCGCCGTCTCGACCGGCGTCATGGCACAGGAAAAGGAGCTGCTGCGCATCATCGGCGAAGACAAGCAGTTCGTCGTGCAAACCAGGAACGGCCCCTTCGTCATCACCCGCACGATGACGCCCTGCGCCAAGAACAAGGGCTGGCTGCAGCCGCTGATTCCGGTGCCCGGCGTGCATCCGGTCACCGAAATCGAAATGTTGCATGCCATGAACGACAAGGATGCACTGATCGTCGACATGCGCGAGCCGGACGACCGCATCAAGGGCACCATCCCCAACTCCTACCACATTCCCTACACCCTGGTTTCCGGCCGCATGGACGAACTCGGCTGCAGCAAGGCCGGCGGCAAGTGGGACTGCAGCAAGGCCAAGAAGGTCTACGCCTTCTGCAACGGCCCGGTCTGCCCGCAAAGCCCGACCGCAATCAACGCCATGGTGCGTGACGGCTTCCCGGTCGACAAGATTTACTACTACCGCGGCGGCATGCTGGACTGGGATGCGCTCGGTTTCCCCATCGTCAAGGACGAATTCTGATCTGACCCTCAACAGATCGGCAAAAAGCGGCTACGGCCGCTTTTTTTGTGCCTTCTTTTCCGGGAGTGATACGCCGCCACGCCGGGGCAAGGACCGCCAGGCTGCCGTCCGGCAACTTGCCATGCATTAGCCAGACTTAAGCATCACATCAAAAAGCATTGCCCCACGCCCCTTGCTGCCTGGGTAGACTGGCCTTGTCTCCTCCTCCTCTCCTTCGGAGTGAGTTTAGCCCGCCGCGTGCGGGCTTCTTTTTGCTTCATGGTTGCACAACATTGCATTTGAACGATTTGGCCGCGCCACAAGGAGCGGCATGGCAGCGCAGTTTCATCGCTTTCGCCGGCGCCGGCATCCGGCATCCCTCCGAGCTGATGCGTGTCAGCGATGACGAGGCCGCCAGCCTGCTTGCGCGCCTGGCCGGGCTGGCCTGGCAAGCGCCGTTGACCGATCTGGGTCGCTATACGATCTGCCAGGCAACGACCGGCTACAGCAGCGCGCTGTTCCGGGACGAGCGCATCGTCGGTTTCTATCACGGCTCGTATTTGTGGATCGCCGCCCGGCAGCGCGGCGCCGGCTTGTCGATTCCGCTGATCCTGGCGGCGGCGCAACAACGCGGCGGTGGCTGCCTGCCGCCCGGCGTCGTGCAGCAGGGTTACAGCCGGGCCGGTCTGGCTGCCCACCGTGCGGCGCACCACAGCGCCATCAAGTCGGCGCAGGCGCAAGGTCTGGCCGTGCCGCCGGCAGTCCTGGCCGAGCTTTCCACCCGGCCGCCTGGCAGAAACAGTCCATTTCTACCGCAACCATCACAGGAACTTGGCACATGCAAAAAATCATCGACGGCTTTCTGAACTTCCAGCAGAACGTCTTTCCCGAACACAGCGAACTCTTCCAGCGCCTGGCCACAGCGCAGAGTCCAAGTGCCCTGTTCGTCACCTGCTCGGACAGCCGGGTCGTGCCCGAACTGCTCACCCAGCAGGACCCGGGCGATCTTTTCGTGATCCGCAACGCCGGCAACATCGTGCCCAGCTACGGGCCGGAACCGGGCGGCGTCTCCGCCTCGGTCGAATACGCGGTGGCCGTGCTCAAGGTCAGCGACATCGTCATCTGCGGCCACTCCGATTGCGGCGCGATGGGCGCCATCGCCACTGGCCAGTGCCTGACTCACCTGCCGGCCGTGGCGCACTGGCTGCGCTACGCCGATTCGGCCAGGGTCGTGATCAACGCCCGCCAGCACGCGACGCCGCAGGCGCGCATGGATGCACTGGTGCGCGAAAACGTCATCGCCCAGCTCGCCAACATCCGCACCCACCCGGCCGTCGCGCTGGCGCTCGAGCAAGGCCGGCTCAACCTGCACGGCTGGGTGTACGACATCGCCAGCGGCTCGATCGACGCCCTCGACGGCAACAGCCGCCGTTTCGTCCCGCTCGCCGCCAATCCGCAGACCTGCGCCCTGGAAACCAAGGGCAAAAGCGCCCCCTGGGCGCCCTGAACCCACTGCTCCAAAGCGGAGCAATTGTTCAGTTTTTGAACAGTCGACCGGGCAACATGCGTTGCAGCGTGCCGTCACGCAACCAGGCATGCTTGAGTGCACCGGCGACATGCAGCGCGATCAGCCCGCCGCCGCCCCAGACAACGGCAAAATGCAGCAGCTTGAAGGCGCCGTTCAGGCCCTCGTCCGGCCAGCCGGCTTTGGCCAGCTCGATGCCGAAGAACTTGATGGCGTAAGGCGTGAATGACGAGGCCAGGTAACCGGCCAGCGGCGCGACGAACATGAACAGGTAGAGCCCGTGGTGTACCGCCGTCGCCAGCTGCTCCTCCCAGCCATTGCCGAGCGCGGCCGGCGGCCGGTGCGTACGCCGCCAGGCAAGGCGCACGACGACCAGCAGCCAGGCGAGCAGGCCGAGCGACTTGTGCAGGCTGTAGGCCGCGCTGCGCTCCGCCCCCTTGGGCAGTTCGGTCATGCTCAGACCGAGCCAGAGCAGCCAGACGATGAGCCCGGCCATCAGCCAGTGGAGCAGCATCGCCGGCCAGGTATAACGCTTGGTATTCATTGAATGGCCACTCCCCAGGGCAGTTCGCCGACTTCAATATCGGCCAGTTTTTTCAGGTTGACCGCATCGATTACGGTGACGCTGCCGGAACGCCCGTTGGCGACGTAGAGCTTGCTGCCATCCGGCGTGATCGCCATGTTCCAGGGGCGTTTGCCGACCTCGATCGTGGCCAGCACGGCATGGCTGGCAACGTCGATCGCCATCACGCTCGGGTCGCGTCCGTTCGAGACGAAAACGCGCTTGCCCAACGGGTCGACCGCAATCCCGTTGGGAAACTGGCCGGCCGTGATTTCAGCCAGCACGCTACGCCGGGCGACATCGATCACATAGACCTTGCCGGCCAGTTCGCTGGCCACGTAGGCGCGGCTGCCATCGGGCAGGAAACCGATGCCGCGCGGCCGTTTACCGACCGGAATGCTGCCCACCTGCTTCTGCTTGGCAACGTCGATCACATCGACCTGCTCGGCCTCTTCGGCACTGACGTAAAGCCAGCGCCCGTCCGGGCTGAACACCGTGTGCTCGGGGTTTTTGCCGGCCACCTTGATGCGCGCCAGTTCCTTGCCCTGCGGTGCCGAAAGCAGCACGACGGCGTTGTCGTCCTCGACCGCGACCGCCAGCCGCCGGCCATCCGCCGACAGGCTGACGCCTTCCGGCGAGGCACCGACCGGCACGCTCTTGAGCAGCTTGCCGCTGGCCAGATCGACAATCAGCAAACTGGCCGTTGTCGCGTCGGTCAGGTAAAGATGCTCCTTGCCGGCCGCAATGCCGCGCGGCCGCTGGCCGACGACGATGTCGGCGAGGCGGGCATCAGTCGTCGTATCGATGACGCTGACGCTGGCCGACTTCTCGTTCGGCACATAGGCAAGCGGTCCGGCCAGGGCGAGACTGGAACAGGCGAGCAACAAGAGGGCAGAAAGGCGCATGTTCATTCTCAGACCGGCTGGTAGGAAATGCCGTGGCGGCGGAAGATGGCGGCGACCGTGCCGTCCGCCTTCAACTCGCCGAGCGCCTGCGCGATGGCCTCGGCCAGTTCGCGCTCTTCCGCCTTGACGGCCATGCCGAGCGGCCAGCCATCAACCTTCAATTCGGCGAATTTCGGCAGGTCGACCGCGACGCGATCCTCCGGACGCAAGGCCGCTTCCAGCTCGGCACGCGTTGCGAGCACCGCCGACACCTGACCGCTGCGCAAGGCCGCGGCGGCTTCGCCAACGGTGCGGAAATGCACGACGTTCTCGCGCAGGCGACCGTTCAGCGCGCTCAACAGGAAGGAGTCGGCGAGCGATGCCGTTTCGACGGCGATCTTCTCGCGCGTGAAGATTTCCAGCGCCACCGCCGCCGAGCCGGCCAGGGCCGGGACACGCTGCGGGTTGCGCGCCAGGGCCAGGCTTTCGCGGTGATAGGCGCCGAAGATGCGTACCTTGTCGTTGGCGCGGGCGAGGTATTCGTCCACCGGCACATGCATCATCACGTCGGCCGGCTGGGTACCAAGGTAATGCCCCTTCCAGACCATGTTGCGCAGGTCGTCGTTCATGTCTTCGTCGGCGTTGTAGCCGACCACTTCGGCGCTCAGGCCGAGCTTGCCGGCAATGGCGCGCGCCAGATCGGCATCGATGCCCTTGCCGCCGGCCATGGCGTAAGGCGGGAAATCGTTATAGACGGCAACACGCAGGCGGCCGCGCTGGCGGATCGCGGCCAGGCCGTCACCGGCAACCGCCGGCAGGACGGCGGCGAAGGGCAGCAGGGCAAGGCCCTGCAGCAGGCGGCGGCGATTATTCTTCATGGACGGATTCCAGCCAGGTGCGGATCGCCCACATCGCTTCCTGGCTCAGCGTGCCTTCGAACGGCGGCATGTAAACCCGGCCATCGCGCACCGAGCCCTTGCGGATGCGCTGCAGGAAGATTTCGTCGCCTTCATCGCCCTGCGGCAGGTAGCGCAGGTCGGGCGCGATGCCGCCGGAGACGGCGCCAAGGCCGTGGCAGCGGGCACAATTCTGGTTGAAGGCGGAATCTCCGATGCGCGTTGCGGTCTTATCCTTGCGGTACGGGTTGGCCGGCAGGAAATCGGCGCCGAGATTCTTCAGGCCGGTGGTGTCGACCGCCTGCGGCACGACGTCGCCGTGGGCGAAGACCTGGGCTGCGGCAGTACCGAGAATGAGCGCGGCGGCAAGCGCGGCGAGGTGGCGGGCGGAATGTTTCACATTGTCTCCTTGGTTAGGTTCGGGTTGCAGCTTTTGTGCAGCACGTTCTGCAAGCCCTGTGCCAGGCCGCCCGTGAAGTCATGAATGCAAGTAAACACGGCAGATCGGGGTGTATTGGCATACCATTTGCTGAGAGTTGCACAGCAGTGCTCGATACATTGCTTAGAAAAAGTGCAGGTGTTACTTTTTGCAACAACACAAAAATAAAAATCGTCCGACCAAACCGGAGGAGAGATGGAGACTTTTCAATTGCTGGCCGAGACACACGGTCAGCGCCTGCAACAGGCACGTCAGCTGTTTTTCGACCAGGATCGTCGCCCCGACGGCCTGCTCGACCCGATGATCGTGCGTTCCTGGGAACGCTGCCGCCGCTTCGGCCTTGGCGACGCGAGCTATCGCCCGCCCGGCGAGTCGCTCGACCGCATTGCGCTGAAGACCGAGCAGGACCGCAACCGTTACCTGCTGCTGCAGGGCCGGCCGATCATGGAGCACGTCTACGAGCAGATCCGCGAATCGGGCAGCATGGTCATCCTGGCTGACGCCAACGGCCTGCTCCTTGAAACCGTCGGCGATGCCGATTTCGTCAGCCGCGCCGACCGCGTCGCGCTGCTTGCCGGCGCTTCGTGGGATGAAAACCTGCGCGGCACCAATGCGATCGGCACCGCACTCTCGGAAGAAAGCGCCGTTTCCGTCTTCGGCGGCGAGCACTTCCTCGAACACAACAGCTTCCTGACCTGCTGCGCCAGCCCGATCTTCGGGCCGGACGGCCGGCTGATCGGCGTCCTCGACATTTCCGGCGACTACCGCAGCCAGCAGCGCCACACGCTCGGTCTGGTCCGGCTGTCCTCGGCCATCGTCGAAAAGCGCCTGTTCGAGTCGGTGCACGCCCGCGACATCCTGGTCTGCTTCCACAGCCGCGCCGACTTCCTCGGCAGCCCGAAGGAAGGCCTCGCGGCCGTCTCGCCGGACGGCCAGGTACTGGCCATCAACCGCAACGGCACCGAACTGCTCGGCATTCGCCAGGTCGATGCGGTCAACCGCGATTTTTCCATGGTTTTCGAAAGCAGCCTGGCCGGGCTGGTCGACCGCCTGCGGCATCAGCCACAGGGCACGATCGAAATTCGGGCGAACGGGCGCAGCCTGCATGTCCAGTTGCGCGGCCAGTTGCCGCCGATGGCCGTGGCCGGTCGCGTCTTCGACGAAGCGCCGCTGCAGCGCCCGGCGCCCCGCCGGCCGGATGCTGCCGAACCGGCCAAGGCGGCCACTCCGGCCAAGCCGCCGCTGACCCTGGATACGCTGAACACCGGCGACCTGCGCCTGCAGGCGGCGATCGACCGCGCCCGGCGCATCCTCGGGCGCGACATCCCGATCCTGATCCAGGGCGAATCCGGAGCCGGCAAGGAGATGTTCGCCAAGGCCTTCCACAACAGCGGGCCGCGCGCCGACGCACCGTTCGTCGCGCTCAACTGCGCCTCGATTCCGGAAACCCTGATCGAGTCGGAACTCTTCGGCTATCAGGGCGGCGCCTTCACCGGCGCGCGCAAGGAAGGCGCGCCGGGCAAGATCCTGCAGGCGCACGGTGGCACCCTCTTCCTCGATGAAATCGGCGACATGCCGCTCAACCTGCAGGCGCGGCTGTTGCGCGTGCTGCAGGAGCGCTGCGTGACGCCGCTCGGCAGCACGCGGGCCATCCAGGTCGACATCTCGCTGGTCTGCGCGACGCACCGCAAGCTGCGCGAGGAAGTGGCGCGCGGCGGCTTCCGCGAGGATCTCTACTACCGCCTGAACGGCATGTCGGTGACCCTGCCTTCGCTGCGCGAACGCACCGACATCCGCAGCATGGTCGCCAAGCTGGCCGCCGCCGAAGCCGGCCCGCGCGAGACGCCGGTGCGTTTCTCGGAAGGCGCAATGCAGGCAATCGAGGCCTATGCCTGGCCGGGCAACATCCGCCAGTTGTTCAACGCGATCCGCGTCGCCATCGCGCTGCTCGACGAGGGCGAAACGCTGATCACCGAAACGCATCTGCCGGAGGAGCTGTTCGAAGCCCCGATCGGCATGGCGCCGGCGGCCAGCGTGAAAGCCGCGCATGACCCGTGGGCGGCGGCGCCGCTCGACGGCAATCTCGAAGAAATGGGCCGCCAGGTCGCGCTGCGCACGCTCGAAGCCGCCGGTGGCAACATCTCGGCGGCGGCGCGCCAGCTCGGCATCAGTCGCAACACGCTGTACCGCAAGCTGGGCCGCATGTAGAAAAACCGGCGGGCGCGACGTTTACCGTCCGCCCGCCGCGCCACTGCGGCGCTTGAGCGTGGCGCCGACCTGATCGGCCAATTTGTGCAGCAGACGCGCGGCAGCGCGATGCCCGGCGGTCGACGGTCCGGGAACACGAAAAACCAGCATCGCCCGCCCCGGCTGTCCGACTTTTTCATAAATCGCCAGCGACAACGGACAAAAAGCAATCTGCGCCGGGTCCTCTTCCAGCATCTGCCAGGCCAGCACGCTGCTGCAAAACTGCACGATCTCGGCCTCGGCGAACGGGCTGCCGCTCTTGCCCAGCGTCGTCGCCGTGCGTTGCAGCATGCGGTTGAAGGGAATCACCGCCGCGACGACCAGGCCTTCCGCCTCGATGCTTTCGACCAGCACTTCATGCACCGTCGCGAAATCGGCCGGCGGCAAAATGCGCTTTTCCAGCGCGTCGACCGCCTGGGCCGGTACCGTAACAGCTGCCGCCAGAATCAGGCTGCAGCCCAGCCGGATCAGCCTAGAACGCATAGCGGGCACTCACCCCGGCCAGCCAGTTGCGGCCCGGCGCCGCTTCGTAATAGCGCTGGCTGCTGTCGCCGACGATCACCGAACCGACGTACTGGCGGTCGAAGATGTTGTTGAGGCGGGCAAAGGTCGAGACCTTGAGCGGCCCGAAAGTGCGTTCAATACCGGCGCGCAGATTGGCGATGGCGTAGGCCGGCGCCGCCGTGTCACTGTTGGTGTCCTCGACATAAACCTTGCTGCGCGCGATGCCTTCGATGGCGGCATGGAAGCCGCTCGCCGCATGCTTCCAGGCCAGCTCGCCGTACAGCGTCTGCGCCGCGACGCCGGGCAGGCGGTTGCCGGCGCTGACGTTCTTGGTGACCGCCGGCGTACCGCTCTGGAAGGTAAACGCCTCGTCGTAACGCGCGTCCAGCCAGGTATAGGCGAGACGGCTGCTCAAATTGCCCGTCCAGCGACTGTCGACCGCCAGCTCGAGGCCCTGGCGCGTGGTCGGGCCGGCATTCTGGTAGGCGGTGCGGCCGCCAGTGCTGGAGAGGACGACCAGCTCGTTGTCGGTCTTGACCTGGAACAGCGCCAGGTCGAGGCGGCTGTTGCCGAGCATGGCCTTGAGACCGGTCTCGAAATGCGTGCTGTTCGACGGTTTGAGGCCAAGGTTCAAGGAACCGCCACCACTTGAGTAGAACATCTCGTTGAAGGTCGGCGCTTCGAAACCGCGCGCCGCGCTGGCGTAGAGATTGACCGTGTCGCTCAGGCGATAGAGCGCGGCCAGGGTCGGCGTCGTCTTGTCGTAGCTGACCGAACCGCTGTCGTCGCCGTTGCTCAAATAGCTGTCGCTGACCTTGAAGGCGAGGTGGCTGTGACGCACACCGCCACTGAAAGTCCAGTTCTCGCCCTGCCATTCGGCCTGCACATACTGGTCGAAACTGGCGACGCGATCCTCTTCCTTGCGGCGCAACGTACCCTTGACGCCGCAAACGTTGGCGACGCAGTTGGCCGGTGCGCCGGTGCCGATGTAGTTGTTGTAGCCGCGCCGGTCGTCGGTCGATTGCTCGTAGTCGGTGCCGACCGTGGTCGTCAGGCGGCCACCGGCGACGTCGAAGCGGCCGATCCAGCGTGCCGACATGCCGCCGAAGGTCCGGTCGAAATCGATCACGCCGCCCGAGTGCGCCGGGTTGGACTGGGCACCGACCGGAATCGACTGATATTGGATGGTCGACCGCTGGCCGGCATAAACCGAAAGCTGCAGCGTGTGCTCACCGAAACGGTGCTCGTAATTGAGGCCGCCCTGCGCGTGGTCGATGCTCTTGCGCGTATCGAAGGCGAGCGCCGGGGAGTAGCCGCGCGTCGCATCCCAGGCCGTGCCTTTCGGATTGCTCTTGTATTCGCCCCACTGCACGCCCTGCGGGTCGTCCGCCGTCTGGTGGAAACTGCTCGCGATGAAGGTCAGCTTGCCGTCCTGGCTTGGCCGGAAAGTCAGCTTGACCAGGCTCTGCTCGCGCTCGGCCGAGCTGTGCTCGCGGTAGCCGTCGGTCGCGAAGCGCGAGGTGTCGAGCACGTAGCCGATGCCGCCGACCTCGCCCTGGGCGCTGACATCGGCCTTCCAGGTGCCGTAGCTGCCGGCGGAAAAGCTCGTTTCGATGCTCGGCGCGCCCTTGCCATCCGGCGTGAACAACTGGATGACGCCGCCGGCATGGTTGCCGTAGATCGCCGAGAGCGGCCCGCGCATGACTTCGATGCGCTCGGCGCGGTCGAGGTTGAAGGTTGCCGCCTGGCCCTGGCCGTCCGGCATCGACGCCGGGATGCCGTCGGCGACGAGGCGGATGCCGCGCACGCCGAAGGCCGAACGGGCGCCGAAACCGCGCGAGGAAATCTGCAGATCCTGCGCGTAGTTCTGGCGGTTCTGCACATTGATCCCGGGCACCCCGGCCAGCGCCTCGGAAACATTGACCCGCGCCTGGTCGGCGCCGATTTTGCCGGCATCGACAACGTCGACCGCCGCCGGCAGATCGAAACTGCTGTGCTCGACCCGGCTGCCTGTGACCACCACCGAATCGAGCGTCAGCTCGGCATCGGCGATGGCGTAACAGGGAAAGGCGGCAGCCAGGAGAAGAACGAGGCGTTTGGGCACAGGGTTCATGATGTTTCGCTCGGTGAAATCGTCAGCAGCCCGGCATCGCATCCGGACAGGCGCGACCCATGCCGCCCCCGGAAGCAATTGTCAGCGCAGACAAAAAACCGGGCCTCCGGGCTTTCGCGAAAGAGGACTAGCGAAAATCATGAGATCGCGCGAAAAAAGGCGGCACCCGTCAGCCAAAAAAATCCACTCGACATAAAACGCAGCGCTACGTATGCTCCGCCACCGCATATTTCGACCTATCACGCCAAGCGACGCCATGAAAAAACTCATCCTGATCGCCGTCATCCTGTTTGCCGGCTACTCCTACTTCACCAAGCCACATGGCCAATTGCCATATGCCGCCTCCGCCAGCACGCAAAGCCAGGCAGTTGGTCACACCGATGACGAAATCGCCAGCGCCTTTGCCGGCCGCAGAAGCAATGTACAGGTCTCCGGCCAGGGCGTGGTTGCCAGATTGCTGCCCGACGACAACAGCGGCAGCCGGCATCAGAAATTCATTCTCCGTCTGGCCGGCGGCCAGACACTGCTGGTCGCACACAACATCGACATCGCGCCGCGCGTCAGCGGCCTGAGCGAGGGCGAGCAGATCGAATTCAACGGGGTTTACGAGTGGAACGAGAAAGGCGGCGTGCTGCACTGGACACACCGCGATCCGAATGGAAGGCACACCGCCGGCTGGCTGAAGCACCGCGGCCAGACCTACCAGTAAGCTCAAGCGATCAGCATTTTTTTGCTGCACAGGGGGAACGTTTCCGCGCCATCCCTGTCATCCCATATGAATTTTCCTGCCGCATCCGTGGACGGGAACTCATATCGGGAGACAAGCATGAAATCTCGCAACAAGTTGGTCCTGGGCACGCTGGCGGCTGCTGTGCTGGCAGGTTGTTCCAGCATGGAGATGGCGACGCCACCGGCTGCAGTCGCTGCGCTGGAAGCGAAGTCAGGCAGCACGGTTAGCGGCAAGGTCAGCTTTTTCGGCATGACCAACGGGGTCCGGGTCGAGGCGCAGGTCAGCGGCCTGACGCCGGGCGAGCACGGCTTTCATGTGCATGAGGCCGGCGACTGTTCGGCGCCTGATGCGAGCAGCGCCAAGGGCCATTTCAACCCGGCGGCGACGGCGCACGGCAGTCATGCCGCGGCCGAACATCACGGTGGCGACATGCCCAACCTGGTCGCCAATGCCCAGGGCGAGGCCAGCTATCGTGTCGAGCTGAAGGGCGTCGCCCTCGGCGGCCCGAACGGCATCGTCGGGCGCAGCGTGGTGGTGCATGCCGACCCGGACGACTACAAGTCGCAACCGGCCGGCAACTCCGGCAAGCGCATTGCCTGCGGCCGGATCACCGGACGCTGAGACAGGACGGGCGGATCCGGCAGCGGCCGCCCCGCTCCCATTGGCTGGCGCCAGGCTGAATTTGCCGTCTTTTTAGCGGTCGACCGTTCCAGCCAGCCGATTTTGCGGCAATCTTGCCGCCGGCCGCCTCTGCTCAACCCATGGAAAGATTCGATGCATCCCACCCCCGACTACAACCCGCAAGCCCCCGAACGCAGTGAGATCGATGCCCTGCCCGGCCCGACCCTGCTCGAATTCGGCGCCAACTGGTGCGGCCACTGCCAGGCTGCGCAGGCACCGCTGCATGCAGCACTGGCCGGATACGCCGCCCTGCGCCACCTGAAAATCGAAGACGGCCCGGGGCGCGCCCTCGGCCGCTCCTTCCGCGTCAAATTGTGGCCGACGCTGGTCTTTCTGCAGGACGGCCGGGAAGTTGCCCGCCTGGTTCGGCCAACCGCAGAGGCGCCGATCGTCGAAGGACTGGCCAGTCTGCACGCCTGAGAGGCTGTTCACGATCTTCCGAAAGTCATGAAGCCGGGCTGCAGCTTTATTTGATACGCCAGTAAAACCCCTCCCGACCTCCCCTTGACAGGGGAGGAGCACCCCAAATCGCGCATGGACAAACTCCCTCCCCTGACAAGGGGAGGGCTGGGGATAAGCAGAGACTTAGCCGCCGTAGTTTGGCGGCTTAGTCGGTTGCTTAGTAGTTTCATCAGGGGTTTGAATGACAAGCGAAAAATCATGAACAGCTTCTTAGCATTTTTGCCTTTTCCGGACGGTCGACCGCTGCGCAAGGGCAAATTCCGGATCGCCAGCGTGCCGCACCGCCAGTGACGCAACAAAAGCCGATCAGCCGATGAAAAGGGCTATTTCGAGGTAGCGCACTCCCCGGCTTTGTTCCAATATAAGGAAAAGGTAAAAAACAATCAGGGGGAGCCATGTTCAATCGACGCCGTTTTCTCGAATGTTCGCTGACCATTGCCGCGCTGGGCTGCCAGCTGCCGGCATTCGCCGCCGGCAAGGCCCTGCGTCTGGGCACCCTGCCCGTCGTCTCGACGCGCACTGCCTACGAAATGTACCGGCCGCTGCTGGAGTTTCTTGAAAGGAACCTGGCGCTGCCGGCCACCCAGCTCGAAACGCCGCCCAATTTCAAGACCATGTACCAGCGGATCCAGGAAAACGGCTTTGACCTCCTGATCAGTCCGCCGCACATTGCCCGCCTGGCCCAGAAACGTCTGGGCTGGCAGCCGCTGGTGATGTTCCAGCCGGAGCATCAGGCTGTCCTGCTTGTCAGGGAAGATAACGGCCCGACCAGTATCGAGGCATTGCGTGGCGGCACCATCGCCGTGCTCGACAACAGCGCTCTGGTCGCGATGATCATAATGGAAGCCCTGGCCCAAAAGGGCCTGCTGATGAGCCGGGATTTCAAGGTCATCGAAACGCGCAGCTATGAAAGCAGCCAGATTGCCGTCAAGCAGGGCGTGGCGCAGGCCATGGTCTTCCGCAGCCAGGGTTTCATCGACCCGAATGTGCGCGACAACTTCCGTGTCTTGTTCGACGCCGGGGTACTGCCCGGCTACGTGATGATTGCCGCGCCCGCGACGAGCAAGGCGCAAGTTCAGAAGTTGCGGACGCAACTCCTCGCCTTTGGCAAGACGGAAGCTGCCCGGCCATTCATGGAAAAACTCGGCTACGACTCGATCAGCGGGGCAAGCGAAGAAGCCATGCGCCGCCTCGACCCCTACCTCGAAGCCACCGAAGCCAGACTCAAATAAACCCATCCGGCACCAGCAGCATGTGGAAACTCTCCCTGCGCACGAAGTTGATCCTGGGCGCGGTGCTCATCCAGAGCGCCGTGTTCACGCTGGTCGTCTTCAACGCCAGCCGGATTGCCCAGAACATCCTCAAGGAACAGGTCAGGGTTCGGGTCGAGAGCATCCAGCCGCTGCTCAACGCAGCCATTGCCGGTCCGCTCGCCCAGCATGACTATGCGACACTGAACGGCATCCTGCTCGACCTGCGCGCCGCGCATGCCGTCGAGCACATCAAGGTTGCCGACCTCGACGGCATCATCGTCGGCAAGACTGGCGAAGCCAAGGCCGACGAACGCTACCGGCTCGATGGCGGTCTCGATGAGTCCGGACTGGACGGACATGTCGAAACCGAGATGCCGCTGACGATCAATGAGCAGGCAGTCGGCAAGCTCACGTTCGGCGTTTCGATCGGTTTCCTGCAGGCGGCGCGGGCATCCCTGGCCAGCCAGAACGGCTTGATCGCCCTGGCCGGACTTGTCGTTGCCAGTATCCTGTTGGCGCTGTACAGCTGGTGGCTGACCCGCGACCTGGTTCGCCTGCGCCTGGCTGCCGAACGCATAGGCCGCGGCGAGTACGGCATCGAAACGGGTATCGCGTCCGTCGAACATGATGAAATCTCCCTGCTGGCGCAATCCTTCGACCTGATGAGTCGGCAGATCCGGGACAGCCACGCCGGGCTGTTCCGGGAAATCGAGGAGCGCAAACGGGCGGAACTGCTGTTGCGCGAGAGCGAGCAGCATTTCCGCACCCTCGCCGACGGCGGCTCGACGCTGATCTGGACCTCCGGCCTGGACAAGCTGTGCAACTATTTCAACCAGCCCTGGCTGCGCTTCACCGGCCGGACGCTGGAGCAGGAGCTTGGCAACGGCTGGACGGAAGGCCTGCATCCCGACGATTTCGCACATTGTCTGGACGTGTACGTGACTTCCTTCGAGCAGCAACAGCCGTTCAGCATGGAATACCGGATACGCCATGCCGATGGCCGCTATCGCTGGATCCGCGATGACGGCAATCCGCGTTACGACAGTGACGGACGCTTCATCGGCTATATCGGCTATTGCGTCGACATCACCGCGCAGAAGGCGAATGCCGCTGAACTCGAGAAACACCGGCACCATCTCGAAGCCCTGGTCGAGGAACGTACCTCGGCCCTGGTCATCGCCAAGGACGCCGCAGAAGCGGCAAACCGCGCCAAGGGAACCTTCCTGGCCAACATGAGCCACGAACTGCGCACGCCGATGAACGCCATCATGGGCATGACCGAGTTGCTGCTGCGGCGGATTACCGACCCCCGGCAGGTCGACCAGCTGGGCAAGCTGAAGCAGGCCTCGGCGCATCTGCTTTCGGTGATCAATGACATCCTCGACATCTCGAAGATCGAAGCCGAGCACCTCAAACTGGAAGAAACCCGCTTCCGCTTCGGCAGCGTCCTCGAGAACCTGGGCAGCATGCTCGGCCACAAGGCCGAAGAAAAAGGCCTCGTCCTTGCCATCGACCTGCCCCCGGCGATTGCCGCCCTGCCCCTGATTGGCGATCCGCTGCGTCTGGGCCAGGTACTGCTCAATCTGGTCGGCAATGCCGTCAAATTCACGAGCGAAGGCACGATCAGCCTGGGCATCAGCAAACAGGCGGAGACGCCCGAAACCGTGCTGTTGCGTTGCGCGGTGCAGGACACCGGGGTCGGCATCTCGGCGGCGGACCAGAAGCGCCTGTTCACCGCCTTCGAGCAGGGCGACGCATCGATGACCCGCAAATACGGCGGCACCGGCCTCGGGCTGGCCATCTGCAAGCGCCTGATCGAAAGCATGGGCGGCGAAATCGGCCTCGAAAGCACGGTCGGCGTGGGCAGCACCTTCTGGTTTACCGTGCTCCTGAAAAAGGCAAGCGACGGCAGCGCGCCCGCAGCATCCGGCCTTGAACCAAGCGCTGCAGCCAGACTCCGGCAACACCATGCCGGGGCGCGCATCCTGCTGGTCGAGGATGAGCCGATCAACCAGGAGGTATCACGCGAATTGCTCGAAGATGCCGGACTGCAGGTCGAACTGGCCGAAGACGGCAGCGTGGCGGTCAAGCTGGCAGAAGAGAAGCCCTACGACCTGATCCTGATGGACATGCAGATGCCGACAATGAACGGAGTCGATGCCACCCGCCTGATCCGCCGCCTGCCCGGCCACACCGGCACCCCCATCCTGGCGATGACAGCCAATGCCTTCGACGAGGACAGGCAGGTCTGCCTGGCAGCCGGCATGAACGACCATATCGGCAAGCCGGTCGACCCGGAAAAACTCTATGAAACCTTGCTGCACTGGCTGAGCACGCCGCCAGCCACGTAGAAATCACCTGTTTTCAGCGGTCGACCGCTGAAAACCAGCACTTTTCCCGCTGCTCTCCCGACCCGCCCGACTCAGGCCTCAAGCAGCCCGTTGCGCAGGGCAACCAGCGTCAGTTCGCTGGCGTTGCTGACATTGAGCTTCTGCTTGATGTGATAGAGATGCGTGCCGACCGTGCTCGGCCTGAGGCAGAAACTCGCCGCCACGTCATTCACCGAGAGCCCTTCGGCGAGTTTCAGGAAGACGGCGTCAGAAAGACTACTCCTGTCATATTAACCTGGCAAATAGATAGGGCGTTTATGTTATGATATTTGCATGGATAAAGAAGATGCCCGCAAGCTCAGGCCAGAGCAACAAAAGGAGAAGCGCAAGATAGCGCTTCGCATGCGAATGAACGGACGCGAATTTGCCGAGATTGGATTAGCGGTCGGAGTACATTCCCGTACGGTCCAATATTGGTGGTCGCGCTACCAGGCAGAAGGCCTCAAGTCGGCGGTAGAAGGCGGCAAAAGAGGCACGGAGATTGGTGAGCGACGCACACTCAGCGTGGAACAGGAGTGGGCAGTGCAGCAGTTGATCAGCGAGAAAATGCCTGACCAACTCAAGCTTTCCTTCGCGCTCTGGACACGGGCAGCAGTTCAGGAGTTGATCCATCGTCGTTTCAAGATCGACATGCCGATTCGGACGGTCGGTGAGTATCTCAAGCGCTGGGGTTTTACACCGCAGAAGCCGTTGAAGCGGGCCTATGAGCAGAAACCTGAATTGGTGGAGGCTTGGCTCAAGGAGAGTTACCCACGCATCGCCCGGCGCGCCAAGGACGAAGGGGCGGAGATTCACTGGGGTGACGAAACGGGCATCCGTAGCGATTGCCAACATGGCCGGAGCTATGCGCCAGCGGGAAAAACACCTGTTCAAAGGGTGCCCGGCAGCCGGTTTGCCACGAACATGATCTCCACGGTCACCAACCAGGGGAAAGTGCGCTTCATGCTCTATCGGGAAACGATGACGGCCACTGTCCTGATTCGATTCCTTGCACGCCTGGTTCGTGATGCTGGACGCAAAGTGTTTTTGATTCTCGACAACCTGCGAGTGCATCACAGCAACAAGGTTCGGGACTGGTTGGAAAAACATACCGAGCACATTGAGTTGTTCTTCTTGCCCGCCTACGCCCCGGAACTCAATCCGGACGAGTATCTGAATTGCGACCTGAAGGCCTTGGTTCATGGCGGAAAGCCTGCCAGGAATCGGGATGAACTGGAATCAAAGGTGCGAGGTGCAATGATGAAAATACAGAATCGCCCAAAACGGGTTATGTCCTATTTTAGACACCGAAAAATCCAATATGCCGCGTAATGAACCTATTGGATTGCCGGGTTAATAAAACTGGCGGATGACCAATGCGTGCAATTCGGCCAAAGCAGACATCAAGACAATCTGAAAATTGTGACGGCTATCTAATGATTAGCTGGCGCTTGTACATTCAGATTTCGTTCGAAACAAACAATTTCATGAATTTGACTGCTGCTCGGTTCAAATACCCATTCGTTGTCAAAAAGGTCTCTCAGACGTTGTGTCATGTAGCAATTTCCCACAACTAATGAGTGAAATCTGTTGCCAGCAAGGCGTTGTTTTTTTATACGGGTAAGCAGGTTATCTGATAGGCCAGACATAATAAAATCCGACACAACAAGCAGATCAGCATTTTTGTATGCATCAACTTCCATGGTATCCAAGGCATGCACAATCGCAGGGGCAACATCAGTACCACCATGAAATGACATCTTTAGAAAACCCAGTAGAGCTTCCATACCGGGTTTGGCACTCAAATCCAGTGTGTAGATACTGGTTGAAAAAGTGATCAAGTAACAAGGGCGCTTTTGATCACTAGCCTTTGCTGCAAGGTAAAGAGCGACAGCCTTGGCAACTGTTTCCGGCATGCCATTCATTGATCCACTAGTGTCAATGCAAATGACCATCGGTCCTTGCATTTCGGCTTGCTTAACTGCTCGCTCTTCTTCCGTTTCCTCATGTCTGTGAATGCTCTGAATCCCTTGCATGTCGAAGCACATTAAGCGGGATTCAACAAACTTTAGATCGAATAATATGGAGGTGTCCGGGTCAGCAAGAAGTGCCAGTTCTGCCGGTAATAAATTTTCAAGATCTCGCCCAAGCCTGATACCGACAATCTCCTCCCTTGAATTGATATCAGGCAGGGTGGCTTTGACGGGGGCTACCGAAGTGATACGTTCTATTGATTCCGATAGTTCGATTTGCCTCATTTTTCCTAGGAGCTCGCAAAGTGCTCGGACACCTTTATCTTCCGCGAGGTATTTGGCCCAACGCTCGAATTGCTGAATATCCTGTGCGGTCAAGTTTCCTCTGGAAAGATCAAGCAAAATCCCTGTGTCTAGGCCTAGGTCGCTAAGCCGCTCCTTTAGCGTCTGCAGTAAATCCAATAGTCGGCTTATTTCCGTCAAGAGTGCCGCACGGCGTGCGGCGATTTCTCGCAGCTCCCATTCTGAACGAGCTTGATCCAGTCGTTTCTGCCATTCAGTACCCAATAGCCGGGCGCTAATGGCGATGTCGCCAGCACCCTTTGTAGCTGTCGTAGTTTCTGGTGAGCTCGATTTGAATTGATTTCGCCAGAATGATTCGTTAGCAGGATGGCCAGTTTCCTTGCAGAAAGCAACGTAATGATCCGTTGCCTTGCTCAACTCAACTTCGGAAATCGGGGGCCTTTCTAGGCGTTCTTTCCACTGAAGAAAGGATCGTTCTTGCGATAAGAATGGAGTGTCCTTAGCTAGAACGGTATTCGTTTCTAATTCCCATCTCCTGATGAGATCATCGACGTGATTACGGAAGGCTGGAGCGCAATCGAGTAGCGATGAGTAAGACGATTGGACTTCAGTGCTGATAATTTCTGATGCAGCGGAAACAGGGCTTACCGACATAGTTCTTCAAGCCGCTCGCAATCCTTGATACGAACCTTCAGGCGTTCAATCTGTTCTGAGATACCAGAAATGGCTAGGTTTGTCTTTTCTGCTGGTACAAAAAGCGATGCGAGCTTTGATTCCATCTCAGAAAAGCGTTTCGTTACTATTTTCAACGCTGATTGAAGCTGGGATTTGATGTCCGATACGGAACTGGACAGCGAAGATATGAGGCGTTCGTTGATGCCGTCCTTTTTGTCTCCTTTGTGATATAGGACATCAGGTTTGTACTTCATTGCTTCATTTATTCGCGTATAGCGGACACTGCAGACGCCTTGTCCATCAAATTCGCAATCTACATCCCGAAATTCATTGCCGTGCTGATCTAGCGGCTTAAATTTTCCCCCAGACTTCAATTTCTCATATGGAATGTATATTTGCTTCCCTTGGTTGTAGTAGTTCCAGTCGCGGAAATTTGGTGTGACTTTGAAAAAGTCTTTACCCCGAAGGCTTTCTGTTTTGTACACGTCAGAAGAGTGAAATAGCTCTTTGTTTATTTCGTTATCCAATTCGTCTTTTTTTCGGTCTAGCTCCGCTAAGCTGATGTCAACACCTATCCCCGATTGCTTCACCGCATCCGCGACAAGTTGATTCACCTTTTGGTAATTATTTTCGTGCGTCCACAGGCAGTGTTGTAACAGTAGCGCGTCGCTATGGTTGGTTTCGATCCGTCCGTTGAAGAAGGCCGCAGCCTTCATCAACATCGCAGCGCGCTGCCAGCGTCTATCAGATACGTAAACCGCAGTCGATGGCTCTAGTTCAGCCAATTTTTCTCGAATCAAATGGATAATTGTCAGAGTTTCAGTCGATAGTCTGACTAGGTGAATTTGCTGTTGCCATGCACTCCATTCGTCAGGGGTGACGCGAATGTTTTCGGGAACTTTGGCATCAGACGAACTGGGCTCGCTATTTATCAGCGTCTCAAAATGATGAACTTCGGCGATGGGTAAAACCATCTGACGCACGATGAAACGATCATATAGCGCCTCAAGTCCTTGGTTCGTTTCCGGTGTTTCATTTGACGCTGCAAGCAATGCCTTGAGCGGTACAGACTCGATCGTTTCACCATTCTTGAATGTTCGCTCGTTGAGCAGCGTCAAAAGAGTATTCAGAATTGCGGGACTGGATTTCCAAATCTCATCCAGGAAGGCAAAGTCTGCTTTTGGTAGATAGGAATCTGTCTTCCGGACATAGCGATCCTCCTTGAGCGCACTGATCGAGACTGGGCCGAATACTTCCTCCGGCGTACTGAATCGATTCATCAAATACTCAAAGTAGGTCGGTTTTTGAAATGCACATGCAATGCGCCGGGAGATCAGGCTCTTCGCAGTTCCTGGCGGACCATACAGAAAAGTGTTTTGACCACAGAGGGCAGCCAGAAGCGAAACAGCAATTACTTCTTCTCGTTCGTACATACCTGCACTGATCGCCTTGATCAGATGGTCAATCCGATTTTTTAAGGCAGTTGCATCCGTTAGTTTGTTGTTTTTCATATGGTTTTTCGCTAGTTGCCGTTCGGCTTCATTCAAAACATCAATTACGACTGAAGCCCACTTGCTTTGATTACTTTGCCCGGAGGTAGAGTTGTTTTTGGGTCTGTCCGCCAGGTGGTAAGCGCTCCTCGGTAACGAACAAATCTGCCTTTGCCTTTACGAGGTCGGACAATTTCTTAAAGCCGTATACCCGAGAGTCGAAGTCAGGCTGGAGCTTCGTCAGATAGCTGCCAAATGTTCCCATATGAGCCCAGCCACTCTCATCGGAGGATTGCTCGAGGGCTGAAAGGACAAATTCCTTCGGAAAAACAGGTGGTGTTACCACCGCTGGACTAGCTTTGCTTTCTACCGCAGGAGCTGCATCAGATTTCGTTGGTGCCACCTCTGGCTCTGAAGTAGGTCGGCGCAGGACTTCCGTGAGAATGAATTTATTGCAAGCATTACGAAAAGCGTCTGGGGTTTTTTGCTCGCCAAAACCTAAGACGAGTAGTCCTTCTTCGCGAATTCGAGTGGCTAGGCCGGTAAAGTCGCTATCACTGGTAATGAGGCAGAATCCGTCCAAACGCCGCGTATAGAGCAAATCCATTGCGTCGATAATGAGAGTGCTGTCAGTCGCATTTTTCCCGGTTGTGTAGGCGAACTGTTGAACTGGCTTAATCGCATATTTCTGAAGAACCTTTTTCCAGGATGAGCTATTCGGAGAGGTGAAATCACCATAAATCCGCTTGACCGAAGCCTCACCAAAGCGTGCGACTTCGCCTAGTATTCCTTCAATTACAGCGGCTTGTGCGTTATCGGCGTCAATGAGCACCGCTAGTCGAAGAGTGGGTTCTTCGGATTCAATCTTTGCTACGAGTCGTGGGGAAACCATTGCAGCACCTGAAGTGACCAGTGAAGACGAAATCATAGTGCATACGCACCTGGATTTTCACGGTGCATTTGACACATTCAGGAGGTTCGCCGCTCAGACTAGGCTCGATAGAAAAAAACGACAGATTTCGGAGCCACTGCGGACCTATGCTGCATAAGCACCGAAAGTCAGCTAATGCCGAACTGCTGCAAATGAGTAACTCAGTCGAATGACCGCTCCAATTAGATCCCAGCCACGAAACCGTTGAGCAATTCAGCGGCTCCCCAGCCAAAACCGCCCGCCCCCAGCGGTCGACCATCCAAAATCGCCGTTTTCCCTAGCCCGCCACGCACTCGGCGACCCAGCCCAGAGCCTTGCTGCAGGCGCGGGTGATGGGCGGGGAGTAGCCGTGGCCGGCGCCGGCGACGGGTAGCCAGGTGGCTTCAGGCCAGGCGCGGTAGAGCGTGCGGGCGATGTTGGGGGAGCAGACCGGGTCGGCGGTGCCGTGCACGATGGCGGCGGGGATGTGGCGGATGCGGTCAATGCCGTCGAGCAGGCGGCCGGGCGCGATGAAACAGTCGTGCAGCAGGTAGTGCAGGCGAACGCGGGCCTGCGCGACTTGCGCGGCGTCGGGCGGCGCGGCGAGCGGCGGCACGCCGTGCTGTGCCCTTTCGTAATCGAGCCAGGCGCGCACCGCGGCAGCGGCGGCCTGCGGCTCGGGGCCGAGGATGCGGCGGGCGTAGGCGGCGAGCAGGTCGTCCTGCTCGGCAGCCGGCATGGCGGCGGCAAAGGCGGCCCAGCCGGCGGGTGGCGTGGCGTTGCTGCCCTGGACGTAGGCGGCGATTTCGCTACGCGAGCCGAGAAAGACGCCCTGCAGGACAAGGCCCTGCACGCGCTCCGGAAAGAGTTGGGCATAGGCCAGCGCCAGCAGGCTGCCCCAGCCGCCGCCGAAGACGATCCAGGCCGAGAGGCCGAGCGCCTCGCGCACGTAGTCGAGATCGGCGACCAGGTCGGGCGTCGTGTTCGCCTGCAGTGCGCCGTGAGGCTGGCTATGGCCGCAACCGCGCGGGTCGGGCAGGATGGCGTGAAAGCGCTGCGGATCGAAAAGCTGGCTCAGTTGCGGCGCGCAGCCGGTGCCCGGACCGCCCGGCAAAAACAGCACCGGCAGGCCGTCGACCGCGGCGCATTCCTCGACGTACACGACATGGCCATCGCCGACCGCCATCTGGCGGGCACAATGTGTCTGGCGGGCGGCAAGCTGCCTGTTCAATCTCAGGCCTCAAGCAAGCCGTTGCGCAGGGCAACCAGCGTCAGTTCGCTGGCGTTGCTGACATTGAGCTTCTGCTTGATGTGATAGAGATGCGTGCCGACCGTGCTCGGGCTGAGGCAGAAGCTGGCCGCCACGTCATTCACCGAGCGCCCTTCGGCGAGCTTCATGAACACCGCCAGTTCCTTCTCGGTCAGCGTGTCGACCGGGTTGTCGGAACCGGCGAGCTGGGCCAGTGCGACGGTCTGCGCCAGCGCCGGGTCGAGGTAGCGGCGACCGCCGGCAACCTGGCCGACGGCGCGCAGGAACTCCTCCGGCTCGGCGCGTTTGCACAGGTAGCCGCGCGCCCCGAGGCGCAGGGCGCGTACCGGCACGATGTCGTCGTGATGCGCCGAGAGCATCAGCACCTGCGCCTTCGCCTCCCAGGCGAGCAGGCGTTCGAGCGCGGCGAGGCCGCCGATGCCGGGCATCGAGACATCCATGACGACGAGGTCGGGCTGTACTTCGGCAAAACTGCGCAGCGCCGATTCGCCGTCGGCGCATTCGGCGACGACCTCGGCGCCGGCGCCTTCGAGCAGCAGGCGAAAGCCGAGCCGGACGATCGAGTGGTCATCGGCGAGCAGGACGCGGACGCCCTTGAGTGCTGGATTCATGCGGTTTCCTCCAGGGAAAGCGAGAGCGGCAGGCAGGCTTCGAGGGCGAAGCCGCCCGCGGCCCGGTTGTTGAGTACGAGTTTTCCGCCGAGCAGCGCGATGCGCTCGGCCATACCGGTCAAGCCGAGACCGCTGCCAGCCTGGGCCGACCGGCTGCCGCGGCCACGGCCGTTGTCACGCAGGGCGATCTGCAGGACATCGCCCTGGCGCCGGATGTCGAGTTCGACGCGGCTGGCGCCAGCATGCCGGGCAACATTGGTCAGGCCTTCCTGGACGATGCGCAACACGGTCTGTTCGACGACTTCGCCGAGCGCGCCATCGCCCGGTGCGACGCTGCTGCGCAGTTCGATGTCTTCATGCTGCAGTTGCCAGGCGAGCAGGCTGCGTTCGAGGCGCGCCGCCAGGCTGCCGCTGGCGGGCGGACGCAGGCGATGCAGGATGCCGCGCACACCTTCCTGCATCTCGCCGGTCACCGCGACGATGCCCTGCGCCGGCGCATGCAGCGCCGGCTGCTCGGCGCTGCGCTGGACGATGGCGCCGGCCAGGGCGCGCACGGCGGTGATGCCTTGCGCCAGCTCGTCGTGCAGTTCGCGGGCGATGGCGCGGCGCTCCTCGTCGAGCCGGGCCTGCAGATGTTCGCCGACTTCGCGCTCGGTTTCGAGCCGGACATTGCTGTCGACCGCTGCCGCCAGCCGGTCGGCCATGCCGTTGAAGGCGCGCGACAGGCGACCGAGTTCGGGCGTCGCGAAGACCGGCAGGCGGGTATCGAAACGCCCGGCGCCGGTCCGGTCGAGCGCCTGCATGACCTGGGCGAGCGGGCGCAGGGCGCGGTCGAGGGCGCGCCGCGTCGCGAAGAAGAGCAGGCCGAGCAGCGCCAGCGCCCAGCCGCTCATCGCCAGCAGCTCGTCCCAGGCATCGAGCAGGGAGCGCGAGGCGTCCGGCGTCAGCAGCAGTTGCAGTTCGCCGACGGCCAGCCGGCGCGGCGCCAGCTCGGGTTCGAGCACGGCGGCAAACGCTGCCGGCACGCTGCGTCCGGCCTTGTAGGTCGGTGGCGGCGACTTGTAGAGACGCGTACCGTCGGCAGCAAAAACCTCCAGCGCATTGGCGCGGATGCGGCCGAGCGGACGGACCATGCCGAGCATGCGCGCTTCCAGTTCGACCGCCGGCACGCCCTGCATTTCGGCACTGAGCGCGGTCAGCCATTGCAGCGAAACGCGGTTGGCGGCTTCGACTTCTTCGTGGATCGCCTCGCGTGCGCCGTGCAGCCAGAGGCCGGCCAGCACCAGCAGCAGGCTGGCGGCAAAGCCGGTCAGGACGAGGCTGATGCGGGTGTGCAGACTGGCCGGGCGCAGGCGACGCATGTTCAGCTCCCGAAGGCGACGCGCAGGCCGAGCCAGGCGGCGCGCGGCGCGCCCGGCGCGACGAAGGTTTCACGCCGCCAGTTGGCCGAATCGATCTGGAAGGCACCGCCGGCAAACGGGTTCTCGGCGAGCGCCCCTGCCGTCGCATAGCGCTTGTCGAAAACGTTGTTGAGCTTGGCGAACAGCTGCCAGCCGCCGCCCAGGCGCACTTCGGCATTCAGGTTGAGGATGGCGTAGCCGGGAATCTTGCCGGCGCCGTCGTAGGTGCGCGTCGTGCCGAGACTGTCGGTGTACGTGCCGGCCTGGTGCTGGTTGTTTTCGTTGCCGCGCGCGTACTGGCTGGAAAAGGCCTGGATATCGCCGCCGACGCGCAGCCAGTCGGTCGACTGCCAGGAAAGGCCGATTTTCAGGCTGTGCGCCGGCAAACCGGGCAGGCGGTCGCCCTTCTTCACGTAGATTTCGTCGTCCTGGCCGCCGCCCGTGCATTCCGGCGCCGTGCCACGCGTGCTGTTGTTCTCGGCCAGGATACAGGCGGCGGACTGGAAGGTGGCGTGCAGCCAGCTGTAATTGGCAAACCAGTGGACGCTGCGCCGGCGGCCGTTGATGCCGAGTTCCAGCCCCTGGCGCTGCGTCTTGCCGAAGTTGGTGAAATAGCCGGCGCTGGTCGAGGTGCCGACGAAGAGGATGTCGTTGGACGAAACAGTACGGTAGACGCCGGCATTCCACTCGATATTGCCGGCCAGCCGGCCGCGCAGCCCGGCTTCGACGGTGCGCGCAATGACCTGCTTGAGATAGGGATCGGCCGCCATCGAGTTGGGCAGGGTGCATGGATTGGCCGGATCGGCGCAGCCCAGTTCGATCGGCGTCGGGATGCGGTTGCCCTGGCTGAAGCCGGCGTAGGCATTGAGCGCCGTCGCCGCCTGCCAGCTGATGCCGAGCGCCGGGTTGAGGCTGCGGTAGGAATGGTTGCCGTCGAGATTGGGCGCCACCGGGTTGAGTTCGTCCTGCGTCGTGACCCGGCTCTGGTTGTAGCGCAGCGACGCGGTCAGATGCAGATCGGGCTGCAGGCGGATGGTGTCGGTGGCGAACAGGCTGGCCGTGCGCGTCATGCCGCGCAGACGGTTCTCCTCTTCGGCCGGCGCCAGGTTCGACACATCGCGCGTCGCATCGATGACGCCGAGTTCCTGCGTCTGCTGGAAACGCATGCGGGCATGGTCGTAGGAGACGCCGAGGGTCAGTTGCTGCCGCTCGCTGCTCAGGTTCCACTGCACGGCACCGCCGCTGCCGAACTGGCGGGTACGGGTGCGGTTGTAGGCGCCGGATTCCTGGTTGGAGACGCCGTCGAAAACGCCGTCCTCGAATTCGTCGTTGACGTCGCCGTTCAAGGTGCGCGTCTGGTTGTGGCGGACATAGACATTGCCCGACAGGCTCTGCGTATCGCTCAACCACAGGCGGCCGGTGAGCGCGAGCTGGGTCAGGTCGTTGCGCGTGCGATCCGGGTGCGTGAACACCTGAGCGCGGCGCTCGGCCCACATCGATTCGGGCAACAGGCCGTTGCCGGTCATTCGGGTCAGGGCGCGGCTCAGGCTGAGGTCGGCCTCGCCGGCGGCGCCGCGCACGGAGAGCTTGGCGAACAGGTTTTTCGCATCCGACTTCGAGTGATCGCGCCAGCCGTCCTCGCGGAACCAGTCGCCGCCGACATACCAGCCCAGCGTGCCGTCGTTGCCGCCGTGCTCAAGCTCGAGATTGCTGCGCCCGAAGCTGCCGCCGGACAGTTCCATCTTGCTGCCCGGCTGGCTGAAACCGCTCTTGGTCCGGATGGAGAGCGCGCCGCCCAGCGTGTTCAGGCCGAACAGCGGGTTCGAGCCGGGCATCAGTTCCATGCCGGCAATCGCCGAATGTGGCAGCAATTCCCAGTTCACCGTGTCGCCGAAGGGCTCGTTGACGCGCACGCCGTCGACATAGACCGACAGGCCCTGCGCCGTGCCGAGCAGCGGCGAGGCGGTGAAGCCGCGGTAATTGAGATCGACCTGGAAGGGATTGCCCTGGATCTCGTTCACGTTGACGCTGGGCAACTGGCGCGCCATGAACTCTGGCAGGTTGAGGCTTTCCTGTTCTTCGAGCTGGCGGCTGCCGACCGACTGCACATTGGCCGGCACCTGCCAGCGCGGAATGCCGAGGCCGGCCAGCGGCGAGTTGCCGATCACCTCGACGGTGGCGGTTTCGATCAGGTTTTCGGCGGCCAGGGCCGGGCCGAAAGCAGCGGCCAGCGCGAGGCCGAGGGCGGATTTGGGGATTTGTCTCATGTTGTTTTTTTGAGTTTGTAATTGACCGGGACCAGCACCTGAATCTCGTTGCCTTCCAGCGCCGCCGGCAGCGCCGGCAGGCCGGACAGCTCTCCGACCATGGCCAGCGCGTGCTGATCGAGAATGCCGTAGCCGCTCGAACGCTCGACTTCGATATGCAGCAGGTTGCCCTTGCGCGCCACGGTCAGGCGCAGACGGACCTCGCCCTCCCAGCCGCGCAGGGCGGCGACGCGCGGATATTCCTGGTGGCGCGCGAACAGTTCGGCGAGCTGGCGACGGTAGGCGGCGAGCAGATCGGCCTGCGCCGGTGCAGCCGCAGCGGTCGACGCCGGCAAAACGGCATTTTCCGCAGCGGGCCGGGCGCTGGCGGCAGCGGGCACGACAGGAGCGGCTGCGACGGGAACAGCGGCCGGCGCGACAGGCGGTGCAGGCACACGCACCGGATCGGCCGGCCCGGCAGCCACCAGGACGCGCGCAGCCGCCTTCGGCTGCGGGCGCGGCGCAGGCTGCCGGACCTCTTGGGGGAGCGCGCCGGGCGCGGCTCCGGATGGGGTGGCGGCCATGGGCCGCAAGCTGGCGACGATGGGAGGCAACTCGAATGCCAGCGGCCGGCGCGGCGCCTGCGTCCAGGCGAGCAGGCCGGCATGCAGGGCAAGCGAGGCGAGCAAAATGGCCAGCAATTTACGGTCGACCGCCGGGAAATGCTCAAAACCTGACGGAAAGCCAAGCACCGGGGAAACGGTTCGCGATTTATTGCTGCTCATGCAAACCCCTCCCCAGCCCTCCCCTTTTCAGGGGAGGGAGCCCAAACCGATGGGCATACAAGGATAGGCGGCAGCTTTTCAGTGCGCATGCGGCAGGGCCTCGATTTCGGCGGCCGGGAAGAGATGCCCGACCGAGCGCCGGTATTCGCTGGCGCCCTGCGCCATGCCGGCAAATTCGGCGGGCAGCGGTCGGGCCAGCACTTCGTTCATGTCGAGACCGGCAGCGGCGGCCTCGCGCATGGCGCTCTGCAGCCAGGTCAGCCAGGCGCGCGTCTGGCGGATCGGCGCCGCATCGCGCGCCACGGCGCCATGGCCGGGGACCAGCGCGACGAAGCCGGGTTCGCGCGTGAGTGCTTCGAGTTGGTCGAGCGCCTGCAGCCAGTGCGCGACGTCGGCGTGCGGCGTGGTCGGGGCGCGGCCATTGAAGACCAGGTCGCCGGCGAACAAAACGCCGCTTTTTTCGTCGTAGACCGCCAGATCGGCGCCGGTGTGGCCGTTCAGCGCGATCAGGCGCAGGCGGCGCCCGGCGACCTCGAGCGGGCCGGCGCCCAGACTGCGCGTCGGCACGACGACCTCGGTGCCGCGCATCCAGTCGCCGCTCATCCGGAACAGGTTCTCGGCAAAGGCGTTGCCGTCGGCGGCGATGCCCTGCGCGGTGGCCGGCAAGGCGGCGAGCGGCAGGTCGGCAAAGGCCTGGTTGCCGAGGAAATGATCGGGGTGATGGTGGGTGTTGATGGCGAAGACGGGCGGCAGCGGCGTGACGGCGGCAATCGCCTGGCGCATCTGGCGGCCGTAGCGCAGCGAGGGCCCGGTATCGATGACGATGACGCCGGCCGGCCCGACGATGAAAGCGGTATTGACGATATTGCCGCCGTTGACCGTATCGAAATCCTCGGTCCGGCCGATGAAGGCGTACACGTCGGACGCCACGGCCTGCGCCTTGAGCGCGTAGTCGTAGCCGGCGGCGCCGGCGGGCGCCACGGCAAGAATCAGGAGAGCGGCGAGCAGGCGTTTCATGGGGCGATGCGCGCTTCGAAGCGATTGCCGTTGTTGTCGCGCCCGGCGCTGATCACGGTCTGCCCGGCGACGCCCGGTTGCAACGTGAATACCGGGTTTTCGGCGACCGGCTCGAAGGTGCGCAGGCGCATCAGGCGATGACCGGCTTCGTCGCGAAACTCGATTTCTTCCAGATGAAAGGCCGGCGTGCCGGCGACCAGACCGGTGTCCATCGGATGCACGATGCGCAGGCGCAGACGGCTGGCGTTGGGGCCTTCCGACCATTGCCGGCCGCTCACCTGGTTGAGGCTGGCCTGCCAGTCAGGCGTCGCCTTGCCGGCGGCCGGCGCGGTGCAGCCGCCGCCGACGGTATTCACCCAGGTGCCGCCGACATGCCAGACGCCATCAGCGGTGCGTGCCGCGGCGCGCACCGGCGTCGATTGCTGCAGCTTGACGCGAAAGCCGAGCAGCGCGGCGGCGCTTTCCGGGTAGAAGCGCAGCACTTCGACAATGGGATTGAAATCGGCGAAGACGACCACCTCGACAACGCCGGGCAGACCGCTCGCATCGACGGTGACCGGCACCTGCATGGGGTTTTCGGCGGTGGACGGGGCGATCACCTTGATGCGCGGATCGAACAGCACCGGCGCGTCGGCCAGGAAGCTGCGCCGCATGTCTTCCCAGCGTGCCGAGGCGAGCGGGTCGCCCTGCTCGCGCAAGGCCGCCGCGTCGGCCGGCGACATCAGCGCCGCCAGCGCCAGTGCCGCCACACTCAGGGGGTAGTTGATCTGTGCCATGCCTGTCTCGCTCCTCTTGCCCTTGCGGGTCTCTATGGCGGGAATGTCTGCAAGCGGCGTGCCAATCAGCAAGGAGAAGGCGCGACGGGCCGCCAGCCGGGGCAAAAACGATTTATCGCCTTTTCCGGCGGTCGACCGCTGCGCGGCTGATTGCGCAAGTTTGGAACAGTTGCCCTCATTTGCAGCAATCGCCCTGCTCCGCCGGGCGGCCAGCGGTCGACCGCCAAAAATCGGCAAAAACGCCCGCCACCGCGGCCTGGCAAGGCGCACGCCGGGCAATGGCACGCGCCTTGCAATCCGGGCCAGCAGTCAGCGAATCGTTCCAGGGAAAGGGAAGGCATTCGCCGGCAGGTCATGCCGAACGCGGCCGCAGGGCGGTCGTTCGGCGCCTATGAATAATCAAGGAGACAATCCATGCACATTTGTAAATCCCCACGGCAGCGCAGCCTTGCCCTGGCCCTGGCCGCCTCGCTGGCGATCGCCGGCAGCCCGGCCCTGGCCACGGTGACCGATGCCGACATCGTGAACGACGCGAAGACCACCGGCGACGTCGTCAGCTTCGGCCTCGGCACCCAGGGCCAGCGCTTCAGCCCATCCACGCAGATCAATACCAAGACGGTCAAGAACCTGGTTCCGGCCTGGTCGATGTCCTTCGGCGGCGAGAAACAGCGCGGCCAGGAGTCGCAGCCGGTCGTCCATAACGGCAAGATGTTCGTCACCGCGTCGTACAGCCGCCTGTTTGCGGTCGACGTCAAGACCGGCAAGAAATTGTGGAAATACGAGCATCGCCTGCCCGACGGCATCATGCCCTGCTGCGACGTGATCAACCGCGGCGCCGCGCTGTACGGCGACCTCGTCTATTTCGCGACGCTCGACGCGCAACTGGTCGCCCTCAACCAGAACACCGGCAAGGTCGTCTGGAAGGAAAAGCTCGGCGATTACGCCGCCGGCTACTCCGCCACCGCCGCGCCCATCGTCGCCAAGGGCAAGCTGATCACCGGCGTTTCCGGTGGCGAGTTCGGCGTTGTCGGCCGCATCGACGCACGCGACCCGCTGACCGGCAAGCTGCTGTGGACGCGCCCGACCGTCGAAGGTCACATGGGCTATGCCTGGGACAAGGACGGCAACAAGCTCGAGAACGGCATTTCCGGCACCACCAACGCGACCTGGGAAGGCGACCTGTGGAAGACCGGCGGCGCTGCCACCTGGAACGGCGCCACCTACGATCCGGAAACCAACCTGATCTTCGCCGGCACCGGCAACCCGGCCCCGTGGAACAGCCACCTGCGCCCCGGCGACAACCTGTTCTCGTCCTCGACCGTGGCGATCGACGCCGACACCGGCAAGATCGTCTGGCACTTCCAGAGCACGCCGCACGACGGCTGGGACTTCGATGGCGTGAACGAGTTCATCTCCTTCGACTTCAAGGACCCGAAGACCGGCAAGATCGTCAAGGCCGGCGCCAAGGCCGACCGCAACGGCTTCTTCTTCGTCAACGACCGGACCAACGGCAAGCTGCTCGGCGCCCATCCCTTCGTCAGGAAGATCACCTGGGCCACCGGCTTCAACCTGGAAACCGGCCGTCCGAACTACATCGAGGAAGGCCGCCCGGGCAACCCGGCGGACGAAGCCGATGGCAAGAAGGGCAAGGTCGTCTTCTCGGCCCCGTCCTTCCTCGGCGGCAAGAACCAGCAGCAGATGGCCTACAGCCCGCAGACCGGCCTCTTCTACGTGCCGGCCAACGAGTGGTCGATGGACATCTGGAACGAACCGGTCGCCTATAAAAAGGGCGCCGCCTACCTCGGCGCCGGCTTCACGATCAAGGCCATCCACGACGACTACATCGGCGTGCTGCGCGCCATGGACCCGGCGACCGGCAAGATCGTCTGGGAAAACAAGAACTACGCGCCGCTCTGGGGCGGTGTGCTGACCACGGCCGGCGGCCTGGTCTTCTACGGGACGCCGGAAGGCTTCCTGAAGGCACTCGACGCCAAGACCGGCCAGGAACTGTGGTCCTTCCAGACCGGCACCGGCATCGTTGCCCCGCCGATCAGCTGGGAACAGGACGGCGTGCAGATGATCGCCGTCACCACCGGCTGGGGCGGCGCCGTGCCGCTCTGGGGCGGCGACGTCGCCAAGCGCGTGAACTTCCTGGAACAAGGCGGTTCGGTCTGGGTGTTCAAGCTGCACAAGAACTGAGTTTTGCCACCTGACGCGGGGGCAGATGCCCCTGCCGACAACGGCGTACCGGCGCAAGCGGGTACGCCGTTTTTGCGTGCTGGCGGGGCGTCGACCGCTGGCGCTCACTCGCACGCATGGAACCGCTGTTTTCGCTACGCGCAGCAAACCCGGCTGACCGGAGATGGGATGGTGGAAAGCGGGTACACAAACCCAACATAGCTGATAGACTGACCACTAAATAACTTAATCGCCAGTTTATTAACCATGCCACGCTCGACCAACAGTATCAATGCCCTGCCGCCCGAAGCGCTTGCGATGTTGAAAGACCTCGGCCTGCGCCTGCGCGCCAGGCGTCTTGCCGGGAACATGACGCTGGAACAGGCGGCCGAGCGCTTGCTCTGCTCGCCGACCACCTATCGCGCGCTGGAAAGCGGCAAGCCGACGGTCAGCCTGGGTTTGCTGGCGCATGCCCTGTGGCTGTTCGGGCGCCATGAAGACATCGAGCAACTCAGCCCGCTCGACATCGGCATGCTCGGCAACAAGCGTAGCCAGCGGGCACGCCCGAGCAGCAAAGGAATCGGCAATGACGAACGGGATTTCTGAAAGCACGCTGTACGTCGGTCTTTACCTGCCGGGGGAAGAGTCACCGACGACGGCGGCCCTGCTCAAGCTCGAACGCAACAACCTGCAGGAAAGCGGCCATCTGGCTTACGGCCTGGGCTATCTCGAACGCCCTGCTGCGCTGGCCCTGAATCCGCTGCACCTGCCTTTGCAACGCGACACTTTCCGTCTGCCGGCACGTCTGCTGCGCGACGGCGGCGCCTTGCCGCTGAGCATCAAGGATGCCTTACCCGACGCCTGGGGACTGCGCGTACTCGCCAATGAACTCGGTGGCCGCCTGCCGAGCGAGCGCGAACAGCTGTTGCTGACCAACGAGGATCGCATTGGCGCCATGGTTTTTTCCGCAAGCCGGGAGATGCCGCCGCCGGCCGAACTGCCGCACCACGAACTGGCGCAACTGGCCGATGCCGTCCGCCGCCTGCAATACGACATGGAAATCCCGCCCCCGCTCAAGCGCCTGCTGCTGCGCGGCGGCAGCCTGGGCGGCGCCCGCCCCAAGGCGTCGTTTACACACGAGCATGCCTTGTGGCTGGCCAAGTTTCCGGCTGCCGGCGATCCACTCGACATTCAGACGCTCGAAGCCACCGCCCTCGGCCTCGCCATGCGCTGTGGCATCCAGGTACCGCAGTTCATGACCCTGCCGGTCGGGCGCGGCGAAACGGCCTTTCTTTCGCGGCGTTTCGACCGCTTTGGCCAGGATGCGCAGCAGCGCCTGCATTACCTGTCGGCCAGCGCCCTGCTCGATATTCCCTATGAATCGAGCGCCGGCAGCTACGTCGAGTTCGCCCGCGTCATCCGTCGCCTCAGCTTGCGGCCGGGCGCCGACTTGAAGGAACTGTTTCGCCGCATGCTCTTCAACCTGCTGATCGACAACACCGACGACCATCTGAAAAACCACGGCATGCTTTGGGCCGGACAAGACCGTTACGTTTTGTCGCCGGCCTTCGACGTCGTCCCGCAACTGACCAATCTCGGCTACCAGATGCTGTCGATCGATGGCACAACGCAGGAATCGAGTCTGGCGCTGGCGGTCCAGTCGGCGGCGCATTTCGATCTTTCGGCCGATCAGGCCAGCGCGCTGATCAGGGAAATGGCCGGCATCGTTTACGGCCAGTGGTGGCTGCATGCCAAGCTGAACGAGGTGCCGGATGCGTTGCGCAAGCGCCTGCAAAGCTGTTTTGAGCGGCAAAAGGAAATCATCGGGGCCGGCAAGTTCGCTTACTGAAGGGATCGGACAGCAAGCAGCAAGAAGGCGGATTTACCTGATTTTTGCCTGTTTTTTCTTGTCGACCGCAGGACATCATTCGCGCCCTCGGCTCGCCTGCGCCTCGATGAAGGTCTGGATGGCCCAGGCCAGTTCCTGTTTGAGCACGCCCTGCCAGGGTGGCATGTGGGTGACGCCGACGATGACCTTGCCGTAGCGCACCGACTTGGCGAACCAGGCGTCGTTGTCGCGCATGCAGGCGGCGTTCAGTTCGGCGTCGTCGATCCGCCGACAGTAGCGGTTGATCTGGCGCAGGTCGGGGGCCGGTGCCGCATTGGTCGCCGCATCGGCGCCGTGACAGCGGGCGCAGGCCTGGTTGTAGGCGGCCCGCCCGACGCTGACGGCGGCCGGCTGGCCGCGGTAGGGATTGGCTTCGAGCCAGGTTTCGCCGAGCGGCGCCAGACCATCCGGCGCAACGTCGGGAGCGACGGCGACTTCGTTGGCATGGATGGCGGCACTGAACAGCACCGCACAAAACAGGGGAAAAAGTTTGCGCATGGGTCTCACCAGTCGGTCGGACAGGCGCGGCAGCCTGTGAAATCGGCATCCTGGAATACCGTGTAGCGGCGGTAGCTGCCGGAAAGATCGGCACCCTGGAAGTTGACCGTGAAGAACTTGCTTTCCTGCAGGTTGGTGTCGACCAGGCGGGCGCCGATGAACCAGGCGAAATTGGCCTTGGCCGCCTCGAGGTTGGCGCCGCTCAGGTCGGCATTGGAGAAATCGGTCCGGAAGAGGCGGGCGAATTCGAGATCGGCACCGACCAGGCGGGCGCCGCGAAAAGTTGCGGTCGGCGCGCTGACCTTGTTGAGACGGGCCGCCGTCAGGTCGGCGCCGTCGAGATTGGCGCCAGCCAGGTTGGCGCCGCGCAGATCGGCACGCGCCAGCTGGGCTCCGCGCAGGTCGGCCCCGGCCAGGTTCTTGCCGGCCAGGTTGGCGTGGCGCAGGTCGGCACCGGCGCAGCGGGCGTGCGGCCAGATGCCGCAACCGTTGATCACCGTCGGCGCGAAAGGCTCGGCAGCCTGGCTAGCGGTCGACACGAAAAAAAGGGCAAAAATCAGGGAACGCAGTGTCATTGCAGAATCATCCATTGCCGGCCAGGCCCCCGACCCGACCGCCGACACCCCATGCCGGTGCCGGCGGCCATCGCCAACTGCCGCAGGGAGACGGCAGCTGCTTGGGCCGGAAGACTGCGCCGTGCTAGCGCTTGAGCGATTTAGGCAGCTTGAAGACCCACATCGAGCCGCCCTGCGTCACCTGCTTGGTCAGGTCGGCGAGGTCGCCGCCCCAGAGCGGCACGGCGCCGCCGTAGCCGGACTGGATGCCGACGAACTGCTCGCCGTCCATTTCCCAGGTGATCGGCACCGAGACCACGCCGGAGCCGGTCTGGAACTTCCACAGCTCCTTGCCGTTCTTGGCATCGAAGGCCTTGACGTAGCCGTCCGAAGTACCGGTGAACACGAGACCGCCGGCGGTGGTCATGGTGCCGGCCCAGAGCGGGAATTTCTCCTTGTGCTCCCAGGCGATCTTGCCGGTTTTCGGATCCAGCGCGCGCAGCGTGCCGACGTGGTCGTCGAACAGCTTCTTGATGCGGAAACCCTGGCCGAGGTAGGCCGAACCGGCCTTGTAGGTCAGCTTTTCCGTCCAGTAGTCCATCGCCCAGTGGTTGGCGGGAATGTAGAACAGCTCGGTCTGCGGGCTGTAGCTCATCGGCATCCAGTTGGTGCCGCCCAGGAATGGCGGCGAGACGAACACCGAATCGCCCTTCTCGGCGCCTTCCTTGGGCAGCGGCGGCCGGTTGCCCTTCTCGATCGGCCGGCCGGTCTTGAGATCGAAACCGGAAGCCCAGGTAATGCCTTCGACGAAGGGCCAGGCACCGATCAGCGCCGTCGGCTTGTTCGGGTAGCCGGCACCGCTGGTCAGCTTCTCGCGGTCGGTGACGAAGAAGAACCCGTTGCGGTCGGCGTGCGCCGAAGCCTTGACCGGCTTGCCGGTCTTCGGATCCTTGTATTCAAAGAGGACGACCGAGTTGTTGCCGGAGAAGTCCCAGGCATCGTTCGGGGTGTGCTGGAAGAAGCCCTTCAACTCGCCGGTGCTGGCATCGACATAGGCCTGGCCGGAGGTGAACAGGCTGTCCCAGTTGCGCGGATCGTCGCCTTCCTTGGTGCGGTGCCAGGTGTTCCACGGGGCCGGGTTGCCGGCGCCGATCACCACCATGTTCTTTTCGACGTCGTAGCTGGCCGTCTGCCAGGGCGCGCCGCCGCCGTGGTTCCAGGCGTCGACGAGCTTGCCCTCCTTGTCGCGCGGCCAGGACGGCGCTTCCTTGTCGCCGGTCGGGGTCGATTCCTTGCCGTTCAGGCGGCCCATGTGGCCTTCGACCATCGGCCGTGCCCAGACTTCCTCGCCGGTATCCGGATCGCGCGCGAACAACCAGCCGACGACGCCGAATTCGTCACCCGACGAACCATGCACCAGCAGCACCTTGCCGCTCTTCTCGTCCTTGACCACGAAGGGCGCGCCGGTCATCGTGTAACCGACCTTGTGATCGCCGAATTTCTTGCGCCAGGCGACCTTGCCGGTGTCCTTGTCGAGCGCGACGATGCTCGCATCGAGCGTGCCGAAGTAGATCTTGTTGCCGTAGATGGCGGCGCCGCGATTGACCACGTCGCAGCACGGACGGATGTCGTCGGGCAGGCGGGCTTCATATTCCCAGAGGCGTTTGCCGGTACGGGCGTCGATCGCGAAAATGCGCGAATACGACGCGGTGACGTAGATCACGCCGTCGTGCACCAAGGCCTGCGCTTCCTGGCCACGCTGTTTTTCGCCGCCGAAGGAGAAACTCCAGGCCGGCACCAGATGCTCGACGTTTTTGGTATTGACCTTGCTCAGCGGGCTGAAGCGCTGCGCCTTGAGGCCGAGACCGTAGGACAGCACGTCGCCGGTCGTCTTGTCGTCATTGAGGATGTCTTCCCAGCTCACCGTCTTGCCGGCCTGGGCCGGAGCGCAGAAGCAGGCGGCGAGCAGTGCGGCGAGCAGGGTCGGGCGGGGGTTGAAGCGGTTCGGTTTCATGTTTTCCTTTGTCTCCTGGATGATTTTCTTGCGTCCCCGTCGGTCGGGCCGGCCTGGCTTGGGCAGCAGGCGAGCCGAGTATTCATCCGGCGCGGGCCGCCCGTCTCGGGAGAAGCTCACCGGCAAACCGGGAAATCTTCCCGGTCATCCGGGCCGCCGGTATGAAACCTGCTGTAGGACAGGCAACCTCATTCCGGAGTCTGGCAATGGATCTGCGCAAACGCCTGCTGCAAACACTCGGTGCCCTGCTCGGCGGCCTGCTGGTGGTTGCCCTGGCGATCAACCTGTATTCCCTGCGCAGCGACATCTCCACCGAAACCGCGGCCTCGGCCCGCCTCGCCCATCTGCTCGGCGCCGTCGCCGCGCTCGACCCGGCCCTGCCCGCCGCCGCGGCCGAAGCGCAGCTACGTGCGCTTGCCGCCGACGCCGCCTTGCGCCACCTCAATATCGCCTTCGACGCGGCCGCCCTGCCCGCCCCCGAGCACGGTGGCCTGGCCGGGCTACTTGCGCCGACGGCATCGGCCGCAGTCGAGCACGTCGTGCTCGGCACGCGCACGCTGCATATCGCGCCCAACCCGGCCTCGGAAATCGACGAGCGCCTGGGTGACAGTGTTCGACTATTGATCACCCTGCTGCTCTTTTCTGGAGCAACCCTGCTGCTGGCCTGGTGGTCGGCACACCGGGCGCTGAGTCCGGTACGCGAACTGGAGGCCGGACTGAAACGGCTGGCCGACGGCGATGCCGATCCCGCCCTGCCCGCCTTCCGGCTCCACGAATTCCGCCGCGTCGCCGGTGCCATCGAGGCGCTGGCTGCCGCGCTCAAGGCATCGCGCGCTGCCCGGCGCGACCTGGCGCACCAGTTGATTCGCGTCCAGGAAGAGGAGCGCCGGACTTTGGCAAGGGATTTGCATGACGAGATGGGGCAGACGCTGACCGCCTTGAACGTGACAGCGGCGCATCTTGAACGCCATGCAGGGCAACTCTCACCGCTCAAGGTTGCCGCCTGTGCCGGCGAGTTGCGCCGCGACCTGCGTCAGGGTGGCAGCCAGTTGCGCCAGATGCTCAAGTCGCTGCGCCCGCACGGGCTGGATGCCGGCGGTCTGGGCGGTGCCTTGCGTGAACTGGTGGACGCCTGGCAGGCGCGCAGCACCGGCATCCATTTTCACCTGCACCTGCCGGGCGAGCTGCCGGCGCTCTCCGACGAGGCGGCGCTGGCGCTCTACCGGGTGGTGCAGGAGGCGTTGACCAACGTCGTCCGGCACAGCGGCGCGCGCTTCTGTGCGGTCGGACTGGTGGCGGTCGACGGCGAAATCCGGGCCGAAATCGTCGATGACGGTTGCGGCCTGCCGGACAGCGTCCGTCCCGGTCGCGGCGGCCTGCTCGGCATGGCCGAACGGCTCGAGATGGTGGGCGGACGCTGGCTGGCGAGCAATGAGAAAACTGGCGGATTGCGCCTCTGCGCAGTCCTGCCGCTGGCAGTACCGGGGTAGGACACCGTAGAACAACAAGGAGACAAACATGATACGCATCGCCCTGATCGACGACCACGCCGTGGTCCGCACCGGCTATCGCCGGCTGCTCGACGCCGAACCCGGCCTGCAGGTGGTCGGCGAGGCCGCCAGCGCCGACGAGGCGAACGCGCTGGCGCTGCGCTGCCGGCCCGATGTCGCGCTGGTCGACCTGAGCCTGAAAGGCAGCAGCGGCATCGAGGCGATCCGCGGCATGCTGGCCCGCCTGCCGGCCCTGCGCATACTCGTGCTGTCGATGCACGACAGCGCCGGGCACGTCACGCAGGCGCTGAAAAGCGGCGCGCACGGCTATCTGACCAAATATTGCGAACCGGAGGACGTGATCGCCGGCATCCGCCGCGTCGCCACCGGTAAACGCGTCTTTTCGCCCGAAATTGCCGAGATCCTGGCGCGCGAGGCGATCGACGGCGACGCCCCGCTCAAGCAGCTGACGCCGCGCGAATTCGAGGTCCTGCGCCTGCTCGCGCACGGCGAGCCGGCCAGCGTGATCGCCAGTTCGATGCATTTGAGCCCGAAGACGGTGCTCAACTATCTTTCGCTGATCCGGCAGAAGCTCGATACCGACAGCGACTTCAAGCTGCTTCACCTGGCCGCCCGGCACGGCCTGGTCGATATTCGCCAGGGCATCGGCGCCTGAAATACCCAAACCAACGTTACGGAGACCTAGCAATGCACAAGAAACCCACCCTCGGCCTGGCCGGCATCGTCCTGCTCGCTGCCAGCACCCTGGCCACGGCCGGCGAACACGCGACGCCGCGCGAGGCCCGCGCCCTCTTCGACCAGGCGGTCAAACACCTGCAGGCGAACGGCCCGGACAAGGCCTGGCCGGCCTTCAACGAACGCAAGGGGCCGTTCGTGCGCAAGGACCTCTATGTCTATGTGATCGACCGCCAGGGCACCTACGTTGCCAACGGCGCCGCCCCGGACAGCCTGATCGGCCTCAAGGTGCTCGATACGGTCGACGCCGCCGGCAGCCCGATTTTCCGCCAGATGATCGCGGTCACCGACAAGCAGCCGGAAGCGCGCATCCGCTACGTCTGGCTCAACCGCAAGAGCAACCATGTCGAACCCAAGGTCGCCTGGCTGCATCGCGAGGGCGACTACATCCTCGGCGTCGGCTACTACGCGCCGCGGTCGACCGCCGACGATGCCCGCAAACTGCTCGACGCGGCCAGCGCCGAGGTGCGCAAGTCAGGCATCCGCAGCGCTGCCGGCAAGTTCAACGACACACGCGGCAGCTTCGTACGCGACGATCTCTATGTCTTCGCCGTCAATCTGGAGAGCGGCAAGTTCGAGGCGCACGGCATGAACCCGAAATGGGTCGGCACCGATGCCAGCGACCTGCACGATGTCGAAGGACATCCGCTGATCCGCGAAATGATCGACCTGGCCCGGAGCAAGGGCGAAGGCACGGTCGATTACGTCTGGCGCAACCCGGTGACCAATGCGGTCGAGAAAAAGCGCACTTTCATCCGCCGCGAAAACGGCAGCCTGATCGGCGTCGGCTTCTACAGCGAGTAATTCGGGCAAAAAAACGCCCGCTCCATCAGAAGCGGGCGCTATCAGGGAACATCCGGCCCCCCGACCGGGTGTTCGGCACGCGCTCAGACCCGATACTGGGCCACGACCCGATGCATTTCCTCGGCCAGACCAGCGAGTTCGCCGGCGGTGTCGGAGGTCGCACTCGATGCCGAGCTGTTTTCTTCCGACATCTGGGCAATATGTTCGACCTGCTGCGCGATGCTGGTGCTCGCCATGCTCTGCTCGCGGATCGCATCGCTGATGTCGCCGACCATGTCGACCGCCTGGCGCGAACTGCTGCCGATTGCCTGGATCGCCACATTGGCCTGCTCGGCACTGCTGACGCCGGCTTCGACCTTGTCCACCACCTGGCGGATACCCTGCACGGCAGACTGGGCACTGGTCTGCATTTCGGCAATGGTCTTGCCGATTTCCTGGGTCGATTGCGTCGTCCGCTCGGCCAGCTTGCGCACTTCGTCGGCAACCACCGCAAAACCGCGCCCCTGCTCGCCGGCCCGCGCCGCTTCAATCGCGGCATTGAGCGCCAGCAGGTTGGTCTGGTCGGCCACTTCCTTGATCACCGCCACAACATGGCTGATGCGCTCGCTCTGCTGTTCGAGGCAGGCAATCTGATCGGCGGCGCTGCGCACGGTTTCGGCAATGCCGTTGATGCCGCTGACGGTCTGACCGATGATCGCCTCACCGCGTTGCGCCTGCTCGCCGGACGACAGCGACAATTCATTGGCTTCACGGGCGCGGTCGGCAACGTGGTTGATGCTGACCGTCATTTCCTCGACCGTTGCCGCCATGCTGGAAGCCGCTTCGCTCTGCTGCGACGAGGCAATCGACATCTGGGTCGAAGAGGTTGCCACCCGGTTGGCCGCCGAATTCACTGCTGTCGTATGCCGGGAGATTTCCTTCAGGCTGCCCTGCAGGCGATCGAGCAGGCGGTTGAAGGCGCCGGCCGCCTTGGCCACTTCGTCTTCACCCTTGACCGGCAGACGGCCGGTAAAGTCGAGCGAGCTTTCGATACGCGTAAAGATGTCGGCCATGCCGCCCAACGACGAGGTGACATGGCTGTAGAGCAGGAAGCCCATCGTCCCGGTCAGCGCCATGGCAAGCAGGATGACCAGCGTTGAAACGATCTTGCCGCTCGAATAGGCATCGGTCGCCTTCTGCACTTCAATTTCGGCCAGATCTTCGTTGTACTTGGCATGCGCCTCGATGTTCTCGCTGATCTTCTTCGAGATTTCACCGGCCGGCCCCATGCCGGCCTTGGCCTTGTCGGGCTGGCCAGCCTTGGTCGCCGCCAGAGCGACGTCAAGCAGCGGAATGTAATCCTTTACCAAAGCACGGGTCGTGTCGAGGTACTGCTTGTCCTTGTCGTCGCTGAGCAGCTTTTCATAGTCGCGAATATGCTGATCAATCTCCTGCTTGGCGGCTTCAATCCGCTTTTCGTAGGTCGGGCGCTGTTCTTCACTGCTGACCAGAAAGCCGAGCACGGCAACCCGCAAGCGCAGGAAGCTGCTGTCCATGCTGGCCACCTTGCGTATGCTCGGAATCGAATTCTCATGGGCATAAGCCAGATTGTCATTGATCGAGCCCATCTGGCGCAGACCGAACAAACCAACCACGATCAGCCCGGCAACAGCCACCAGAATCAATATGGCCAGGCGTTTGGCAATAGTCATTTTTTCTCTCTCCCCCAATTAACGCAACATATTACTTTGCGCATACTAAACTGGGTTCAGAAGAAAAACGAGTCATTGCGCGCGCCAGCCAGGCAAGCGCCGAAATAATTGTCCGGAACGCCCCCGGCTACAGCCAGGGCAGGACTTGCCGGGTCAGGGCGACGCTGACAATGTAGGCATAGGCGAGTACCGCCAGGAAAAGGAACAGGATGCGCCCGTTTCTGTGCCTGCAGCGCTTGAGCGCCAGCGCGCCGCAGACGATATAGACGAGCAGGCCGCCCAGTTTGGCGCTCAGCCAGTCCTGCGCCAGCGGATACTGGCCGCTAGTCCAGGCCAGCCAGAGGGCGCTGCCAAGCAAGAGACTGTCGAGCAGATGCGGCAGGCGCCGGGTCAGACGCGCCTGCAACAGCGGCGAGGAACGCAGCATCCAGAAGCCGCGCAAGGCAAAGCCGAGGCCGCTCAGCACGACACAGCCGACATGCAGGTATTTGACCGCGAGATAACTCATGCCGCCAGTTTCTCGCGGATCACGGCGCCATGCTGCCGGTAACGCTGCAGCGCCGCCAGCAGATTGAAAGCCAGCCCGCCGCTGGCCAGCATCAGCGCCAGCCCGGCTGGCCGGGCCAGCCACTCGGGAAGGACGACCGCAGCGAGCAACAATACGACAGCCAGCAACCAGGCCTGCATTTGGCGCTGCATGGCGAGGTCGGGCAGGATGCGGTTCATGTTGGGCGCCGGCAGCTTGCCCTGCCCCTGGTTCTGCAAATGCAACCAGGCGAGAAAAGGCACGATCTTGTAGAGCATGCCGATGATGAAAGGCAGAAAGCCGCCGGCGAGCAGCAGAATCCCGAAAAACAGGGTCCAGCCGGGCAACTCGGCAAGTTTGGGCGCGAGCGCAGCGGTCAACAGCATGCAAAGGGCAAAAATGCTCGCGACCAGACCGAGTTGCCAGTAACGATACGTTGCATCGGCGCGCGCCCGCCGCCGCTGTCCTTGCAAACGCAGGGTCAGGCCGGCAAAGGCCAGCCCGGCCAGCGCCAGCGCGACCTGCGCCAGGCGGACCAGCCAGGGCAGCGCGAGCCCCACGGCCAGACTCCATAACAGCAGCAGGACAATGATCAGCAACGGGAACAACCAGCCCGGCCGCGCCGGATAACCCGGCGTCAGCTGGAACATCGGCACCACGACATAGGCCACGGCGGCCAGCAAGACACCGGCCCAGCCGGCCAGGCCCCAGCCGGCATGCAGATCGGTCAGTTCCGGCAGGGGCAAGGCCCAGCCGCGCGCCATGGCCAGCGCCAGCACGATACCGAGGGCGACTACGGTCAACAGGCCAAAAAGTGCCAATTTCAGACCGCGTATGGTCGGGCTGGTCGACGGCACGCCGAACAGGGCGCGCCCGGCGGCAAGCAGGAAGACGAGTACGCTGATGCCGAGCAGCCCGGCGCCGATTTCGAGCAGCAGCGGTTGTCCGAAATAAAACCCGGCCGCCAGCAACAGGGTGCCGCCGCTCAGACCGGGATGAACGATGGCAGCCACGTGCAGCGGCTGCGCCAGGTTGGCGCCGGCAACCACCGGCAGGATCTGGATCAGCGCGCCCAACATCACCTGCAGCATGAAGCCGATGGTGATCAGGTGCGTCGCCGCCAGTGTCGCCGGCAACCAGCGCGAGGCAAACAGGTCGGCCCCGTCGATCAGCAGCAGCAAGCCGGCAAGCAGGGCGAACAGCGGTGCGGTGATGAAGAAGCGCAGCGGCGCGGCAAAGGGCGGCGCGTTTTCGAAGGAGAGCAATGCCTGCATGGAAAAAAGCCGCTCGTTTCGGCCGTTCAGCGTGAAATCAGGATTTCGAAAGTACCGTCGGGCAACAGTTCGGTGCGGTAGGCATGCCCGTTCCGGGTCAGGACCTGGTAGAGCGGATGCGGCTCGCGGTAGAGCAGGAGCAGCATCTTTTCGCCCGGCTGCAAGGTATCGAGCATTTCCATGGTGTGCACGAATGGCTCCGGCGGCTCCATGAAGCGGGCGTCGACGACATGTGGCGTTTTGGCGTGCAGCGGGGCCTCACTCATGCCAGGGCAAGGTCGCTGTTCAGGCGTTCGAGCACGGCCGGCAGCTCGCCCGGCAAATGCTGGTCGCACATCGGGTAGAGGATGTTCTCTTCCTTCATGTTGTGCTGCTGCATCATGATGACCAGGGTTTCGGCCACGCCGAGATAGTCGTCGGCATTGCCGGCCGCCAGGGCTGCGCTCGCCTCGTCAAGCAGGGTACGCATCTGGGCGTGCTCGAGGCGCATGACCTGGGTCGGCCCCATGCTCATGCCGGTCTTCGCCTCGAAAGTCGGGAACAGCGTCTTTTCCTCGGCATCGAAATGCGCCAGCATCGCCTGCCGGAAGCAGGCAAAGGCCGCGGCGGCCGTGCTCGTCTTGTGATCGGCCATCGCCTCTTCGGCAACGGCGAAAAGATCGTCGCAATGGCGGTGATCGTCGGTCATCAGGCTGCGGATAGTGGTCATGGCGGGCTCGCTGCGTTGGGGAAGCCCATTGTCCGAACTGGCTTCCCGCAGATCTTTGACTGCGATCAAATCCGCGAAAATCAGGCGCTGACGATACCGACCTGCAACTCGTCAAACCAGTTGATGAAGCGCGCGACATCCGCCCCCTGATAGATCGCGCCGTGCTGCGGACAGAGCATGTCGATGTCCATCTGCGACACCCGTTCGCACCAGCGCCGCTTGGCTTCGTTCGAGCCCATCCAGCGCCGGTGAAAACCTTCGGCATGCCGGATGTGACGGTCGAAATCCTCGACGAACAGACCAGTCTCGCCCGCCGGCAGCAGCGCCGCGCCGACATCGCCGGAAAACATCACCTTGGCGATCTTGTCGTAGAGATTGAAGTTGCCGGAGGAATGCAGGTAATGCGCCGGCACCGCCTGCAGGATCAGGCCTTCGAGCGAGATTTCGGAACCCTGGTCGGGAATCGAGACAAACGTGTCGGCAGTACCGCCGAAGTGCGGGATGAAACTGCTCCACAGCCAGCTGATATGGCAGCGCATGCCCGGATTGAATTCCAGCCAGAGCGCCAGCGACGAGCAGATATCCGGATCCTGGTGCGAAGCGAAGATGCCGGCCAGCGCCGTCGGATCGAACTCGGCGGAAAGCGCCGAAAAGACCGCCGGGAAAATCTCGGCCCCGCCCGGATCAACCAGCAGGCCGCGCCCGCCGTTGGTCACCAGATATTCGTTGGTATCGACGATGTAGTCCGGCTTGGCCGGATCGCGCACGATCGCCACCCACTTGTGATTGCCGTCCTGAAAAATGGTTTTTGTCGTTTTCATTGTTTTCTCCCCCTCCCGCTTCAGTTGCCGGTAAAAAACGCCGAGCGGCGCAGAGCTTCGAGCGAGAGATGGATTTCCTCGACGATGTTGTCGAACTCGCCCGACACCTGTGCCAGGGGCACGGCAAACCCCTGCCCGTAGGCGGCTTCGATTTTGGCCGATTTGGCGAGTACACCGCCCAGCTCGACCATGCGGAAAGCATCTTCCATGGCCAGCTTGAGCTGCCGGCGCAGACTGGCCAGTTGCGCCTCGTGCTTCTCGCTCTTGCCTTGCCGGCGGGCCAGGATGGCGGTCAACGCATCCTGTGGCGCCAATTTGCCGGCATCAATCAACAGGCGTGTGAAGCGCATATCCTGCAGCATCACCGACACCTCGTTGACGCAGGCGTAGACCAGTTTGGTCAGCGTATCCATGCAGGTTCGCAGATCCTGCGAGAAAACCCGGAACTCATTGGAAAGCACGCCAAAACCGCGCGCTGAAGTCCCCGCCCGCTTGGCAAGGAAAATGGCGTTGAGCGCCATGATGTTGATCTTGAAGGAAACCCCGACGACCCGCTTGATCTCTTCATTGATGCGGACGATGCGCAACAGGTCGTCACCCGCCTGCGGCCCTTGCTCGATTGTCGTCGGAAAATTCGTCATTGCAGGCACCATGGGGGTTTCCAGCCAGCGGCTACTGTATCAATTCAGGCCGCTGGTGGATAGCCCACACTGCTGCAGGGGGATGGTGCTATTTCTCCAGCACGTAGGTACCGGGTGCGTCGGCCAGCGCCGGGAACTTGCGGTTGACGACCGGATAGGCGTCGACCAGATTGCCGGTACGCTCGCCCAGCCACTGCGTCCAGTCTTCCCACCAGGTGCCTGGCCGCTTCTCGGCACGTTCCTGCCAGTGTTCCCAGTGCTCGTTGCGTTCCGGCTCGGCGATCCAGTAGGCGCGCTTCGGCGGATTGGCCGGCGGATTGACGATGCCGAGAATGTGGCCGGAAGTCGACAACACAAAGCGCACCGGCGCCTTGACGTTGACGTACTTGCGAATGCGGTAGCACTGCTTCCACGGTGCGATGTGGTCGTCCTCCGCGGTCACCGCGTAGAGCGGCTGGACGATGCGGTCGAGATCGATGCTTTCACCGGCGATGGTCAACTTGTCGCGCTTGATAAGGTTGTTTTCGAGATACATCTCGTGCAGGTAATAGGAATGCATGGCCTGCGGCATGCGCGTCGAATCGACGTTCCAGAACAATACGTCGAACGGCGGCAGCTTCTCGCCAAGCAGGTAGCTGTTCACCCAGTAGGACCAGATCAGGCTGTTCGAACGCAGCAGGCGGAAGGAGGTCGCCATCTCGTTACCGTCGAGATAACCCTTTTTCGCCATCGACTCTTCGAGTGCCCCGATGCAGGCCTCATCGATGAAGACATCGATGTCACCCGGATGCGAGAAATCGGTCAGCGTCGTAAACAGCGTCCAGTGCGCAACCGGCACCTTGTCGGCACCAAAACGCTTGTTGGCCCAGGCCATGTAGGTCGACACCAGCGTACCGCCGATGCAGTAACCGACCAGATGCACCTGCGGCACCTTGCAGAATTCGCAGGCAACGCGCACCGCTTCATTGACGCCTTCGAGCAGGTAATCATCGAGACGGACATCGGCCAGTTCGGGGCCGGGATTCTTCCAGCTCGTGATGAACACCGAGAAGCCCTGATCGGTCAGATATTTGACCAGACTCTTCTTGGGGTTCAGGTCGAGGATGTAGAACTTGTTGATCCACGGCGTCGTGATGACGATGGGCATCGCCCGCACCTTGTCGGTGGTCGGCGCGTAGTGGATCAGTTCGACCAGGCGGTTGCGGAAAACCACCTTGCCCGGCGTCGTCGCCAGATCCTTGCCGACCGTGAAGGCATCGGGCTCGACCATCTGGATGTTCTTGGCCTTGGCATCGCGCTGGAAATTCTCCCAGCCCAGCTTCAGGCTTTCGCCATTGGTTTCGACGCAACGCTGCATCGCCACCGGATTCAGCCAGAAGAAATTGGTCGGCGCCACCATGTTCAGCCATTCGCGCAACCAGAACGCAGCACGGCGCCGCTCCTTGTCGGACATGCCCGGCGTCTCGAAATACATGTCCTGCAACCGGTGGGTGAACGCCAGGTACCACTCCTTGATAATGTCCCAGGAGGCCGACTCGGTCCACAACGGATTGGCAAAACGGGCATCATCGCCGTGCGGCGTAACCACGTCGGTCGAAGACTGGCCCATGGCGCGCCGCGTAACGTGCGCCTGCAACGCGAAAAGATCGCCGGACAAGGCGTTGACCGCCCGCGTCAGCTCCTGCGGATGCATCATCCAGGCCATCTGGGCGTTGAGCAGGGAAGTCGTGACGCCATAGGGATCGAAAGCGTTGCTGACCGCCTTGCCGACCGACTCGAGGGGACTCAGGCTGCTGATATCGACACTGTTGTGACATGAGGACGAATTACCGGACATGGTGCTTACCTCTTCCTGAATGCTTAATGACTAGAGAGTCATCATATTACGACGAACTCGCCGGGCTGTGGCAGATGCACCTCCGGCCAGCCCAGTTTTTCTTCGATGGCGGCCGCCAGGGCGGTGCTGGCTCCGGCTTCGCCATGCACGACGAAGGTCTTGCCCGGCGGCGCGCGAAAGCCGCCCAGCCAGCCCAGCAAGGCACCCTGATCGGCATGCGCCGACAAGCCGCCGACGGTGTAGATGCGCGCCCGCACCGGCACCGGCTGACCGAAGATATGGACCAGGCGAGCCCCGTCGACCAGGCGCCGACCCAGCGTGCCAGCGGCCTGGAAGCCGGTGATAAGGATGCTGCATTCGCTGCGCGGCAGGTTTTCACGCAGGTGATACTTGATTCGTCCGGCTTCGCACATGCCGCTCGCTGAAACGATCACCGCCCCCTGGCGGACGTCGTTGAGCGCCTTCGACGCCTCGACATCGCCGACGAACTGGATGCGCATCTTGTTCGGATGCCCTTCCTGCCAGGCAATCAGTTCGCGCGTTTCCGGATCAAGCAGATCCTGATGCGCCATGGTGATCTGCGTCGCCTTGCTCGCCATCGGCGAATCGACATAGACCTTGAGCGGCGCCAGGCGCTTGCGGCGGATCAGGTCAGCCAACATGTAGAGCAGCTCCTGCGTGCGCCCGACGGCAAAGGCGGGAATGATCAGGTTGCCGTGCGCGGCACGGGTGCGCTCGAAGGCCTCGACAATTTCATCTTCGGTTTCCTGCAGCGAACGATGCGAACGATTGCCGTAGGTCGACTCGACGAGCAGGACATCGGCAACCAGCGGCTGTTCCGGATCGCACAACACCGGCCGGTCGGGCATGCCAAGATCGCCGGAGAAAACCAGGCGGCGTGGCCGGCCTTCACCACTGACCGTAACCTCAAGCAATGCCGAACCGAGAATGTGGCCGGCATCGCGAAAGCGGACCGAAACGTTTTCTGCCGGATTGAAGCTTTCGCCATAGTTGACCGGTTTCAATTGCTCGAGCACGGCCTGCGCCTGCATCACCGAATAGAGCGGCGCCGGAATGCCGCGCTCGGTCGCACCGCGCCGGTGCCGATGGCGCAGTTGCCACTCGGCTTCCTTTTCCTGGATATGGGCGCTGTCCGGCAAGAGCACTTCGAGCAGATCGATACTGGCCGGTGTCGTGTAGATCGGCCCCTTGAAACCGAGCATGGCCAGGCGCGGCAGCAGGCCGGAATGATCGATGTGGGCATGCGTGAGAAGCACGAAATCGATGTCGCGCACATCAAAGCCGAAGTTCAGGGCCCGCAGGTTCTTGCTGCGCGCCTCCGGACCGCCCTGGAACATGCCGCAATCGACGAGAAAACGCGTATCTCCCGCCTCCAGGAGATAGCAGGAACCGGTCACTTCACCGGCGGCACCCAAGAAACCGAGTCGCATGTTTTATTTCCTCCTGACTTGGCGTAGCATGAACCTCAACCAGGCTGAATGCAACGCTGGCACTACGTTTCAGGAGATAGACCCATGTTCAAGCACATTCTCGTTCCCACTGATGGTTCCGAACTTTCCCGCGCCACGGCCGCCCGAGCCGTGTCCTTTGCCGGCGAAACCGGCGCCCGCGTCACCATCTTCTTCGCCAAGCCGGAATACCCGATCGCCTACTTCGGCGAAGGCGCCCTGATCGACCCGACCACGCCGGAAAAATTCGCCGAACTGGCCGAACAGCAGGCTGCCGAATATCTCGGCGAAGTCCAGAAGCTGTGCGCCGATGCCGGCGTCGAATGCAGCACGGTTTCCGCCACCAGCGACATTCCCTACGAAGCGATCATCTCGGCCGCCGAAACCGCCGGCTGCGATCTGATCTTCATGGCGTCGCACGGTCGACGCGGCATCAGCGGCTTTTTGCTGGGCAGCGAAACCAACAAGGTCCTGACCCATTCCAAGATCCCGGTACTGGTGTACCGCTAGGCCACTCCGTCGCGCAGCAAGTCGCCATCCCCTCGCGCCGGTCTTGCCCTGGCAATGACCGGCTTTCGGCTGTTCTCGTACCAAAGCCATCGACATGGGCGCCCCTGAAACTGTTTCCGCCTTTCGCTTCCAGCGCCAGATACTGCTTCCGGTCGGTCTCGTGCTGCTGGTATTGGTCGTCGTGTTCGCGCAACTTTTCAGCAGGCACCTGCAGCGGCAGGAAATGCAGGCGACCGAAGCCAGTGCCCAGCTCGTACGCACCGCATGGGAAAACATGCAGGTCGACAGCACACGGCAACTGGCCTGGTTTACCGACGAGGCGGCACGCGACAAGACCCTGATTGCCGCCATGCAGCGTGGCGACCGCGCTGCCCTGCTCGCCGCAACACAGGACAAGCTGCAGCAGTTGCGCCAGGAATTCGGCATCAGCCACTGGTATTTCATTGCGCCGGATGGCCACATCCTGTTGCGCGTGCACGAACCGGCAGTGGCCGGCGACCTGGTCAAGCGCAAGACCTTCCGCGAGGCATCAAGCAACGACCAGCCGGCCAGCGGCCTCGAACTCGGCATGACCGCCACCTACACGCTGCGCCACGTCAAACCCTGGCATGTCGACGGCGAACTGATCGGCTACATCGAAATGGGCACCGAGGTGGACTGGTTCGCCAACATGATTCACAAGCTGCTCAAGCTTGAAGTCATGACCGCCGTGCACAAGGCACAGACCAGTGAAAAAGCCTTCCAGACCGGCAAGCATGCCCTGGGCTTCAGCGGCGAGTGGAATGCCTACCCTGAGTTCGCCGTGCTCAACCAGAGCCTGGACAAGATCCCGGCCGGCCTGATCGCACCGTGGGAGCAGGCCGTCGCCGGTCACGACCCGGGCGTTGTCGAGATCAGGGATGCCGACAAAATCTGGCTGAGCCGCATCCTGACCCTGGAAGATTACAACCAGCAACCGGTGGTTTCCATCGCCATCCTGCGCGACGTCAGCAGCAGCCGGCAAGCCAGCCGCCAACAGTTGCTGTTGCTGGTAATTGGTTCCAGCCTGCTCGCCGCCCTGCTCTTTCTTGCCCTGTCGCGACGCCTGCAGCGCGTCGAAAACCGCCTGCTCGAAGCGCATGCGTCGCTGGCCGCCGATGAACAACGCTTTCACGATATTTTCTCGACCAGCGCCGGCTGGTGGTTCTGGGAAATGGATGCGGAACTGCGCTTCTCATTCTTTTCGGACAGCGCCAAGGCCATACTCGGCATCGATACCGGCAAGATACTGGGCAAGACGCGCCGGGACATCCTCGCATCGGTCGACCCGCGCGATCTGGCCGAAATGGATCGCCACATTGCCGAACTTGAAGCCCATCGGCCCTTCCACCAGTTCGAGTACCGCATGCAACGCGCGGATGGTGCCCTGTGCTGGCTCAGCCTGAGCGGTGTTCCGGTCTTTGACCGGCACGGCAACTTCGCCGGCTACCGCGGCGCGGCGTCGGACATCACGGAAAAGAAACGGCATGAAGAAGACGAGCACGACGCTCGCGAAGGTGCCGAAACCAAATTTGCCATCGCCAGCATCCTGCAGGACACGGCGCGCCCGCTGCACGAGCGCTTCAACGAATCGCTCGCTGCCATTTTTGCGATGCGCGGCCTGAGCGTCGAAAAAAAGGGCGGCGTCTTCCTGCGCCAGCAGGATGCGGAGCAACTCAGCCTATGCACCTCGCTTGGCACCTTCTCGCCCGAATTTCTTGCCGGCGAACAACACGTACCGCTGGGGCACTGCCTGTGCGGACGGGCTGCCGAATCGGGCGAGATCATCATCTCAGATGGCAACCAGAGCGACCCGGCACACGAAAACAGCTGGCCGCCAGCCGGCAACCACGGCCATTACATCGTACCTCTGCAGCTGGCCCAGGAATGCCTCGGCGTCCTGTTCCTCTACACCCTACCCAACCCGCCACACTCGGCAGTACGCCTGGATACGCTGCGCCAGATCGGCCAGCTCTTCGCGCTGGCGATTGCCAATGACCGCACTCTGGCTGCCCGCAAGGAGGCATCCGAGCGGGCCGAAGCGGCAAGCCGGGCCAAGAGCGAGTTTCTTGCCAACATGAGTCACGAAATCCGCACGCCGATGAACGGCGTGATCGGCATGACCGACCTGCTGCTCGACACCGCGCTCGATCCCGAACAGAAGGAATATGCCCAGATCGTCCGCAACAGCGCCGGTTCGCTGCTGACCATCATCAACGACATTCTCGATTTCTCGAAAATCGAAGCCGGCAAGCTCGACATCGAGCACATCGATTTCAATCTCGAGGAAATGCTGGCCCAGACCTGCCTGCTGCCCGGCATCAAGGCCAGGGAAAAAGGCCTGCAATTCATTTACGTGCCGCAAGCCGGCCTGCCCGGGCGGCTGCGCGGCGATGCCGGCCGTATCCGCCAGGTGCTGACCAACCTGCTCGGCAATGCGATCAAATTCACCAGCTTCGGCTCGGTCCGGCTGCGGGTCGCTTCGCTCGGCCGCAGCAATGACAGGATTCGTCTGCGCTTTACGGTCCACGATACCGGCATCGGCATTTCCAGGGAGCAGATTGGCGAATTGTTCACCCCGTTCTCGCAGGCCGACAACTCGACAACCCGCCGCTTTGGCGGCACCGGGCTTGGCCTCTCGATTTCGAAGCAACTGGTCGAACTGATGCACGGCGAAATCGGCGTCAACAGCAAGCCGGGCAAAGGCTCGAGCTTCTGGTTCGAACTGCCGCTGGAAATCAGCGCCCAGGCAGTCAGCGAGACGGCTGTTGTCGATGAAGACCTGCCGCCGCAACGCATCCTGCTGGTCGAAGACAACCTGGTGAACCAGAAAGTCGCCGAAGGCATCCTCTCCCGCCTCGGCCATCTCGTCGAAGTCGTCGGCAATGGCCAACTGGCGCTCGAAGCCCTCGGACGCAGCAACTACGACCTGGTCTTGATGGATTGCCAGATGCCGGTCATGGACGGCTTCACCGCCACCCAGCGCCTGCGCACCTCAAGCACGGTCATCAACCCGGCCATTCCGGTCATCGCGATGACCGCCCATGCCATGCAGGGCGACCGCGAACAATGCCTCGCCGCCGGCATGAACGACTACATCGCCAAGCCGATCAGCGAAAAGGAAATCCGCGCCGCCCTGGCACGAGCCATGGCCGGCATGCACTGAGCACACGCCGACCTTGGCCGGTCACGCTGACATGCCAGGCTGCAGCAGCGCCATCACTTCGGGCTGGACACGCTCGAGTTCGGCGAGGACATCCTCAGGCACCCGGTCGTTCTCGACGAAGTTTTCAGCGTCGGTTGCCGAAGAGCGCGGCGCGGCATCCTCAAGGAGAAAATCGAACTCCTTGTCCAGACTGATCGTAAACAACCAGTCGGTCTTTCCATCCAGATTGATGCGAACGACCACATCCCGATAGTCCGCTGCGTCATTGGCAACAGCAACCTGAGTCTTCTTGGCCATGATGGCATCCTCCCGCCCGATGGGCATAGCGTGAGAACCGAGTTTACCCGAGCCCGGCGGAAACGATTGTGACCAGGCGAAATCGGCTTTAGGAGCCGATGGTCAGCAATGTTCCGGGACGTCGTCCGAATAGCAGCTTGACTGTGCAGATTCAACCAGTGAAAGCTGCCGGTGGTCTTCAAAATACAAATGGCCGGCGCTGGTGACAGACCGGCCATTTGTATTTGAGAGCGGTAACTGTTTGCCTGCGTCGGGTAAGGCCTTGCCACAAAAAAAGTGATTTCGACGATTGCCTTCCCTCTACCCCCAAAAGCCTACAGCTAATCAAAAGAGCGACATCGTTGTCATCACTTACGTCATCACGAACTCTAAATAGAAACTTGAGAAGAAGTTCTGACTCCAGCAAACAATGGTCGGCTACCCTTTGCGGGCATACTCTCTACAGACCAACACCTATTCGGCGGAGCAGCGGTAGCAATAACAGGTAACAACCGGTGGTTGCAGTAACTGACAGCCCAAGACTTAACCAGAAATCAATGCCATGTTTCAGAAGTACCGGAAGAAGTAGGAATAACAACAGCGATGGAATGACCAACCAGAAAACTTGACTGGATAGTTCGGCAATTTCGAGCGGTCTCGCTCCTTCGACGTAGAGCCAGACGAACGCAAGCAGCGAAGTTAGCGGTAACGATGCTAACAATGCGGCAAAACCTGATGATCGTTTCGCAACTTCCGATATGGCAACGATGATCAGGGCTGAAACAATGATTTTTGTGGCGTAATAGGACATGGCCTCGGAAGTTTAGCCCCAACATCTAGCAGGATCACTCACCAGATGGCTTTGGATACCCACTGGTATTCCCCTGGGGCAAGGAGAATATTGCCCGCAAGCCTCCGCCTGAACGATTTTCCAAAACGACATCCCCACCGTGACCCCGGGCAATCTGTCTGACGATGGCCAGCCCCAATCCCACACCGCCCGTTTCACGACTGCGTGACGACTCCAGTCGATAAAAAGGCTCGAAAACCCGCTCCAGTTCACTCCCTGGCAGTCCAGGACCAGCGTCGTCGATAGTGATCCGCAAGTATCCGCCGTCCTGAACCGCCTCGACACTTACCTCGCTTCCGTACTTCAATCCGTTGTCAATCAGGTTGCCAATGGCGCGGCGCAAGGCCTGCGGTCGACCTTCCAGGCGCAAAGATTCCGGCGCTTGCAGGCGAATGCTCTCGCCGATGTCGGCGTAGTCGTCCACCATGCTTTCCAGCAATGCGGTCAGGTCCAGGCGCTGGATGGCTTCATCGACCGCTTTGCCGTGAAGAAAATCGAGTGCGCTGCCAAGCATGCCTTGCATTTCGTCCAGGTCGTGGACAAATCGCTCGCGAAGATTGGGGTCTTCAAGCATTTCACTGCGCAAACGCAAGCGCGTTACCGGAGTTTTCAGATCGTGAGAAACGGCGGCCAGAAAACGCTCCCTTTCTTCGATGCTGCTCCGGATGTGCTGTTGCATGGAATTGAATGCCTGCGCCGCAGCGCGAACTTCCAGCGGACCGCTCTCTGGCAACGGTGGACTCTTCAGATCATCGCCCAGGGCACGCGCCGCCTTGGCCAGATCCGTCAGAGGTCGTACGGTCATGCGAACAGCAAGCCAGACCAGGATGAAGATCAAGAGCAACATCAGGCCAAGCGTCATGAAGTGATGCAGGGGTAAGTCGATGATTTCCTGGGGGGCTTGCCCGCGAATGCGCAGCCAGTCACCCGCGCTCAGTTTCAGGTAGAGATCGAAAGAGAATACCCCTGGCCGGGGAGTGACCACGGGTTTCAAAGTGACCGTCAAGCCCAGCGCCTCGCGGACTCGGCGCAGGAACTCGTTTTCCACACCATCATTTTCCGGCGTGATTGGCGAGCTGGATTCAATGCTCAGTTGCTGGCGCGGGGAACTGAGCAATTGGGCAAGTCGCGGGTGCTCCAGGGCTGGCTGGCTATCGATGGCGCGATACACCGCCGCGACACGCTGGGCGAACTCGGCATTGATCGTCGTGCCGATCATCCGCTGGCGCTCGGCCATGTTCATGGCGGCGCCAATCAGTTGTGCCAGGATGAGTCCGCCGGCCATCAGGAGTATGAGACGGCCGAACAGGGAGCGCGGCAGCAATCTCACGCCTCGCTCTCCACCGATGCCGCCAGCACATAGCCTTCGCCGCGCACGGTCTTGATCAGCACCGGTTCCCGGCTGTCATCGCGCAGACGCTTGCGCAGCCGGCCGACCAGCACATCGATGCTACGATCGAACAGAATGGCCTCGCGGCCATTGGCCAGTTCCAGCAACTGCTCGCGGGCCAGCACGCGCTGTGGGTGATCGAGAAAGACCCGTAGCAGACGATATTCCGCACCCGAGAGCGGCACCACCAGTCCATCCGCAGCGGTGACATTGCGTGTCACCACATCGAGTGTCCAGCCGGCGAAGCGCAGGGAGTGCGCCTTGTCGGTTTCCATATTGGGTGGCAGTGCCTGGGCACGGCGCACGATGCTCTTGATCCGGGCGAGCAGTTCGCGCGGGTTGAAGGGTTTGGCGAGGTAGTCGTCGGCACCCATTTCCAGGCCGATGATGCGATCCACTTCATCGCCGCGTGCGGTCAGCATCAGGACGGGCAGGTTGGTCTTGCTGCGCAATTCACGGCACAGCGTCAAACCGTCTTCGCCCGGCAGCATCAGGTCGAGAATGACCAGATCAATGCGGTTGGCCTCCAGCACACGGCGCATGGCCTTGCCATCGCCGACCGCAGTGACGCGGTAGTCGGCCTGTTCCAGATAGTCGGTCAGCAGATGGCGGATTTCCTTGTCGTCGTCGACGATCAGCAAATGTTCTCGATTGGCACTCATGGCAAATAGACTACCTGATCTTTATTCCGGTTTCTTCGGGGATTTCACGACCTTCGCCGGCCTCTTCTTCGGTGCGCCCATCGCGGATGTGATAGATGCGCTTGAAGGTCGGGATGATTTTTTCGTCATGGGTGACAACGATGATCGCCGCGCCGTAGCGTTGCGCCATCTGGTTGAGGATGCGCATGACGGCGAGGGCGCGGGTTGAATCGAGCGGCGCGGTTGGCTCATCGGCCAGGATAACCGGCGGCTGATTGACCAGCGAACGGGCAATTGCGACGCGTTGCTGTTCGCCGCCGGAGAGCATGTTGACTCGCACGTCGGCGCGGTGGCCGACATCGAGCGCCTCAATCAGTTCACGCGCCCGAAGCCGGGCTTCGTTGTTAGGCACGCCGGCCAGCATGGGCAACAGCGCCACGTTGTCAGTGACATCGAGAAAGGGAATCAGGTAAGGCGCCTGAAAGATAAAGCCAATGCGATCACGGCGCAGGGCGCGCAGGTCCTTGATCTGCCAGCCGCCGGTCTTGCCGTCGAAAATGCTTTCGCCGCCCAGTTCAATCTGGCCGTCGGTCGGTTCGATCACCGCACCCAGACACTTGAGCAGCGTGCTCTTGCCGGAACCGCTGGGGCCGACCAGACCAACCACTTCGCCACGCTGGATAGTCATATCGACGCCACGCAGGGCGTGCACCGCCGTGCTGCCGCTGCCGTAGGTTTTGGTCAGGCCGCTGAGGCGAATGGCAGCGGAGTCGTTGTTGTTTGTCGTCATCTCAACCACCAATCGCATCGGCAGGATCGACACGCAAGGCAGCGCGAATTGCCAGCACACTGGCCAACGAGCAAACCACCAGCGTGACGATCAGTCCACGCACGGCATCGCCCGATTCAAGCAGCACGGTCTTGGGGAAAAACGGCGCCCATAAGGTGGCGGACACCTGCCCTACGGTGTAACCGATCAAGCCGAGGGCGATGGCTTGTTGCAGGATCATCATGGCAATGCTGCTGTCGCGGGCGCCGATCAGTTTGAGGACGGCAATTTCGCGCTGCTTGTTGAGAGTCATGGTGTAGATGATGAAAGCGACGATGGCGGCGCTGACGATGGCGAGAATGACGAGGAACATGCCGATCTGCTTGGCCGACGTGGCAATCAGCTTGGCAACGAGGATGTCTTCCATATCGGCACGCGTCCAGGCGGTGAGATGCTTCCAGCGGCCGATCTCAGCCTTGACTTCATCGGCCGGGTAGCCGGGAACGAGGCGGATCAGCACGGCATTGACGTTGTGGCTGGTGGCCTGGCTGGCCAGCACGGCATCGAGCAGGCCGGGCACGCCTGGGCGATTGAGCGCTGGGTTGGCGGCGGTGCGGGCGCGCTCGGCGACCAGGCTGTCGTTATCCTTGAGAAACTGGACTTCCTGCGCATCCTTGAGCGGGATGAACAGCATCGGGTCGCCGGAGGACGATTTGGCGTTGCGCGTGAGACCCACCACGCGGTAATCATGACGGCGAATGTTGACGTTATCGCCGACGCTCAAGCCGGTTGCCTGATCGGCCACGGCTTCGTAATGACTGTTGAGCAAGGGGCGTCCGCTGACGATTTGCGCCGGTTCGCCCAGCGCGCCAGGTTCGATACCGGCCAACATGACGCGCACGTCCTGACCTTTAACCGGCACCTGCATGGTCAGGTAAGCGACGTTGGCGGCTTCAGCAACGCCGGGTAAAACGGCGAGGGTACGATAGAGGTCATCGCGAATCGACGAGGGTTCAGCCCATGGACCCAGGGTATCTTTTTGCACCACCCAAAGGTCTGCCCCCGAGGCGGCAATGACCGCCTTGCCGTCCGACACCATGCCGCGATAAACGCCGGCCATGGTCAACGTGACGCCGATCAGCAGCCCGAGGCCGATGCCGGTGAACACGAAACGCCCGAGATGATGGCCAATGTCGCGGCCAGCAAGATTGATCATGGGCGCGCTCCAGCATCACTACTGACGCGCAAACGGTCGCCCTCAAGCAGTGGCTTGGATTTTTGCGTCACCACTTGCGCGCCCTCAGCAATCCCATCGAGGATTTCAACCGCATTTTCGGTGTGAATTCCGACGTTGACCGTAACAAACCGGGCGCGTCCATCTTCCACCGTAAATACCCCGGTTTGCCCGTTCTGCCTGACCAAGGCAGCCGGCGGCAGGGTCAGGGCATTGCTGCGTGCCGGCAAGGTGAGCGTGACTTCGGCCATTTCGTTGAGCGTCAGGCCCACGGGCGGCTGATCGAAAGCCACCATGACCAGACGCTCCTCGGTCACTGCATCGGACAACTGCTCGATGCGCGCCAGTTTGCCGCTGAAACGCTCACCCGGACGGCTGCGCAGCTTGATATTGGCCGGCAGGCCAAGCGCCAGGCCGGCCGAGCGCCCTTGATCGATACGCACACGCAGCCAGAGGGAGTCTTTTTCGGCCAGACGCAACACCGCTTGCCCGGCCACCGCCGTACTGCCCGGTTCAACATCGCGAGAAATCACCAGCCCGGCCACCGGTGCAATAAGTCGGGTATTGGCCAACTGCTTTTCCAAGGCTGCGGCTTCCGCATTCAGGCGGGCGGCATCGGCGTTGGAAACGCCAATATTGGCCAGACTGGCCTGCAATGCGGCGTCCGCAGCACGGGCTTCGTGCCCCTTGCTGCGCTCGGCTTCGGTGCTGACAAAACCGCGCTCGCGCAGCGCGGCATACCGCCTAGCGCTGGCGTCGGCCGTCGCCTTGCGGCTCTCCGCTTCCTGCGCCTGCGCCTGACTGGCAGCGATGGAGGATTTGGCACGCAGCATGGACTGGCGGCTGGCGCGCAGGCGTTCGTGCAGATCGACCGGGTCCATCTCGGCGAGCAGCGTGCCGGCCTCGACCTGGGCGCCTTGTTCGACATGAACTTTGGCGACCCGCCCGGCAACTGTCGGGCCGACGAGAATGTTACGCCGTGCTTCGACGACGCCGATCCCGAACAGCGTCGGTTTCAGTTCGCCGCGCACGACTCTGGCCGTGCTGACCTGAACGGCACCCGGGCCACCGCCGCGCAGCATCATGACGGCGATGCCGGCAATGAGAACGAGCGCCACCAGAGCAATGGTCTGTTTGCGACCAACAGAAAACTTTTTCATCAAGGCGCCCGCTATTGAAGGAGATTGCGGTTTATCGGCTACCCAAACGCATCCGTGACAGCAGCCCGTCCTTGACGATGAACTGGTGCCATAACGCGGCAAGGATGTGCAATGCAATCAGGCCCATGGCCAGACGGGAAGCCAGTCCATGAATCTTGCGAGGGGTGAATTGTTTAAAGTCTTCCGGCAAAACGCCGCTGCCGATGACCGCATCAAACGTACCGCTTTGCAGGCTGAGCATGACGCCGCTGAATACCAGCAGAAGAATGATCAGATTGAGGGCCATGTGTCCGGCCAGAGCCAGCTTGTGGCCGGCAAGGGCAGGCGGTGCCGGGAAGCGGCGGCGCATGATGATGCGGCTGATGACGAGCAGCCCGGCCAGTCCCCCAAGCAACATGTGAATGCGCAAGTTGCCGATTTTGGCAGCGGTATTTGGCAAATCAGCCAGCACCAGCGTGCCTGTAACGAGCAGGAAGGCGATCAGCGCAGCAGCCAGCCAGTGAATGGCGACCTGGGGCTTGGTGTAACGAAAGGCTTGCATGGAAATCTCCCGAAAGTTGGTGTGAGCCTATTTTCGGGATTGCCTGGCGGGCTGTCCTGGGGACTTGGTAACACAGTGTGTCAAATCCGGTGTTGTCACTGTGGCTTACCAAAAGCCCCCTTTCCGGACATAACTGGCTTACATCTGGCGCTCAGACTTCGTCTTGCCATGTGGCAATTACTTATCGCAGGAGACTTCCATGAAAAACTCTATTCGCAATCTGATTCTTGCCGGTGTGACCGGTGTTTCCCTGATCTCCGCCTCCGTCGCGTTGGCCGGTGGCCCCGGCGGTTGCGGTGGTGGCAATTTTGGCCCGGGTTACTCGAATCACGGCCCGGGCATGATGATGGGGCATGGCTGGGGTGGCCCGCGCCATGGCGCTTTCTCACCCGAGGAAATGGCCGGCAATCAACTGGAATGGCTCAAAAAAACTCTGAAGCTGCAACCGGATCAGGAAAAACCTTGGAATGCATTTTCGGCTGCAGTGGAAACCCAGGCCAAACGGATGGGCGAGATGTATGACGAGAACCCCGGTGCCGCCAAAACGATGCCCGAGCGTATGGACCTGGCCAGCAAATTCGCCAAGGAACGTGAACATAGCTTTGACGAGGTCAGCAAGGCCATGAAGGGTTTGTATGAGGTGCTGACACCCGATCAACGCAAGGTGCTGGACCGTCGCGGGCCCTGGATGCGGGGTTGAGTTCTTTTGATGGGTTTTGGCCCAGGAATGCTTGAGTGGTGCGTTCCTGGGCGTGCCATGGCTTATCGTATGGTTGCCCAGCTATTTCAAAACGCTGATGTGAGTTCCGCGTATGTCAGCAATGAGGTCCCTGTTGTGGTCTGGAAAGAACTGTTCCGACTTCACTTTGGGCCGGGTGCCGTCCTGCGTCGATGATGCAAGTGACCATTGACTCCCATCCGCGGCGGAGTGACAGGTAACTGGGGCTTTGCCGCCCGAGTCTGACCGCAGAACCAAGATCCGCCAAGGCCGACACCCCGCCAATCTCTTATCACATTTTACGACCGCCCCCCTTATACCAGCCCCAATGCCATGACCGCCGTCTCTGGTCACAGTCCCCTCCTCCAGCAAACCGCAACACAAAAAACTTCCCTCCCCACAACAACGGAACTTCCCGGCTCAAACTCAGTCAATTTTTTTGCAGGCAGTCTGCATATCCCCAACCCTGGAGTACCCAACATGGCCAAACCCGCAACAGGTATCTGGAAATCCGGCAGCGGTTTCCCCGAAGTCACGGTTCGTGCAGTCAAGGAATACACCGATGCCGAGGGCTATTTCCTCGCAGCGGTCGACATTGCCGGGGAGCCGGAAAGCATTGAGCTTGATCCCGAGGAATGGGACATCTTCGTCAAGGCCAACGCGCTCACGCCGGCCTGAGCGCAACTTGTTCGAGGATATGGGGAGGACAGGCAAGCTGTCCTCCCTTTTTCATACCTGCGTCTGCGTCACCGATTTGCGGAAGCGGAACAGCGCCAGGTTGAAGAAGGCCGCGCCCACGCCGGTCATGGCCAGCAGATCCTGCCAGATGACCGAGAAGCCGGCGCCGCGATACAGAATGCCCTGCGCCAGACGCACGAAATAGGTGGTCGGCGCCGCCAGCATGATGTCCTGCACCAGTTGCGGCATGCTCTCGCGCGGCGTGACACCGCCGGACAGCATCAGCAGCGGGATGATGCAGAGAATGATCAGCAGGCCGAACTGCGGCATCGAGCGGGCCAGCGTGCTGAGGAAGATGCCGATCGAGGCCGCGGCGAACAGGTAGCAGGTCGCCGCCGCCAGGAAAAGCGGCACCGAACCGGCAATCGGCACCTTGAGCACCATCTGTACCATGACGATCAGCCCGAAGCTGGCGCCGAGCAGCACCGCGAGGCCGTTCGCCCAGATCTTGGCGAGCATGATCTCGAAAGGCGTCAGCGGCATCACCAGCAGGTGTTCGAGGGTGCCGTGCTCGCGCTCGCGGATGAAGGCGGCGCCGACCAGGATGATGGTCAGCATGGTGACGTTGTTGATCACTTCCATGACGCCGCCGAACCAGACGCCGGTCAGGTTCGGGTTGAAGCGCACCCGGGTGCTCAGCGTGATCGGGGTCTGCGTGCTGTTGCGGGTGCCGGTCAGGTATTCGTTGACCTCGCCAAGCGCGATGCTCTTGATGTAGGTCGAGCCGATGAAGGCCTGGCTCATGATGGTCGCGTCGATATTGAGCTGCACGTCCGGCTTGCGGCCGGCCTGCACGTCGCGCTGGAAATTGGCCGGGATGATCAGCGTGAAGTTGTAGCGCCCGGAATCCATGCCCTGGTCGAGTTCGGCCAGGGTCGCCTGGTACGGTGGACTGAAATAAGGCGGGTAAAACGCATCGACGATGCGCCGCGACAAGGGCGACTGGTCTTCATCGACCACCGCCACCGGCGCGTTGCGCAACTCCAGCGAAGCGCCGGTCGCCGCCGTGTAGATGGCGCCGGAGAAGGCCCAGGCGATCAGAATCAGCAGCACCTTGTCGGCGCCCAGGCTTTTCAGCTCCTTCAAGCCGAGGCGGTAGATGTTGCTCCAGGTGACCCAGCGCATGGCTATTTCTCCTGCTTTCTGAGCAGCGCCACCGAAAGCAGCGTCAGCGCCGGAATGAAACAGGCCAGGCCGATGAATTGCGGCACCAGGTCGGCAAAGCCGAGCGCCTTGGTGAAGGTACCGCGACTGATGATCAGGAAGTAGCTGGCCGGGAAGAACTGGCCGATCCAGTAGCTGGCGCCCTGCAGCGCCGCCACCGGCGTGGTCAGCCCGGAAAAGCTGACGGTGGGCAGGATGGTCAGGATCGCGGTGCCGAACAGCGCGGCAATCTGCGTGCTGGTGAAGGTCGAGATGAGCAGGCCGAAGCCGGTGGTCGTGATGACGTAAAGGAAGGCGCCGCAGGCAAGGGCAAGCAGACTGCCCTTGATCGGCACATGGAACATCAGCTGCGACTGGATGATCAGCAGCACGAAGCTGATCAGCGCGACGACGATGTAGGGCAACTGCTTGCCGAGCAGGAATTCGAGGCGCGTCACCGGCGTCACATAGAGATTGGTGATCGAGCCGAGTTCCTTCTCGCGCACGACGCCGAGCGCCATCAGGATGGCCGGGATGAAGATCAGCAGGATCGGGATCACCGCCGGCACCATCGCGAAGATGCTCTTGAAATCCTGGTTGTAGCGGTAGCGCGCCACGATATTGGCCGGATAGCCGCTGCTGACGCCGGTTTTCTCGCGGATGACCTGCTGCACGTAATCGAGGTGCAGGCCCTGCACGTAACCGCGCACCGTTTCGCCGCGATACGGCATGGCGCCGTCGATCCAGACGCCGACTTCCGGCCAGTGGCTGCGTCGCAGGTCGCGCCCGAAATGAACGGGAATATCGACCGCCAGCGCCAGTTCACCGTTTTTCATGCGGCTATCGAGTTCGGCATCGTCGAGGATGGCCGGCTGCTCGATGAAATAGCGCGAGCCGGCAATGTTCTGGATATAGGCGCGGCTCTCCGGCGACTGGTCGCGGTCGAGCACGGCGAAGCGCAGACCCTCGACGTCGAGCGAGATGCCAAAGCCGAGCACGCTCATCAGCAGGACCGAGCCGAGCAGCGCGAACGCCAGGCGGATCGGGTCGCGGCGCAGCTCCAGCGCTTCGCGGTAGGCATAGCCGAGCAGACGGCGCAGGCTGAAGAAGCTCGTTGCGGCGGCCGAACGCGGCGCGGGCTCGTTGGCTGGCGCGCTGGCGATGGCGGCCGGAGCCGGACGGTCGACCGCCGTTTTTGCCTGTTTTTCCGGGTTGACCGCTGCGCTCGCTTCTTCCAGGTAACTGATGAAGGCCTCTTCCAGCGTCGCCTTGCCGCGCTGCTCGCACAGCGCCGCCGGCGTGTCGCTGGCCAGCACCTTGCCGGCATGCATCAGCGAGATACGGTCGCAACGCGCCGCCTCATTCATGAAATGCGTCGAAATGAAGATGGTGACGCCCTGTTGCCGGGACAGTTCGACCAGCAGCTCCCAGAACTCGTCGCGCGCGATCGGATCGACGCCGGAGGTCGGCTCGTCGAGGATCAGCAGCTTCGGTTCATGCACCACGGCGACGGCGAGCGACAGGCGCTGGCGGATGCCGAGCGGCAGTTCGGCAGCGGCCTGGTCGGCGTAGATATCCAGCCCGAAACGCTGCATCAGCTCGGCAATGCGCGGGGCGCGCCGGGCGTCGGGCAGATGGAAGAGACGGGCGTGCAGGTCGAGATTGGCGCGCACGGTCAACTCGCCGTAGAGCGAAAAACCCTGCGACATGTAGCCGACCTGCTTGCGCGTTTCCAGGTCACGCGCATCGACCGTGCGTCCGAACAGTTTCGCCTCGCCCTCGGTCGGCGGCAGCAGACCGGTCAACATCTTCATGGTCGTCGTCTTGCCGCAGCCGTTCGAACCGAGGAAGCCGAAAATCTCGCCCGGCGCGATCTTGAAGCTGACCCGGTCGACCGCCGTAAAATCGCCAAAACGCTGCGACAGCCCGTCCGCCTCGATGGCAAAACTGCCGTCGTCGGCCGGCCGCGGCGGGATGACCAGTTCGTGGTGGGTCTGCCGGCGCGCTTCCGGCAGCAACTGGATGAAGGCGCCATCGAGCGTCGTCTGCCCGGTCTGCGCCAGCAGTTCGGCCGGCGTGCCGGCGCCGATCACGCGGCCGGCATCCATCGCCACCAGCCAGTCGAAACGCTGGGCTTCTTCCATGTAGGCGGTGGCGACCAGCACGCTCATGCCCGGCCGGCGCGCCCGGATGGAATCGATCAGCTCCCAGAACTGGCGCCGCGACAAGGGATCGACGCCGGTCGTCGGCTCGTCGAGGATGAGCAGGTCGGGATCGTGGATCAGCGCGCAACACAGGCCGAGCTTCTGCTTCATGCCGCCCGACAGCTTGGCCGCCGGGCGTTCACGAAATGGCGTCAGGCCGGTGCTTTCGAGTAGTTCGGCAATGCGCGTGGCGCGTTCTTTTTTGCCCTGGCCGAACAGTCGACCGAAGAAATCGACATTCTCGAAGACCGACAGCGTCGGGTAGAGATTCTTGCCCAGGCCCTGCGGCATGTAGGCGATGCGCGGCTGCACCGAAGCGCGGAAACGCCGCTCGCCGATGTCGCCGCCCAGCACCTCGACCTTGCCCGCCTGGATCTGGCGGGCGCCGGAAACCAGGGCGAGCAGCGAGGACTTGCCGACGCCGTCCGGCCCGATCAGGCCGACCATGCAACCGGCCGGCAACGCAACATCGACGTTATCGAGGGCGACCGCGCTGGCATAGCGCTGGCTGACCGCGCTCAGGCGAACGACGGCAGAGCCGGCGGCGGGCGGCGTGACGGCCGCATTCATCGCAGCCTACTTTCCGCTACCCGGCAGTTCGGCCGGCCAGGGCTGGCTGGCATCGATCCGCACATAGCCGATGCCCGGCATGCCGGCCTTGGCCAGGTCGCGATGCGTCGCCAGCCAGGCCGGATCGGCCTTGAGCTTGATGCGGAACATCAGCTTTTCGCGTTCGCTGCTGGTTTCGACTTCGCGCGGCGTGAATTGGGCCTTCGGCGCAACAAAACTGACCGTCGCCGGTATCGGCTGGCCGGGCAGCGCATCGAGCAGGATGCGCGCTTCGCTGTTCAAGGCCACCTGCCCGGCTTTCGCGGTCGGCAGATAGATGGTCATGTACATGTCGGTCAGGTCGAGCAGGGTCAGCGCCTTGCCGCCCGCGGCCAGCACTTCGCCCGGCTCGGCCAGACGGTAGAGGACGCGGCCGCTGATCGGCGCCTTGAGCGCCGTATCGTCGACATTGACCTTGAGGCTCTCGGCTTTGGCCACCGCCGCAGCGACGGCCGCATCGGCTTCGGCAACCCGGCTTCTGGCCTGGGAAAGACCGGCCCGCGCGCCCTGCACGCCGGTCACATCCTTGTCCAGCGTGGCGCCGGACAGAAAGCCGCGTGCCACCAGCTCCTGCGAGCGTTGCAGGGTCTTGCCGGCGAGCTTCGCATCGCTGGCCGACTTTTCCACCCCGGCCTGAGTTTCATTGACCGCCTGCCTGGCCTGCAATGCCTGCGCTTCGGCGGCACGCAACTGGGCCTGCAGGTCGGCCGCATCAATGCGCCCGACGACGCTACCCGCCTCGACCATGTCGCCCTCGCGCGGCGTCAGAAGGCTCAGCCGGCCGGCAATCTTGGTGGCGACATCAACCTCGATCGCTTCCAGACGGCCGTTGCCACTCGCCAGACCGGGCGGCAAGCCAGTCGGGCGCTGTTGATAGAGGTAGAAGGCGGCGGCAGCGGTCAACACTGCGAGAAGGGCAAAAACCAGAATTTTGCCAAGACGAGAACGGTTCATGTGGCACCCGATCGGTTACTGACCAGACGGTCATTAGTTGTTCCGATTATAGGCGCGTGACCTCGCAGGGAGAAGGCTTTTCGCCGAAAAAACCGTCCCGGAACCAGTCGCGATCAGCGACTGCAGTAAGGCGAAATATTGCTCCGCCCCTGCAGTTCCGGGCGCTGGTAGGTGGTGCGGACGATGCCGGTACGGCCATCGAACAGGACGTCAAAGCGGGCCAACCGGTTCCAGTCGTCGCAGAACAGCCATTCCCAGACCAGTTCGTCGCGCGCCTCGAAATAAGCCGTCCATCCCGGGTTGGAGGGGCCGAGCAGGCGCAGGATGTCCTGCTGGTCATGCTTGCCGGGCTGGATGCGCGCGAAATGCGGCATGTCGAGGACGTTCTCGATGCGGATCAGACGCCCGTCCGGCGCGAAAAACGCCATGAAGGTATGCACGCCGGCCGGCCCGCGCGGAAAAGCGAGTTGCCGGCTGCCATCGGCATCCTGCCAGCGCAGCGCCGGCGGCCCCATGCTGGCGACCACATCATCGATGGTCGCAACGCCCGGCTGCAAGCCGCGCCCGGCATAACCGGCACAGGCGGCAAGCAACAAAGAAACGAGAAGAAGACAGGTCCGGCGGAGCGTGGTGATCAAGGGGCGGGTGATGGGCTGGCGGTCGACGCTGCCATTCTGGCAGAAACCGCCGCCATGTTGCCGCCTGTTTCCGCCCGCGCCGACCAGGCGGACACTTGCGGCTCCCGGCACAGTTCGCAGAGCAAGGCAAAAGCCGCCTCGACATGCGCCAGCGCTGCGGTGCCCGGCTCGGCGCCGAGTGCGAACTGCTCGCCACGCACGCACAGCACGAAAGACGGCGGCGGCTCGCCGCCTTCGACCTGGCGATAGACCTGCAACACCGATTCCGGCGGCAGGGCATGCGAGGTGTGCATGATGCCTTCGGCGGCCGCAACCGGACTGAAGATGTAGGGCCCCGGCGTGTTGTCGCCGGCATCGATGAACAGAGCCAGGCGCCGGCCTTTCAGATCGAGCGCGTGCTCAATCTGCAGCTGGAAGTCTTCATAAAGATCGAACTCGCCGGCCAGACCTTGATTTTCGAGCCATTCACTCAGTCGACCGTAAAGCAGTGGCCCGATCGCATCATCGCCGCGGCTGGGATTGCCGATGGCGATGACGACGACCGGTGGGACAGCGGCGAGACTCATCCCTTGCTCAGCGAGCTGATCACCTGCCCGGCCGGATCGACCAGCTCGACGGTCATCGGCATCTTGCCCAGCGCATGCGTCGCGCAGGACAGACAGGGATCGTAAGCACGGATGGCGCACTCGATGTGATTGAGCAGGCCTTCGGTGATCACCCGCCCGTCGAGATACTGGCGCGCAACGGTGCGGACCGCCTCGTTCATCGCCTGGTTGTTGTTGGTCGTGGACACGATCAGGTTGCAGTAGGTGACCAGATCGTCGTCATCGACGCGGTAATGGTGGAACAGCGTGCCGCGCGGCGCCTCGATGACGCCGACCGCTTCGTGCCGGCGCGGTCCCTTGTCGGCCATCAGGTCGAGACCGAGAATCTCGGGATCGTTGAGCAGGTCGCGAATCATTTCGGCGGCATGCACGACTTCGATCAGGCGCGCCCAGTGATACATCAGGGTGCCATGCACCGGCTTGCCGCCGCCGAGCGCCATCATCGCCTGGCGTTCAGCCTCGGCGAGCGGCGTGGACAGGAAGCTGGCGGCCTGCACCCGGCCGAGCGGGCCGACCTTGTACCAGCCGTTTTCTGCCCCCAGGCTCTTGATGTGCGGGAACTTCATGTAGCTCCACGGCTTGATCTCTTCCTCCAGCACCTGCTGGTAGGTGGCGTAATCGACCTGGTCGAAAATGGTGCCGCCATCGGCGTCGACCGCACGCAGCGCGCCATGGTAGAAATCGAGCGCGCCATCGGGCCGGACCAGGCCCATCATGTTCGAACGGAACTCGCCGAAGACGTTGTAGAAGCCGGGATTGGTCTCGTGCAACTGCTTGACCATATGCACGGCGCCGAGCGACCAGGCGATCATCTGCTCGATGTCCTTGGCCATTTCGTCGCGTTCGGCCAGGCTCAGCGCCTTGTTCATGCCGCCGGGGATGGCGCCGGTGCCATGCACGCGCTTGCCGGCGACGTGACGGATCACTTCCTGGCCATATTTGCGCAGCAGCACGCCCTGCTTGGCGATTTCCGGATGATCGAGGGCGACGCCGACGATGTTGCGCCGGGTGAAGTCGCTGTCGAAGCCGAGCAAGATGTCGGGCGAGGCGAGATGGAAGAAATGCACGGCGTGCGACTGCACCATCTGGCCGTAATGCATCAGGCGGCGCAGCTTTTCGGCCGTCGGCGTGAGTGGACCGTAGCCGGCGATCTGGTCCATCGCCTTGACTGCGGCGAGCTGGTGGCTGACCGGGCAGATGCCGCACAGGCGCTGCACGGTGACCGGCACTTCCCAGTACGGACGGCCTTCGATGAAGGTTTCAAAGCCGCGGAACTCGACGATGTGCAGGCGCACCTGATGCACCTTGTTGTTTTCGTCGAGCAGCAGCGTCACTTTGCCGTGACCTTCAACCCGCGTTACCGGGTCGATCGCTATCCGGCGCAGGTTTTCGGGATGGGCAGCGGTTTCCAGAGCAAACATGGGGACTCCGATTTCAGTCAAATTTGAGCAGCGGGTGCTCGATCCGGGGCGTGCGCCCGGTCAGCAGGTCGGTCAGGAACTTCCAGATGGTGTCGCCGGAGGGCGGACAACCGGGCAGGAAGTAATCGACACGGACGATTTCATTGATCGGGTAGACCTTGTCGAGCAGCAGCGGCAGTTCCGGATCGTTCGGCACCTGCACCACGCCGTCGGCGTTGCGATAGACCTGGGTCAGGCACTTGTTGACATCGACGTTGTTGCGCTGCGCCGGCAGGCCGCCATTGACGGCGCAGGCACCGAGGGCGACCAGCACCTTGCAGTTCGCGCGCAACTCGCGCAGCACGTGGACATTCTCGGCATTGCAGACGCCGCCTTCGACCAGGCCGATGTCGCACGGCCCGCAATGTTTGATGTCGGTGATCGGCGAGCGGTCGAACTCGACCAGATGCGCCAGTTCCAGCAGGCGCTCGTCGATGTCGAGCAGGGACATGTGGCAGCCGAAGCAGCCGGACAGCGAGGTCGTCGCCACCCGCAGCTTGCGCGGCAATTGATGCGGGGCATTCATATCAGACACCCTCCTTTTCCGGCATTTTCGGGGCGTCGACCGCCACCGGCTTGATCGGGATGTGACGGCGGGCCAGGTATTCGACCTGGTGGCCGATGGTCGCGTCGTCGAACTGGCGCTGGCCGATCGGCACGCTGTAGCCGATGCGCTTGTGCAGAATGGCACCGACCGGGCAGATCTGCGCCGCCGCGTCATCGGCGGTCAGGGCGCTGTCCTTGAGCAGGCCGGTCGGCGAATTGACGACGACCTGCGAGTCGGCTCCGCGCCCGGCGAGCATGAAAACGTTCTTGCCGTCGATGTCGCGGCTGGCACGCACACAGAGTTCGCACATGATGCAGCGGTTGAGATCGAGCCAGATGTCCGGATGCGAGGCATCGACCGTGCGCTTCGGGAAAAAGTGCCGGAAGTGCGGTGCAACCATTTCGAGATCGTAGGCCAGCGCCTGCAACTGGCAGTTGCCGCTCTTCTCGCAGCCCGGGCAGAAATGATCGCCCTCGACAAAGAGCATCTGCAGGAGCACGCGGCGCCGGTCGTTGAGGGCCGGCGTGTCATTCTCGACTTCCAGACCGGGCAAGGCCTTGGCCGTGCAGGCCGAGCCGTTGCGGCCGTTGACCGTCACCGTACACAACTTGCAGCTGCCGTGCGGCTTGAGATCGGGGTGATGACACAGGTGCGGGATATAGACCCCGGCCTCGAGTGCCGCCTGCAGGATGGTCTGGCCGGGTTTGAAGGGAATGCGCCGACCGTCGATCGAGAACATGTTGGCGCTGTCGAATCCGCTGTTGTAATCGCTCATGCTTAAGCTCCCTGATCGAGGTGGGCAAGGGCATCGTCCCGTCCGGTAATCGCCCGCCCCTTGGCCAGCGCGGCATCGAGATCGAAGGCTGGCATGAAGTCGGTCTGTGCCAGCCGGCGCTCATAGGCCGGCCGGAATTTCTGCACGGTATCGGCCACCGCATTGCCGGCCGTCTGGCCGAGACCACAATGGCTGCTCGCCTTCATCACCGCCTGCACACGCAGCAGTTCGTTCATTTCGTACTGGGTGCCACGCCCGTCGGCAATCTTGTCCATGAGATCGCTGAGCAGAGCCGTGCCGGTCCGGCAGGGCGTGCAGAAGCCGCAGGACTCATGGCGGAAGAAATGGGCAAAATTGCGCGCCACTTCAAAGAGGTCACGCTGCGTGTCGAAAATCATGAAGGAACCGGCAGTCGGTACATCCTCGAAGGCAATCCGCCGGCCGAACTCGCGCTCGGACAGGCAAACGCCGGAAGCGCCGCTGACCTGCACCGCCATTGCCTCGCTGGCGCCGCAATCTTCGAGGATCTGCGCAATGCGCACACCGAAGGCGTATTCATAAAGGCCGGGCCGCTCGCAATCGCCCGCCACTGAAATGATCTTGGTACCGGTCGATTGCTTGGTGCCGATCGCCTCGTACCAGGCACCGCCATGAATGGCAATTTCGGTCGCCTTGCACAGGGTTTCGACGTTATTGACCACGGTCGGCTGGTTCATGTAGCCGCAAGTCACCGGGAAAGGCGGGCGGACCCGCGGCTTGCCGGCCTTGCCTTCGAGCGACTCGATCAGTGCCGACTCCTCGCCGCAGATGTAGGCACCGGCTCCAAGATGGATCTCGATATCGAAATCGAAACCCTTGTCACCGGCAATGTCCTTGCCCAACAGGTTCTGCGCCCGCATTTCGGCGAGGAAGGCTTCGAGCTGCGGCCGCAGGTAACGGTATTCGGCGCGCAGGTAGAGCAGGCCCAACCGGGCGCCGACCGTGTAGCCGGCAATGATCATCCCCTCGAAAACCCGTCCCGCGTACGACTGCAGCAGCACGCGATCCTTGAAGGTGCCCGGCTCGCCTTCATCGGCATTGCAGACGATGTAGCGCTGTTCGCCCGGCGCCTGGCGGCAGGCCTCCCATTTGATCGCCGTCGTGAAGCCGGCGCCGCCGCGGCCGCGCAGATTGGCGGCACGCATTTCAGCCAGCATGCCATCGCGACCACGGGTAATCGCGGCACGGATCGCGTGCCCCGGCTCATGCGGCGTACCGAGCAGCATGTCGGCACGGTGAATATTGTCCTCGACGACAAAAAACTCGGGCGGCCAGTCGGCAAGCGGTACTTCGTTCCTGACCAGGACACAGATCTCATCGACGCGCTGTGGCGTCATCCGGGTAATGGCCAGCTCATTGACCAGGATGGCCGGCCCCTGATCGCACATGCCCGTACAGGAGGTCAGATCGACACTGACCAGGCCATCGGCGGAAACCTGACCGGCGGCCAGACCGAAATTGGCCAGCATCTGTTCGAACAGCGCCTGGTTGCCGAGCATGCGATCGGTAATGTTGTCGGAAAACAGGATCCGGTAGCGACCGCGGTTCTCGCTATAGAGAAAGGCATAGAAATCGCGCGTGCTACGCACCTGCGCATAGGAAATCTTGAGTTCCTCGGCGAGCAGGACAAGTGTGTCGTCCGACAGATAGTCGAGCACATCCTGCACGTCGCGCAGTATTTGGAGCAGGCGATCGGGTCGCCGCTGATGCCGCAGTAAAACAGGTTCAACGAGACGGGAAAATTCCGAAACTTCAGACATGGCTGCAATTCCTGGACGGTAAGAATCGCGTAACAATAATAAGCTTCACTGCGACGAATATTGCGCTGGATCAACAATTGTTTCGGAAACGTATCCGGTTGAATTTGCGAAATAATCCCTTAATCAACCAAAGGCCATTTTTGTGCCACAATAATGCTGCACCGCCGCATTCGCTCCGGCTTAACGATTCGGCAAAGAGCAGTTTTTGGTGCTGCAATGCACAACAAACAAAGCCCGTCCAGGAAAGGTAGAACAGCATGACCACGATCTCCGAACAAAATTCGACCGCTACTGCCCTCTTGCCGCTCGCCGGCAAAAAAGGCCTGATTACCGGTGTCGCCAATGACAAGTCGATCGCCTTTGCCGTCGCCAAGGCGATCCGTGCTCTGGGCGGCGAAATTGCCCTGACCTACCAGAATGACAAGACTGCCAAATACACCCAGCCGCTGGCGGAAGCCATTGGTGCCAAGCTGTTCCTGAAGCTCGACGTGACCGAGGAAGGCAGCCTTGAAGCCGCCATCAAGCAGTGTGGCGACGAATTCGGCGAGATCGACTTTGCCATTCACTCGATGGCCTTCTGCAATGGCGACGACCTGCATGGCCGCGTCATCGACACCACCGAAGCCGGTTTCGACTCGGCGATGAACATTTCCTGCCACAGCTTCCTGCGCATGGCCAAGGCGGTCGAGCCGCTGATGGCACATGGCGGTTCGCTGATCACCATGTCCTACCTCGGTGCCGAACGCGTCGTCCGCAACTATGGCGTCATGGGCATCATCAAGGCGGCGCTTGAATCGGCTGTCCGCTACATGGCCTACGATCTCGGCCCCAAAGGCATTCGCGTTTTCGCCGTGTCGCCCGGCCCGATCATGACCCGTGCCGCCTCCGGCATTGCCCACTTCGACAAGCTGCTCGAATCCGATGCCGACAAGGCACCGCTCGGCCGCACCGTCACCATCGACGAAGTCGGCGCACTGACGGCCTTCCTGTGCACCTCGGGCTCGTCGGGCATGACCGGCCAGACGATCTTCGTCGACGCCGGCGCCCACATCGTCGCCTGAGCCAGCTCGGCACAAGTTAGCGCAAGGCGCAGCCCGTCTGCGTCTTGCGGTATGCTTCCGGTGTCTGGGACAACCTGGTGGAGCCGCCTATGGAAACCAACTGCGACCTGATCATCCCCGATCCGGTACCTGATCACCCGTTGCTGAATGGCCGCAAGGAGATCGGACGCGGCGAAAACACCATTGTCGTAGACGGCGACATCGTCGATGGCCAGGAACGCGTCTTCAAGATTCTTTCCTCACCGACCGACTATGCCTATTACACGGCGGAAGACCGCCCGACCGGCCGGCACTTTCCCGTTGTCTATGCCGACCACGGCACGGCCGGGCGCTCCAGCCGCGGCTTTCCCTTCCATATCGTCGAAGTCGAAAAACTCTACCCGCTGCCCGGTGGCGGCGATGCCGCTGAAGTGGCAACCAAGATCTCGACCTCCTATTTCGATGCCTGCGTGATGTGGCGCAACCTGGCCCAGGACATGGGCCGCATTGCCCTGCATCACCTTGTCGTCACGCCGATGGGCTGGACCGAAACGGTCCGCGACTCACTCAAGGCACTGGAAGACTTCTCGAGTGAATATGGCGCCCTGCCCGACCTCATCAAGTCCGACAACCTGATGATGCGCAAGGACGGCACGCTGGTCTTTTCCGACCCGGTCTTCATGGAATGACGCGCAACGGTCGACCTTCAATTTCAGCCCATTTTCCCGCCGGCATCCGCACATGACCATCAATCACGTTTGTTACGCTTCGCGCGAGCTCGCCGAGTCGCTCGCCGGCAATCCGTACATGGCAGTGATCTCGATCACCGATCCCGGCACGCCGGATGCAAAACTCGACCCGATGTTCCAGCACGTATTGCGCCTGTCGTTCTACGATGCCGTCCCGGCCGATGAATACCTGCCCGCTCCCATTCCCGGCATGTTCGACTATCCGATCGCGCGCCGCATCAGCAACTTCGTCGGCGAATTGCATAGCGCGCCATTCGAGATCTCGATGATGGTGCACTGCGAATACGGCGTCAGCCGCTCGGCGGCGGTTGCCCTTTTTGTCGAAGCCTTTTCCGGCGCCCCGCTGGCCGCCCGCGAATTCACCTATGAGGCGAACCAGTGGGTAATCGACCAGCTCTCGCAATTGCACCCGGAATTGCTGATCGAGGCGCCGCCCAAAACCCTGGCCCACGATCGCCGTACGGCGCCACGCGCTGCCTGAGCGGATAGCCGGCAACCAATCAGGAATCGCGTCAGGCAGCCCATGACAAAACTCACCGGCGCAATTGTTTGCTGCACTGCAACACCCTATACTGGAGCGCTGCCGGCAGACATTCGGAAAACCGCTTTTTTTGGGAAACAAGAGCATGCATGAGAGCCACGAACAACGTTATCTCGTCAATCGCACCTACGATGAAATCCGCATTGGCGATGCATCCAGCCTGACCCGCACCCTGCGTCCGGAAGACGTCAAGCTTTTTGCCATTCTGACCGGCGACATCAACCCGAGCATCGTCGATCCGCAATATTCCGAAAGCGGCATGTTCCGCGAGGTGATTGCCCACGGCATGTGGAGCGGCTCGCTGATCTCGACCGTACTCGGCACCCAGTTTCCCGGTCCGGGCACCATTCTGGTCGATCAGGCACTGCATTTCGCACGCCCGGTGACGATCGGCGACACGATCACGATCACTGTCACCGCCAAACAGAAGTTCGATCACAACCGGCATGTCATTTTCGACTGCGTGTGCACCAATCAGGAAGGCCTGCAAGTCGTGCGCGGCACGGCCGAAGTGCTGGCCCCGGCGGAAAAGGTCACGCACATGCAGGCCGTGCATATGCCGGAAATCCGCATCGACGACAAATACGAGCGCTATACCCAGCTGCTGTCCCGGGTCAAGGGCCTGGAACCGATCCCGACCGCGGTCGCTCACCCCTGTGACCGGGAATCACTGAAAGGTCCGGTCATTGCCTTCCAGGCCGGCATCATCGAACCCATCCTGGTCGGCCCCGAGTCAAAGATTCGCTCGGTTGCCGAAGAATTCGGCATCGACCTGCACGGCATCCGCATCGTCAACGCGGCGCACAGCCACGACTCGGCGGCCATCGCCGTCTCGCTGGTCCGTACCGGCGATGCCGAAGCCCTGATGAAGGGCAGTCTGCACACCGACGAACTGATGGGCGAGGTGGTTTCCCGAGCCAACGGCTTGCGCACCTCGCGCCGGATCAGCCACGTTTTCGTCATGGACGTGCCGACCTACCACCGGCCGCTGCTGATCACCGATGCGGCAATCAATATCGCGCCGACCCTGGAAGAAAAGGTCGACATCATCCAGAACGCCATCGAACTGGCGCACATCATCGGCATCCCGGAACCAAAGGTCGCCATCCTGTCGGCGGTCGAGACGGTCAACCCGAAAATCCAGTCCACTCTGGACGCCGCCGCCCTGTGCAAGATGGCCGACCGCGGCCAGATTCGCGGCGGCATCCTGGATGGCCCGCTTGCCTTCGACAATGCCGTTTCCATCGTCGCCGCCAAGACCAAGGGCATCAAGTCCGCGGTTGCCGGCCACGCCGAAATCCTCGTCGTGCCCGATCTCGAATCCGGCAACATGGTTGCCAAGCAGCTCGAATATCTCGCCAACGCCCTGACTGCCGGCATCGTGCTCGGCACCCGGGTCCCCATAGTGCTGACCAGCCGCGCTGACTCGGCCGAAACCCGCACGGCTTCATGCGTCATCGCCGCATTGATTGCCCACGCCAACCGCAACAAAGGAAACGCCTGACATGCAACAGGGTATTCTCACCATCAACGCCGGCTCTTCGTCGATCAAGTTCGCACTCTTCCCGCTTGCCCATCCCATCCTGTCGGTCGCGGAAGTCTCGGGCCAGATTGACGGCATCGGTGCCGAAGACACCAAGCTGGTTGCCAAGAACCGCGCCGGCAAGCTGATCGCCGAGGAATCGCTGGGCAAGGTCAATCACGACCAGTCCTTCGACGCCCTGCTCAACTGGTTTACCGCCAGCCACCAGAACTGGGAAATCGTCGCCGTCGGCCACCGCGTCGTGCATGGCGGCGAGCACTATTCAAAGCCGATCGTCGTCACGCCGCATGTGCTCACCCGGCTGACCAGTTATTTCCCGCTTGCGCCGCTGCACCAGCCGCACAACGTTGCCGGCATTCTCGCGCTGCAGGCCTTGCTGCCCGAAGTGCCGCAGATCGCCTGCTTCGACACCGCCTTCCATCGCAGCCAGCCCGACGTCGCCCAGATCTTCGGCCTGCCCCGCTCGATCACCGCCGAAGGCGTCAGGCGCTACGGCTTTCACGGCCTGTCCTACGAGTACATCGCGCGCGCCCTGCCGCAGCATTCGCGGCGGGCCGACGGCCGCGTCGTTGTCGCCCACCTCGGCAACGGCGCCAGCATGGCGGCCATGGTCAATCGCAAGTGCGTCGCCACGACGCTCGGCTTTTCGACCATCGACGGCCTGGTGATGGGTACCCGCTGCGGCAACCTCGACCCCGGCGTCATCCTGCACCTGATGGAAACCAAGGGCCTCAGCGTCAAGGACATGACCAAGATGCTCTACAAGGAATCCGGTCTGCTTGGCGTTTCCGGCATCTCGCAGGACATGCGCACCCTGCTCTCTTCCGACAAGCCGGAAGCCGAGGAAGCGGTTAACCTGTTCTGCTACCGAATTGCCCGCGAGCTTGGCTCGCTGGTTGCAGCGGCTGGCGGTATCGATGCCCTGGTATTCACCGGCGGCATCGGCGAACACGCCGCGGAAGTCCGTCGCCGCGTCTGTCTGCTGTCGGAGTGGCTGGGCATCCGCGTCAATCCGGAAGCCAACGCCCGTCACGATCTGAATATTGCCGCCGGCACCAGCAGTGTCGACGTGCTGGTCATTCCGACCAACGAAGAGTGGATGATGGCGCATCACGCACAGACCCTGCTCGCCCTTTAACAAAAATATTTTCACCGCAAGCCCCGGTCGCGAAAGCCGCCGGGGCTTTGTTTTTTCGGGCTTTTCAGCAGCATGACAAGGGGGTTGCATGACCGGCACAGAACCCCGTATCTAGTCAACGGATTGTATTGACCTACTAGATATAGTAGATTGTTGGTCATTCAAAAAATCAACAAACCAATCAATGCACACAATGCTGAGGAGCAAAAATTGAGCCCAGTCGCCGAACAACTGTCACTGACCGACATTCCAGCCGCACCCGAATTCGCCCCGCTCGCCGAGCAGGAAATCTCGGCTGAAGTCCTGATCGAGAAGTACGCCAAAGGCAAGGAAACCAACGTTCACGACGTTCGTCGTCGCGTCGCCTACGCCCTGGCCCAGATCGAGCCGGAAAAGGATCGCGCGCACTGGGAGTCGAAGTTCCTGTGGGCCCAGGAAAACGGTTTCATCCCGGCCGGCCGCATCAATTCCGCCGCCGGTACCGATCTGCAGGCAACCCTGATCAACTGCTTCGTGCAACCGGTCGGCGATTCCATCGTCGAAAACACCGACGGCAAGCCGGGCATCTACACCGCCCTCGCCCAGGCCGCGGAAACCATGCGCCGCGGTGGCGGCGTCGGCTACGACTTCTCCTCGATCCGGCCGCAGGGCGCCCGCGTCAAGGGCACCCAGTCGCGCGCCTCCGGCCCGGTGTCGTACATGCGCGTCTTCGACCGCTCCTGCGAAACCGTCGAGTCCGCCGGCGCCCGCCGTGGTGCCCAGATGGGCGTGCTGCGTTGCGATCATCCGGATATCGAGGAATTCATCCACGCCAAGGACAAGGGCGACCTGACCAACTTCAATATCTCGATCGGCGTCACCGATGCCTTCATGGAAGCGGTCGACTGCGATGGCGACGTCGAATTGACCCATCGCGCCGAACCGAATGGCGACATGAAGTCCTCCGGCGCCTTCCAGCGTGAAGATGGCCTGTGGGTCTATCGCAAGGTACGCACCCGCGATCTGTGGGACCAGGTCATGAAGTCGACCTACGACCACGCCGAACCGGGCATCCTGTTCCTCGATCGCATGAACAAGGACAACAACCTCAATTACTGCGAAGTCATCGAGGCAACCAACCCCTGTGCCGAACAGCCGCTACCGCCGTATGGCTGCTGCTGCCTGGGTTCGATCAATCTGACCCTGTTCGTGCGTCACCCGTTCTCCGAACAGGCCGCGTTCGATTTCGACGAATTCGCCGAGGTCTGCCGCGTCTCGACCCGCATGCTCGACAACGTGCTCGATGCCACGCACTGGCCGCTTGAGCGCCAGCAGCAGGAAGCCGCCAACAAGCGTCGCGTCGGTCTCGGCTTCACTGGCCTGGGCGATGCGCTGGCCATGCTGCGCCTGCGCTACGACAAGCCGGAAGCCCGTGCCATGGCCACCCGCATCACCGAGCACATGCGCGATTCCGCCTACCTGTACTCGGTCGAACTGGCCAAGGAACGCGGCGCCTTCCCGCTGTTCAATGCCGAACTGTATCTGTCCGGTGGCAACTTCGCGTCCCGCCTGCCGGGCGACGTCAAGGCCGAGATCCGCAAGCACGGCCTGCGCAATTCGCACCTGCTGTCGATCGCCCCGACCGGCACCATTTCGCTGGCCTTCGCCGACAACGCATCGAACGGTATCGAGCCGCCTTTCTCCTGGACCTACAGCCGCAAGAAGCGCATGCCGGACGGCACGCTGAAAGAGTACTCGGTTGAGGATTACGCCTGGCGCTTGTACAAGCACCTTGGCGGCGATGTCAGCAAGCTGCCCGAGTACTTCGTCACCGCCCTGGAAATCTCGGCTGCCGCGCACAAGGACATGGTTGCTGCCGTTGCGCCGCATATCGACACCGCCATCTCGAAAACGGTCAACGTACCGGGCGACTACCCCTACGAAGACTTCCAGGATCTCTACATGAGCGCCTGGAAATCCGGCCTCAAGGGTCTGGCTACCTATCGTCCGAACAGCATCCTGGGTTCCGTTCTCTCCGTCACGCCGGAGCCGAGCAAGGCCGAAGCCGCTGCTGCCGCCGATGCCAAGTCGCCACAGGATTTCGTCTCCGACGCCAACCGTCGCCTGTCGATCAAGAACCTGCCGGCACCGGTGCTCTCCAGCCTGCGCTGGCCGGGCCGCCCGAACCTGCCGGAAGGCAACCTGTGCTGGACCTACATGCTTGACTCGCCGATCGGCAAGTTTGCGCTGTTCGTCGGCCACGTCGAACCGGAAGGCCGTGCCTGGCCGTTCGAAGTCTGGGCCAACGGCCCGGCCGAACCGCGTGGCTTGGGTGCCGTTGCCAAGACCCTGTCGATGGACATGCGCGCCAACGATCACGGCTGGCTGGAAATGAAACTGGATGCCCTGGCCAAGACGCCGGGCGACTCCTTCGAACTGCCGATGCCGCCGCATGGCGAACGCAAGCGCGTGCCGTCGGTCGTCTCGGCAATGGCCCAGATCATCCGCTGGCGTTGCGAACAGCTCGGCGCCTTCAAGCATGACGGCCCGACGCCGGTGAAGGATGCCCTGTTCAGCGCCAAGGAACCGAAGACCGGCACCGACGGCACGCTGTCCTGGACGGTCGACGTGACCAATCCCTCAAGCGGCGAAGACTTCGTGCTCGGCCTCAAGGAAATCACGCTGCCGGATGGCGTCACCCGCCCCTACTCGATGTGGCTGGCCGGCAACTACCCGCGCGCCCTCGACGGCCTGTGCAAGCTGCTGTCGCTCGACATGCGCGTGCTCGACCCGGCCTGGATCGGCATGAAGCTGCGCAAGCTGCTCGACTACCCGGAACCGCTCGGCGACTTCATGGCCTTCGTACCGGGTTCGCGCAAGCAGCAGACCTATCCGTCCACGGTCGCCTACATCGCCAACCTGATCATCCATCGCTACTCGATGCTCGGCATCCTCGATGACAAGGGCTTCCCGCTCCAGCAGATGGGCATCCTTGAAGCGCCGGAAGACAGTTCCAGCAACAAGGTGCTGCCGACGCAGGGCAAGCTCTGTGGCGAGTGCGGCAACCACACGATGATCCGCAAGGATGGCTGTGACTTCTGTACAGCCTGCGGCGCAGTCGGAACCTGCGGCTGAGTTCAGGCTGCAACAAAGAAAACGCCCCGGAAAACCGGGGCGTTTTGCATTTCTGGGCAGGAAAACCTGAATCCGGAATTCAGCCTTTTCCAGCGGTCGACCGCTGGAAAAGGCCATTTTTGCTCAGGGCTTGTCCAGCCAGAACAAGGAGGTGATGGTCTTGGCGTCGGTGATCCGGCCATCCCAGACCGCCTGCTTGGCATCCGCAGGAGAGAGTTCGACGACCTCCAGGAACTCGTTGTGATCGAGTTCCTGCGCGCCGGCCGGATGCAGGCCGCGCGCCGCGAAAATCTCGATGCGCTCGTCTGAGTAGCCGATGCAGGGATGCATCACGCCGAGGTATTCCCAGTCGCTCGCTTCATAGCCGGTTTCCTCGCGCAATTCGCGGCGGGCAGTATCGAGGATCGCTTCGCCCGGGTCGATCTTGCCAGCCGGCAACTCGAGGAAAACCCGACGCAGCGGATAGCGGAACTGGCGCTCGAACAACAGATTGCCGTTGGGCAGGAAGGCCAGGATGACGACGGCGCCGGGATGCACGATGTATTCGCGCACCGACTCCTTGCCGTCGGGCAGGCGCACAGAGTCCTTGCGAACATTGAGTAGGCAGCCCTTGAAGACGCTTTCCGACGTGATCTCGGATTCAATCAGGTGACTATCATGCGACATGTAACGACTCCACAAAGTAAAACGCCCCGACAAGCGGGGCGTTCAATTCAGATCCGGATGCTAATCAGAGCGAGCGCAGCAGTGCATAGGCACACAGCGACATGATCATCTGCGGGAAGATCCCGAAGCCGGCGACTGCCAGACCATTGACCGAAACCAGGATCTTCATGTCCAGACCGGCTGCAATCGGCGTTTCGTCGGCGGGTGCATCGAAATACATCAGCTTGACCACACGCAGGTAATAGAAGGCACCGATCAGCGAGAACAGCACCGCAACGATGGCCAGCCACATGTAACCGGCTGCCACGACGGCCTGCAATACCGAGAACTTGGCAAAGAAACCGACGAAGAACGGCACACCTGCCATCGAGAACATCAGCATCAGCATGACACCGGCGAACCACGGGCTGCGCTTGTTGAGCCCCTTGAAATCATCGAGATTGTCGGCCTCGAAACCGGCACGCGACATCAGCAGGATCATGCCGAAGGTGCCGGCCGACATCATCACGTAGGCGATGACGTAGAACATGGCAGAACTGTAGGCATTGAGCGCATAGCGCGCATCGCCGCTGACCACGCCGGTAGTGATGCCGAGCAGCATGAAGCCCATGTGCGAAATCGCGGAATAGGCCAGCATGCGCTTCAGATTGGTCTGGGCAATGGCGGCGAGATTACCGATTGCCATGGACAGCACGGAAAGGATGATCAGCATCATCTGCCAATCGGCAGCCATGGTGATCAGGCCGTTGACCAGCAGGCGCATGACGATGGCGAAGGCAGCCAGCTTCGGGGCGGAACCGATGAACAGCGTAACCGAGGTCGGGGCGCCATGATAGACGTCGGGAATCCACATGTGGAAGGGCACCACGCCAAGCTTGAAGGCCAGGCCGGAAACCAGGAACACCAGGCCAAAGACGAGGACGCTCTTGTTGACACCACCGCTCAGCAAACGCTCGCCGACACCGGTGATTTCGAGCGTACCGGTGGCGCCGTAAATCATCGACATGCCATAGAGCAGAAGGCCGGAAGCCAGGGCGCCAAGCACGAAATACTTCATCGCAGCTTCGGTCGAAGTCACAGAGTCGCGATTCATCGCCACCATCGCATAGAGCGACAGGGAGAGCAGTTCAAGACCGAGATAGATGGTCAGGAAATGATTTGCGGAAATCATCACCATCATGCCCAGCGTGGCGAACAGCGTCAGTACGTAGTATTCGCCCTTGTTCATGGTCGGGCGTTCGATGATGTAACCACGCGAGTAGAACATCACGACGATGACCGTCATGTACAGGAAGAGCTTCAGCAGGTCGGACATCAGGTCGTCGACAAACATGTTGCTGAAGGTATAGACGATCTCGCCGGTACTGCTTCCGAACTGGAGCAGCGCGCAGCCGACCAGGGTCAGCTGGGTCAGCACGAAGGTCACCGTACGACGGCTATCCTTGACCAGCAGGTCGATCATCAAAATGGCCAAGGCCATGACCGCCAGGAAAATTTCCGGAGCGGCAGGCAGGAGATCGGGAACAACGAAATTGTCGAACATGTCGGCTACCGTTTAGTGAATCTTGCTGATGTTGACGTGATTCAGCAGCTCGTTGACCGAAGCGTGCATGACTTCCGTGAAGGGTTGCGGATAGAGGCCCATACCCAGCGTGCAGAGGGCAAGCACGCCAAGAATGGCAAACTCGCGCTTGTTGATATCGCTCATCTCGGCCACGTGGTGGTTGGCAACATCGCCGAAGACCACGCGCTTGTACATCCACAAGGTGTAGGCAGCGCCGACGATCAGCGAGCTGGCGGCAGCGAAGGCAACCCAGAAATTGAGTTTGACGGCACCCAGAATGATCATGAATTCGCCGATGAAGCCAGAGGTAGCCGGCAAACCGGCGTTGGCCATCGAGAACAGCATGAACAGGGCAGCGAACTTGGGCATGGTATTGACCACACCGCCGTAATCGGCAATTTGCCGGCTATGCACGCGGTCATACATGACGCCGATACAGAAGAACATGGCGCCCGACACGAAACCGTGGGAAACCATCTGAACCAGAGCGCCTTCGATACCGATCGCGCTGAACAGGAAGAAACCCAGGGTGACGAAGCCCATGTGGGCAATCGACGAATAGGCAACCAGCTTCTTCATGTCGGACTGAACCAGCGCGACAAAACCGATATAAACCACGGCAATCAGCGAAAGGCCGATAACCAGGCTGGACAATTCATGCGACGCATCCGGTGCGATCGGCAGCGAGAACCGCAGGAAGCCATACGCACCAAGCTTCAGCGCAATCGCAGCCAGCACGATGGAACCGCCGGTCGGCGCTTCGACGTGGGCATCCGGCAACCAGGTATGCACCGGCCACATCGGAACCTTGACCGCGAAGGAAATCATGAAGGCAAGGAAAATCCAGATCTGCGGACCGAGTTGCAGCGGCAGCTTGTGCCATTCGAGAATCGAGAAACTGCCACCGGACTGGATGAACAGATACATCAGGGCGATCAGCAGAAGCAGCGAGCCGAACAGGGTGTAGAGGAAGAACTTGAAAGCGGCATAAACCCGGTTCGGGCCACCCCAGATACCGATGATCAGGTAGAGCGGAATCAGCGAGGCTTCGAAGAAGACATAGAACAGCACGCCGTCGAGCGAGGTGAAGATGCCGTTCATCAAGCCGGACATGATCAGGAAAGCTGCGTTGTACTGGGCAACCTTGTTCTGGATCACTTCCCAGCCTGCCGCCACCACAATGATCGTGATGAAGGCATTGAGCAGGACGAAGAGCATCGAGATGCCGTCAACCCCGAGGTGGTAATTGATGTTGAAGCGGGGAATCCAGGTCTGCAGTTCGACGAACTGCATGCCGCCATTGGCAACATCAAAACCGGTCCACAACGGGATCGTAACCAGAAAGCCGGCAACAGCGACCAGCAGCGCAGTGGCACGCGCCTTGGAGTCATCGCCCAGACGGCCGGCGACAAGCACGCCAAAGCCGCCGAAAATCGGGATCCAGATGGCAAGTGAGAGCAGGTAATTCGACATGTTTTTCCTTGGTACTCTGCGGGCTCTACGATCAGGCGCGGGTAATCCACAGGGTCATCAGCACAAATACGCCGATGATCATGGTGAAAGCATAGTGATAGACATAACCGGTCTGGAACAGACGGGTTACCGACGAAATCAATCCGACCAGGCGGGCAGAACCATTGACGATCATGCCGTCGATGATCGCCACATCGCCAACACGCCAGAAGGTCTTGCCCAGCAGACGCGCACCACCGGCGAAAACGACTTCGTTAATCTTGTCGAAGTAGTACTTGTTTTCAAACAGCGTATTGATTGCCGAGAAGCGACGCTGAATCGCTGCCGGAATATCCGGACGCTTCATGTAGAAGAACCAGGAGAGGGCGACGCCGGCGAAAGCCAGGATGAAGGGCAGGCTGGTGAAAGCATGCGTAGCCATGCCGAATGCGTCGTGGAAGTGCTCGTGGAAGTGCTCAGCCAGGTGTTCCATGGCCGGATGCGCTTCGTTATCGACAAAGATCACGCCCTTGAAGTATTCGCCGTAGAGCATCGGCTCGATGGCAAAGAAACCGATGGCAAGCGACGGAATGGCCAGCAGGACGAGCGGCAACGTAACCACCCACGGCGTTTCGTGCGGTTTCTGACCCGGGGCCAGACCGTGATGTTCGTGGGCATCGTGGGCATCGTCGTGATCGCCATGGGCATCATGGCCATGGGCGTCGGCGTCATGGGCGGCATGATGATCGCCGTGATGGGCATCCGCCTTGCCGAAACGTTCTTCACCGTGGAATACGAGGAAGTACATCCGGAAAGAGTAGAAAGCAGTCACGAAAACGCCTGCCAGCACGGCAAAGTACGCGAAGCCGGCACCCGGGATGTGCGACAGTTCAACCGCTTCGATGATCGAGTCCTTCGAATAGAAGCCGGACAGGAAGGGCGTACCGATCAGGGCCAACGAACCAACAAGCGAAGTCAGCCAAGTAATCGGCATGTACTTGCGCAGACCGCCCATGTTGCGGATGTCCTGATCGTGGTGCATACCGATGATCACGGAGCCAGCAGCAAGGAACAGCAAGGCCTTGAAGAAAGCGTGCGTCATCAGATGGAAGATGGCGACCGAGTAGGCGGAAGCACCAAGTGCGACCGTCATGTAACCAAGCTGCGACAGCGTCGAGTAGGCGACAACGCGCTTGATGTCGTTCTGGATGATGCCGAGGAAACCCATGAACAGCGCGGTAATTGCACCGATGATCAGGACAAATGACAGCGCCGTGGTGGAGAGTTCAAACAGCGGCGACATGCGCGACACCATGAAGATACCGGCCGTCACCATGGTTGCAGCGTGGATCAGTGCGGAAATCGGGGTCGGGCCTTCCATCGAGTCGGGCAGCCAGACATGCAGCGGAACCTGGGCCGACTTGCCCATGGCGCCGATGAACAGGCAGATACAGGTGACGCTGAGCAGCGACCACTCGGCCGAACCCCAGATGTTGATCGTCTTGGTGGCCAGCTCGGGGGCCTTGGCGAATACGGTAGCGTAGTCGAGCGAACCGAAGTGGGCCAGGACCAGACCGATGCCGAGAATGAAGCCGAAGTCGCCGACGCGATTGACCAGGAAGGCCTTCATGTTGGCAAAGATGGCCGTCGGACGGGTGTACCAGAAACCGATCAGCAGGTAGGAAACCAGACCGACCGCTTCCCAGCCGAAGAAGAGCTGCATGAAATTGTTGCTCATCACCAGCATCAGCATGGAGAAGGTGAACAACGAGATGTAGCTGAAGAAGCGGTTGTAACCGGGATCTTCCTGCATGTAGCCGATGGTGTAGATATGCACCATCAGCGAGACGAAGGTGACGACCAGCATCATCGTGGTGGTCAGCGTGTCGATCAGGAAACCGACTTCGAACTTGTAATCTCCGGTCGTCAGCCAGGTATAAACCGGGCCGTTGAAGGTGTGGCCGGCCTGGACGTCCTGGAAGATCATCAGGGACAGGATGAAAGCGACGCCCACCCCGGCGATGGTGACGGTATGCGCCAGCCAGCGCGGAATCACGCGACAGAAAAGGCCGGCAATCATCGCGCCGAACAACGGCGCAAGCGGGACGAGCAGGTAAAGTTTCTGCATTTCCATGGTTAACCCTTCAGGCTGTCCAGGTCATCCACATGGATGCTCTTGAGGTTGCGGAACAGCACGATCAGTATGGCGAGGCCAATGGCGGATTCGGCTGCGGCGACAGTCAGAATGAAAAAGACGAAGATCTGGCCGGACAAGTCCTGCAGGTAGTGCGAAAAGGCCACGAAATTCATGTTGACCGCCAGGAGCATCAATTCGATGGCCATCAGCAACACCAGCAGGTTCTTCCGGTTGAGGAAGATGCCGACAACGCTGATCGCGAAGAGGATCGCGCCCAGAATCAGGAAATGCGAGAGTGACAGAGTTAGCATGGTCTTCCCGGGGTTCAGTCTTTTTCAACCGGCATCTGCAGCACGCGGACGCGATCCTTCGCCTTGACGAAGACCTGCTGATTCGGGTTGGTGTACTTGGTCTTCTTGGGACCACGGTAGGTCAGAACAATCGCTGCAATCATGCCGACGAGCAGCACGATGGAAGCGAGTTCAAACGGATAGACATATTCGCTGAACATCAGCGCGCCAATACTCTTGGTATTGGAGATGCCGGCCGGCACCAAGGCCTCGGCAGCGGGAACCTGGAAGTATTTGCTGCCCAGCACCAGGCCCATCTCGAGGACCATCAGCAGGCCGAGGATGGCGCCCAGCGGCAGGTAGCTCCAGAAGCCCTGACGGATGCGATCCATGTTGATGTCGAGCATCATCACGACAAACAGGAAGAGCACCATGACCGCGCCGACGTAGACGAGGATGATGGCGATGGCCAGAAATTCGGCCTGCAGCAAAGCCCAGATACCGCCACAGGTAAAGAAGGCGAGAATCAGGTGCAAGGCTGCGTGGACCGGATTACGGGCGGTAATCACGCGCAGGCTGGCGACGATGAGTATCGCCGACAGGAAGAAGAAGACCAGAGTCTGAAAATCCATCACGTGTTCCCGTTATCGGTAGGAAGCATCAAGGGCACGGTCCTTGGCGATCTGATCTTCATAACGATCGCCATTGGCCAGCAACATCTGCTTCGTGTAGTACAGGTCACCACGCTTCTCGCCGTGGTACTCGAAAACGCGGGTCTCGACGACCGCATCGACCGGACAGGCTTCCTCGCAGAAGCCGCAGAAAATGCACTTGGTCAGATCGATGTCGTAACGCGTCGTACGGCGCGAACCATCGTCACGCGGTTCAGCTTCGATGGTGATCGCCATCGCCGGACAGATCGCTTCGCACAGCTTGCAGGCGATACAACGCTCTTCCCCATTCGGGTAGCGGCGCAGGGCGTGCAGACCGCGGAAACGGAAGCTCTGCGGCGTTTTTTCCTCGGGATATTGAACGGTGATCTTGCGGGCAAAGAAATACTTGCCAGTCACCGCCATACCTTTCAACAGCTCCTTGAGGAGCAGGCTGTTGAAGATTTCCTTCATCGAACCCATCAGTCTCTCCTCACTTCCAGATATTCAGCGGGGACATCATCCAGCATCCCACGACAACGAGCCAAACCAGGCAAACCGGCACGAACACTTTCCAGCCCAGACGCATCAGCTGGTCGTAGCGATAACGCGGGAAGGTGGCACGGAACCAGAGGAACAGGAAGAGAATCGCAGCAACCTTGGCAAACAGCCAGAGAATGCCATCCGGCAGGAAACCGACCGGCGACAACCAACCGCCAAGGAACATGATCGAAGTCAGGGTGGAGACCAGAATCATGTTGCCGTATTCAGCAAGGAAGAACACCGCGAAAGCCATGCCCGAATATTCAACGTGGAAACCGGCGACGATTTCCGATTCGCCTTCGCAAACGTCGAACGGCGCGCGATTGGTTTCAGCAACCCCGGAGATCAGGTAAACCAGGAACATCGGGAACAGCGGCAACCAGTTCCAGGAAAGGAAACCCAGGCCCCACTCGGCAAAACGACCATGTTCCTGCGCATGCACGATGCTGACCAGGTTAAGGCTGTTCGACACCATCAGCACACAGATCAGCGCAAAGCCCATCGAGATTTCGTAGGAAACCATCTGGGCTGCCGCACGCATGGCACCAAGGAAAGCGTACTTGGAGTTCGACGCCCAGCCCGACAGGATGATGCCGTAGACGCCCATCGAGGTGATGGCCATGATGTAAAGCAGGCTGGCATCGATATTGGCAAGCACCAGCGTATCGGTGAAGGGCACGACGGCCCAGGCAGCGAGAGCAGGCGCGATGGCCAGCATCGGCGCGATGATGAAGATTGCCTTGTTGGCACCGCTCGGCACCACGATTTCCTTCATCAACAGCTTCAGACCGTCGGCGATCGGCTGGATCAAGCCCCAAGGACCAACCCGGTTCGGACCGATACGAACCTGCATGTAACCGATCACCTTGCGTTCTGCCCAGGTCAGATAGGCAATGCTGAGCATCAGCGGCGCAACGATCAGGACGATCTTGAGCAACGTCCACACGGCAGGCCAGGCACCACCAAAGATACCCAGACCGAAATTCATCAGTGCGTCCATTTATGCACGCTCCACGGTAATCAGGCCAAACATCTCGCCAAGACTGGCGGTCGAGGCATGCGCCGCGGCAACACGGATGCAACCGAGCGGTACATTGTTGTCTGCCTTGGCGGTCAGGACGGCCTCGCCGTTGCCTTGCTTCAGGCGAACCGGCGATCCGGCTGCCAGACCAAGCTGCGCCAGGGTTTGTTCGTTGATGCGGGCGCTAGGTGCGACACCATCAGCAGTCTGTTGCAACGCCGGCGAACGACGAGCCATCGGATCGGCAAAATTGATCGGCACATCGGCAATGCGCTGCAGGCCTTCGACAGCGGACGGCAGTTGAATTGCGACGCCGTTCAAACCATTGTCGAGGTTGGCGACAAACTCGGCATCCTTGCCAAGCACTTCGTCACGCACCGCTTCGCTGGATTCGTAAGCAAAACCATCCAGGGTCAGGACGTTGCCGAGAACACGCAACAGCTTCCAGGCCGGACGGGCATCGCCGCGAGCCTTGACGACGCCATTGAAACTCTGGACACGACCTTCGATATTCACGAAGGTACCTGCCGTTTCGGTATAAGGCGCAATCGGCAGGATCACATCGGCGTATTCGAGGGCAAGATCATTCTTGAAAGCCGAAGCGAAGACGACCAGGCTGGCCTGCTTCAACGCAGCAAACGCAACTTGCGGGTTCGCATAATCGAATTCCGGTTCGATGCCGAGCAGGAAGTAGGCCTTGCGCGGCTGTTCGAACATCTGACGTGCATTCGCACCGGATGGCAGGGCCCAGCCAGCATGACCACCAACGACGTTGGCGGCTTCACCAAGGAAGCCGACGGTGGCACCGGTCAACTTGCCGAGTTCAAGCGCCAAGGCATGCAACTGGGTGGCTTGTGCCGACTGCGTCGCAACATTGCCGAGGAAGACTGCGCGCTTTTCGCCTTCAAGAAGGCTCTGTGCGATCTTCTTGCTGGTTTCGCAAACAGCGACGCCTTCCAGACCGGCCGGAACGGCTGTGCCCTTGAGTTCGGCAGCAGCTTTGACCACGGCAGCCAGCGACTGCGCCAGTTGCGCGGGGGCAACCGTGAGGTTGGCGTGCAACTGGATCAGTTGATCGTCGGAAGTCACCGACAACAGGCTGACCTTGGTAAATTTCTTGGCGGCCTGACGCAGGCGCTGGGCGATCAGCGGATGATCCTTGCGCAGGAAGGAACCGACAACAAGGGCTGCATCGAGATCCTTGATTTCGGCCAGTTTGAGACCCAGCCACGGCGTACCGGCACGCTTGAAATCGGTAGCAAAGTCAATCTGACGCGGGCGGAAATCAACGTTACCGCTACCCAGCCCCTTGAAGACCTTGCCGAGCAGATACATTTCTTCCAGCGTTGAAGCCGGCGAGGCCAGCGCAGCAATGGCATCGCCGCCGTGATTGCGGGCGACATCCTTGAGGCCATGCGCGACATAATCGAGGGCGACATTCCAGTCGACTTCGCGCCACTCGCCGCCCTGCTTGACCATCGGCTTGGTAAGACGCTGATCGGAATTCAGGGATTGGTACGAGAAACGCTCCTTGTCGGAGATCCAGCATTCATTGACCGCTTCGTTTTCGCGCGGCAGGACACGCATCACACTGTCATGCTTGACCTGGACAACCAGATTGGCACCAACCGAGTCGTGCGGACTGACCGACTTGCGGCGCTGCAATTCCCACGAACGTGCGGTGTAGCGGAAAGGCTTGGAAGTCAGGGCGCCGACCGGACAGAGATCGATCATATTGCCCGACAATTCGGAGTCGACCGTACGACCAAGGAAGGTCGTGATCTCGGAATGCATGTTGCGATTGGCCATGCCAAGCTCCATGATCCCGGCAACTTCCTGGCCAAAGCGAACGCAGCGGGTGCAGTGAATGCAGCGGCTCATCTCTTCCATGGAGATCAGCGGCCCGACATTCTTGTGGAACACCACGTGTTTTTCTTCGGTATACCGGCTCTTCATCGGACCGTAACCGACCGACATATCCTGCAGCTGACATTCGCCGCCCTGATCGCAGATCGGGCAATCCAGCGGATGGTTGATGAGCAGGAATTCCATCACCCCCTTCTGTGCCTTGACGGCCAGTTCGGAGTGGGTAAACACCTTCATGCCATTGGTCACCGGCGTTGCACAGGCAGGCAGCGGCTTCGGTGCCTTTTCCACCTGCACCAGACACATGCGGCAGTTGGCGGCAATCGATAATTTTTTGTGGTAGCAGAAATGCGGAATGTAAACCCCAACCTGCTGCGCGGCGTCCATCACCGTGCTGCCGTCAGGCACTTGCGCTTTCTTGCCGTCGATCTCGATTTCTAGCATGTCGCTACCTTGTAGCCAGTTCTTTCGTATCTATCGCTTGGAAGGCAGGGCTTAAGCCGCTACCTTGTGAAAACCACTACCCGCCCACTGCACATCCTTGGGCACCAGACAGGTCTTGTGCTCGATGTGGTATTCGAACTCGCTGCGGAAATGCTTCAGGAAACTCTGCACCGGGAAGGCTGCAGCGTCACCGAGCGCACAAATGGTGCGACCGGAGATATTTCCGAGAACACTACCCAGCAAGTCGAGGTCTTCGGGTTTGCCCAGACCGTTTTCGATCCGGTGAATAATCTTGTACATCCAGGCCGTACCTTCACGACAAGGCGTACATTGTCCGCAGGATTCCTCGTGGTAGAAGAATGACAGTCGCTCCAGCGCCTTGACCATGCAGACCGTCTCGTCCATGACGATTACGGCGCCCGAACCGAGCATGGAACCGCCCTTGCTGATCGAGTCGTAATCCATGGTGCAGTCCATGATCACGTCAGCCGGCATGATCGGCGCCGAAGAGCCGCCGGGAATGACTGCCTTCAGCTTCCGTCCGCCACGCATACCGCCGCACATTTCGAGCAGTGTCGAAAACGGCGTACCGAGCGGAATTTCGTAGTTGCCCGGACGGTTGACATGGCCAGAGACCGAAAAAAGCTTGGTCCCACCGTTGTTAGGCTTGCCCAGATTGAGAAACTCCTCGCCGCCCATCTTCAAGATGAAGGGAATGGAGGCGAATGTCTCTGTATTGTTGATCGTCGTCGGCTTGCCATAAAGACCGAAGGAAGCCGGGAACGGCGGCTTGAAGCGCGGTTGCCCCTTCTTGCCTTCGATCGATTCGAGCAGCGCGGTTTCCTCGCCACAGATGTAGGCGCCGTAGCCATGATGGGCAAACAGCTCGAAGCTGAATTCCGAACCGAGGATCTTCTGGCCGATAAAACCAGCTGCGCGAGCTTCGTCGAGCGCCGCTTCGAAACGCTGGTAAATTTCCCAGATTTCGCCATGAACATAGTTGTAGCCGCGGGTTGCGCCCATCGCGTAGGCAGCAATGGCCATACCTTCAATCACCGCGTGCGGGTTGTAGGCCATGATGTCGCGGTCCTTGAAAGTACCGGGCTCACCTTCGTCGGTATTGCAGACGATGTATTTGTCGCCGGGGAAGGAGCGCGGCATGAAGGACCACTTCAGGCCGGTCGGGAAGCCGGCGCCGCCACGACCGCGCAAAACCGACTTCTTGACCTCAGCGATGACATCTTCCTGTGACAGCTTGTCAGCAAGGATGCGGCGCAATTGCGAATAGCCGCCGCGCGCCACGTAATCCTGAAGGCGCCAAGTCTTGTCGCCATCCAGGCCTTCCATCAAGACGCCGTTGATCGAACCGAGCATCGCCATTATTTGAGCTCCTCGAGCAGCTTGTCGATCTGTTCCGGTTGCATGTGGCTGCACATCGAGCGGTTGTTCACGATGAAGACCGGTGCGTCGCCACAGGCGCCCATGCACTCGCCCTCTTTCAGTGTGAATTTGCCGTCGGCTGTCGTTTCGCCGTAGCCGATACCAAGCTTCTTCTGCACGTATTCGCCGGCATGGTAGCCGCCGGACAGCGCGCAGGGCAGGTTAGTACAGATAGTGATCTTGTACTTGCCGACCGGCTTGAGGTCGTACATGTTGTAAAAGGAAGCCACTTCGTAAGCCGCCATCGGGGGCATACCAAGATAAACGGCAACGGCCTCGATCACTTCGGGAGGCAGCCAGCCCTTTTCTTCCTGGGCGTGCGCGAGACAGGCCATGACCGCCGATTGCTTCTGCTCGGCGGGGTACTTGGCGACTTCGCGCGCAAATTTCTGTAGGGTTTCAGCGGAAAACATCAGCGGTCGATCTCGCCAAAAACAATATCCTGGGAACCGATAATCGTAACGACGTCGGCAAGCATGTGGCCTCTGGACATTTCATCCATACCAGCCAGATGGACATAGCCCGGGGCACGAATCTTCATCCGGTAGGGCTTGTTGGCCCCATCGGAAATGAAGTAAATGCCGAACTCGCCCTTCGGGTGTTCTACAGCGGAATACGCCTCGCCAGCCGGAACATGAATACCCTCGGTAAAAAGCTTGAAATGGTGAATCAGCTCTTCCATGTTGGACTTCATGCCTTCGCGCGAAGGCGGTGCAACCTTGTGATTCTCGGTGATGACCGGACCGGGGTTGGCACGTAGCCAGGCAATACATTGCTTGATGATCTTGTTCGACTGGAGCATTTCCTCCATACGAACCAGATAACGGTCATAACTGTCGCCATTGACGCCGACTGGCACATCGAAATCGACCTTGTCGTAGGCGGCGTAGGGCTGCTTCTTGCGCAAATCCCAAGCGATGCCGGAACCGCGCAACATGGCTCCCGTAAAGCCCATCTGCTTTGCACGCTCGGGCGTTACCACGCCGACATTGACCAGACGCTGCTTCCAGATCCGGTTGTCGGTCAGCAGCGTGTGATACTCGCTATGATAGGTCGGGAAGCGGTTGGTAAAGTCTTCGAGGAAATCAAGGAGTGAACCGCTGCGATTCTCGTTGAGCTCCCCCGCCTTCTTGGCACTGGTCCAAGTCGAGGCTTCATACTGCGGCATGCGATCCGGCAAATCGCGGTACACACCGCCCGGACGGTAATAAGCAGCATGCAGGCGCGCCCCCGAAACAGCCTCGTAGGCATCCATCAGATCTTCGCGCTCACGGAAGGTATAAAGCGCCATGGTCATCGCACCAACGTCGAGTGCGTGACAACCGATCCACAAGAGGTGATTCAGGATACGGGTGACTTCGTCAAACATGGTGCGGATGTACTTGCCACGCTCCGGGACTTCAATACCGAGCAACTTCTCGGTCGCCAAGCAGTAAGCATGCTCGTTGCACATCATCGACACGTAGTCGAGACGATCCATGTAGGGAACGGACTGCACCCAGGTACGGGTTTCAGCCAACTTTTCGGTTGCGCGATGCAACAAACCAATATGCGGATCGGCACGCTGAACGACTTCGCCATCAAGCTCAAGCACCAGACGCAGCACACCGTGCGCCGCCGGGTGTTGCGGTCCGAAGTTCAGGGTGAAATTACGGATGTCAGCCATGGGCGGTATCCCCGAAAGTATCTTCGCGCACGATGCGCGGGGTGTTTTCGCGCGGCTCGATGGTCACCGGCTGATAAATTACACGCGCCTGATCCGGGTCGTAACGCATTTCGACATGACCCGAAATAGGGAAATCCTTGCGGAAGGGATGACCGATAAAACCGTAATCAGTCAGAATGCGCCGCAAATCGTCGTGACCAACGAAAGCAATCCCGTACAGATCGAAGGCTTCGCGCTCAAACCAGTTAACACTGGTCCAGACCCCGGTTATCGAGGCGACCGCCGGAAAATCATCATCTTCGGCAAAAACACGAACCCGCAAACGCCAGTTATTGGCAAGCGAGAGCAGATGCGACACAGCGGCAAAACGCTTGCCCTGCCAAGCCCCATCACCATAAGTGGAGTAATCGACGCCACACAGATCGATCAACTCTTCAAAGCCCAATTCGGCCTCGTCGCGCAGCGTCTGCATTACGGAAAGATAATCGGCAGCGGCAACCTCAATGGTCACCTCACCCAAAGCAAGCTTAAGCGACAAAATCTTGTCACCGAAGTGCTTCTGTAAGTTCTGGCTAAGCGTTTCCAGCTTGGCGGACATAGTGATCAGCCTTGGCAATTAACGGGCGATGGTATTGGTACGACGAATCTTGTTTTGCAGCTGAATAATGCCGTACAACAAGGCCTCTGCCGTCGGGGGACAACCAGGTACATAAATATCAACCGGCACAATCCGGTCACAGCCACGCACCACGGAATACGAGTAATGATAATAGCCACCACCATTGGCACAGGAGCCCATGGAGATGACCCAGCGCGGCTCCGCCATTTGGTCATAGACCTTGCGCAAGGCCGGCGCCATCTTGTTGGTCAGGGTTCCAGCAACAATCATCACATCAGACTGGCGCGGACTGGGGCGAAACACAACACCGAAACGATCCAGATCGTAACGAGCGCAACCCGCATGAATCATCTCGACCGCACAGCAAGCCAGACCAAAAGTCATCGGCCACATCGAGCCGGTACGCATGTAATTGATCAGCTTGTCAGCCGTCGTGGTGACAAAACCCTCTTGGAGAATTCCCTCAATGGACATGCTTTATTCCCATTCCAGCGCACCCTTGGCCCAGGCATAAACATAGCCAACGACCAGAATGGCGACAAAAACCAGCATTTCGATGAAACCGAACAACTTGATTGATTCGGTCGCGACGATATCCTTGAAAATCGTCGCCCAAGGGAAGAGGAAAGCGATTTCCAGATCAAACAAGATGAAAAGAATGGCTATCAGGTAGTAGCGCACATCAAACTTCATGCGCGCATCTTCGAAAGCCTCAAAGCCGCACTCGTAGGGAGATAGCTTCTCCGGATCAGGCCTGCTTGGAGCAAGCACAAAACCCATCGCAACAGGCAGAACACCCACTGCAACACCCACCAGAACGAACATCAGGATTGGAAAGTAGTTTTCCATGACCCGCCGCCAATATTCAGTTTCTTGTAAGAAACAGCAAACCTTTCGGTCACTGCCCATTTATTGGTGCCGACGGCGAGACTCGAACTCGCACAGCTTGCGCCACTACCCCCTCAAGATAGCGTGTCTACCAATTTCACCACGTCGGCACTGCACTTCAAACCCGACCAGCGAGGAATTCTGCCGGACGGGCCATATCACTTACTTGGGTACGTCTTTCGCCTTGGAACCCGCATCAGCAGACGCTGCCGAAGAATCCCCCACGGCCTGAACCGGCTGCGAAACCGGCTGCGATTGTACCGTTTCTTCCATCACACTACCAGTCGTTTTTGGCTTGCTGGAAGCAACATAAGCCAACGCCAGACTGGTAACAAAAAAGACCGCGGCCAGAACGCCAGTCGTCCGACTAAGAAAATTAGCCGAGCCCGACGAACCAAACAGACTACCCGATGCGCCACTACCAAAAGCAGCCCCCATGTCGGCACCCTTACCATGCTGCATCAGCACCAGACCAATAATGGCCAGCGCAACCAGAATGTGCACCGTCAAAACAACAGAGAAGAACCAGTTCATTTCACCGCCCATCAATTTGCCGCATGGCAAATCGCAAGAAAATCATCCGCCACCAACGCCGCCCCACCGATCAAACCACCATCGATATTGGGCTGCGCAAACAATTCCATCGCATTCTGCGGCTTGACACTACCACCATAAAGAATGCGCAAACCCTCAGCAACCACCGAATCAAGCTCGGCAAACTGCCGACGTATCGCCGCATGCACGACCTCTGCCTGAACAGGAGAAGCTGTCATACCCGTACCAATTGCCCAGACCGGCTCGTAAGCAACAACCATGCGGGAAAAACTCGCAACACCCACACAATCAATCACCGCTCGCAACTGCCGGGCAACCACAGCAAGCGTCTCTCCAGCCTCACGCTCCGCCAGAGTCTCGCCAACACAAAGCACCGGCCACATCCCTGCCGCCAGAACAGCCTTGCACTTGGCCGCCACCAAAAGATCGCCTTCACCATACAAGGCACGCCGTTCGGAATGCCCGACAATGACAAAGGAGCAACCCAATTCAGCCAACATGGGAGCCGAAACCTCACCCGTGAAAGCCCCTGCAGCATGCTCGCTTACGTTTTGCGCGCCAAGCGCCAATCGCGAACCAGCCAGCCGCTCCGCCACCTGAAACAAATACGGGAAAGGCACACAGACAAGCACATCACAAGCCAAACTCGGCAAACTCTCAACAATCCGGTCAAGCAAAGCCGAATTCGCCTGAAGACCACCGTGCATCTTCCAGTTCCCGGCAACAAGCTTTTTCCGCATAGATCAGTCAGCCTCGGTTGGCAAAAACCTTCGGATTATAGCTGCCAGCGCGAATCAGGGTCAAGGCAACACACCCTCAAGAGGGATGTACCGACTCACGAACCACCCCTGCCAGCTCTTCCGCCGCAGCCATTACCAACTCGGCATCCTCTCCCTCAACCATGACGCGCAGCAATGACTCGGTACCTGAAGCCCGCAACAAAACCCGCCCTTTCCCGGCCATGCGCCGCTCAACCTCGACCAGCGCAGATTGAATGGCAGGATCGTCACGCCATGGAAAACCTTTGACGATAGGGACATTAATCAGCTTCTGCGGATAAAGCTCCAGACCAGCCAGCAGCTCCCGCAACCCCCCCCCCGCCTCACGCAAGGCGGCAAGCACTTGCAGCGCAGCCACGGTACCGTCGCCAGTCGTATGCCTGTCCATCGCGAGAATATGACCGGAGTTCTCGCCGCCGTATAGCCAACCACGTTCGTTGAGCATTTCAACAACGTAACGATCACCAACCGCAGCCCTTCCGAAAGGTATCCCCATTTTCTCCAGCGCATGTTCGAGCGCCAGATTCGTCATCAAAGTGCCGGCAACGCCGCTGACCTTGCCATGCCGCGCCCGATTACACACGATGGCATAGAGCAACTGATCACCGTCATACAGACGACCAGCGGCATCAACCATCTGAATCCGGTCAGCATCCCCGTCAAGGGCGACACCAAGATCGGCACGCTGGGCCAGCACGGCATCACACAATGCCTTCGGTGCGGTCGCGCCAAAGCCATCGTTGATATTCAAGCCATTGGGCTGCACCCCGATGCGAACCACTTCTGCACCAAGTTCGTGAAACACATCCGGAGCCGTGTGGTAGGCAGCACCATGCGCGCAATCAACAACAATTTTCAGACCCCGCAAGTCAAGGTCATTGGGGAAGGTGCTCTTGCAGAACTCGATGTAACGCCCGCGCGCATCATCGATACGCCGCGCCCGACCGAGATCGGCAGGCGCCACACTGGTCATCGGCTGATCAATCGCCGCCTCGATCGCGTGCTCGATAGCATCCGGCAACTTGGTTCCCTGCGCCGAGAAAAACTTAATCCCGTTATCGTAGTATGGGTTATGCGAGGCCGAAATAACGATACCCGCCTGCAACCGAAGGGCGCGAGTCAGATAGGCAACCGCAGGAGTCGGCATCGGCCCGACCAGGCAAACGTCAACACCAGCCGCGGCAAAACCGGCCTCCAGGGCTGATTCGAGCATATAGCCGGAGAGCCGGGTATCCTTGCCAATCAGCACGGAAGGACGCTCGCCACTTGGCATCTTGGCACTCTCCGCCAACACCTTGCCAGCCGCATAGCCAAGACGCATAACAAAATCGGGCGTAATCGGCGAAACACCAACCCGACCACGAATGCCATCGGTTCCAAAATATTTTCTAGACATTTTCTTCTCCCTGTTCAACGGCCGCGAGCACCGACAACGCATCCCGCGTAGCAGCCACATCATGCACGCGCAATATTCTCACACCCTTTTGCGCCGCCAGCATTGCCGCAGCCACACTTGCCACTTGACGCTCCCCAACCGGACGTCCGGTGATCTCACCCAACATGGTTTTGCGCGAAACCCCGACCAGCAGCGGACAAGCCTGGGCCGCCATAGCGGTCAACCCACGAAAAAGGGCCAAATTGTGCGCCAGCGTTTTACCAAAACCGAAACCAGGATCAAGCACGATACGATCGGCCTCGATGCCCGCCTCAAGACAGCGCGCAAGCTGCTGCTCCAGATACATGCCAACCTCGGCCACCACATCGACATACTCAGGCGCCTGCTGCATCGTACCCGGCTCACCCCGCATGTGCATGACACACACCGCGCAATCGCTATCACTTACCGCCGCGAGCGCTTCCGGATGCCGCAAGCCCGAAATATCATTGATCATCGTTGCACCGGCAGCCAACGCCGCCCGCATCACCGCCGGTTTGTAGGTATCCACCGAAATCGGCACTCCCCAGTCGGCAATGCGCTCCAGCAAGGGCAACAAGCGACGCAGTTCTTCCGCCTCCGGCGTCGGAATGGCGCCTGGACGCGAGGACTCGGCACCGATATCGAGAATATCCGCCCCCGCCTCGAGTTGATACCTGGCATGATCAACCGCCCTCTCCAGATCACCAACCAGACCATCGCTGGAAAACGAATCCGGCGTCAGATTGACTATCCCCATGATCAGGGGACGCTCCAGGGATAGCCGAAAATGGCCGCAATGCAAAATTGACATGACTAAAAATGGAAAAGCCGGGAGCAAGCCCCCGGCTGTATCAACGAATCAGAAACTCAGACTGCAGCTGCTGCACTCGGCTCGGCGCCGGCAGAGTCGTCCGGCGTCGAAGAGCGCGGCTTCATCTGGGTCGGTTTGGGCGGGCGTGGCGGCTTGCCATTCATGATGTCGTCAATCTGCTCGGCATCAATGGTTTCCCACTCCAGCAAGGCCTTTGTCATGGCCTCAACCTTGTCGCGGTTCTCTTCCAGAATCTTGCGGGCCAAGGCGTACTGCTCGTCAATGATGCGACGAATTTCGGCATCAACCTTCTGCATGGTCGCCTCGGAAACATTCTTGTGCTGCGTTACCGAACGACCAAGGAAAACCTCACCATCATTTTCGCCGTACACCATCACGCCGAGATCGGACATGCCGTAGCGGGTAACCATGTCGCGCGCCATCGCAGTTGCCCGTTCGAAATCGTTCGAAGCCCCGGTCGTCATCTGGTCCATGAACAACTCTTCAGCGATCCGGCCGCCAAACAGCACGGCGATACGACTCATCAGATACTGACGATCATAAGCATAGCGATCCTGCTCCGGCAACTGCATGGTCAAACCAAGCGCGCGACCCCGCGGAATGATCGTGACCTTGTGCACCGGATCCGACTTCGGCATGACCTTGGCGACCACGGCATGACCGGACTCGTGGTAAGCCGTATTCATTTTCTCTTCCTCGGACATCACCATGCTGCGACGCTCGGCGCCCATCATGATCTTGTCCTTGGCCTTTTCGAAATCATCCATATCCACCAGGCGCTTGTTGCCGCGCGCCGCGAACAGGGCAGCTTCATTGACCAGGTTGGCCAGATCGGCACCGGAGAAACCGGGCGTACCACGCGCGATGATATCGGCCTTGACGTCGCCGGAAATCGGCACCTTGCGCATATGCACCTTGAGGATTTCTTCGCGGCCGCGGATATCCGGCAGCGGCACGACAACCTGACGGTCGAAACGCCCCGGACGCAGCAGCGCCGGATCAAGAATATCCGGACGATTGGTCGCGGCAATGACGATGATGCCGGTATGACCTTCAAAACCGTCCATTTCGACCAGCAACTGATTCAGAGTCTGTTCGCGCTCGTCGTTACCGCCGCCAAGGCCGGCGCCACGATGGCGGCCAACCGCATCGATTTCATCGATGAAGATGATGCACGGCGCGTGCTTCTTGGCATTTTCGAACATGTCGCGAACACGGGCCGCGCCGACGCCGACAAACATTTCGACGAAATCGGAACCGGAAATGCTGAAGAACGGCACCTTGGCTTCACCGGCGATCGCCTTGGCAAGCAGGGTCTTGCCTGTCCCCGGATTACCGACCATCAGCACGCCTTTGGGAATACGGCCGCCGAGCTTCTGGAACTTCGAAGGATCACGCAGAAAATCGACGATTTCCTGAACCTCTTCCTTCGCCTCGTCGCAACCGGCGACGTCAGCAAAGGTAATGACATTGGTCGACTCGTCCATCATGCGTGCCTTCGACTTGCCGAAGGAGAAGGCCCCGCCCTTGCCACCCCCCTGCATCTGGCGCATGAAAAACACCCAGACACCGATCAGCAGCAACATCGGGAACCAGCTGACGAACAGGTTCATCAGGAAGGAAGGTTCTTCTTCCGGCTTGGCCTCGATCTTGACACCACTCTTCAGCAGATCGGAAACCAGCCAAAGATCGGGCGGCGCGTACGACGTGATGCGCTTGCCGTCATTGGTCGTCGCCTTCAGCGTGCGGCCCTCCATGACCACCTTGCTGATCCGCCCCTGCTTCACCTCTTCGATGAACTGGGAGTATTCGACGGCCCCCGTCGCAACCTGACGGCTATTGAACTGATTGAACACCGTCATCAGCACCAGACCGATGACGAGCCAGATTGCGAGGTTTTTGAACATGTTGTTCAAGCTTGCTCTCCTTCGACGGCGTCGAACGACAAAAACGCCATTTTATACACAACTATCAGCGCAACACACGACCGAGCAAATAAAGCTCGGCACTGCGATCGCGCGAGGCATCGGGTTTACGGACCACAACCGTCTTGAAAGCCTCGCGCATGGCGCGAAGAAAACTTTCATAATCCGTTCCCTGGAACACTTTGACCAGAAAAGCGCCATCCGGTTTCAAATGGGCCTTGGAAAATTCCAGACCCAACTCGGCCAGATACATGATCCGCGCCTGATCGACGAGGGGCACTCCCGACATGTTGGGTGCCATGTCGGACATTACAAGCCCCACCCGACGCCCATCAAGTTTTTCTTCGAGTTGCCTGAGCACGTCGTCTTCACGAAAGTCGCCCTGAATGAACTCGACGCGATGGATGGGTTCCATCTCGAGCAGATCGAGCGCAACCACCATGCCGCTCTCGCCGATCCGCTTGGCCGCGACCTGCGACCAGCCGCCGGGGGTCGCTCCCAGGTCGACAACAACCTCGCCGGCATGCAGCAATTTGTCCTTGTCGTCCATCTCCATCAACTTGAAAGCGGCTCGCGAACGCCAGCCTTCCTTCTTGGCAAGCTGCACATACGTGTCGTTGACATGCTCGCGCATCCAAGCTTTGCTGGTCCTGGTTCTCTTCATTCGGTAAAATGCCGTTTTTGAAAGGTTTACTATGCTGCAATTATCGTCCATCGAGCGCCGCGAACTGCGCGCCCGTGCCCACAACCTGAATCCCGTCGTCTCCATTGCCGAAAATGGCCTCACCGAGGCTGTTCTCAAGGAAATCGACGTCAACCTCACGGCACACGAACTGATCAAGATCCGCGTTTATGGCGACAGCCGTGAAAACCGCCTCGCCTATCTTGAACAGATCTGCGCCGAACTGGGCGCTGCCGCCGTTCAACATATTGGCAAGCTGCTTATCGTATACCGTCCGGCTCCGGCTGGCAGCGCTGCCGCCAAAGCCGCCAAGCCTGCACCGGCCCGCCGCCCGGCAGCCGCACCACGCAAAAGCAAGCGCGCCTTCCAAGGCTGATCACTTCAGCCCGCGACTGCTCCACAGCACCAGCCACAGCCCCAGCAAACTCTGCAACAGATAGAGAATGCTGGAAATGCCGTGCCAGGCAACAAAGCGGTCGCGCAGCACACTCTCCATGACTTCACGCGGCATGGCATCCGCCTTGAGTTGAACCATCAGGGGTTGAATGCCGAACTGACTGGCCGCCGTCATCAGCGCCATCCCGACAACGATCCAGAACAGCGCACTTTTGCAGGCCCGCAGACCACTCCGGGAAATCATCAGGAGCAGCAGACCGGCCGCACTCGCCAAGCCGACCCAGCCGATCAGCGCAAACAGTTTGCCGGCAATCACACCGGCCAGCTGACGATCACCCAGGCTGGCAAACAATACCGGGGCCACCATGTAGCCGATGGCCCACAGACCACCGACCCACAGCGTAATCAAAAAAAGATAAAGCGCTTCGGAAAGCTTGCGCACGAATTATTCGTAACGAACGTCAATCACTTCATATTCACGGATGCCGCCCGGCGCCTGCACCTGGGCGATATCGCCAACATACTTGCCGATCAGGGCGCGCGCCATCGGTGAATTCACCGAGATCTTGCGCAACTTGATGTCGGCCTCGTCTTCACCGACGATCTGATAGGTCGCCGCAACCCCGGAGTCCTGGTCCTCGATATCGATCGTCGCGCCAAAAACGCAACGACCATCGGCATCGAGCAGCTTCGGATCAATGATCTGGGCGTTCGATAGCTTGCCTTCCACCTCCTGGATACGCCCTTCGACGAAACCCTGGCGCTCCTTGGCGGCATCGTACTCGGCATTTTCGGAAAGATCGCCATGCGAACGCGCTTCCGCAATCGCGGCGATTACCGAAGGACGCTCCACCGTCTTCAGACGATGCAGTTCTTCGCGCAATTTTTCGGCACCGGCCACGGTCAACGGGATTTTATTCATCATTTATTCCAGCAAAAGCAAAACCGCCGGCGCCCACTAAGGGGACCACCCGGCGGTTTCGGGTTTGTCTCAGTGCAGCTGCTGGTGCAGTGCCTGAATCGGATACACCACCAATTCACCCAGATTGCGGATGCCCTCGGCTGCCGCCTCGGCACCCCAGATCGTCGTGTACATCGTAACCCGGGCCTGCAGGCCGGAGGTACGGATGTTACGCGAGTCATTCACAGCCTGGCGCTTTTCTTCAACCGTATTGATGATCAGGGCAATCTCGTTGTTCTTGATCATATCCACGATGTGCGGACGACCTTCGGTGAACTTGTTGACCTGCTGCACCGGCAAACCGGCCGCTTCAATGGCATGCGCCGTACCGCGCGTCGCCACGATGTGGAAACCGGCTTCGACCAGATGGCGGGCGATCTCGATTGCCTTGGCCTTGTCGCTGTCCTTGACCGACATGAAGACGCGACCGCTGGTCGGCAGCTTGACGCTGGCGGCGAGCTGCGACTTGACGAAGGCTTCGGCAAAGGTCACGCCGACGCCCATCACTTCACCGGTCGACTTCATTTCCGGGCCCAAAATGGTATCGACACCGGGGAACTTGACGAAGGGGAAAACAGCTTCCTTGACCGAGAAATACGGCGGGATGACTTCGGCGGTTACACCCTGATCTTTCAGGCTACGGCCAGCCATGCAGCGGGCAGCGATCTTGGCCAGTTGCAGACCGGTCGCCTTGGAGACGAAGGGCACCGTACGCGAGGCGCGCGGATTGACTTCCAGCACGTAGACATCGTTGTCCTTGATCGCGAACTGCACGTTCATCAGACCGCAGACGTTGAGCGCCTTGGCCATCAGCTTGGTCTGGCGGCGCAGTTCGTCCTGCACGGCAGCCGACAGCGAATACGGCGGCAGCGAGCAAGCCGAGTCACCGGAGTGCACACCAGCTTGTTCGATGTGCTCCATGACGCCACCGATGATGACTTCATTGCCATCGGAGAGGGCATCAACGTCGCATTCGACGGCATCGTTCAGGAAGCGGTCGAGGAGCACCGGCGAATCGTGCGAAACCTTGACGGCTTCACGCATGTAGCGCTCGAGATCCTTCTGCTCATGGACGATTTCCATGGCGCGTCCGCCCAGCACGTAGGACGGACGGACAACCAGCGGATAGCCGATTTCGGCCGCCAGACGCAGCGCGTCTTCTTCGGTGCGCGCCGTGCGGTTGGGCGGCTGCTTGAGACCGAGGTCGTGCAGCAGCTTCTGGAAGCGTTCGCGGTCTTCGGCGATGTCGATCGATTCCGGCGTCGTACCGATGATCGGCACGCCATTGGCTTCGAGGGCCAGCGCGAGTTTGAGCGGGGTCTGACCACCGTACTGGACGATGACGCCGACCGGCTTTTCGATGGCGACGATTTCCAGCACATCTTCCAGCGTCAGCGGCTCGAAATACAGGCGATCCGAGGTGTCGTAGTCGGTCGACACGGTTTCCGGATTGCAATTGACCATGATCGTTTCGTAACCGTCTTCGCGCATTGCCATCGCGGCATGCACGCAGCAGTAGTCGAATTCGATACCCTGGCCGATGCGGTTCGGACCGCCGCCCAGCACCATGATCTTCTTCTTGTCGGTCGGATTGGCCTCGCACTCGTCCTCGTAGGTCGAGTACATGTAGGCGGTATCGGTCGAAAATTCAGCGGCGCAGGTATCGACACGCTTGTACACCGGGCGCACGTTCAGTTCATGGCGACGGGCGCGGAACTCGGACTCGCTGGTTTTCAGCAGATAAGCCAGGCGGCGGTCGGCGAAACCCTTGCGCTTGAGGAAACGCAGTTCCTCAGCGGTCAACGAGGCCAGATCGCGCTTTTCCACTTCCAGCTCGAGATCGACGATTTCCTTGATCTGGACGAGGAACCACGGATCGATCTTGGTCAGTTCGAAAACCTTTTCGACCGACATGCCGACGCCGAAGGCATCGGCGACGTACCACAGGCGATCCGGCGTCGGCCGGGCCAGTTGTTCGTCGATGGTTTCCGGATCAACCGATTTCAGGTTGAAACCGTCAACGCCGACTTCCAGACCGCGCAAGGCTTTCTGCAGCGACTCCTGGAAGGTGCGACCAATCGCCATGACTTCACCGACCGACTTCATCTGCGTGGTCAGCGTGTTGTCGGCCTGCGGGAATTTCTCGAAGGCGAAACGCGGCACCTTGGTGACAACGTAGTCGATCGACGGCTCGAACGAAGCCGGGGTCTTGCCGCCGGTGATGTCGTTCGACAGCTCGTCCAGCGTGTAGCCGACCGACAGCTTGGCGGCGATCTTGGCGATCGGGAAGCCGGTCGCCTTGGAAGCCAGCGCCGACGAACGCGAAACGCGCGGGTTCATCTCGATGACGATCATGCGACCGTCCTTCGGGTTGATCGAGAACTGCACGTTCGAACCGCCGGTATCGACACCGATCTCGCGCAGCACGGCGATCGAGGCATTACGCAGGATCTGGTATTCCTTGTCGGTCAGCGTCTGGGCCGGCGCAACGGTGATCGAGTCACCGGTATGCACGCCCATCGGATCAAGGTTTTCGATCGAGCAGATGATGATGCAGTTGTCCGCCTTGTCGCGGACCACTTCCATCTCGTATTCCTTCCAGCCGAGCAACGACTCTTCGATCAGCAGCTCGTTGGTCGGCGAGGCTTCGAGACCGCGCTTGCAGATGGTCTCGAACTCTTCCATGTTGTAGGCGATACCACCACCCGTACCACCCAGCGTGAAGGACGGCCGGATGATGGTCGGGAAGCCGATCACGGCCTGCACCTGGTAAGCCTCTTCCATGCTGTGCGCGGTGGCCGACTTGGCGGAACCGAGACCGATCTTGGTCATCGCGTCCTTGAACTTCTGGCGATCCTCGGCCTTGTCGATGGCTTCCTTGGAAGCACCGATCAGTTCGACGCCGAATTTCTCGAGCACGCCTTCGCGGTCGAGATCGAGCGCGCAATTCAGTGCGGTCTGACCGCCCATGGTCGGCAGCAGCGCGTCCGGACGTTCCTTTTCGATGATCTTGGCCACAACCTGCCAGGTGATCGGCTCGATGTAGGTGACGTCGGCCATTTCCGGATCGGTCATGATCGTCGCCGGGTTGGAATTCACCAGGATGACCTTGTAACCCTCTTCGCGCAGGGCCTTGCAGGCCTGGGCGCCGGAGTAGTCGAATTCGCAGGCCTGACCGATGATGATCGGGCCGGCGCCAATAATCAAAACACTTTTTATGTCTGTACGTTTCGGCATCTTTATCTCTCTCTGTGCCGCTTATTGCGCGTTGTTGAGCGCGGCAACGCCACGCGTCATGGTGTCAAGGAAGCGATCGAACAGGTAAGCCACGTCGTGCGGACCGGGACTGGCTTCCGGGTGCCCCTGGAAGGAGAAAGCCGGCACATCGGTGCGGGCGATGCCTTGCAGGGAACCGTCAAACAGCGAGACGTGCGTGGCACGCAGGTTTTTCGGCAAAGAATCGGCGTCGACCGCAAAGCCGTGGTTCTGGCTGGTGATCAGCACCTGGCCGGTATCCACATCCTTGACCGGGTGGTTGGCACCGTGGTGACCGAACTTCATCTTCAGCGTTTTGGCGCCGGAAGCCAGGGCCAGCAACTGATGGCCGAGACAGATACCAAAAGTCGGAATGCCACGCTCAAGGAACTCGCGAATCGCCGCAATGGCGTAATCGCAAGGCTCCGGATCACCGGGACCGTTCGACAGGAAGACACCGTCCGGATTCAGTGCCAGGACATCGGCCGCCGGCGTCTGGGCCGGCACGACAGTGAGCTTGACGCCGCGCTGGGCGAGCATGCGCAGGATGTTCTTCTTGACGCCGAAGTCGTAGGCAACGACATGGAATTTCGGCGCCGGACCTTGCTGATAACCTTGCAGCGTCCATTCGCCTTCGGTCCAGGCGTAGCTTTCCTTGGCGGAAACCACCTTGGCCAGATCCATGCCGGCCAGACCAGGGAAAGCCTTGGCCAGTGCCTGCGCCTTGGACTCGTCGATTTCGCCGGCCAGAATGCAGCCAGCCTGGGCGCCCTTTTCGCGGAGGATGCGGGTCAGCTTGCGCGTATCGATACCGGCAATGGCAACGATGCCGTGCTTTTTCAGATAGGACGACAGGTCGTCCTGGGTACGCCAGTTCGACGCAACCAGCGGCAGATCACGAATGACCAGACCGGCAGCGTAATTGGCGTTGGACTCGAAGTCCTCCGCATTGCAACCGGTGTTGCCGATATGCGGGTAGGTCAGCGTGACGATCTGGCGGCAATAGGAAGGATCGGTAAGGATTTCCTGATAACCGGACATGGCGGTGTTGAACACCACTTCGCCACTGGTAACACCATCAGCGCCGATGGACTGGCCCTTGAATACCGTTCCGTCGGCGAGGGCGAGAATGGCGGGTATGAATGAGGGCAGCAATGACACGACCGGCTCTCCTAAAATTTCTATTTATTCATGTGCCAAGCGGGAAGGCTCGCGCCCTCCCGCTTGTGCTTTTTAACCTTCCTATTTTAGCCGAAAAGTAGCTTTTCAGGCAAATTCAAGGGATTACACGAGTTCTCACATAGTCCTCAAGGAGCGGTCGCAGGCAGGTCATTTCTTCGGCGAGGCCGGCGAAAATCAGCTGACAGTTCGGCCAATCAACGCTTTCGACCGACATTGCCGCCTGCTCGAGATCCATCGCCCGCCGCCGCGCCGACTCGGCATGGAACATGGCAAGCAGGCTCTTCAGGGTGTGCGCATGCATGCGCAACTCGTGCGCATTGGCCGCCTGTACCGCTGCACTGACTCTGGAAACATGCTCATCCCATTCGGCAACCAGCATGCCGGCCATGGTTGCAAACAAATCCGCATCACCGATATCGCGCAGGGCGCTGCGCAGATCAAGCTGCACGCCAGCGACAACCTCAGGCGCCGCCACCGGTGCCTCAAGCACATCACCGGCCTGACCGGAGGCTCTGGCCAGGGCTGCGTACAGCATGTCCGAACGCAAGGGCTTGGCGACATAGTCATTCATGCCCGCCTCAAGGCAGCGATCACGGTCGCTGGACATCACATTGGCGGTCATCGCGACGATATAGACCGGCTTGAAAGCGTGCGAAACCACCCAACTGCGCCGCATTTCACGCGAGCGGATCGCCTCCGTGGCCTCGATACCGCCCATCACCGGCATCTGCATGTCCATCAGAATGACGTCAAAATGCTTCTCGTCAAACTGCTCGACTGCCTCGGCGCCATTATTGGCGACCACCACACGGTGCGACTTCTGCTGGAGCAAACGCAGCGCCAACTCCTGATTGACCGGATTATCCTCAACCAGCAGCACATTCAGGACGCGGCCTTCTTCCTCTTTGCCAAGCTCGGTATTGAAATCGACCAGAGCGAAATCACCGGCATCCGCAGAACTCTTGCTCGCAAGCTGCAGTGCATCCAGCACATCCCCCGGGCCGAGCGGCTTGACCAGGTGCGCAGAAACACCGAGCTCGCGCAGACGTGCCATATCCTGCCGCTGATTCTCGGTCGTCAGCATCATCAGCAGCCTTTCCGGACGCCCCGCCTGACTCCAGCTTTCCGCCAAAGCCAGGCCAACCGGGGCCGCCATGCCGGCGTCTGCAAAAACGTAGTCAAAAGGAAAGTCGACCGAACGGGAGCGCTCAATCGCATCAAGAGCAGCCCCCGCATCCGCCAGCAAGGAAACCTGCATACCCTGCGCTTCGAGCAACTGCACGAGATAACGCCCGGCAACCGGATTATCCTCGACAACCAGCACCCGCTTGCCCTTGAAGCGACCGTCAGGTGCAACCGAAGCCGGCGCTGCGGTTTCAACGCCAAGCCGGGCCGTAAAGAAGAAGGTCGACCCCTTCCCTTGTTTGCTTTCCAGCCAGATCCTGCCATCCATCAACTGGACAAGACGCGCCGAAATGGCCAAGCCCAGCCCGGTTCCGCCAAAACGCCGGGTCGTCGATACATCCGCTTGCGAGAAAGCTTCGAAAATTGCCTGCTGCTTGTCCAGCGGAACGCCAATCCCGGTATCGCGAATGGCAAAGCGCAGGAAAACCGAACCGCTCGTCGCCTGCTCGACCCCCACGACCAGAACGACTTCGCCCTTTTCGGTAAATTTGATGGCATTGCCGATCAGGTTGATGATGACCTGACGCAGACGGTTCGGATCACCGACCACGCGCAACGGCACTTCCGGCCGCACATCGACGATCAGCTCCAGGCCCTTCTTGTGCGCGCTGACCGCCAGCACGCGAGCCGCTTCGAGAACGATATCCTGCGCCGAAAACGCCAGCGACTCGAACTGCATCTTCCCGGCCTCGATCTTGGAAAAATCGAGGATGTCATTGACGATGACCAGCAAGGCTTCGGCAGACGATTTGACCGTTTTCAGATAATGCCGCTGCTCGGCATCTAGCTCGGTATCGAGCGCCAGCTCGGTCATGCCGATGATGCCATTCATCGGCGTACGAATTTCGTGGCTCATGTTGGCCAGGAAGGAACCGCGCGCCTTGTTGGCTGCCTCGGCCGTTTCCTTGGCGGCAATCAGCGCCGCCTCGGCATCCTTCACCGCGCTGATGTCGCGCAGCAGGACCAGCATGCGGATCGGCTCACCCGCCGGATCACGCGCCGCCACCGCGCCGCGCACCAGCAACCAGCGCCATTCGCCACTTTTCGCCCGGAGACGGCATTCGGCCTGGAAATAGCGCTCCTTGCTCCGGGTGTGCGCGGCAATCCGGGTCTGCAACTCGCGCAGGTCCTCCGGATGCAGCAGTTTCTGCCACTGGGAAATCGAGTTTTCCAGCTCGTCGACCGTATAGCCGAGCAATTCCTTCCACTGCCGGCCAGACTCGATATTGCCGCTGCGCAGATTCCAGTCGGTCAGCGCATCGCCGGACAGCAAGGCCTGCCAGTTATTCAGCCCGGCATAGGCGCTATAGGCCGAATCAACCAGCCCGACCAGTTTTTCAACCCCCTGGGCCAGCGCATTTTGCTCACCACCACCGGCATCGCCAATCAACTGCCTTAATTGCGGCTCACCTTCGCCGCCGAAGACTTCCTGTAACTGACGTGCCAGCAGACGTGATTTCATGGCGGCTAACGCAAACCGAGCACATCCTGCATGTCGAACAGGCCGTTCTTGCGACCGGCAATGAAGCGCGCCGCACGCAGGCTGCCCTGGGCGTAAGGCATGCGGCTGCTCGCCTTGTGCGTGATTTCAACGCGCTCGCCGAGACCGCAAAACATCACCGTATGGTCGCCGACGATATCGCCACCGCGCACCGTGGCAAAGCCGATGGTCGACGGATCGCGCTCGCCGGTCACGCCTTCGCGACCATAAACCGCGCACTCGGCGAGATCGCGACCGAGCGCCGAGGCCACCACCTCACCCATGCGCAGCGCCGTACCGGACGGTGCGTCGACCTTGAGGCGGTGATGCGCCTCAACGATCTCGATGTCGTAACCCTGATTCAGGATACGTGCGGCTTCGTCGAGCAACTTGAAGACCAGATTGACGCCGACCGCCATGTTGGCGGCGAAGACAACGGGAATATCCTGTGCGGCCGCGGCAATCGCCGCCTTGCCTTCGGCATCGAAGCCGGTCGTGCCGATGATCATGCCGACCCCGGCCTTGCGGCACAGTGCGAGATGCTCGAGCGTACCTTCCGGGCGCGTGAAATCGATCAGACAGTCGATATTCTTGAGGCCGGCTGCCACATCGTCGATGACCACGACGTCGCATGCCATGCCGACCAGCTCACCCGCTGTCTTGCCGACTTCCGGACTGCCCGGCAGGCCGAACGCGGCCCCCAGCACCACCCGCTCATCCTTGAGCGTCGATTCGATCAACATGCGGCCCATGCGGCCGCCGGCACCGACGATACCAATACGCGTTGCACTCATTGCTTAAAATCCCATTGCGTTCATGAAGCGCCGGTAGAGACTCGGCGGCTCGCGCGGCGGCAACGGCACATCGGCCGCATCGCCCGAAATCGAACCGAGATCAACCAGCCGTGACTTGTTCTGCGGCGTCGTCAGGTCCTCGACCGAGGCCACCTCGACATCGCCGGCAACGCGCTCGAGGCGGCCGGCAGCATCGAAAAAGACGACAAACTTGCGCTCATCGACCCGACCCGTCTGACCATTCTGGTAGCGATAGACGTAATCCCAGCGCTGCTGGTGGAAGATGTCGGTGATCATCGGCGAACCGAGCAGGAAGCGAACCTGCTCGCGGGTCTGCCCCGGCTTGAGCTGGGCGACCATTTCCTGGGTCAGCACATTGCCCTGCTGGATGTCGATCTTGTATTCGTTAATGAAGGCCGGCTTGTAGGTACAAGCGGTCAGAAGCGTGCAAAAGGCTGCAACGAGCAGTAGCGGGTAACGAGGCATGCGGCTTTCCGGAGTTTCTCAAACACCTTTGAAGCGGTATATCATACCCGAAATACCCTCCGGCCCTGCCGCAACACATTCTGGAAATTTTACCGATGAGCGATCCCCAAAGCCTCAAGAACATGGGCCTGAAAGCCACCTTTCCGCGCCTCAAGATTCTTGAGCTTTTCGAGAGAACCACGGTGCGGCACATGACGGCGGAAGACGTCTATCGCATGCTCATCGCCGAAAACATGGACATCGGGCTGGCCACCGTCTACCGCGTCCTGACCCAGTTCGAACAGGCCGGGCTGCTCGAGCGGCATTTCTTCGAATCCGGCAAGGCCGTCTTCGAAATCAATCACGGCAAGCACCACGACCACCTGGTCTGCATCGATTGCGGCCGCGTCGAAGAGTTTTACGACCCGGAAATCGAAAAGCGCCAGAACGCGATTGCCGAGGAGCGCGGTTTCGCGATCCAGGATCACGCGCTCTATCTCTACGCCCAGTGCACCAAGACCAACTGCACGCACCGCAACAATCCCGACGACAAGTCCTGAGCGGCAATGCCCGATTTCGCAGCACTGGCGCCGGGGAGCTGGTTTTCCTCGGCGGCGACCACTTTTTTGCTGATTGCCCTCGCCGAGTTCGGTGACAAGAGCCAACTCGTCTGCATGACCCTCGCCGCACGCCATCGCGGCTTGCCGGTCGTGCTCGGCGCGATTGCCGCCTTCGCCATCCTCAATCTGCTTGCCGTGCTGTTCGGCGCCGCCGTTGCCGCCTGGCTGCCGGCCTGGGTCATCACGCTGGCGGTGGCCGTGCTGTTTGCCGTGTTCGGCATCAGCGCCCTGCGTTACGAAGAAGAGGATGCAGACGAAACGATAGAGGAAAAACCGGGGCACGGCGTTTTCGCAACGACTTTCCTGCTCATTTTCCTCGCCGAATTCGGCGACAAGACGCAGATCGCCGTCGCCGGCCTCGGCAGCACCACCGCAGCAGCCGCCGCATGGACAGGCGCCACGCTCGCCCTGGCCTGCACCTCGCTGCTCGGCGTCTTCGCCGGCCGCAAGTTGCTGCAACGCCTGCCGCTGGTCTGGATCCACCGCATCAGCGGCGCCTTCTTCATCCTGCTCGCGCTGCTCGCGCTCGGCAAACTGGTCTACGGCGAAATCTGATTTTTGCCTCTGGACGGACGTCGACCGTCCGGGACGACCGGCTTACTGAAAGCGCAGCAGTTCGCGGGCGTGCTGGCGGGTGATCTCGGTAATTTCGACACCGCCCAGCATGCGGGCAATTTCCTGCACCCGACCGCCCTCGTCGAGGGGCGCAATGGCACTCAGCGTCACGCCGTCGCGCGTCGCCTTGCTCACCTGCCATTGCCAGTTGGCCTGCGCCGCAACCTGCGGCAGATGCGTCACGCACAGCACCTGACGCTCGCCGCCGAGTTCATGCAACAGGCGACCGACGATCTCGGCAACACCGCCACCGATGCCGACATCGACCTCGTCGAAAATCAGGGTCGGCACGCTGGCCGAACGCGAGGTCAGCACCTGGATGGCCAGACTGATCCGCGACAATTCGCCGCCCGAAGCCACCTTGGCGAGCGGCTTGGCCTCGTTGCCGGCGAGACCGCCAACACGGAATTCGACCTGTTCCAGCCCGTAGGCCTGGCCGTTCTCGATGGGCAGCAAGGCCACTTCGAAACGCCCCGATGACAGCGCCAGCTGGCGCATCACTTCGCTGACCGCCAGCCCCATCTCGGTCGCGGCTTTTTGCCGTCCACTGGAGAGTTGACCGGCCAGCGCCAGATACTCCTTCTGCGCCGCCGCCGCGCGTGCCTGCAGCGCCGCCAGATCGGCAGCCACTTCGAGTTCGCCCAGACGGCGCTGCCAGCCGGCCAGCAAGGCCGGCAGTTCGGGCGGCTGGACGCGATATTTGCGGGCATTGGCCATCACTGCGTCCATGCGCCGCTCGACTTCGGCCAGCCGGGCCGGATCGAGATCGGCACGATCGGCATAGCGGCGCAGGGTCGAGACCGCTTCCGACAATTCGGCCTGCACCGATTGCACCAGCGCCGCCACTTCTTCCAGCGCCGGATCGTATTCGGCCAGGCTGGTCAGACGCGTCGCCACGCTGTCGATCTGGCGCTCGCAGGCGCCCTCGTCTTCGGCCAGCACGCCGAGCGCGAACTGCGCACCGTCGATCAGGCTGGCGGCATGCGCCAGGCGGCGGTGCTCGACATCGAGCCCGGCCCATTCATCTTCGCCGAAGGACAGGGCGGCCAGTTCGCGCACCTGCCATTCGAGCTGTTCGCGTTCGCGCGCCAGCGCCTCGGCACCTTCGCTGGCTGCGGCCAGCGCCTGGCCGGCTTCGCGCCAGACGCGGAAGGCGCTGCCGACCTCGCGCACCAGACCGCCCAGACCGGCATGGGAATCGAGCAGGGCGCGCTGGGCGTCGCTGCGCAACAGGGATTGATGCGCATGCTGGCCGTGAATATCGACCAGCCATTCGCCGACTTCGCGCAATTGCTGCGCGGTGGCCGATGAACCGTTGATGTAGGCGCGCGAACGGCCGCCGGCATCGACGACGCGGCGCAGCAGCAACTCGCTGTCAGCATCGAAATCATTGGCGAGCAGCCAGGCGCGCACCTCGGGCAAAGCAGAAATATCAAAGGTCGCTGCCACTTCGGCCTTGTCGCAGCCGGAACGGATCACGCCGGCATCGGCGCGCTCGCCGAGCGCCAGGGTCAGCGCATCGATCAGGATGGACTTGCCGGCCCCGGTCTCACCGGTCAAGGTGCCAAAACCGGTCGAAAACTCGAGTTCCAGGCGGTCGACGATGACAAAATCGCGAATGGTCAGGTGGCGCAACATCGGAAATCAGGGGCCTTTCGGGCGCTCGCTCCAGTGCAGCTTCTGGCGCAGCATGGCGAAGTAGCTGTAACCGGGCGGATGCAGGAAGCGGATGGAATAGCCGGAACGCTTGATGCGCACGCAATCGTCGCGCGCCAGATCGAGCGTGACCTGGCCGTCGAAGTGCACGCGCGGATCGTCGGCATTGGCGATGCGCAGCTCGATATCGGCGCTGTCATTGACGATGATCGGCCGGTTGGTCAGCGCATGCGGACAGAGCGGCACGAGCGCGATACCGGCCAGGGTCGGATGCATGATCGGGCCGCCGGCCGACATCGAATACGCCGTCGAGCCGGTCGGCGTGGCAACGACCAGCCCGTCCGAACGCAGGTTGTAGATGAATTCGCCGTCGATGAAGAGTTCGAACTCGATCATGCGACCGATCGCCCCCTTGTCCACGACGACGTCGTTGAGGGCCAGGTTGGACGCGATTTCCTTGCCGTCGCGGATCACCTCGGCGGCCAGCAGCATGCGATTTTCCGGCATGAAGCGGCCGTCGAGCAGATCGTCCATGCAGGTCAGCATGTCGTCGCGGGCGATATCGGTCATGAAGCCGAGCCGGCCCTGATTGACGCCGACCAGCGGCACGCAGTAACGCGCCAGGCGGCGCGCCGCGTTGAGCATGGTGCCGTCGCCTCCGAGCACGATGGCGAGGTCGGCATGCGCGCCGATGTCGTTGAAGCCACAGGTCACCCAGCGCGACAGATCGACCTTGCGCCCGATGTGCTCCGCCGTCTCGCGTTCGATGAAAACGCTGACGCCCCGCTCGTGCAGGTATTCGGCCAGACGACGCAAGGACTCGGCAATTTCCATACTGTGGTATTTGCCGACCAGTGCAATCGTCCGCGGCGCGCGGATGGAAGCGAAGCTTCTGTTCATGGCCCGAATTCTTGCATAAAAATCGCCGCGCGCGCTCGGTCGATCGCCATCTCCCTGAAGCGGAGGACAGAGGCAACGGTACACCGACAAAGCGCAGTAAGATTCCCCTTCCCATTTTTACCGCACAAAGCCATGCATCTCCCCGACCACCAACTCAGCATGACCGTCCTGATGACGCCCGACATGGCCAACTTTTCCGGCAATGTACACGGCGGCACCATCCTCAAGCTGCTCGACCAGGTTGCCTATGCCTGCGCCAGCCGCTACGCCGGCGAATATGTCGTCACCCTGTCGGTCGACCAGGTGATGTTCCGGCAATCCATCCATGTCGGCGAACTGGTGACCTTCCTGGCCAGCGTCAATTACACAGGCCGTACGTCGATGGAAATCGGCATCAAAGTGCTCACCGAGAACATCCGCGAACACAGCGTGCGCCATGCCAACAGCTGCTTCTTCACGATGGTCGCCGTGGACGAACAGGGCAAGGCGACGCCGGTGCCGCCGCGCCAACCGGAAACGCCAGAAGAAAAACGCCGCTTCCAGGCCGCCATCCTGCGCCGCGAACTGCGCCAGGAGTTCGAATCGCGCCGCCTCGCCCTCCATCCGGTCGACGTCGCGTAATTGCCCTTTTTCCGGCGGCTGCCCGCACAAATGAAGGGCAGCAGCCCCGCAGGTTTTTTGTACAATCCCCAGCCATGATGGATGATCGCTCCCGTACCCTGCTCAAGACGCTGGTTGAACACTACATTGCTGATGGCCAGCCGGTCGGCTCGCGGGCGCTCTCGAAGTTTTCCGGACTCGACCTGTCGCCGGCCACCATCCGCAACGTCATGGCCGACCTCGAGGAAGCCGGCTTCGTCTCCAGCCCGCACACCTCGGCCGGGCGCGTACCGACGGCGCGCGGCTACCGTCTGTTCGTCGACAGCCTGCTCACGGTACGACCGCTCGAAGCCCGCCAGATGGGCGCCATGGAAGATGCACTGAGCGGCCAGCCGGCCAGCCAGATCATTTCCAGCGCCTCGCAGCTGCTTTCCGGCCTGACCCATTTTGCCGGCGTCGTCATGGCGCCGCGCCGGGGCGCCAGCCGCATCCGCCAGGTCGAATTCCTCAGCCTCTCGGAAAAACGCATCCTGCTGATCATCGTCACCATGGATGGCGATGTGCAGAATCGCATCCTCAACACCGACAAGAACTACTCGCCATCCGAACTGGTGACCGCCGCCAATTACCTGAACCAGAATTTCGGCGGCATGGATTTCGAGCAGATCCGCCATCGCCTGACCCAGGAAATCCAGCAGCTGCGCGACGACATCAGGCCGCTGATGACGCTGGCCCTTGAAGCCGGCGATGCCGCGCTGTCGGAAAACCCGGCGCCCTATGTCATTTCCGGCGAAAAGAACCTGCTCGACGTCGAGGAACTTTCCTCGAACATGAAACGCCTGCGCGAACTGTTCGACCTCTTCGACCAGCGTTCCAGCCTGATGCGTCTGCTCGACGTCTCCAACCGTGCCGAAGGCGTGCAGATCTACATCGGCGGCGAATCCGGCATCGCCCCGCTCGACGAATGCAGCGTCATCGCGGCGCCCTACACCGTCGACGGCCAGATCGTCGGCTCGGTCGGCGTCATCGGCCCGACCCGGATGGCCTACGAACGCGTCATTCCCATCGTCGACATTACCGCCCGCCTGCTTTCCAGCGCCCTCTCCTACCAATCGGACAACTGATGCCACGTTTTCTCACCGAGCCGCCGCACCGTCACGGCACGGCGGCCACCACCGCCGTCGTCCTCGTCAACCTGGGCACACCGGATGCGCCGGACGCCCCGTCGCTCAAGCGCTACCTGCGCCAGTTCCTGTCCGACCCGCGCGTCGTCGAGATTCCCAAGCCGATCTGGTGGCTGATCCTGAACGGCATCATCCTCAACATCCGGCCAAAGAAATCGGCCGCCAAATACGCCTCGGTCTGGATGCCGGAAGGATCGCCGCTGCGCGTCCATACCGAACGCCAGGCCAAGCTGCTCGCCGGCTACATCGGCGAACGCGGCCATCACCTGACCGTCACCTGGGCGATGCGCTACGGTTCGCCATCGATTCCCGATGTGCTGTCCCGCCTCAAGGCGGGCGGCGCGACACGCATCCTGCTCGTCCCGATGTATCCGCAGTACTCGGCGAGCACGACCGCCACCGTCGTCGACGAGGCCTGCCAGTGGCTGACGCAGATCCGCAATCAGCCGGAACTGCGCTTCATCCGCAATTTTCACGACGACGCGGGCTACATTGGCGCCCTTGAGCAAAGCGTGCGCAAGCACTGGCAGGCGAGCGGCCAATTGAGTGCCGACGCCCGCCTGATCATCAGCTTCCACGGCCTACCCAAACGCAGCCTCGATCTTGGCGACCCTTACTACTGCGAATGCCAGAAGACGGGCCGCCTGCTCGCCGAACGCCTGCAGCTGCAACCCGAGCAATATAAAGTCTGCTTCCAGTCACGCTTCGGCAAGGCCGAATGGCTGCAGCCCTATACCGCCCCCACCCTGCAGGCACTGGGCAAGGAAGGCGTGCGCCGCGTAGACATCATTTGCCCCGGCTTCACCGCCGACTGCCTGGAAACCCTGGAAGAAATCGCCCAGGAAGGCCGCGACGACTTTCTCGCCGCCGGCGGCAAGGAATACCACTACATTCCGGCGCTCAACGAGAACAACGACTGGCTGCATGCCCTGACCCGCCTCGTCGAGCAACATCTCGGCGGCTGGCCAAGCAAGGCGGAAATCGATCCGAAGGCACAGGAGCTGACCGCCAGTCTGGCCGTCAAGCACGGCGCCCACTCTTGAAAATCGGGGCACCGGCCCACACATCAGGAAAACCTGATAAACCGGAGCCCCTCGATGAGTGAAAGCCTGCATGTCGTCTGCCCGCACTGCGCGGCAGTCAACCGTCTTCCCGCCGCCCGTTTGGGCGAGCATCCGAATTGCGGACAATGTCGGCAAGCGCTGTTTTCGGGCTCGCCGATCGAGTTGACCGCTGGCAACTTCGAACGCCAGGTCGGGCGCAGCGATCTGCCGGTCGTCGTCGACTTCTGGGCCCCCTGGTGCGGCCCCTGTCGCAGCATGGCCCCGGCCTTTGCCCAGGCCTGCGCCGAACTCGAACCGCAGGTTCGCTTCGCCAAGCTCAATACCGAGAACGAACAGCAACTGGCCGCCCGCTTCAACATCCGCAGCATCCCGACCCTGGCCGTTTTCAGGAACGGTCGCGAAATTGCGCGCCAGAGTGGCGCGCTTGACCTGAACACGCTCAAAAACTGGGTTCGCGCCAGTCTTAACAAAACTTAACTTTCCGGGCCGGGGGCCGTTAACCAAGGAACATATCCCCCGGAGGCCCGCCATGAAAATCGCCAGCGCCCAGCTGCAAATGAGTGCATCGCACAGCAGCACGCAACGCCACGAAGTTCGCGAATCGATGCAGATGTGGGTTGGCCAGCGCCGGCCGAACACCGAGGCGCAGACCCGACCACAAATCACCAACAGCGCGCCCGTCACGCTCTCCCAGGCGGGACTGCAGAGCCAGTCTGCGGACGCCATCAGTTCGGGCATCGACTCGGCGGTCGACAACGATCCAATGCTGAATTTGATCCGCAGCATGATGGAATACCTGACCGGGAAAAAATTTCACAGTTTTGACCCCGGCCAGTTGCATGCCAGCAGCGGATCCACTACAGCCACACCGGCGGCCACCTCCGGCACGACAAGCCCCCCCCCTGCACCTGCGGCCGGCTATGGCGTAGCCTATGACTACCATGAGTCCTACAGCGAAACGGAGCAGACCAGTTTCTCGACCACGGGCAGCGTGCAAACCGCCGACGGACGCAGTATCAACTTCAATCTCGAACTGTCGATGTCGCGCAGCTACTACGAGGAGAGCAACGTCAGCATCCGCCTCGGCGACGCCGCCCGCCAGGTCGACCCGCTGGTCCTGAATTTCGCCGGCAACGCCGCCCAGCTGACCGACCAGCGCTTTGCCTTCGACCTGAACAGCGACGGCCGCACGGAACAGATCAATTTCGTTTCCCCCGGCAGCGGCTTTCTGGTTTTTGACCGCAACCACGACGGCACCATCAACAATGGCAAGGAAATGTTCGGCCCGAGCAGCGGCAACGGCTTCAGCGAACTCGCCGCCCTCGATGATGACAAAAATGGCTGGATCGACGAAAACGATGCCGCATTCGGCCAACTCCAGGTTTGGACACGTACCACTGATGCAAAAGAGCAACTGCTGTCGCTGAGCGAAGCCGGAGTGGGTGCTATCGCTCTGGGGAACGTTGCGACGCCATTCAGTCTAAAAAATGACAGCAATCAGCTCCTTGGCAAAATTCGCAGTTCCGGTATATTTTTGCAGGAAGACGGAAGCGCTGGCACAATCCAGCAAATAGACCTGACAGCCTGATAAGATGGTCGCTATCGAGGGGACACAATGCCGAGGTTTGGTGACATGAAAATATGGATACGCCTGACGGCTGCCATCTGGCTGACACTGGCCATCATCTGGACGATCATCATCGTCTGGGCTACGCAAGTTAATCGCGACACGGCCATCCGGCAGGCTCAGGATTTCTCGCAAAGCATCCATGAAATGACCATGGCCGGCCTGACCGGCATGATGATCACCGGCACGGTGGGTCAGCGCGAGGTATTCCTCGACCAGATCAAGCAACTGTCGATCATCAAGGATCTGCACGTCGCCCGTGGTGAAGCGGTCGTCAAGCTCTACGGCCCCGACACCAAGGAGACCCGCCAACTCGACCCGCTCGAGAAGCAGGTCATGTCCACCGGCGTTCCGTATCTCTCGGTCGAATCCGGCAACGGCAATTCCTACCTGCACGTGATCAACCCGACCAAGGCTTCCAAGAACTACCTCGGCAAGGATTGCGTGCTCTGCCACCAGGTGCCCGAAGGCACGGTGCTCGGCATTGTCAGCATGAAGGTTTCGCTCGACTCCGTCGAAGCCGATGTCTCCGCTTTCCGCATCAAGATTGCCGGCGTCGCACTGGCCGCGATCGGCATCCTGCTCGTCATCATCTATCTGCTGACCAACCATTTCGTCACCGTACCGCTCGACGAACTGCGCAAGGGGCTTTCCGACATCGCCCGCGGCGAAGGCGACCTGACCCGGCGCCTGCCGGTCAAGGGCAAGGATGAAGTCGGCCAGGCTGCGCTCGTCTTCAACGAGATGATGGAGAACTTCAACCAGCTGGTCCGCCAGGTACGCGACTCCGCCGCGCAGGTGTCGGCCCGCGTCGCAGCGCTTTCTGACAACGCCGACCGCGTTTCGCAAAGCTCGCACCAGCAGAATGAAAAGTCGAACGATGCAGCAGCTGCGGTCGAGCAACTGGTTTCGAGTATTTCCTCGATCGCCCAGAGCGCCGAGCATGTCCAGCACCAGTCGCAGGAAAGCCTGCAGCGCGCCAACGAAGGCAGCCGCAACCTCAAGGTACTGCTTGGTGAAATGGATGTTGTCGAACAGGCCGTCAAGGAAATGGCCGGCTCGGTGAACGAGTTCGTGCGCAGCACCGAGGCGATCACTCACATGACCCGCGAAGTCAAGGACATCGCCGAACAGACCAATCTGCTGGCGCTCAATGCCGCGATCGAAGCCGCTCGCGCCGGCGAACAAGGCCGCGGCTTCGCCGTGGTTGCCGACGAGGTGCGCAAGCTGGCAGAAAAATCGTCCCGCTCGGCCAGTGAGATCGATTCGATTACCGCCACGCTGAGCGCCCAGTCGGTCGCCGTCCGGCGCAGCATCGAGGAAGGTCTGGAGCATCTGGAAAGCAGCCAGACTGCCGTGGCTACCGTATCCAGCGTCTTGCAGGCCACCAATGGTTCGGTGACCGAGGTCGGCCATGGCCTGGATGCCATCGCCGCAGCAACCGACCAGCAGCGCCGCGTCTCCGGCGATGTCGAAGCCAGCATCGAAGCCATTGCCGGCATGGCACGCGAAAACAACGGCACGGTGGAACAGACCACGGGTGCCGCACACGACCTGAAACGTCTGGCCGAAGGCCTGACAGCGATGGTGGGCCGCTTCAAGGTCTGAACATAAATCAGCCACAAATAAAAACCGCCTCGATCGAGGCGGTTTTCACATCGGCGTCTTGCCGGCGTTCCAGCGCGACTGCTTTTACATCGGCGCCAGTTCAAGGTCGAGGCCACCACCCGGACGGGAACGCGAGAAGGTACTCAGCGAACCGGTACCAGCCTCGACTGCCGGCTGCCCCTGCGCCGCAGCGATCTTGTTGACCTCGCGCAGACGCTTGATCATGCGCGCCAGCAAGGCATTGCGCAGGCGACTCAGCAACTCTTCCGAAGACAGCGCCAGGGCTGCCGCATTGATCTCGAGAAAGAGCGTTGTTTCAAGCGTGATGGCCGTGGCACTGCGCTGATCGCTGGCCGGATGCAGGAAAGTCACCTCGCCGACCGGCTCACTGACGCCAAGACGACACAGGGCGCGCCCCTCGATCGAAATCTCGACACTGCCGGACAGGATGATGCCGAACACCTTGTTGCGTTCGCTTTCGCGCACGATGGCGACATTCGGGGCAATTTCGCGCCAGACGGAAACACGCAGCACTTCCCATAACTCGACGTTTTCGAACTCGGTAAAAAAGTCGAGCTTGCGCAGCATCTCGAAATGCCGGCTGTCCTGGGCTGTTTCGTCCTCTTCGAGTATCTGGTAACGCACCGACGACAGATCCTTGGCGAACTCGGCGCCATTCTTGTAGCGGCTGTAGAGATCCTTTTCCAGCGCCCGCCGCATGATCGGATTGAGGCCCTCGGGCAGATTCGGATTGAGCGCAGTCACCGCCGGCGCGTCGGTATTGATGATGCGATAGATCAGGGTTGCCTGATTTGCGGCCCGAAATGGCAGTCGACCGGTAAGCAGCTGGAACATGACCACACCGAGCGAATAGAGGTCGGTTTTCTGGTTGAGCGGGTAGCCCTTGATCTGCTCCGGCGACATGTACGCCGGCGAACCGACGCCCATGATGAAGGTCGAGTCGCGATCCATGTCCTTGTTCATGTTCAGGGCCAGACCGAAATCGGCGATCTTCGGCTCGTCATTGGCGGCGACCATGATGTTGGCCGGCTTGATGTCGCGATGGATGATGCCCTGCCGATAAGCCGAATCAAGTGCCATGCAGCACTTGAAAACAATGCCGATGACGCGGTGCATGGGCAGCAGCTTGTCGATGCGGCAATGCTCTTCAAGGCTGAAACCGTCGATGTACTCCATCGCCAGATAGGCGTAATCGTCCTCAACGACGGCGTCGTAGACCTGCACGATGTTCGGGTGATTCATCCGGCGCGAGACCATGCCTTCATTCTGGAAGAGCTTGCGCATGCGGCGCGACATGGCCGCGCTGTCCTGGCCGAAACTGATCACCTTGACCGCGACCTGACGGCCGGCCTCGGGATCGTCACAGAGATAAACCGTCGCCGTCGCCCCCTTGCCGAGCTCGCGAATGACGCGGTATTTGCCTATCGTTTCCATTCAGGCTGCAGAAAAATCAATCATCGGATGATCGTAGCACGCAGACGCAGTGATGGCAGCAGTTTTGCCCGCGCAAGAATATTTGTCGAAGGCTCTTGAAACCATCACCGACGCCCCCAGATAGCGAAAAGATTTTTGGGAGAAATACGCATGTCGAACAATGAAACCACCCAGGAAGAGCTGCTGGGTAAGCAAACCATTACCGAACCTGCCGGCGAGCCGGCCGTTGCGGAAAACACGGACACACTGCCCAGCGTCGAGGAACAATTCCGCCAGCTGGAACTGAAGGCTGCCGAACACTACGACGCCTGGCTGCGCGCCAAGGCGGAGGGTGAAAACATCCGCCGCCGTGCACAGGAAGACATCAGCAAGGCGCACAAGTTCGCAGTCGAAAAATTTGCCGGCGAACTCCTGGCCGTCAAGGACAGCCTGGAAGCCGCCCTGGCCGTGCCGGAACAGACCGTCGAAAGCTTCAAGTCGGGCGTCGAGCTGACCCTGAAACAACTGGTCGCCGCGTTCGAGAAGAACGCCCTGATCGAGGTCAACCCGGTCGGCGAAAAGTTCGATCCGCACAAGCACCAGGCCATCGGCATGGTCGACGCCGAACAGGAAGCCAATACCGTCGTCACCGTATTGCAGAAGGGCTATCTGATCGCCGAGCGCACGCTGCGCCCGGCCCTGGTCATGGTCGCCAAAGCAAAGTCTTGAAATCCGGGGCAACGCCCCCAACTCCAGAACATCGCATTCATTCGTATTCAGTAAAGGAATAAATCATGGGCAAAATCATTGGTATTGACTTGGGCACCACCAACAGCTGCGTCGCCATCATGGAAGGCGGCACGCCGAAGGTTATCGAGAACTCCGAAGGTGCACGCACCACGCCGTCCGTCATCGGTTATGCCGAAGATGGCGAAATCCTCTCCGGCGCCCCGGCCAAGCGCCAGGCCGTGACCAACCCGATGAACACGCTGTATGCCGTCAAGCGTCTAATCGGTCGCCGCTTCGAAGAGAAGGAAGTACAGAAGGACATCTCCCTGATGCCCTACAAGATCGTCAAGGCCGACAACGGCGACGCCTGGGTTGCCGTGCGCGACAAGAAGATCGCCCCGCCGCAGGTTTCCGCCGAAGTGCTGCGCAAGATGAAGAAGACCGCCGAAGATTACCTCGGCGAAGAAGTGACCGAAGCCGTCATCACCGTGCCGGCCTACTTCAACGACAGCCAGCGTCAGGCCACCAAGGACGCCGGCCGCATCGCCGGTCTGGAAGTCAAGCGCATCATCAACGAACCGACCGCAGCCGCCCTTGCCTTCGGCATGGACAAGGCGCCGGGCAAGGACCGCAAGATCGCCGTGTATGACCTCGGCGGCGGCACCTTCGACATCTCCATCATCGAAATCGCCGACGTCGATGGCGAAAAGCAGTTCGAAGTTCTCGCCACCAACGGCGACACCTTCCTCGGCGGCGAAGACTTCGACCAGCGCCTGATCGACTACATCATCGACGAATTCAAGAAGGAATCCGGCGTCAACCTGAAGGCCGACGTGCTCGCCCTGCAGCGCCTCAAGGAAGCTGCCGAAAAGGCCAAGATCGAGCTGTCCTCCAGCCAGCAGACCGAAGTCAACCTGCCCTACATCACCGCTGACGCGACCGGTCCGAAGCACCTCGCCCTGAAGATCACCCGCGCCAAGTTCGAATCCCTGGTCGACGAGCTGATCGAACGCACCATGGCACCTTGTGTCATGGCGCTCAAGGATGCCGGCTGCAAGATCGGCGACATCGACGACATCATCCTGGTCGGCGGCCAGTCGCGCATGCCCAAGGTGCAGGAAAAAGTTAAGGAAATCTTCGGCAAGGAACCGCGCAAGGACGTCAATCCTGACGAAGCCGTTGCCGTCGGCGCTGCCATCCAGGGCGGCGTGCTGCAAGGCGAAGTCAAGGACGTGTTGCTGCTCGACGTCACCCCGCTCTCCCTCGGTATCGAAACCCTGGGTGGCATCATGACCAAGCTGATCCAGAAGAACACGACGATCCCGACCAAGGCCTCGCAGACTTTCTCGACCGCCGACGACAACCAGAACGCCGTGACCATTCACGTGCTCCAGGGCGAACGCGAAGTCGCTTCCGGCAACAAGAGCCTCGGCCAGTTCAACCTGGAAGGCATCCCGCCGGCCCCGCGCGGCACGCCGCAGATCGAAGTCATCTTCGACATCGACGCCAACGGCATCATGCACGTCACCGCCAAGGACAAGGCGACCGGCAAGGAAAACAAGATCACGATCAAGGCCAACTCCGGCTTGAGCGAGGCTGAAATCCAGGCCATGGTCAAGGACGCCGAACTGCACGCCGAAGACGACAAGAAGGTGCACGAGCTGGCCGATGCCCGCAACCAGGCCGACGGCATGGTGCACATGGTCAAGAAGTCGCTCACCGAATACGGCGACAAGCTCGACGCCGCCGAGAAGGAAGCCATCGAAGCCGCGATCAAGGATGTCGAATCCGTGCTGCGCGACGGCGACAAGGACACCATCGTCGCCAAGACCGAAGCCCTGAGCCAGGCAGCCCAGAAGCTGGGTGAAAAGATGTATGCCCAGCAACAGGCTGAAGGCGCTGCTGCCGGTGCCGCCGGTCAACAAGCCGAAACGGGCGAAAAGACCGTCGAAGGCGATGTCGTCGATGCCGAATTCACGGAAGTGAACAAGGACAAGAAGGCTTAAAACGGACACAGATGTGCCGTTTTAAGTGGCCGGATCAAAGCGGACGCCTCGGCGCCGCTTGATCCGGCCTTTGTGCAGCATCTGTCGGAAACAGCTATGTCAAAACGCGATTTTTACGAAATTCTTGGCGTCAACCGAGACGCCAGCGAAGACGAGATCAAGAAGGCCTACCGCAAGCTGGCCATGAAGCACCACCCCGACCGTAATCCGGATAATCCGGCGGCCGAGGAAAAGTTCAAGGAAGCCAAGGAAGCCTACGAAATCCTGTCCGATAACCAGAAGCGTGCCGCCTACGACCAGTACGGCCACGCCGGCGTCGACCCGCAAGCCGGCATGGGTGGCGGTTTTGGCGGTGGCGGCGGCGGTGGTTTTGCCGACGCCTTCGGCGGCATTTTCGACGAGATCTTTGGTGGTCGTGGCGGCGGTGGTGGCGGCGGTGGCCGCTCCAACATCTACCGCGGCGCCGACCTGCGCTACAACCTCGAAATCACGCTCGAACAGGCAGCCCACGGCACGGAAACCAAGATCCGCATTCCGACCATGGAAGAATGCGAAGTCTGCCATGGCTCTGGCGCCAAGCCCGGCACCCAGCCCAAAACCTGCCCGACTTGTGGAGGCTCCGGCCAGGTTCGCCTGCAGCAAGGTTTTTTCTCGATCCAGCAGACCTGCCACAAGTGTCACGGCACCGGCCGTTTCATCGCCGATCCGTGCAAATCCTGTGGCGGCGCCGGGCGCATCAAGCAACACAAGACACTGGCCGTCAAGATTCCGGCCGGGGTTGATGAGGGCGATCGCATCAGGCTCGCCGGCGAAGGCGAACATGGCGTCAATGGCGGCCCGCCGGGCGATCTGTATGTCCAGATCCACCTCAAGCAGCACGCCGTGTTCACCCGCGACCACAACGACCTGCATTGCGAAATGCCGATTTCCTTCACCACGGCAGCGCTCGGTGGCGAAATCGAGATTCCGACCCTGGATGGCGCCGCAAGCATCAAGATCCCCGGCGAAACCCAGTCCGGCCGGGTCTTCCGCCTGCGCGGCAAGGGCATCAAGGGCATTCGCAGCCACGCCCATGGCGACCTGATGTGTCATGTCGTGGTCGAAACCCCGATCAACCTGACCGACCGCCAGAAGGAACTGCTCAAGGAACTGGAAGAATCCAGCCGCGACAGCGGTGCCAAACACAACCCCCGCGCCAAATCCTGGATGGACAAGGTTAAGGAGTTTTTTGAGGACTGATGCTTCACCTTGCGACGCAGGCTAACCTGCGCCAGCAGCTTAAGGAGCAAAGCTCCGGCCGAAGCCACAAGGTTAAGGAGTTTTTTGAGGACTGATGCTTCACCTTGCGGCGCAGGCTAACCTGCGCCAGCAGGTTAAGGAGCAAAGCTCCGGCCGAAGCCACAAGGTAAAGAAGTTTTTCGAGGGCTGACCGGCCCGCCGGCACCCCGAGAATTGCCCCGCGCCTGCAACAGGCCCGGGGCAATTTTCATTTTGGCCACTTCCGGACGGTCGACCGCTGGCCGGACGCGATTCTCAAACTCAGGCGGCAAGACTTCTCGGGGCGCGCTTTCGACTGTTAGAATCAGGAAATCACTGTTGGGGGGAATCTCACATGCAAGTCCTGAAGAGACTGATCACAATCGGCGCCATTGCCTGCTCAACATTGAGCTGGGCAAGCGACCCGGGCATTACCGACAGCAGCATCACGCTGGGCATGTCGGTCCCCCTGTCCGGCCCGAACGGCGCCTATGGCGTCGACATGCGGCAAACCATCCAGGCCTATTTCGAACAGGTCAACAAGGCGGGCGGCATCAACGGTCGCCGCCTCGAACTGATTGCCCTCGACGACGGTTACGAAACCGACCGCACGGTCGCCAACACCAAGATCCTGCTCAACGAAAAACGCGCCTTCGCGCTGCTTTCCTACTACGGCTCCAGCCCGACCACCGAAGCCATGAACGGCGTTTTCGGTCCGGCCCGCGTGCCACTGGTCGGCACCATTTCCGGTGCAGCCAGCCTGCGCGAACCGATCAGCAGCAATGCCAATGCGCGCTACATGTTCAACGTCCGCGCCAGCTACGCCGACGAAACGGAAGCCATCGTCAATCAGCTGGTGTCGCTGGGCCTGAAGAGCATCGCCGTGTTCTACCAGAATGACGGCTTCGGCAAATCCGGACTGGAAGGCGTTACCGCCGCGCTGCAAAAACACAACCTGAAGCCGTCGGCAGTCAGCACCGTCGAACGCAACTCGGTCGACGTCACCAAGGCCGTCGAGCCGATCGCCAAGGCCAATCCGCAGGCCGTGATCATGGTCACGCTGTACAAGCCGACCGCCGCCTTCGTCAAGGCGATGAAAAAAGCCGGCCAGGCACCGATGTTCATGACCCTGTCGCCGGTCGGCACCGAGCAACTGGTCCAGGAACTCGGCCCCGATGCCCGCGGCCTGGGCATCTCGCAAGTCGTGCCCTATCCCTGGAACGACGTCGTGCCCATCGTGCGCGATTACCAGCGCCTGACCAGCAAGACCAACCCGCCGTCCTACTACGGCATGGAAGCCTACCTGATGGCGCGTACCATGGTCGAAGGCCTCAAGCGCGCCGGCAAGGACCTGAGCCGCGAGAAACTGACCTCGACCCTGGAAAGCATGGGGCCGGTCGATTTCGGCGGCTACCGCGTCAATTACGGCAGCAACAGCCACCTCGGCTCGCGCCATGTCGAACTGACAGTGATCGGCGCCGGCGGCAAGGTTCTCAAGTAAGCCAGACGGTCAACACGAAAAAAAGGCCCTTTTTCAGGGCCTTTTTCATTTCCGCATCAGTGACTCAGGCGCGTCGCCAGGTCGTTCCCTGGGCACTGTCGTCGAGCACGATGCCGGCAGCTTTCAGCGTGTCGCGAATGCCGTCGGCCGCGGCAAAGTCGCGCGCCTTCTTCGCAGCGGCACGATCGGCAATCAACTGCTCGATGGCGGCCTCATCAAGACCGCCAGCCTTGGCCGCACCGCGCAGATAAACCGTCGGCTCGCGTTCGAGCAGGCCGATCACGCCGCCCAGCGCCTTGAGCAGACCGGAAAGCTCGCCGCTCTTCTGGCGGTTGACCTCGCCGGCCAGCTCGAAAAGGACGGCGATCGCGCCGTGCGAATCGAAATCCTCGTTCAGCGCCGCGGCAAAACGGCTGGCGAAATCATTGCTCCAGTCGATGTCGACCGCCTGCGGCGGCACATCGCGCAGGGCGAAGTAAAGACCATCCAGGCTGTTCTTCGCGTCATCGAGATGCGCATCCGAGTAATTCAGCGCGCTGCGGTAATGCGCACGCAGGATGAAGAAGCGCACCACCTCGGCATCGTAGCTCTCGAGCACGGTGCGGATGGTGAAGAAATTGCCCAGCGACTTCGACATCTTCTCGTTGTCGACGCGCACGAAACCGTTGTGCATCCAGTAATTGACGTAGGAGCAGCAGTTCGCCCCCTCGGACTGGGCGATTTCATTCTCATGATGCGGGAACTGCAGATCCTGACCGCCGCCATGGATGTCGAAATGTTTGCCGAGAATGCTCGAACTCATCGCCGAGCACTCGATGTGCCAACCCGGTCGACCTTCGCCCCAGGGCGATTCCCAGGCCGGCTCACCCGGCTTGGCGTGTTTCCAGAGCACAAAATCGAGCGGATCCTGCTTGGCCGAATCAACCTCGACCCGTTCACCGGCGCGCAGGTCATCGAGCGACTTGCCGGACAGCTTGCCGTAGCCCTCGAACTTGCGCACGGCGTAATTGACGTCGCCATCAACCGCCTGATAGGCCAGGCCACGCGCTTCCAGCTTGCCGATCAGATCGAGCATCTGCGGCACGAACTCGGTCGCGCGCGGCTCATGATCGGGACGCAGCACGCCCAGCGCGTCGGCATCTTCATGCATGCAGGCGATGAAGCGGTCGGTCAGTTGCAGGATGGTTTCGCCGTTTTCAGCCGCACGCCGAATGATCTTGTCATCAATATCGGTGATGTTGCGCACATAGGTGACGTCATAACCGCTGGCTTTCAACCAGCGATAAACCATGTCGAAGACCACCATGACCCGGGCATGCCCGAGGTGGCAATAGTCGTAAACCGTCATGCCGCATACGTACATGCGGACCTTGTTGGCTTCGATAGGCGTAAAAACCTGTTTTTCCCGCTTCAGGGAATTGAAAATCTTGAGCATGCCGGGATAAATTCATGGAGCCGCCGGGCTTGAGAAGCCTATGGGAAGGGCAGCAATTTTGATAGAATCTTGGGATTGTAAAACTCTGGAAATTATAGCACAGCGATGAACACGACCTCTCTGCCCCAGCCCCGTTTCCAGCAGCTCAAAGCGCTGCGTGCAATTGCCCTTGGCCTGGCCATCGGTTTTGCAGCACCGGCCTTTGCCGACAACCTTCCGGAAGTGCAGCGCCTGATCAAGCAGGGCCAGTTGCCGCAAGCCATGGAGAAGGTTGACGCCTATCTGAGCAGCAAGCCGCGCGACGCGCAGGGCCGTTTCCTCAAAGGTCTGATCTATACCGAAATGAACAAGCCGGCCGAGGCCGTTGCCGTCTTCACCAAGCTGACCGAAGACTACCCGGAATTGCCCGAGCCCTATAACAACCTGGCCGTGCTCTACGCCCAGCAGAAACAATACGACAAGGCACGCACGGCGCTCGAAATGGCCATAAGGACTCACCCGTCCTACGCCATCGCCTACGAAAACCTCGGCGACGTCTACGCCAAGCTGGCCAGCCAGGCCTACGACAAGGCGCTGCAGCTCGACAACTCGAACGCCACGACGCAAAACAAGCTGGCCCTGATTCGCGACCTGATCACCACCGGCAAGGGCAATGTCAAACCGACCATGCCTGCAGCACAGGTCGCTGCCGCGCCGGCACCGGTGGCTGCACCTGTCGCAGCCAAGCCGGCTGCCGCACCGACCGCCAGCGTTGTTGCCACCACGCAGGGCGCCGCTTCGACCACCCAGGCCAAACCGGCTGCCGCCCCGGTTGCCGCCCCGCTGCCTGCAGCGGTCAATACCGATGCAGCGCAGGACGACGTGGCAAAAGCCATCAGCAACTGGGCCAATGCCTGGTCGCGCAAGGACATGAAGGGCTACCTTGGCGCCTATGCGGCTGACTTCAACACGCCGAAGGGCATGGCCCGCAAGGCCTGGGAAGCCGAACGTGAAGACCGCATCGCCGGCAAGCCGGGCAAGATCTCAGTTAACATCGACGAGCCGACCATCACGATCAACGGTGACAAGGCTACCGCCAAGTTCCGTCAGCACTACAAGGCCGGCAGCCTCGACTCCTCGTCGACCAAGACGCTGGTTCTCGTTCGCTCGGGCAGCAAGTGGCTGATCAAGGAAGAAAACGCTCGCTGATGCTCGTCCGCAAGTTAGCAATTATCGGATTGGCAAGTTGTTTGGCCGGCCATGCGCTGGCCAAACAACAAAAAACACCGAAGCAGGCAAACGCAACACCGTCGCAGAAGTCCGCAAAAACCGTATCGCGCGCAGCTAAGACTGCGCTCGTCGCCGCACCGCTCGTCCTCGCCCGCAATGGCACATCGGCTGCATCCAGCCGACTGCCGGCAACCGTTTCGGATAGTGGCCCGGAAGCCCAACTGGCCAGGATTTTCAAGGAAATCGAAGCCAATCAGCTGGGGCGCGCCCTGGAGCTGACCGAAGCCCTGCTCCGCCAGCACCCCAACTACCGCCTCGCCAACCTGATCAAGGGCGATCTGCTGCTGGCCCGGCGTCAGCCGATCCAGACCTTTGGCGCGATGAATGGCGCCCCGGCCGACAAGGTGGCCGACCTGCGCGCCGAAGCCATCGTCCGCCTGAAAGGCTACCGCGAAAAGCCGGAAGCCAACTTCGTGCCGCGCTACCTGATGCAGATGCCGGCCGACCAGCGCTACGCCATCGTCGTCGACACCAAGCGCTCGCGCCTTTACGTCTATGAAAACGATGTCGCCAATGGTGGCCGGCCACGCTTCATTGCCGATTACTATGTGACCCAGGGCAAGCTGGGCGCCGAAAAAGTTTCCGAAGGCGACAAGAAGACACCGATCGGGGTCTATCACGTCACCTCCAACCTGCCGCGCCAGAAACTGGGCGACCTTTACGGCAACGGTGCCTATCCGCTCAATTACCCGAACGAATGGGACAAGCGCCAGGGGCGCAGCGGCAGCGGCATCTGGCTGCACGGCACGCCCTCCGACACCTTCGCCCGGCCGCCGCGCGCCTCCGATGGCTGCGTCGTGCTGACCAACCAGGATCTCGACACGGTCGCCAAGAACGTTCAGGTCGGCCTGACCCCGGTCATCATCAGCAACTCGATCGAATGGCTGTCGCTCGACGACTGGCACAAGGAACGCAACGAACTCAACAAGACCATCGATGCCTGGCGCGCCGACTGGGAAAGCCGCGACACTGACCGCTTCATGAAGCATTACTCGAAGCGCTTCAAGTCGGCTGACCAGAATTTCGACCAGTTCGCGGCCCAGAAGAAGCAGGTCAATGCCGGCAAGGAATGGATCAAGGTCAAACTCGACAATCTTTCCGTCTTCCGCAACCCCGGCAAGGAAGAAATGATCGTCGTCACTTTCGATCAGGACTACCGCAGCAACAACCTCAACAACCAGATGAAAAAGCGCCAGTACTGGTTGCGCGAAGATGGCCGCTGGAAAATCATTTACGAAGGAAGTGCCTGATGCTCAAGAAAATCTCCCTGCTCGCCGCCGGCCTGCTTGTTTCGCTTGCCGCCTGGTCCGCACCGACCGTCGAAATCACCACTTCGCTCGGCAAGATCACCGTCGAACTCGCCAGCGACAAGGCGCCCAAGAGTGTTGCGAATTTCCTGCAGTACGCAAAAAGCGGTTTTTATAACGGCACGATCTTTCACCGCGTGATTCCCGGCTTCATGGTCCAGGGTGGCGGTTTCGATGCCAAGATGACCCAGAAGCCCACCGGCCCGGCCATCGAAAACGAAGGCAAGAACGGCCTGCGCAACCTGCGCGGCACGCTCGCCATGGCCCGCAAGCCGGACCCGCACTCGGCCACCGCCCAGTTCTTCATCAACCATGCCGATAACGCCTTCCTCGACTACCCGAGCCAGGACGGCTGGGGCTACGCCGTGTTCGGCAAGGTCACCCAGGGCATGGATGTCGTCGACCGCATCGCCCAGGTGCCGACCGGCAATGCCGGCCCCTTCCAGAACGTGCCGGCCACCCCGGTCATCATTCAAAACGTCAAAATCATCTCTGAAAAATAAGGATTACCCCATGATCAAGCTCACCACCAACCACGGTGTCATCACCCTTAACCTCGATGCCGAAAAGGCCCCGAAGACGGTTGCCAACTTCATCTCCTACGTTGAAGCCGGCCATTACGACAACACCATCTTCCACCGCGTCATCAAGAACTTCATGATCCAGGGCGGCGGCATGGAGCCGGGCATGAAACAGAAGGAATGCCAGGCACCAATCGAGAACGAAGCCGCCAACGGCCTGAAGAACAAGCGCGGCAGCATCGCCATGGCGCGCACCAACGATCCGCACTCGGCCACCGCCCAGTTCTTCATCAACACCGTCGATAACGACTTCCTCGACTTCAAGGCACCGAGCGGCCAGGGCTGGGGCTACTGCGTTTTCGGCGAAGTCGTCGAAGGCATGGATGTTGTGGACAAGATCCGCGCCGTCAAGACCGGCAACAAGGGCTTCCACCAGGACGTGCCGGCCGAAGACGTGATCATCGAAAAAGCTGAAATCGTTTGATCCTCTTCATATCCGATCTGCACCTGTCGCCCCGGTCACCCGGGGCGACTTGTTTGTTCCTCCAGTTTCTGGCCGGGCGCGCCCGGCAGGCGACGGAGCTGTACATCCTCGGCGACTTTTTCGAGGCCTGGATCGGCGATGACGACATCGACGATGCCTATAACGCCGAGATCGTCGCCGCCCTGCGTGCCGCCAGCGACACCGGTCTGAAGATCAGCCTGCTGCACGGCAACCGCGACTTCCTGCTCGGCAGCGGCTTTGCTGCCGCCAGCGGCGTCATGCTGATCAGCGATCCCTACATCCTGTCGACGCCGGAATGGCAGTTCGTGCTCTCGCACGGCGACGCCCTCTGCCTCGACGACACCGCCTACATGGCCTTTCGCGAGCAGGCGCGCAATCCGCAATGGCAGGCTGCCCTGCTCGCCAAGCCGCGCGCCGAACGCCGGGCGATTGCCGCGCACATGCGCGAAGTCAGCGAAGCCGGCCAGCGCGGCAAGGAAAACCCCTACACCGACCTGCAGCCCGCCGCGACCGACGACTTCCTGCGCCAGCACGGCTACGCCACCTTCATCCACGGCCACACGCACCAGCCGGCCCGGCATGACCACATCGTCGACGGCATTCACGTTGAACGCTGGGTACTCGCCGACTGGCAAGAAGAACGTGGCGAATGCCTGGTCTGGGATGGCGAAATACTGCAGCGCGAAGCGATCCTGCCGGAAAACCGGGCCTGAAATGGCGTCGACCGCCAGCCACCCGAATCTGACCGGGAAAGCGCAATGAGCAACGCAACAGCACTCGACATCCTGCGCGATGTCTTCGGCTACCCGGCCTTCCGCGGCGCCCAGGCCGAGATCATCGACCACATCGGCAACGGTGGCGATGCCCTGGTCCTGATGCCGACCGGCGGCGGCAAGAGCCTCTGCTACCAGATTCCCGCCCTGCTCCGTCCGGGCTGCGCCGTCGTCGTCTCGCCGCTGATCGCCTTGATGCAGGACCAGGTCGACGCGCTGATCCAGGCCGGCGTCAAGGCCGCCTGCCTGAACTCGACCCTCGACTGGCGCGAAGCGCAGACCGTCGAACAGGCCATCTTCAGCGGCAATCTCGATCTCGTCTATATCGCGCCGGAGCGCCTGCTGCTCGACCGCACGCTGGCCATGCTCGACAGCCTGTACGAGGCCGGCAAGCTCGCCCTGTTCGCAATTGACGAAGCACACTGCGTCTCGCAATGGGGCCATGATTTCCGCCCGGAATACCTGCAGTTGTCGACGCTGCACGAACGCTACCCGCATGTCCCGCGTATCGCGCTGACCGCGACCGCCGACCAGGCGACGCAAAGCGAAATCCTGACCCGTCTTGGCCTCAACGAGGCGCGCGTTTTCCTGTCCAGCTTCGATCGCCCGAATATCCGCTACACCGTGGTCGAAAAAGACACACCGAAGAAGCAGCTGCAGGCTTTCCTGGCCGGCCGCAAGGGCCAGGCCGGGATCGTCTATTGCCTGTCGCGCAAGAAGGTTGAAGAAACCGCGAGCTGGCTGTCCGAACAGGGCTTTCCGGCCCTGCCCTACCACGCCGGCCTGCCGGCGCCGGAACGCGCCGCCAACCAGCGCCGCTTCCTGCGCGAGGAAGGCCTGATCATGTGCGCGACGATCGCCTTCGGCATGGGCATCGACAAGCCCGACGTGCGCTTCGTCGCCCACCTCGACCTGCCGAAGAGCATCGAGGCCTATTACCAGGAAACCGGCCGCGCCGGACGCGACGGTGAGCCGGCCGAGGCCTGGATGACCTACGGCATGCAGGACGTCGCGCTGCAACACGCGCGCATCGCCGAATCGGGTGCCGGCGAAGGCCAGAAAATCCTCGAATCACAAAGGTTGACCGCCCTGCTCGCCTATTGCGAAGCACCGCGCTGCCGGCGCCAGGTCCTGCTCAATTACTTCGGCGAGGAACGCCAGCCCTGCGGCAATTGCGACGTCTGCCAGGACCCGCCCGAACTGTGGGATGGCACGCAGGCGGCACAGAAGGCGCTGTCCGCGATTTTCCGCACCGGCATGCGTTTCGGCGTCAGCCATCTGACCGACATCCTGCGCGGCAAGGCGACCGACAAGGTCAAACAGTGGAACCACGACCAGCTGCCGACCTTCGGCGTCGGTGCCGACCTCGACGACCACGCCTGGAAAAGCGTTTTCCGTCAGCTTGCCGCCGCCGGCCTGGTTCATGTCGACATGGCCGAGCACGGCGCCCTGCAACTGACCGATGCCGCCCGTCTGGTGCTCAAGGGTGGCCAGCGCGTCGAACTGCGCCGGCCGGTCAAGCGCAAGAGCAGCAGTCCGTCGCGCAGCAGCAGTTCGGTTGTGCATAGCGAACTGGCCCCGGCCGACGAGGCGTTGTTCCAGTTATTGCGCGGCTGGCGCGGCGACACCGCCCGCGAGCAAGGCGTACCGGCCTATGTCATCCTGCACGACAAAACACTGCGCGAACTGGCCGAAGTGCGTCCGAAAAGCCACGGCATGCTGGCCGGCATCACCGGCATGGGCAGCGCCAAGATCGAGCACTACGGCGAAGAACTGCTCACGCTGATCCGCAACGAGGGCTGACATGGAAAACCGCAATCTGCTGACCGCCGGCCTCGCCATCCTCGTCGGCGGCGCCCTGCTCATTTCCGGCATCGCACCTTTCGACCGCCTGACCTGGGTCATGGAAGTCGCACCGGCGGTGATCGCACTGGTATTGCTCGCCGCGACACGCAAGACCTATCCGCTGACGACGCTGCTCTACATTCTGATCGCCGCGCATGCGCTGGTCCTGATTGCTGGCGGCACCTGGAGCTATGCCCGCGTGCCGCTCGGCTTCTGGCTGCAGGATCTGCTCGGCACGGCGCGCAATCCCTACGACAAGATCGGCCACCTGATGCAGGGCTTCGTACCGGCGCTGGTGGCCCGCGAAATCCTGCTGCGCGGCGCTTCGGTGCGCGGCCGGCGCATGTGCGCCTTCCTCTGCATCTGCATCGCGATGGCGATCAGCGCCAGTTACGAGCTGATCGAGTGGGGTGCCGCGCTGTGGCTTGGTCAGGGTGCTGACGAGTTCCTCGGCACCCAGGGCGATCCGTGGGATACGCAATCCGACATGCTGATGGCGCTGATCGGCTCAAGCGCCGCGATGCTGCTGCTCGCTGGCTGGCACGACCGGCAACTGGCGAAATTGCCCGCTGCCTGACGGTCGACCGCCCGGCGCGGGCATTTTTCACATACCGAGTGAATTCAGGAAGTCGTCCTGTTCGCTCGCCCCGACACTCTTGGCCGGCGCCGCCTCGGCGGGCTTGGCATTGGCCTGCTCGATCAGCACATCCGGATCTAGCTCTTCGCTCTCGAAGTCGTTGAGCTTGATGAACTCGGTACGGTCGATCGCCAGTTCGAGATAGAAGATGTTGTTGCGACCGGTGAAGAAAGTGACGCGGCGGGCTTCCGGCTTGTCGAGATTGGTGTCGACGCTGAGCATGACCTGCTTGGTCAGGGCGAGCATCTTCGGCTGGTTCTGCGTGATGTGGGTCTGCAGTTCGCGCGCCACTTTGCCGGTAAAGTCGCCGACGATCTGGTTCATCAACTCGCCCATGACATTGCCGACTTCATCGGAAGTGTGCGAGCTGGCCAGCTCATCCTTGGCCATGCCCATGCTCAGCATGTAGCTCTCGTAGAGCTCCATGGCGGCGGCGGCCGAGAAATTGGTCACCACCAGGCCGGAAAAGCCGCCGTCGAACAGCACAAAGCAGCCGATGTCCGGCTTCAGGCAGGTCTTGGTGATGCGCTGGACCATGCCGGAATAGTGGATATTGCTCTGCGTCGCGAAGGACAGGACCTTGGTCACCGAATTGCACAGGCTGCGCAGGATGTCTTCCGTACCGTATACGACCGGGCTTTCTTGTTGGCTCATGATTTTTGCTCTTCTGCTGGAAATGAACAGCTCTCTATATAACACGGGCACGGCCAGGCCGCGCCCGCCACGAAATCACATGCGCAAGGCTTCGGGGTCGGCCCGCATCAGGCGCTTGTTCATCTTGCCGACACTGGTCTTGACCAGGGTCTTGACGAAACTGACCTGGAGCAGCACGCCATAGCGCGAAATGCCGGCCGCCTCGATGGCATGCGCGGCGTAATTGCGCAATGCATGCTCGGTGATCTGGTCAACATGCTCCGGCTTGAGCACGACCAGCGCCAGCGGCCGTTCGCCCCACTTGTCGTCGGGCACACCGATCACCGCCACCTCGTGCACCGCCTCGTGCTTGCCGATGATGTCCTCGAGTTGCAGCGAGGAAGTCCATTCGCCACCGGTCTTGATGACGTCCTTGATCCGGTCGGTGACCTTGAGATAGCCGGCCGGATTGATGTTGCCGATATCGGCGGTATGCAGATAGCCGCCGGCCCACAAGGCTTCGGAGGCTTCCGGCGCACTCAGGTAGCCCTGGGTCAGCCAGGGCGTGCGCACCACCACCTCGCCGGTCGTCTTGCCGTCGTGGGCGACGTCCTTCATTTCAGGATCGACGACGCGCAGGTCAACCAGCGGCAATGGCAGGCCAGTCTTGGCGCGCAGCACGGCCTGCTGTTCGAGCGGCAGATCGAGATCGGCGCTCGACAGGTGCGCGATGCTGAGCACCGGGCAGGTTTCCGACATGCCGTAACCGGTGAACAGGTCCATGCCCTTCTTTTGCGCCGCGATCGCCATCGCTTCGGGCAGCGCCGAGCCGCCGATCAGGATCTTCCAGCCGGAGAAGTCGCGATCCTTGGCATGCGGGTGGGTCAGGATCATGTGCAGGATGGTCGGCACGCAGTGCGAGAAGGTGACCTTTTCCTCAGTGACCAGGCGACAGATCAGATCGGGCTGATAGCGCCCGGGGTAGACCTGCTTGAGGCCGAGCATGGTCGCCAGATAGGGGAAGCCCCAGGCATGCACATGGAACATCGGCGTGATCGGCATGTAGACGTCTTCGCGATGGATGTGCCCCTGGCGATTGGCGCCGCCCAGCATCGCGGCGCAGCCCAGAGTGTGCAGCACGAGCTGGCGGTGGCTGAAATAGACGCCCTTCGGGTTGCCCGTCGTGCCCGTCGTGTAAAAGGTTGTCGCCTGCGCGTTTTCGTCGAAATCAGGGAAGTCGTAGACGGTCGACGCCTCGGAAAGCAGCATTTCGTACTCGGCGTCCATCGTCGCCGGCATGGCTGGCATTTCTGCTTCGTCGGTGAAGAAGACGAAGCGCTTGACAGTTTCGAGACCAGCCGCGATCTGCGCAACAATCGGGAAAAACTCGCTGTTGACCAGCAAGACATCGGCCTTGGCGTGGTTCAGCGTGTACTGGATCTGTTCCGGGCTGAGCCGGACATTCACGGTCTGCAGCACGGCGCCCATCATCGGCACGGCAAAGAAGCACTCGAGATAGCGATGACTGTCCCAGTCCATCATCGCCACCGTCTGCCCGGCTTCGACGCCGAGCTTGCTCAAGCCGTTGGCAAGGCGTCCGATCCGCTCGTTGAGCGTGCGGTAGCTGTAGCGCAGCTTGCCCTGGTAGGTGATTTCCTGGTCCGGCGCGATGGCCAGCGGGGTCAGCAGCAACTGCTTGATGAGCAGCGGATACTGATAGGCGGAAGCCGTCGATTGAACGAGTTTTACCGGCATGACTCTCTCCCTGATCTGTTTTTTTTGGCGCGCCCGTGCGCGAACAGGGAGTTTACAACCGGGGCGCCCCTTTGGGGCGCCCTTTATTACTTAACGATGACGGCTGCCGGTACGGTGCTGTTGCGGTCCACCCGGTTTCTGGGCCGTTTTTTGTGCTTGCGGCCGACCCGGCTGCGGCTTGCGCGCGCCACGCGGCGGCTGCACCGGACGCGGCGCGGCGGTCGCCGACGGCTCGAAGCCCTCGATCACTTCCCGCTCCAGCGTGCGTTTGATCAGGCGCTCGATGTCCTTGAGGCTGCCGCGCTCGTCGTGGCAGACCAGCGAAATCGCCTCGCCTTCCATGCCGGCCCGGCCGGTACGGCCGATGCGGTGCACGTAGTCTTCGGCGATATTGGGCAGCTCATAGTTGATGACGTAGGGCAGCGCATCGATATCGATGCCGCGTGCTGCGATGTCGGTTGCGACCAGCGCCACCAGCTTGCCGTCCTTGAAATCACCGAGAGCGCGGGTACGCGCGCCCTGCGACTTGTCGCCGTGGATTGCCGCCGACTTGATGCCGGCCTTGTCCAGCGTCTTGGAGAGGGCATCGGCACCGTGCTTGGTGCGCGCGAAGACCAGCACCTGATGCCAGCCGCGCGTTGCGAAGAGGTGGCAGAGCAATTCTTTCTTCTGCTCGCGATTGGTTTCGATGACGCGCTGGGTGACCGTTTCGGCCGCCGTATTGCGCGCTGCGACATCGACCGAAGCCGGATTGTGCAGCAGGCCGCTGGCCAGTTCGCGGATGTCCGGCGAGAAAGTGGCCGAGAACATCAGGTTCTGGCGCTGCTTGGGCAGCAGGGCGATGATCTTGCGAATGTCGCGGATGAAGCCCATGTCGAGCATGCGGTCGGCTTCGTCGAGGACGAAAATCTCGATGGCGGAGAGGTCGACCGTGCGCTGTTGTACGTGGTCGAGCAGACGGCCCGGCGTGGCGACCAGGATATCGACACCACGGCGCAGGTTGGCGATCTGCGGATTGATGCCGACGCCGCCGAAGACAGCCAGCGAGTTGATCGGCAGATACTTGCCGTAGGTGCGCACGCTTTCCTCGACCTGGATGGCCAGTTCGCGGGTCGGGGTCAGGACCAGGACGCGCGGCGTCTTGGAAATGCGGGTCAGGCGGTCGTTCGGGCCACCGGCCAGACGATGCAGGATGGGCAGCGTGAAGCCGGCCGTCTTGCCGGTGCCGGTCTGCGCCGTAGCCATCAGGTCCTGGCCAGTCATCACGGCGGGAATGGCTTGCTGCTGGATCGGAGTCGGGGTGTCGTAACCCTGTTCGCTGACGGCGCGCAAAAGTTCGGCGCGCAGGCCGAGATCGGTGAAATGCATGGGGGGTTCTCCTGGAACGTAAGCCCGGGGCCTTTCGTGCGGACACGAACCAGTCGAGGCAAGGCGGAAATCGGATTGAAATGACGGGAAATCCGCCTGACGCCGCAAGCCATGACTGATTCCAGCCAGCGACCGGCGCATTTTACCACGCCGGGCGCGAATGCCGCCGGCAAAGAAATCAGGAAGGAATTGCCCGGACCGGCACAGCGGCCCGGGCCAAAGGATCAGCCGAGGCCGCGCGCCAGATCGGCTTGCAGGTCTTCGACGGCTTCCAGGCCCACCGCAATGCGCAGCAGGCCATCACTGATGCCGGCCGCAGCGCGGGCTTCGGGAGAAATCCGGCCGTGCGTGGTGGAAGCGGGATGGGTAATGGTGGTCTTGGTATCACCGAGATTGGCAGTGATCGACAGCAGATGGCAGTTATCGACCACCTGCCAGGCCTGCTCGCGACCGCCCTTCACTTCGAAGGAAACGATTGCGCCGCCGCTCTTCTGCTGGGTTTTCGCCAGTTCATGCTGCGGATGCGACGGCAAACCGGGATAGAAGACGCGCGCCACCTTGGGATGTGCTTCGAGCCAGGTCGCCAGTTGCAGGGCATTGGCAGCTTGCGCTTCGACACGGATCTTCAAGGTTTCCAGACCCTTGAGCAGGACCCAGGCGTTGAACGCCGACAGGGTCGGCCCGGCCGTGCGCAGGTACTTGAAGACTTCCTCGGTCAGCTTCTTCGCACCACAGACGGCACCACCGAGCACACGGCCCTGGCCGTCGAGATACTTGGTCGCCGAATGGAGAACCAGATCGGCGCCCATCTCGAGCGGACGCTGCAGGATGGGCGTGCAGAAACAGTTGTCGACAGCGACCAGGATACCCTTGGTGTGAGCAATAGCGGTCAACGCGCGAATATCGGCAATTTCGGTCAGCGGATTGGACGGCGTCTCGAGGAAGAAAAGCTTGGTCTCGGGGCGGATCGCCGCTTCCCAGGCCGCCGGGTCGGTGTGCGACACGAAAGTGGTCGTGATGCCGGTGCGCGACAGGATGTTGTTGAACAACTGCACGGTGGCACCGAACAGGCTGTTCGACGCGACGATGTGATCGCCCTGCTTGAGATGCGCCAGGCACAAGGCCATGATCGCCGACATGCCGCTCGCCGTGGCGACGCAATCCTCGGCCCCTTCGAGAGCGGCAAGGCGCTCCTCGAACATGGTCACCGTCGGGTTGGAGAAACGGGCGTAAACATTGCCCTCTTCTTCACCGGAAAAACGCTTGGCGGCCTGTGCGGCGCTCTTGAACACGAAACTCGAGGTCAGGTACAGGGCCTCGGAGTGCTCGCCAAACTGGCTGCGCTCCTGGCCGGCGCGTACGGCCAGGGTTTCCGGACGATAGTTCGGCCGATCCTGATCGATTTCGCTCATCAGTCCTGAGCCTCGGAAGCCAGTTGCAAAACCAGTTGCTGCGAGGCCTTGCCGTCGCCATCTTCGTCGTTCTTGCCCGACTTGTTGCCGCCGCGCTTGCCTTCGACGGCATCGAGGTAATACTCGTCGATGTCACCGGTGATGTAGCAGCCGTCAAAACAGGAGGCGTCGAACACGGTGAGGTCGGCGCGCAGCTTGGTCACCGAATTCTTCAGGGCATCAAGATCCTGGTAAACCAGCGCATCGGCACCAATTTCCTCGGCGATACCGGCATCGTCACGCCCGGTGGCGATCAGTTCGGCGCGGGTCGGCATGTCGATGCCGTACACATTGGGGTAGCGCACGGGAGGCGCGGCCGAGGCGAAATATACCTTGGTTGCACCGGCGGCACGCGCCATTTCGACGATTTCGCGACTGGTCGTGCCACGCACGATGGAGTCGTCAACGAGCAGGACGCGCTTGCCCTTGAATTCCTGACCGACGGTATTCAGCTTCTGGCGCACCGATTTCTTGCGCATCGCCTGGCCGGGCATGATGAAGGTGCGGCCGACATAGCGGTTCTTGACGAAGCCTTCGCGGAACGGAATGCCCAGCACCTGCGCCAGCTGCATTGCCGACGGACGGCTCGAATCGGGAATGGGAATGACGACGTCGATTTCGTCGACCGGAATATGCAGCTTGACCTTCTCGGCCAGCGACTCGCCCATCGCCAGACGCGACTCGTAGACCGAAACGCCATCGATCACCGAATCCGGGCGGGCAAGATAGACGTATTCGAAAATGCACGGCGCGTAGGTCGGCTGCTGCGCGCACTGACGGCTGTACAGCTGGTGATCGAGACTGACGAAGACCGCTTCGCCGGGTTCGATATCACGCACCATGTCGAAACCCAGGGTATCAAGCGCCACCGACTCGGAAGCAATCAGGTATTCCATGCCTTCCGGTGTTTCGTTCTGGCCATAGACCAGCGGGCGAATGCCGTAGGGGTCGCGGAAGGCGAGCAGGCCATAACCGGCAATCAGCGCAACCACGGCGTAAGCGCCACGGCAACGGCGATGCACGCCGGCCACCGCCTGGAAGATGCTGTCCACGTCGAGCTCGTAACCATGCGAAGCCGATTGCAGCTCGTGTGCCAGCACGTTGAGCAGCACTTCGGAATCGGAATTGGTATTGATGTGGCGACGGTCGAGGCGGAACATTTCGCCCTTCAACTGTTCGGCATTGGTCAGGTTGCCGTTGTGACCGAGCACGATGCCGAACGGCGAATTGACGTAGAACGGTTGCGATTCGGCAAAATTGTAGGCCGAGCCGGCCGTCGGGTAACGCACGTGGCCGATACCCCAGTTGCCCGGCAGAGCGCGCATGTTGCGGGTGCGGAACACGTCGCGGACCAGCCCCGGCCCCTTGTGCAGATGGAAAGTATTGCCCTCTGCCGTTGCAATGCCGGCTGCATCCTGGCCGCGATGCTGGAGCACCATCAGACCATCATAGAGCAACTGGTTAACCGGTGATGTCGCCATCACGCCAAGAATCCCGCACATAGTTTCTTCCTGCCTAGCTAAATCGAATTCGTTTTGCCAAATCGTCCGGCAGCCAGGGTTTGACTGCCATCACGGCTATTTCCAGAGGCTGCGCCAGCGTTGCATCCTTCCACCAGGCCTGCTTCGGCGCCGCCGTCATCCCGCCCAGCCCGACCAGCACCATGGTGACCAGCATGCCGCGCACCAGCCCAAATACCATTCCCAACAGGCGATCCGAGACGGACAGCCCCAAAGCCTTGACCATGCTGCGTACCGCCATGCGGACCAGCGCCATCGCCAGCAGCACGCCGACAAAGACCAGCACGCAACCGGCCAGCATCCGCATTGACGGGTCAGCGATACCGGTAAAAGCCATCTGCCCGACCTGAGCACCAAATTCCATCGCGGCAAACAGACCGACACCCCAGGCAACCAGGGCGAGAATCTCGCCAACCACGCCACGCCACAAACCGAACAGCAGCGACAGGCCGACGATGCCGATCACGACATAGTCAAAAATCGTCATTGCTTGGCCGCGACAACCCCGGACACACCGATATGCTGCATTTTTTCCAGCGCCTTGACGGCTGCTTCACGATTCGGGAAGGGCCCGGCGCGCAGGCGCGTCTTCTTGCCCTGCGGCGTATCGAGCGGTTCGCTGAAAGTCTTGATGCCCTGCTCGCCCAGTTTGGCTTTCAGGGTTTTGACATTGGCTTCATTGGAAAATGCCCCGATCAGCACCAGATATTCGCCGGACTTGGCGGCCGGCTTGGTGTCAGCAGCCTGGCCAGCCAGGATGGCGGCGGCGCGCTTGGCATCGTCATTCTTGGCGACGGGCTTTTCCGCCGGCTTTTCTGCTGGCTTCTCGCTCTTGGCTGGCGCCTTTTCCGGGGATTTTTCCGGCTTGGCTGTTGGCTTTTCTGCCGGTTTTTCAAGCGCTTTGGCCGGCGTCGGTGCCGGCTTGTCCTTGACGACTTCGGGTGCCTTGCTGCCCGACACAACGGCCGGCGCAGCTGCGGGTACGGGAAGCGGCTCGGCGGCAGGCTTGCCTACCGGCTCGACGGCTTTCTCAGCAGGCTTTTCGCCAGCCTTTTCAACCGGTGCTGCAGCGAACTTGGGCGCAAACGGCTTTTCGTCCTGCCCGGGAATGCGGATTTCGACATCCTGCACGGCCTGACGCGGCTCGTGATCCATGACCACGGGCAGCACGATGGCAACCACGGAAACGAAGGCGACCGCGCCCACCAGCCGGCGTCGGGCACGTTTTTTCATTTGCAGCTGAGCGTCGTTATCTTCCATGACCTAGGGCTTTTTACGCAGCACCAGAAGGGCTCCGGCAACCGTGTAGAACGATCCAAAGGCCAGAATTCTATCACTTTCGCCGGCCTGCCCCTTGGCCGCCTGCATCGCCGCCTCAGGTGAAGGGTGGCAAATCACTTCGCCACCCAGACCGGCTGCGGCAATCACGGCACCCAGCGCTTCGGCGCTCGTACCGCGCGGACCGGTCAAGGTCGCTGCATGCCAGAAATCAACCTTGTCCTTGAGCGGCGCCAGCGCGCCGGCAATATCCTTGTCGTTGAGCATGCCGACCACGGCATGCGTATGATCGAAAAAGCCCATGCCGGACAGGTTGTCGGCCAGCACCTTGACCGCTTGCGGGTTGTGCCCGACATCGAGCACGATGGCCGGCTTGCCCGGCACCACCTGGAAACGCCCGGCCAGCTCGGTTTCGATCAGACCGGGCCGAATCGCCTGCATGGTCACCGGCAACTTGTCGCCGAGCGCCTCAAGTGCGGCGAGCACAACCGTTGCGTTGAATAGCTGGGTCGGGCCGCGCAAACCGGGGTAAGCGAGTGCCCGCTTCAGGATGCGCTCGCCGGAACGGCACCACCAGCGCCATTGCAGGCGATTTTCATCGCTTTCGACAGGCGGCCGCTCGAAGCCGAAATCGCGCCCGATCAGGCGCAGGTCGGCACCGATGGCGGCAGCGTGATCGAGCAGGCTGTGCGGCGGATTCGGATCGGCACAAAAAGCCGGCTTGCCGGCGCGATAGATGCCGGCCTTCTCGAAACCTATGCTTTCCCGGTCCGGCCCCAGCCAGTCGGTATGATCAAGCGCCACGGTGGTGACGATGGAAACATCCGGCTCGTAAGCGTTGACCGCATCGAGCCGGCCACCCAGACCGACTTCGAGAATCGCCGCCTCGACACCGGCGGCAGCAAAGACTTCCCAGGCGGCCAGGGTGCCAAATTCGAAATAGGTCAGCGCCACATCGCCGGCCTGCTGGCGCGCCGCCTCGACACGGGCAAAGGCAGCACACAGCGCGACATCATCAACCGACTTGCCGTTCAGGCGTATCCGCTCGTTATAGGCAAGCAGATGCGGCGAGGTATAGCAGCCGACCTTGTAGCCCGCCCGATCGATGATGTTTTCCAGATAGGCACAGGTCGAGCCCTTGCCATTGGTACCACCAACGATGATGACCGGGCAGTGCTGCGTCTGGCCGAGCGCATCCTTGACCAGGCGAATGCGGTCGAGGCCCAGTTCGATGCCGGCCTGTCCCTTGGGGTGCAGGCCTTCGAGATGGGCCAGCCAGTCGTTTAAGTTCATAGGATCGAGTTACCTAGTATCCAGGGGCAAGCTCGGGGACAGGCGCGAATTTACTCGATCCTCGATCCCGATAGCTCGATCCCGCATCAAGCTGCCGCAGGCAGCTTCTGCAACAGCGCCAGGACGCGGGCAACCTGATCACGCATTTCGCGGCGGTCGACAATCATGTCGATGGCGCCCTTTTCGAGGATGAACTCGGAACGCTGGAAGCCTTCCGGCAGTTTTTCGCGCACCGTCTGCTCGATGACGCGCGGCCCGGCGAAACCGATCAGCGCCTTTGGTTCGGCAATTACCACATCGCCGACGAAGGCAAAGGAAGCGGAAACGCCGCCCATGGTCGGATCGGTCAGGATGGAGATGAAGGGCAGACCGGCTTGCGACAGCTTGGTCAGCGAAGCGGTCGACTTGGCCATCTGCATCAGCGAGAACAGGCCTTCCTGCATGCGCGCACCGCCGGAAGCGGTAATGCAGATGAATGCGGCCTTTTGCTCGATGGCGGCATTGACGCCGCGCACGAAGCGCTCGCCGAGCACGGAACCCATTGAGCCGCCCATGAAGTCGAACTCGAAGGCTGCGCCGACCACCGGCATGTTCTTGATGGCGCCCTGCATGACCACCAGCGAATCAGTCTCGCCGGTTGCCTCGTTGGCCTCCATCAGACGATCCGGATACTTTTTGGAATCCTTGAATTTCAGGGTGTCGACCGGTACGACCTCGGCACCGATCTCGAAACGCCCCTCCGGATCGAGCAGCAGATCGAGACGATCGCGCGCGTTGATCCGGTTGTGGTGACCGCATTTCGGGCAAACCTGCAGATTTTTTTCCAGGTCGGTGGCGTACAGCACCGCCTCGCAGGACGGGCACTTGCTCCACAGACCTTCCGGCAATGCGCCACGGCGCTGGACGCCCTGTTCACGCTTGATTTTCGGGGGCAGCAGTTTGTCTAGCCAACTCATGATTTCACCTCGTCTACACCACGGCGAATGTCTGCCACCAACGCCTTGACGTTGGCACAGGCAGTTTCTGCCGTCGATTTTTCAATTTCTTCAATGATCCGGCTGCCGACGACGACTGCGTCGGCAATGCCGGCAATGCGGGCGGCCGTCGCTGCGTCACGAATGCCGAAACCGACGCCGACCGGCAAGCCGGTCTTTTCGCGGATCAGCGGCAGACGTTCAGCCACCGCCTCGACATTCAGGGCGCCGGAACCGGTCACGCCGGCCAGCGACACGTAATAGACATAGCCGGAGGCAATTTCAGCGACCTGTTCGATGCGTTCGACACTGGAGGTCGGCGCCAGCAGGAAGATCGGATCCATGCCATGGGCTTTCATCGCGGCACCGAAACTGGCCGCCTCTTCCGGCGGGTAATCGACGACCAGCACGCCGTCAACGCCAGCGGTCGACGCCGCCAGAGCGAACTTTTCCAGGCCCATCGCCTCGATCGGATTGGCGTAACCCATCAGTACGATCGGCGTTTTCGCATCGGTCTGACGAAAATCGACGACCAGTTGCAGCACCTTGCGCAGCGTCATGCCCTTGGCCAGGGCGCGCTCGGAAGCACGCTGGATGGTCGGGCCGTCGGCCATCGGGTCGGAGAAAGGCACGCCAAGTTCAATGACGTCGGCGCCGGCTTCGACCAGCGTGTGCAGCAGCGGCAGGGTCAGTGCGACATCGGGATCGCCGGCCGTGATGAAGGGAATCAGTGCCTTGCGGCCTTCGCCATTGAGGCGTTCAAAAGCTTGTTGAATGCGCGACATGATCAGAACTGGATCCCGGATTTTTCGGCCACGGTATGCATGTCCTTGTCACCCCGGCCGGAGAGGTTGACCAGCAGAATCTTGTCCTTGGGCAGCGTCGGCGCCAATTTGGCGGCGTAGGCCAGGGCGTGACTGGATTCGAGCGCCGGGATGATGCCTTCGAGACGACACAGGTTGTGGAAGGCGGCGAGCGCTTCGGCATCGTTGATCGGGACATATTCAGCCCGACCGAGATCCTTGAGCCAGGCGTGTTCCGGACCGACGCCGGGGTAATCCAGACCGGCCGAGATCGAATGCGTCTCGATGATCTGGCCATCCTCGTCCTGCAGCAGGTAGGTGCGGTTGCCGTGCAGCACGCCGGGCACGCCAGCGGTCAGCGAGGCGGCGTGACGACCGGTCTCGACGCCGTCACCGGCAGCTTCGACGCCGATCAGGCGGACGTTTTCTTCGTTGATGTAGGGATAGAAAATGCCCATCGCGTTCGAACCGCCGCCGACTGCGGCAATCACCGCATCGGGCTGGCGCCCGGCCATTTCCGGCATCTGCGTCAGGCATTCCTCGCCGATGATCTTCTGGAAGTCGCGCACCAGCATCGGATAGGGGTGCGGGCCGGCGACCGTGCCGATGATGTAGAAGGTGTTGTGGATGTTGGTCACCCAGTCGCGCATCGCTTCATTGAGCGCGTCCTTGAGCGTCTTCGAGCCGGATTCGACGGGCACGACGGTGGCGCCGAGCAGCTTCATGCGATAGACGTTGGCCGCCTGGCGACGCACGTCCTCGCTGCCCATGTACACCACGCATTCCATGCCGTAGCGGGCGGCGACGGTTGCGGTGGCGACACCGTGCTGGCCAGCGCCGGTTTCGGCGATGACGCGCGGCTTGCCCATGCGCTTGGCGAGCATGGCCTGGCCGATGCAGTTGTTCACCTTGTGGGCGCCGGTGTGGTTGAGATCTTCGCGCTTGAGATAGATCTGGGCGCCGCCCAGCAGGTCGGACCAGCGCTTGGCGTGATAGATCGGCGACGGCCGGCCGACAAAGTGCTTGAGTTCGTATTCGTATTCGGCGCGAAAAGCCGGGTCAGCCTGCGCCGCGGCGTAGGCGGCTTTCAGCTCATCGAGGGCGCCGAACAGGGTCTCGGCAACAAAGACGCCGCCATAAGGACCAAAATGGCCGCGGGCATCGGGAAAGCTATAAGGGGTATGGGACATGGCAAAACTCCTGGAAAAATTGGACGAAAAAGGACGAATCGTCCGTCTTCAGGGATGATTTGCCAGGTAATGCCGCCAACAGGTTCGGGTGATGCCACCCGCCGATTCCCGCATATTCCTATCCTTCGCTGACTGCCTGATCGGCCGCGCGCACCGCGGCGACGAAGGCAGCGATTTTTGCGTGATCCTTGATGCCCTTGCCCATTTCCACCCCCGACGAGACGTCGACCGCCGCCGGACGCACCCGGCGCACGGCATCGCCGACATTCGCAGCGGTCAACCCGCCGGAAAGCACCAAAAAGCCCGGCAAGCCCGGCGGAATCAGCGTCCAGTCGAAAACATGACCACCACCGCCGTAGCCTTCAACGAAGGCATCGAGCAACAAACCGCGGCTTTCGGGAAACGAGCTCGCGAATTCTACCAGATCGAGCCCCGGCCTCACCCGCGCTGCACGCAGATAGGGACGGCCAAACTGGCGGCAATAGGCAGGATCCTCGTCGCCGTGGAATTGCAGCAGGTTGATGGGCACTTGCTCGCAGACGGCGCGCACCGTTTCCGGCACCTCGTTAACGAACAAACCAAGCACATCGACGAAGGGCGGAATGCGCCGGACCAGTTCGGCGGCGCGCGCCGGCGTCACGTAGCGCGGGCTGGGCGGATAGAAGACGAAACCGATCGCGTCGGCACCGGCCGCCACGGCGGCGTCGACATCCTCTTCGCGGGTCAGGCCGCAGATCTTGATGCGGGTTTTAGTCATTTGAGCATGCCATCGAGAAAGTCGTCCTGCGGATCGGGCAATTGCCAGTGCGACTCGTAGATCGGGCCGCGGAAGTAGAGACCGTCCGGCGAAAAGGTCGGGGCCGCCTCGGTCCGGTCGCGCGCCTGCAGCAGTTCGTCCATCCATTCTGCCGGCTGCGCGCCCTTGCCGATGTAAACCAGGCTGCCGACCAGGTTGCGCACCATGTGATGCAGAAAGGCGCTGGCTTCGAAATCGAAGACCAGCAGATTGCCCTGCTGCTGAACATCGGCCCGCCACAGGGTCTTGACCGGCGTCTTGGCCTGGCAGCCGGCGGCGCGGAAGGCGGAAAAATCGTGCTCGCCGAGCAGTCGACCGGCAGCCGCCTGCATCGCGGCCAGATCGAGCGGCAGATGGAACCAGCCGACCCGCCCCTGCCACAGGCCGGGCCGTTGCGGCCGATTCATCAGCAGATAGCGGTAACGCCGGCCACGCGCGCTGAAACGCGCATGGAATTCGGGGGCTACCGGTTGCGCCCAGCGCACCGCGACGCCATCCGGCAGATGCGAATTGACGCCACGCACCCAGGCGCTCAGCGGTCGTTCGACCGGGGCATCGAAATGCACGACCTGGTGCGTCGCATGCACGCCGGCATCGGTGCGCCCGGCGCAGATGACGCCGACCGGCTGCCCGGCAATTGCTGCCAGCGCTGCCTCCAGCGCATCCTGCACGGTATTGCCGGAGGGCTGACTCTGCCAGCCGTGGAAATGCGTGCCGCAATATTCGATGGCGAGGGCGATTCTCATAGCAGGATCGCCCCCAGCAGCAAGCCGGCGCTGGCGAGAACCAGCAGCGTATCGCGCGCCGCCCAGAGCGGCAGACTCAGATGCAGCACGGCGGGACCGCCGGCAAAATCGGGATCGCCAGCCAGCATTTTTTTCCAGGCGCCCTTCTCCGGCCTGGCCTGCAGGTTTTCCAGAACCAGCGACAGGCGCACGACGAGGCGTGCTGTATCAAAACCGAACCACTGCAAGGGGCGCAACAGTCCCCACAAGGCGCTGACCAGGCCGTCGCGCCCGAGATGATCGAACAGCCAGGCCAGGCAGCCGAGCATGGCGACCAGACGCGCTGCTTGCAGGGAAGCTTCGGCCATGCCTTCGTAAGTCGGCGCCCAGGGCAAATCGGCAAGCGCCTCGCCAAGCGTGTTGTAGGCGAGGATCAGCCAGAGGCTGAGCAACAGCCAGCGGCCGCGCCAGACATAGGCAAACCAGGGACGCCACAGGGTCAGCCGGGCCAGCAACAGGCCGAGCACGAGCACGGCGAGCCCGGCATAGGCAAGAAACTGGGTGGCCAGCACGGCCGCCAGCCAGGCAATCAGGGCAGTAGTCGGATGCAAGTCAGGCTCCAAAATGCACATGGCCCCTTGCGGGGCCATGTGCCGATCACAAGCCGTGATTTTACTCGCCTATGCGGCCGAGAATCGCACGTGCCTGCTCGACGAGATCGGCAGAACCTTCGCCGACCACTTCCTGGAGCAATTCGCGCGCCCCTTCAAGATCACCCATTTCCTCGTAGGCCTTGGCCAGATCGAGCTTGGTATTGACCTGCTCCCAATGACTGTCCTTGGCAACATCTTCCTCGGGCACCGGCTCTGCTGCCGGCGTGGCAGCTTCGAGCGGAGCCGGCGACGGTTCGGCCGACAAATCAAGATCGATCGAGCCGATATCGAACTCCGGCGGAATCATCGGCTGACCCAGGAATACCGAATCGGTCAGCTTGACGTCGAATTCCAGCGAATCGGCATCCGGGCCCAGCGTGGTTGCAGTCAGTTCCGGATTATCGATTTCGATCCGGGCCGGACTTTGCGCAAACTCCTGCGCTGCAGCAGCCAGTTCCTCGTCGATCATCGGATTGACGATGGTCTGGGTCGCCGGCGAACCGATGTCGAAAGCGAAATCGGCCATCGGCGGCTCAACCGGCTCGGGTTCCGGCGGCTCAGTCATGAATGCAGCCGACGTACCGTCAACACCGACAAAGGTCGATACTGCGGCATCCTCGTCCATCCCGGACGGCATCACCATCGTGCCTTCCGGCGAGAAATCGGGGCTGGCATCAGCAACTTCCTGCGCATCGATTTCTTCGGCGACCGGCTCCGTGCCGAGATCAAAGCCGAAATCGGCATCTTCGGCAATCATCGGCTCGGCAGGAAGCTCGGGCTCTGTCGCTGCTGACGTTGCGGCGGCCGCAGCCCCCTCTGCCCCAAGATCAAAATCAAGGGCATTCGGCTCGCCGGTCACGACGGTATCCACATACGGCTCTTCGAAAACCGGCTCATCCTCCGCAACCGGCGCTTCCACCGGAGCGGCTTCGCCGACCGTTTCAACCACCGGCAAGCCGATGTCGAAATCAAGGCTCATTTCATCGTCGACCGTATCCGGCTGAGCTTCTTCCGCAGCGGCTTCGGGCTGCGGCTCGACAACCGGCGCGGAAAGAACCAGGGTATCGGCGACCGGCTCATCGACCGGCTCTTCAAGCGTCATGGCCGCGGGCAACTCGAGCTCGGACGACTCTTGCGGCACATCGCGGGCCAGCGCTTCCGGCATCACGATCATCGTTGCATCCGCATCAAAAGCAGACGGCTCAGCGGCATGCCCTCCCGAATAAAGCGGATTGGCCGGATCGAGACTGGCCCCCAGTTCGGAAACCTTTTCCCATTCCGGACCGACACCGCCGGTCTGGGCGTAAAGCTCGCTTGCCAGCGTTTCAAACTGTTTCAGGCTCTTGCGGTTGGCATAGATTTCCAGCAACTTGGCGTGAATTGCCGTGCGCTGCGGATCCTTCTGCAAGGCTTCGAGCAGGATTTCCTCAGCCTGGGTATCACGCCCATAGGCCATGTAAACATCGGCCTCGGCCACCGGATCGACTTCGTCGGTATCGATGCTGCCCGGTCCGGTCTGGCTGAAATCGCCGGTTTGCGGCGCAGCGTTGCCAGTATCGATACTCTGCCCGCCCGTCATCCGGAAGACCGAATTCGGCCCCAGACTGGATGGCGACGGAGCCGTCGTGGTTTCCTGCGACACAGCCGGCTGACGCCGACGCTTGGCCAGGAAGTAAGCGGCCAGCAAGGCCAGGATACCGCCGCCACCGACCAGGGTCAGCGGATTTTCGGCCAGCGCATCGATAAAGCCCGGTTCTTCCGGCTCGGGCTCCGGCGCAACGACCGGTTTTGGTTCGGGCGGCGTGGGTGCTTCGACCGGCTTTTCGGCGACAGGCTTTGGTGCCTCGACCGGCTTGGCCTCTTCTGCCGGCTTGACAACCTCGACCGGCTTGACTTCTTCCTTGACCGGCTCGACCGGCTTGGCGACCTCTACCGGCTTGGGCGGTTCGACAGCCTTGACCGGTTCCGCCGGCTTGACTTCTTCCTTCTTGCTGCCCGCCTGCTGCAACTCGGCCAGCTTCTGGGTCTTCAACTCGAGCAGCTTTTGCAGCTCGCCAACATTCTTTTCCAGGGCCGCCAGGCGGCCTTGCGCTTCCTGCAAGGCCTTGTCCTTGGCGACCAGGTCAGCCTCACTGGCTGCAGTCTTGCCCCCAGCCGCTCCCTTGGCCGGCATCTCGGTACGCGAAACCTTGACCTGATCCTTGTTTTGCTCGGCAGGCGCAGCCTTGTCCTCAACCTTGGCGGTAATCTTGCCCGTTACCCCCTGCTGACTGGCAGATTCTTCACGCGCAGGCGCCTTGGCCGTTGCTGCGGCCAGTTTTTGCCGATAGGCGTTCCAGTCGGCCGACTGGGTGACATAAACCTTTTTCGCCTCGGCATCCGAAACCGCTTCGACCGCGCTCTTTTCAGGAATACCCAGAATGGCGCCCGCCTTCAGGCGATTGATGTTCTTGCCGATGAAGGCATCGGGATTGCTCTGGAACAAACCGACCAGCATCTGCTCGAGAGACACGCCCTCGTATTTTGTTTCGGCTGCGATCTTGCGCAAGGTATCGCCCGACTGGACGAGGCGCGAATCAGCCGGCTCGGCCTTGCGCGCTTCGGGCACAGGCTTGGCAACAGGCGCTTGCCGCGCCTGCGGCTGCACCTTGGCCGGAGCCGGGGCACGATTAAGGGCCGCATTGCCGCCTGGAATCGTTTCAACCACCTTGGCCTCGGCCACGGAAACCGGACCAACCGCTCCCTTGGCGAGCATCTCGGGCGGGTCAAGCAGGAAGGTATATTCGCGGACCAGACGTCCAGCCGGCCAGTTCAGCTCAACCAGCATATCGAGGAAAGGTTCGTTGACCGGCCGCAGCGAGGAGACCTTGACGACAGGTTGGCCGTTGCCGCGTTTCTCGACGACGAAACGCAAGTCACGCAAGGCTTGGGGATAGTCCACACCCGCCTGGGAAAAGGACTCCGGCGACGCCAGTCGCGCCGTCATGCCAGCCAGTTCATCGCGACTTGCGGCGATCTCGAGCTCCGCTCGCAGGGGCTGGCCCAGCCCGGAAAAAACGGTAAGTTTCCCCAGACCTGCCGCTTCGGCAAACCAGGGAGCAACGGACAAACATGAGGCGACAGCAAGTACCACCGCACGTTTCTTGAATTTGGAGCAGCTAGTTTCGGTCACGGCGAAACCCTGAGCATCGAATTTGGGAGTTTCAAATTAACATCATGGACTTAGCAATGCAAGCTAAACCTGCTTCTCAGAACATGACCTTAGGCATAATTCCAACATGTTAAAAACGGGGCCGCAGCCCCGTTTTGCATGTCATAACAACATCAGGCGTCGAGCAGGATGCGCAGCATGCGGCGCAGCGGCTCGGCGGCCCCCCACAGCAACTGGTCGCCGCAGGTGAAGGCAGCCAGATACTCCGGGCCCATCGCCATCTTGTGCAGGCGGCCAACCGGCACGGTCAGCGTGCCAGTCACGGCGGCCGGCGTCAGTTCGCGCTCGGAGATCTCGCGATCATTCGGCACAACCTTGGCCCACGGATTGGCCTTGGCGAGCATGTCGCTGATCTCGTCGAGCGGCACATCCTTCTTGAGCTTGATGGTCAGGGCCTGGCTGTGGCAGCGCATCGCGCCGATGCGCACGCACAGACCGTCGATAGGAATCGAACCCGCCGTACGGAAAGCCGGCTTGCCGAGGATCTTGTTGCACTCGGCGCCGCCCTTCCACTCTTCCTTGGACTGGCCGTTCTCGTAGGGCACGTCGATCCACGGGATCAGCGAACCGGCAAGCGGCGTGTTGCGGAAGTTCTTCTTCGGGAAGGCATCGGAACGGATGGTTTCGGCGACCTTGCGGTCGATATCGAGAATGGCGGAAGCCGGATCGGCCAGCAGGTCGGCAACCGACGAATGGATGGCACCCATCTGGGAAATCAGCTCGCGCATGTTCTGCGCACCGGCGCCGGAGGCAGCCTGATAGGTCATGGAGGTCGCCCATTCGATCAGGTCGTTCTGGAACAGGCCACCGAGGCCCATCAGCATCAGGGACACCGTGCAATTGCCGCCGATCCAGTTCTTGCCGCCCTTGGCCAGCGCATCCTTGATGACGTGCATGTTGACCGGATCAAGGACGATCACCGCGTCGTCGGCCATGCGCAGCGACGAGGCAGCATCGATCCAGTGGCCATTCCAGCCGGCCGCACGCAGTTTGGGAAAGACTTCCTTGGTGTAGTCGCCGCCCTGGCAGGTAATGATGATTTCACAGGCCTTCAGGGCTTCGATATCGGAAGCATTCTGCAGGGGCAGCGAGGCCTCCTTGCCACCGAATACCGGCGCCTTGCCGCCAGCTGCAGAAGTAGAGAAATACACCGGATCGATATGGGCAAAATCGCCCTCTTCGACCATACGCTGCATCAGCACGGAACCAACCATGCCACGCCAACCGACCAGACCAACCTTCTTCATGTCATCACTCTCCGAGTCAAACCTGTTTAACGCGCCGGGGCGCTTTTGGTATTACGCCAGCGCCGCGAGAACCGCGTCGCCCATTTCCCTGGTACCAACCTTGTTGGTACCGCGCTCGTAGATATCGCCGGTACGGAAGCCCTGGGCGAGCACTTTCTTGACCGCATTCTCAACACGAACGGCTTGCTCTTCGAGACCGAAGGTGTAACGCAGCATCATCGCGGCCGACAGGATGGTGGCCAGCGGATTGGCGACGCCCTTGCCGGCGATGTCCGGCGCCGAGCCGTGTGACGGCTCGTACAGGCCCTTGTTCTTGTCGTCGAGCGAAGCGGACGGCAGCATGCCGATCGAGCCGGTCAGCATCGAGGCTTCGTCGGACAGGATGTCGCCGAACATGTTGCCGGTGACCATCACGTCGAACTGCTTCGGCGCCTTGACCAGTTGCATCGCGGCATTGTCGACCAGCATGTGGCTGAGTTCGACATCCGGGTATTCCTTGCTGATCTCGATCATCACGTCGCGCCAGAGCTGCGTGCATTCGAGCACGTTCATCTTGTCGACCGAACAGAGCTTCTTGTTGCGCTTCTGCGCGGCCTGGAAGGCAACATGACCGATGCGGCGGATTTCCGACTCGCTGTAGACCATGGTGTTGAAACCGACGCGCTCGCCGTTTTCCTCGCGGATACCGCGCGGCTGGCCGAAATAGATGTCACCGGTCAACTCGCGCACGATCAGGATATCCAGACCGGCCACGACTTCCGGCTTCAGCGTCGAAGCATTGGCCAGTTCCGGGTAGAGGATCGCCGGACGCAGGTTGGCGAACAGGTTCAGATCCTTGCGGATGCCGAGCAGGCCACGCTCCGGCCGCTTTTCGCGCGGCAGGCTGTCCCACTGCGGGCCGCCGACCGCGCCGAGCAGCACGGCATCGGCTTCGCGGGCCAGCTTCTGGGTGGCTTCCGGATACGGGTTGCCGGTCGCATCAACCGCACCGCCACCCAGCAGAGCCTCTTCCATCTCGAACTTGAGGTCGAGGGAGTTCAGGACACGCACGGCCTCGGCCGTGATTTCGGGACCGATGCCGTCACCCGGCAGAACACAAATCTTCATATTTTCTAGGATCCAGTGGTTAGGATTCAGGATTGAGCCAAAAGCAGTGTAAGCCGGCGATACCCGCTCACTAACAGCTCAAGCCCCCCAATAGCTAATGACTAAGAAAACAGCCAGGGCTGGTTGATACGGCGCTTCTCTTCGAATTCGCGGATTTTTTCGGCATGACGCAAGGTCAGGCCGATGTCGTCCCAACCGTTGAGCAGGCATTCCTTGCGGAAAGCATCGACCGCAAACGGAATGCCATAGCCATCCGGACGCACGACCAGTTGCGCCTGCAGGTCGACCACCAGCTTGTAGCCGGGCGTCGCTTCAACCTGCTGGAACAGCGCCTCGATTTCAGCGGCAGGCAGCACGATCGGCAGGATGCCGTTCTTGAAACAGTTGTTGAAGAAGATGTCGGCAAAGGACTCGGCAATGATCGCCTGGAAACCGAAGTCGAGCAGCGCCCAGGGCGCATGTTCGCGCGAGCTGCCGCAGCCGAAGTTGGCACGCGTCAGCAAGACCTGCGCGCCCTGATAACGCGGCTGGTTGAGCACGAAATTCGGATTCTTCGGGCGACCGGAACAATCTTGCCCGGGCTGACCGACATCCATGTAACGCCATTCGTCGAAGGCATTCGGGCCGAAACCGGAACGCTTGATCGACTTCAGGAACTGCTTGGGAATGATCGCATCGGTATCGACATTATTGCGGTCGAGCGGCGCCACCAAACCATCCAGACGAACGAACTTATCCATTACTCCACCACTTTCTGTACGGCTTCACCGGACTTCTTGAGCGCCGTACCTACGGCCTCACCGCCCTTCTGCATGGCGCCGCCGACGACTTCACCTGTCTTGTTCAAGGCGTGGCCAACTGCCTCGCCCCCTTTTTCCAGTGCCGCACCGGTCTTCTCGGCACCGATGGCGACATCTTTCTTGACGCCCTGCGCCGTATTGCAGGCCAACAGCCCGCAAGCCATGAGTGCAATCAGTAGACTACGCATGCGAGACCCTTACAGCACTTCCCGCACATCGGCGAAGCGACCGGCAATCGCCGCCGCTGCCGCCATCGCCGGGCTGACCAGGTGGGTACGCCCGCCCGGCCCCTGACGACCTTCGAAATTGCGGTTGGAAGTTGAAGCGCAACGTTCGCCCGGCTCCAGACGGTCGGCGTTCATTGCCAGACACATCGAACAACCCGGCTCGCGCCACTCGAAACCGGCGGCCACGAACACCTTGTCCAACCCCTCTTCTTCAGCCTGGCGCTTGACCAGGCCGGAACCCGGCACAGCCAGCGCCAGCTTGATGTTGGCGGCAATGTGACGCCCCTTGAGAACGGAGGCGGCTTCGCGCAGGTCTTCAATACGGGAATTGGTGCACGAACCGATGAACACCTTGTCGACGGCAATGTTCTGGATCGGCGTATTCGGGTTGAGGCCCATGTATTGCAGCGCCCGCTCCATGCCTTCGCGCTTGACCGGGTCGGTCTGCTTGGCGGGATCCGGCACGACGGCATCGATGGCGACGACCATTTCCGGCGAAGTCCCCCAGGTCACCTGCGGCCGGATGTCTTCGGCACGCAAGGTGACGACGCGGTCAAACTGTGCGCCGGCATCGGAATGCAGCGTGCGCCAGTAGGCGACGGCCTTGTCCCAGGTTTCACCCTGCGGCGAGAAGGGACGGCCCTGCAAATAATTGATCGTGGTGTCGTCGACCGCTACGAAGCCCATGCGCGCACCGCCCTCGATGGCCATGTTGCACAGCGTCATGCGACCTTCCATGGACAGACTGCGGATCGCACTGCCGCCGAACTCGATGGCGTAGCCGGTACCGCCGGCCGTGCCGATGGAGCCGATGATGGCCAGCGCCACATCCTTGGCGGTGACGCCCTTGCCAAGTTTGCCTTCGACGGCAACCAGCATGGTTTTGGATTTCTTCTGCACCAGGCACTGCGTGGCCAGCACATGCTCGACTTCCGAGGTGCCGATACCATGCGCCAGACAGGCGAAGGCGCCGTGCGTCGAGGTGTGCGAGTCGCCGCAGACGACGGTCATGCCGGGCAGCGTCGCGCCGTTTTCCGGACCGACGACATGGAGAATCCCCATGCGCAGATCCTTGAACGGGAAATAGGCCAGCGCGCCGACTTCACGGATGTTGCTGTCGAGAGTTTCAACCTGCTGCCGCGATACCGGATCCTTGATCCCCTCGTCCCAGTGGTCGGTCGGCGTATTGTGATCAGGCGTCGCCACGATGGACGACACGCGCCACGGTTTGCGGCCGGCCAGACGCAGGCCTTCGAAAGCCTGCGGGCTGGTCACTTCGTGCACCAGGTGGCGATCAATATAGAGGAGTGCCGTGCCGTCCGCTTCCTGATGGACAACATGGTTCTCCCAGAGCTTGTCGTAAAGGGTCTTCGACATGGAATGCTTTATTGAGGCGGGAAAGCTGGGAATTATGGCACAGGATCTGCGGTTTTTGCCCGTGTCGGGCCGTCGACCGCCGGATCGCCACATACCCAGCGCCAGACCAGCAGGAAGCCGATCAACGCGAAGGCCGAACCGAGCGAGAAGGTCCAGCCCGCCCCCCAGTCATCCCAGGTCCGACCGCTGATCAGGGCGCCGAGCAAGCCGCCGGCACCAAAGGAAATACTCGAGTAAAGCGCCTGGCCGCGCCCCTGGGCCCGCCCGGCAAACCACTGATTGACGGCGGCGATCGCCGAAGCGTGATAGGCGCCAAAAGTCAGACCGTGCAGCAACTGCACAAACAGCATGACGAGCAACGACTCGACGCCCCAGCCCATCAACAGGAAACGTAGCACCGCCGCGGCAAAGCTGAGGAGCAGGATGTGGCGCAGGGAAAAACGCCGGACCAGTCGCGCCATGAACATGAAAACGACGATTTCGGCGACCACGCCGAGCGACCACAAAGCACCGACTTCGGTCTTGCTGTAGGCGTGAGCGGTCAGGTGAATCGAGAAGAAGACGTAGAACGCCCCGTGCGCCGCCGACATCGCAAAACAGGCCAGCATCAGGGCACGCACCTGCGGCCGGCGCATGACTTCGCCGATCGGCAGGGCATCCCGAACCGGCGCCATGCTCGGGGCCTCGGGCAGAACCAGGGTAACCAGCGCCATGCCGAGCAGGATGCTGGAACACACCCAGAGCACGCCGACCGGTGGTGCAACATCGAGCAGGGCACCGGTTCCCATCACGGCCAGAATGAAACCGATCGAGCCCCACAGACGTATCCGGCTGTAACGTCCACGCTCCTCGCGCAAATGATCAAAGGTCAGCGTTTCGACGAGCGGCAGGGCGGCGCTCCAGAAAAAGGCGAGTACAGCCATCGCGACCAGCATGGCCGGCAGTTGCTGCAACCAGAAAAAGGCAGTGATGCCGGCCAGGCCGATGCTGCCGGCCAGGCGGATGATCGCCATGCGATGCCCGAAACGATCCGCCAGCCAGCCCCAGAGATAAGGGCCGAACATGCGCATCAACTGCATCTGCGACATCAGCAGGCCAATATCCCAGGCAGAAAAACCGAGGGATTGGAGATAGAGCCCGAAATAAGGCGAAAAGGCGCCGATGAAGGCGAAATAGAAAAAGTAGTAGCCCGCGAGGCGCCAGTAAGGCAAAGGATGCATCCGGCGATTTTACCGGATGCAGGTGCGGACGGCGGCCCGGATCAGGCCTGGGCGGCTTGCTGGCCGGCGCGGAAGGCAAGCAGCATGTGATAGAGCTCGTCCTTGAGCTTGATGCGCTGCTTCTTCATGTCTTCGATGGTGAAATCCGCCACCGGCATGTCGTGTTCTTCCAGATCCTCAACCCGTCCGGTCAGGCGCTGGTAACTCGCATACAGCTTGGCAAAGTGCGAATTGCCGGCCTTGAGGGCGTTGATGGCATCATTGAATTCCGGAAATTCATGATTGAGGTCGTGATGTTCGATCTGCATGCTGCTCTCCCTGAAGCAAAAGCCGCCCACTGGCGGCAATAAAAAATCTTGCGCCGATCAGCCCGGAATGCGCGGCATGCTGCAAACGACGTCGCCGCATTGCGCCCGATGGCGCAGGGCGTGATCGATCAGCACCAGCGCCAGCATGGCTTCGGCAATCGGCGTCGCGCGGATACCGACACAGGGGTCGTGCCGTCCCTCGGTCGCCACCAAAATCGCATTGCCCTGACCGTCGACCGAGTGGCGCGCTTGCGCAATCGATGACGTCGGCTTGATCGCCATGTTGACGATGATTTCCTGGCCGGTCGAAATGCCGCCTAGGATGCCGCCAGCGTGATTGCTGGCAAAGCCCTGCGGCGTCATTTCATCGCCGTGCTCGCTGCCCTTCTGGGCAACCGAAGCGAAGCCGGCACCAATCTCGACACCCTTGACCGCATTGATGCCCATCATCGCATAGGCGATTTCGGCATCCAGGCGATCGTAGACCGGTTCGCCCCAGCCCGGAGGTACGCCGGTCGCCGTGACGGTGATCTTGGCGCCGACCGAATCAAGCGACTTGCGCAGGCTGTCCATATAGGACTCCAGTTCCGGCACGATGGCGGCGTTCGGCGCGAAGAAGGCGTTGCCGTCGATGTCGTCGGCCGACACGAAGGGAATCTCGAGCGGCCCGAGCGCGCTCATCCAGCCACGGATTTTGACGCCGTAACGCTCGTCCAGCCACTTGCGGGCAATCGCCCCGGCCGCAACGCGCACCGCGGTTTCGCGGGCCGACGAGCGACCGCCACCGCGGTAATCGCGGAAACCGTATTTCTGGGTGTAGGTGTAGTCGGCATGACCGGGCCGGAAGGTTTCGGCGATATTGCCGTAATCCTTGCTGCGCTGGTCCTGGTTGCGGATCAGCAGGCCGATCGGCGTGCCGGTGGTCTTGCCTTCGAAGACCCCGGACAGAATCTCGACGGTATCCGGCTCGCGGCGCTGCGTCACATGCCGCGACGTGCCTGGCTTGCGCCGGTCCAGTTCGGCCTGGATATCGGCGGCACAGAGTGCCAGCCCGGGCGGGCAGCCATCGACGACACAACCGATCGCCGGGCCATGCGATTCGCCAAAGGAAGTAACGGTAAACAGGGTGCCAAAGGTATTGCCGGACATGGAGCGCTACAGTCTAAAATGGATGCAGGAGTTTACCATGCCAAGCAAAAAGCCCCCGGTTGGCGCGTCGACCGCCAGCAAACCGGCCAATCGCCCGCCCCTTCGCCAGCACGCCACGACGAAGGCGCCGAATGCGCGCCAGCAGCCCGACAACCGCTGGCAGCGCAGCAAGCGTTACGGCTGGGATGGCCGCTAAGCCGGCATGAAAAAAGGCGGCCGCAGCCGCCTTTCCTGAAACCTGCCCGCTCAGATCTGCGGCTCGTCCGGCCAGTTCTTGATGTAACTCTTCAGCATCTGGTTCTCGAAACCCTGCTCGTCGAGCACCGCCTTGGCCACATCGAGGAAGGAAATGACGCCCATCAACTCCTCGCCGTTCATCACCGGCATGTAGCGCGAACGCTTTTCGATCATCAGGCGACGCAGGTCATTGGCCTCCATCTCCGGGAAAACGGTAACCGGGTTCTTGAGCATGACGTCGCGTACCTTGAGCCCATCGCTCGGGCACAGTCCCTGTTGCTTCAAGGCAACCAGAACCTCGCGAAACGTCAGCATGCCGGCCATCTTGCCGTTTTCCATGACCACCAGGGAGCCGACGTCAAACTCCGCCATGGCATCAATCGCCGAAGCCAGGGATTGTTCCGGCGTCGTCGTATAAAGCGCCCCACCCTTGACGCGAATGATTTCCCGCACCTGCATTGCAGTCTCCCGACAAAATTTTATTTAACGGACCGATCTTAGAGCATCCCTCTGTTTTACGGAAGGCCAATTGCGGAAAGCCTCACAGGCACTGCATTAGGCGCAATCAACCCCATGAATGAAATGGTTTTCCGGAAATATTTCCGAAAAAATTTATGGCATTGGCACTTGCACAACCCGATCGGCATCTATACACTAGGTCATATTACCTAAGTCATACACCGCTAGGATGCTTGGGTAGCCTAATTACACTAGCGTATGGAGAGTGGATAATGACTGCCGTCAAAACCATCGAAAAAATCGACGCTCGCGAGATCCGTCGCAAACTTGGCCTCAACCAACAACAATTCTGGTCCACGCTGGGCGTTACCCAGAGTGGCGGTTCCCGCTACGAAAGTGGCCGCAACATGCCGAAGCCGGTGCGTGAACTGCTCCGCCTGGTGCACGTCGAACAGATCGACATCAAGTCGATCAAGCGCGACGACTGGGAAGTGGTCGAGTACCTCAAGGCCAACGAACCGGAACTGTTCAAGTCCCTGAAGAAGTCGGCTCGCGGCCGCGCCAAGAAGGCAGCCTGAATTAAGGCCTGAAGCGGTCGTCGACCGCTGCGACGGGCATCACGGGGAAACCATCACCCGGATGCCCGTTTTTTCATGGATCTCCTGCGCGAACGATTCGAGTTCGGCAGCCGGCAAGCGAGTCAGTCGCGGTGCCGCAGGCTGCAACGAAGGCCGCGCCAGACCATAGAGATGCACACCGGCCAGACGCGCCGCCAGCGGCTTGAGCAATTCACAATAAGCGTCACGCGCCATTGCCGGCGGCGCCTCGCCATCCAGACCGAACCAGCAGGTCTGCACCCAGGTCGCAGCCAGACCACTGCAGGTTTCCAGGTTGCGGGCAATCTTGTCGGGTGACATCGGTACGCCGTTCACTTCGGCAACACCGGCCGCATCAACCCGGTCGACCTTGAACCAGACTTCGCCACCCAGCTCGCCGAGACGGCGAATACCCGCCTGAACTTCCGGACGATGCAGGAAACTGCCGTTGGTGATCAGCCGTACGGTCAACTGCCCGTCCAGGCCAAATTTGCCGAGCACCTTGCCGACCCGGTCAACGGCCGCGGCGAACTCCGGCGCACTGGTCGGCTCGCCATTGCCGGAGAAGGCAACATCCATCAGACGTCGCGCCTCCGGCGGCACCTGCCGCTGCATGAAATCGCCGTGCAGCACATCCATCAGAAAGCCGGCCAGCTCGCTTTCAAGAAGATCGAGATCGATCGGCGGCGGCCCGCCGCGCGTCAGATTATCGACCTGACAATAAAGACAGGCCCAATTGCAGGCATTGTTGGTATTGAGATTGATCCCGATCGAAACGCCGCCGGCGCGACGCGACACGACCGGATAGACATAACGCAGGCCGGCGCTGTCGCGGCGATGATCGTCTGTGGTGAGCATGCCGCATTGTATAATCCGCGACCGTCTTGCAGAGCAAAACCGCCATGTTTATCACCCGCCGCCTCGAGTTCGATGCCGGGCATCGCATCCCCGACCACAAAAGCCAGTGCCGCCACCTGCACGGGCATCGCTACGTCATCGAAATCACCCTTTCCGGCGGCGTCATCGACAAGGCTGGCGACGCCGCCAACGGCATGGTGATGGATTTCTCGCAGGTCAAGGATCTCGCCAAGACCCACCTGGTCGACGCCTGGGATCATGCCTTTCTTGCTTTTGCCGGCGATACCGCGATTGTCGAGTTCCTGAACTCCCTGCCCGAGCACAAGACGGTTGTCCTAGACCGCGTACCGACCGCCGAGAACCTGGCCCGCATCGCCTTCGAGCGCCTCGACGCCGTCTATCGCGACACTTACGGCAATCACCTGCAACTCGAACAGGTTCGTCTTTACGAAACCCCCAACTGCTGGGCCGACGCGGTGCGCGCCCGACTCGATTGAACGGACCGGCCGCCACCCCTATACTGCCCTGAAAACAAGGACAGATAAAAAGGGAGGCGGCCATGAGTGAATCTGCAGCACCAGCAGACAAGGCAAAGACCGCCCTCATCCTGACCGGCGGCGGCGCCCGGGCCGCCTACCAGGTCGGCGTGTTGCTTGCCATCGCCAAGCTGTCACACAAGCGCCGACACAATCCCTTCCCTATTCTCTGCGGCACTTCGGCCGGCGCCATCAATGCTGCCGGCCTTGCCTGCATGGCCGACAACTTCGGCAAGGGCGTCGGCATCCTCGCCAGCATCTGGCGCAACATGCAGGCCGGCGACATCTATCGCGCCGATGCAATCGGCGTCGGCGCCTCCGGCGCCCGCTGGCTTTCGGCACTGGCCCTGGGCTGGCTGATCGGCAACCCGCCCCGCTCCCTGCTCGACAATAGCCCGCTCCGGGACTTGCTCAGCCGCAACCTGGACTTCACGGGAATCGAGCGCGCCATCAACAGCGGCGCCCTGCACGCACTGAGCATTTCCGCCTCCGGCTACGAGTCCGGCGAAAACATCAGTTTGAATCGCCCCGGGTTTCGTAGAGGCTCCGTGGTTTAAGTGCAGGCGTGTTCAGCCTGCGCGGTGAGTTGCAGATAATACCGATCCTCAGCCTCGGCGGGTGGGATGTAGCCGATGGGCTCAAGGAGTCGTTGATGGTTGAACCAGGTCACCCATTCGAGGGTGGCGAGTTCCAGGGATTCCACCGTTTTCCAGGGGGGCCGGCGATGGATTAGCTCCGCTTTGTATAAACCGTTGATGGTTTCGGCCAGGGCATTGTCGTAACTGTCGCCCTTGCTACCGACAGAGGGCTCGATACCTGCCTCGGCCAGTCGCTCGGTGTAGCGGATGGAAACGTACTGCGAGCCGCGATCTGAATGATGGATCAAGCTGGCATCCCGTTCTGGTTGGCGAGCATAGAGCGCCTGTTCCAGGGCATCTAGAACAAAGTCGGTGCGCATTGAGCGACTGACCCGCCAACCGACGATACGGCGGGCAAACACGTCGATGACGAAGGCGACATAGACAAATCCTGCCCAAGTGGAAACGTAGGTGAAATCGGAAACCCACAACTGATTCGGCCGATCTGCCTTGAACTGTCGATTGACCCGATCCAGCGGGCACGACGCCGCGGCGTCACCGAAGGTGGTTCGTACCACCTTACCGCGCCTCACGCCGCGCAGACCCAGCCAGCGCATCAGGCGCTCGACGGTGCAACGCGCGACCTGAATGCCTTCCCGCTGCAATTGCCGCCAAACCTTGTCGGCGCCATACACCTGAAAGTTGCTCTGCCAGACGCGCTGGATGTGCGGAGTCAGGAAGGCATCCCGGCGGGCCCTGGCACTCAGCAAAGAGGGATCGCGCTGGCGTGCGGCGTGGCGCCAATAAGCGGACGGGGCGACCTGCAACAACGTGCAGATCGGCTCGACCCCGAAACGCTCACGGTGCCGGTCGATGAAGGCCCTCACTTCTTCTTGAGGCGGTCGAGCTCCGCCTGCGCGAAAAACGCACTGGCCAATCGCAGAATCTCGTTGGCCTGCCGCAGTTCCTTGACTTCGCGTTCCAGCGCCTTGATGCGCTCGCGCTCGGCGGTCGGAATGCCATCACGTACGCCGGTATCGACTTCGTGTTTCTTGACCCACTCGTGCAGCGTCACCGTTGAACAGCCAATCATCGGCGCTATCGACTCGACCGCTGCCCATAGCGAAGGTCGATCCTTGCGTGCTTCCTGGACCAACCGTACGGCGCGCTCTCTGACTTCCGGGGAATATTTGTTCGTCTTACTCATGGCTCCATTCTCTCAAGAAATGGAGCCTCCTCAATTCCCGGGGCGATTCAGTTTCTTTCAGGCACACCCAGCGGCCAAGCCGTGGAATCGAGTGCAGCGCCTGGGCATCCGCTCGGAAATCGGCGTAGATCACCTGCTCGCCTCAAGCGCCATTCCATTCATTTTCCCGGCCACCCGGATTCACCGCGAATACTTCGGCGACGGTTCGATGCGCCAGCTGGCACCGATCTCGCCGGCCATCCACCTCGGCGCCGAACGCGTCCTGATCATCGGCGCCGGCCGCGCCAATGAAAATCAGCCACGCCGCGGCAGCGAAGACTATCCGTCCCTGGCGCAAATCGCCGGCCATACGCTATCAAGCATTTTTCTCGACGGCCTGGCGGTCGACATCGAAAGAATGCAAGGAATCAACCAGATGCTGGCAGCCAGCGAAGGGCAAGTACACGCCACCAGGGGTATGCGCCCGATCCGGACACTGGTCATTTCCCCCTCGCAGCGCCTCGACCGGATTGCCGCCGAGCATGCCGACGCCCTGCCCTGGCCGGTCAAACTGCTCCTGACCGGGCTCGGCGCAATGAATCGCCAGGGCGGCGCCCTGACCAGCTATCTCTTGTTTGAAAAGCCCTTTACCAGAGCCTTGATCGATCTTGGCTACGCCGACACCATGGCGCGCAGCGCAGAGGTCAGCAGTTTCCTGGAGCTGTAAAGCAGGCCGGGAGTTACCCGGCGCAGCAATCAGTAATCCGATTCATCGGACTCTTCATCATCCGCCGCATCAGCGTCTTCATCTTCATTTTCGCCGGCCCGGAATGCGGCTTCTGCATTGCGCTCGAAGAACAGCTCGATCGCTTCACGCAGATTCGCCAGGGCCTCCTCTTCGGTATCGCCGTCACTCGCAACATCGATATCCAGACAACGGGCGACGAAAATGCCGTCTTCCGGATAAACCTCGTATTTGATCTTGTACGGTACAGGTTGGTTCATGGCGGGAATTGCGCAGTCTGGCGGGGAGTCTCAAGTGGGGACTGAAAATGGCGGCTGGCGGAACCTGGCTTGCGGCCGCTTCGGGCAAACGCCCGGAAAATCAAGCTCTCCCGGCAAAGCCGGGGATGCTGGCGGGTCCGGTGAGATTCGAACTCACGATGGATTTCTCCACGCCGGTTTTCAAGACCGGTGCATTCAACCGCTCTGCCACAGACCCACAGGGCGCGCATGATAGCACAGAGCAACCGGAGCTGCCTCGCCCCGGGAGAAGGTAACCGGAGCACGATTGAAACTTTTGTCCGGCTCCGTTAGTCTTAACCTTCGTTACATCCTTCAAAGGGTATTTCCCGCATGAACACTAACTTCGACATTGTCGGCCAGGGCACTCCGCAACTGGCACTTCAACAGAACCGCGTGCTGCGCAACACCTACATGCTGCTCGGCCTCTCCATGGTGCCGACGGTACTCGGCGCACTGCTCGGCATTCAGATGCAGTTCAGCTTCATGGCGGGCAGCCCGTTCATTTCCTTCCTGCTGTTCATGGGCATCGCTTTCGGCTTCATGTGGGGCATCGAGAAGAACAAGAACAGCAGCGTGGGCGTTGCCCTGCTGCTTGCCTTCACCTTCTTCATGGGCCTGATGCTGTCGCGCATCCTGCAGGTCGCTCTCGGCTTCAGCAACGGCGGCTCGATGATTGCGCTGGCCGCGGGTGGCACCGGCGCCATCTTCTTCACGATGGCCAGCATCGCCACGGTGAGCAAGCGCGATTTCAGCAACATGGGCAAGTTCCTGTTCATCGGCATGGTCGTCGTATTGCTGGCCGCCGTTGCCAACATCTTCTTCCAGATCCCGGCCCTGTCGCTGACCATCGCAGCAGCCGTCGTCGTGATTTTCTCGGCCTACATCCTGTACGACATCAGCCGCATCGTGCAGGGCGGCGAAACCAACTACGTCAGCGCAACCCTGGCGGTCTACCTCGATATTTACAATGTTTTCGTCAGCCTGCTGCAACTGCTCATGGCGCTGACCGGCGAACGCGACTAAATCCGCAACTTGCCAGAAAAAAGAGCGGCTTCGGCCGCCCTTTTTGCATCATGCGCGCTCGAAGACGGCAATCGACTCGACGTGCGAGGTATGCGGGAACATGTTGAATGCCCCGGCCGAAACGAACCGGTAGCCATGCACATTGACCAATACGGCCGCATCGCGCGCCAGCGTCGCCGGGTTGCATGAGACATAGACAATGCGGCGCGGCCCGTTTGCCCCGATCGCCTTGACCAGCTCCATGGCCCCCTCGCGTGGCGGATCAATCAGCATCTTGTCGAAATGACCGAGGGCTGCAAGCGAGGCTTCCGTACACTCGAAAAGATTGGCAACGCCAAACTCGACCAGCCCGGCCAGACCATTGGCCTCGGCATTTTCGCGCCCGCGGCGAACCAGCGCCTCGCTGCCTTCGACACCGACAACACTCGCCCCCGAACGCGCAATCGGCAGCGTGAAATTGCCCAGACCACAGAACATGTCGGCAATCCGCTCACCGGGCTGCGGCTCGAGCAGGCGCAGCGACCGACGCACCAGAACGCGATTGACCGCATGATTAACCTGGGTAAAGTCAGTCGGCCGGAAATCGAGCTCAAGATCGAACTCCGGCAAGGTGTAGGACAGGCGCGGACCGGGCAGCGGATAAAAACGATAGGCGCTATCCGGCCCCTTCGGCTGCAGGTAGAGAACGACGTTGTGCTGATCGGCGAAGGCGCGCAACAATTTTTCATCCGGCGTTTTCAGGGGCTCGAGAATGCGCAGCAGCAATGCCGTGCAGTGTTCACCAACGGAAACATCGATTTGCGGCAAGCGATCGGCAATCGACAGCGAGTCGACCAGGGCCCGCAGCGGCATCAGCAATGCCGAAACATGCGGCGCCAGGACATCGCAGGTCCTGATATCGGCAATATAACTGCTCCGCCACTCATGAAAGCCAACCAGCACGCCGCCCTTGTTGACCAGCCGGCGCACACCGAGGCGCGCGCGGTGGCGGTAGCCCCAGGGCGCACCATGCACGGGCGGCAGGATCGTTTCCGGCCTGACCCGGCCAACGTGCCAGAGACTGTTCTCAAGCACCCGCTGCTTGGCTGCCACCTGTGCAGCCGGGTCCATGTGCTGCATGGCACAACCACCGCAGATGCCGAAATGCGGGCAACGTGGCTCGATTCGCGCCACCGAAGGCTTCAGGACGCGGACCAGATGCGCCAGTTCATAACTCGGCTTCCGGCGAAAACTGGCGTATTCGACCGTCTCACCGGGCAGGGCACTGTCGACAAAGACAGTCTTGCCCTCCTGGCGAGCAATTCCTCTCGCTTCATGGTCCAGCGACTCGATGATCCCGATTGGCACGGTCAACTCCGGAAAAAGCGCGAATTCTAACAATCGGCTAAACTGAACGCCATGGCACGCGAACTGATCACCTCCTGGGGCGACTACCAGTCAGCCATCGACCGCCTGCTGTCGATGGCCGAACGTCGCATCTGCATCTATGACGAAGACCTTTCCCAGCTTCGTCTTGAGTCCAGCGGACGTCACAGCAGACTGAAACACCTGCTGCGCGCCGAAAACTCGACCGCTTCCATTCGTTTGGCGGTTCGCAACGGCGAACCCTTGCGCCGGCAAAACCCGCTGACGATGGGACTGCTCGCCAGCTTCAACCACAAGATTGCAGCCCTGGAAACACCGCCCGGACTTTCCCACTTGCGCGACTCGATGATCCTGGTTGATGACCGCTACGGCCTGATCCGCTTCGAACGCGACTTGCCGCGCAGCAAACTGCTGATTGATGAACCGGAAGAACTCCGCTCCTACCTGGCACGCTTTGAAGAAATGTGGCGCGAGGAAGGCAGTTCGATCAGCGCCACCACGCTGGGCCTGTGATAAGCGCATATTGCTGCACAGCAACACAAACAAAAATTTATTTTATTGCTATAATCGGTGACTGATTAGGTCGTTCCTGATCTCTAAATTTTGGCGTATACCGCTTCTTGTCGATAAGGAAATCTCATGAATAAGTCTCTTCTCGTTGCTGCTCTGCTTGCTGTTGCCCTGACCGCTTGTGGCAAAAAAGAAGCCCCGGCTCCTGAAGCCGCTCCGGCCGCTGCTCCGGTCGCTGCCCCGGCTGCTGAAGCCAAGCCGGCTGAAGCCGCTGCCCCGGCTGCTGAAGCCAAGCCGGCTGAAGCCGCTGCCCCGGCTGCTGAAGCCAAGCCGGCTGAAGCCGCTGCCCCGGCTGCTGCCAAGTAATAGCTTTTCAGCACAGCAAAAACGGAGCTTCGGCTCCGTTTTTTATTGCCTGCTTTTTTATTGCCGGCTCAATTCCCGCCAGGCAAACCCGGCATCCTGCATGGCTACGCCGATCCACTCCTGCGCACAGCCCAGCACCTCGGCAAGCGCCCTGGTCGCAAGCTCAGGCAAGTTGTTCCGTTCACTCAGATGCGCCGCCACCAGACACTGCAGGCGCGAGCAATCCATCCTCGCCAGCAGCCCAGCCGCCATCGAATTTTCCAGATGACCGAGACGGCCGGCAATGCGCCGTTTGAGTGAAGCCGGATAGGATGAGTTGGCGAGCAAGCCGGCATCGTGGTTGCATTCAAGAACCAGGCCGTCACACCCTGACAGAACCCCACAAACGTGTGGTGTGATTTCACCGATATCGGTCAAGACCCCCAGGCGGCACCCCGCTCCGGAAAAGACGTACTGCACCGGCTCGCGCGCATCGTGCGGCACAGGAAAGGGTTGCACCTCAAGATCACCGACCGAAAAGGACGCATGGCTATCGATGATGCGCAGATCAAGCCCGGCATCACTTTCCCGGCAGGCCGCCCAGGTGCCGTGCGTCAACCACACAGGCAAGCCATGCTTGCGGGCAAGGCGAAAAACACCCGCCACGTGATCGCCGTGTTCATGTGTTACCAGAATGCCGGACAGATCAGCCGGCGTTCGCCCGAGGCTTTGCAGCCGGACCGCGGTTTCCCGCAGTCCGAAACCGCAATCCAGCATCAGGCAGCTCGCCCCGGACTCGACGAGCAGCGCGTTACCCGCACTGCCGCTGCCGAGCGAAGCAAAGCGGATCACTGCAACTGCTGATAAAGCAGTGCGAGAATTTTCTTGGCAGTGTCGGAACGATCCGTACCACCTTCGCTGGTCAAGACCTGAACCACCGTCATGGAGCCGGCATCGCTCAGATGCACACGATATTGCACCTTGCTCGAGGCCGCCGCATCTTTACCCTTCCAGAAAGCCAGTTTCGAGAAGAAGCCGTCATCCTTTTTGGTGTTATCGGCATCAGGATCGACGTAACGAACGAAGTACAGGCCGCGCGAACGATCCCTGTCCTCAACAGTGAATCCAACGCGATCCAGAGCGAGGCCGACACGACGCCAGGCGCGATCAAAACGCTCAAGCACCTCAAGCGTGCCTGAACCATCATCAGCCTTGGCCAGTTTGGCACGCGGCTCGGCCTTGGCGGCGGCAATCGAAACCTCCGCCCGCTTTTCTTCGGAGCCCAGACGCACCATCAGGCGACGCAGCATTTCTGCTTCCAGTTCCGGATCGGGCTGGCGCGGCTGCCAGCGGGTTTCATCCTTGGCAGAAGAGGTATAGACCTCTTCCATTGCACGATGACTGATGAAAATATCCGTCGTGCCGGGCTCAGCACCTGCTTCAAAACGGGTACGGAACTTGTCGCGCTCGCCGGTCGAATACAGGGAATCGAGCAAGCCGCCCAGGGTATTGCGAATGAAATCATCGCCGATCTTGGCGCGATTTTCGGCCCAATCGGTTTCCATCACTCCGGCATCAGGAAGCTCCTGCTTGATGATGAAACCGGTTTCCTGCCAGAAATCCTTGACGGTATCCCACAGCTTGTCGGCAGGCACGGCAACAACCAGCCAGCGCTGATTGCCGGAGCGCTCGACGCGAACCTTGTCCACCTGCGGCAAAACGACGGAATTCTGCGCCTGGCCGACAACCGAACGATCTGCGGTGTAAGCAGAGAAGGTGGCGCTGCCTTTGCCATTGGCATCCGGCACGGCATAACGGTCATCACGCGCCACCTGCGACAGGTCGGGCGGCACTTCAAGTGTCGGAACCTTGCCCGCCGACTTGTAGTCGATCTTGCGGGCTTCGGGAATCATGCTGCAGCCGGTCAGGGCAAGAACCAGCAGGGAAAGGGAAAGGCTGTGCAGCCGACGATTCATGGTTACTTCGCTCCGCTCAGGCAAGGACACCAGCCAGGCGCATGGCGGCGAGCACACGCGGCTGGTTGGCTTCGGACAGGGTGGTCAGGGGCAGACGAATGGCGTTGGCGGCAAGGCCCAACTTGTGCACCGCCCACTTGACCGGAATCGGATTGGCTTCGCAGAACAGATCGCGATGCAGGCCCAGCAGCTTGAAATGGATTTCACGAGCCCTGGCAACATCCCCTGCTGCTGCAGCAACACACATTTCATGCATCAGGCGCGGCGCGACGTTGGCGGTCACCGAGATGTTGCCGTGGAAGCCAAGCATGATCGAGGCGATGCAGGTCATGTCATCGCCGCTGTAGAGGGCGAAATCCTTCGGAGCACGGGCGATCAGGTCGCTGGCACGATCGAGGTTGCCGGTCGCATCCTTGACACCGACGATACCCGGCACTTCGGCCAGACGCAGAATGGTGTCGTTGCTCATGTCGGCAACGGTACGACCCGGTACGTTATAGAGCAGCACGGGCAGCTCGACCGCTTCGGCAATCGCCTTGAAATGGCGATAGAGGCCTTCCTGCGTCGGCTTGTTGTAGTAAGGCACGACCGACAGACCCATGGTCGCGCCGGCACGCCGCGCAAATTCGGTCAGTTCGATGGCTTCTGCCGTCGAATTGGCGCCGGTCCCGGCAATCACGGGAATACGACCAGCCGCATGATCAACCGTCACGCGGATCAATTCGCAGTGTTCCTCGACGTTGACCGTCGGTGACTCACCCGTCGTACCGACAACGACGATCGCATCGGTTCCTTCTTGCACATGGAAGTCGACCAGGTTGCGCAGGGAGTTCAAATCGAGGCTGCCATCCTCGTGCATGGGGGTGACGATGGCGACAATGGATCCAGTAATCATGGCCTTGTTTGCGAGATGATAATTTGTCGATTGTAACTGAAGGGTCGGAACTGCGGATAGCAGGCTGGGTAACAGATTGTTATTTTTGCGACAGCCAGTGCAATTGCCGCTCGGCAACCCGCATGACGCCATCCGGCAGCTGCAGCGCAGGATGACGGTCGGGTGCAGCGGCAAGCAGTTGCCGGGCAAACTCGTCGAGACGTGCGGCGACCGGAACCTGCCAGCCCAAGGTGCGAAGACGATGACGCAACAGGTTTTTCAGGCGCGGCAATGACAACTGTCGCAAACGCGGCATGGAAGCAGAAAGCCCTGTCATTTCGCTGACATTTTGCCAGTCGACCGCTGCCAGCTCGGCAAGGAGCTCATCAGCCTCGCCAAAATGCGCCGCCGCCTGTGCCAGAGAGGCCTCTGCCGCAGGAAAGCGCTCCCCGAGCAGAGGCAACACCTCGTGACGCAAGAAGTTGCGCGAATACCGGGTATCCGCATTACTTTCGTCTTCAATCCAGGGCAAGCCGTGCAGCCGGGCGTAGTCCTCCAGCGTACTGCGCGCAACACCCAGCAGCGGGCGCAGCAAACGCCCCTTGCCAAGCGAACGCACAGGCGGCATACCGGAAGCACCGGTCACTCCGGCACCACGTACCAAGTTGAACAAGAGGGTCTCGGCCTGATCACCCTGATGGTGGGCCAGCACCAGATTGTCAGCACCACACTGAATCAGGGCGGCATAGCGTGCAGCCCGCGCAGCAGCCTCAAGACCGAGGCCGCTCTGCCGCTCGACACTGACCCGGGCAATTTTGAGCAAAACCGGGAGTCGACCGCAAAAATCGCTGCAGAACTCTGCCCAGGCATCGGCATGCAGGGAGAGGCCGTGGTGGACGTGCATGGCGCTCAGGCGCCCTCCCAGACCCAGACCACTCAGGAGATGCAGCAGGACGACGGAGTCGCAGCCGCCGGAAAGGCCGACACAAAGCGATTCGGTCGGCGCCAGGCGGGCGGCGAGGAAAGCGCCGACCCGTCCGGGCAGATCGTCAGCTGACGGCTTGTTCCTTGAAGCGGCCATAACTCATCAGCCGCTCGTAGCGGGTTGCCAGAAGCTCGTCGGTCGACATCGAGGAAAGCTGCTTGAGGGCTTCCTGCAGTGCCTTCTTCAGCGACTGTGCCATCGCCGGGTGATCACGATGCGCGCCACCAAGCGGCTCGGGCACGATCTTGTCGATCAGACCCAGGGTCTTCAGGCGTTGCGCCGTAATCCCCATGGTTTCAGCGGCATCCGGTGCGCGCTCGGCACTCTTCCAGAGAATGGAAGCACAGCCTTCCGGCGAAATCACCGAATAGGTCGAGTACTGCAGCATCTGTACCGTATCGCCAACGGCGATGGCCAATGCACCGCCTGAGCCGCCTTCACCAATGATGGTGACAATGACCGGCACCTTGAGTTCGGCCATCATGTACAGATTGCGACCGATTGCTTCGGACTGGCCGCGCTCTTCGGCATCGATGCCGGGATAGGCGCCCGGCGTATCGACAAAGGTCATTACCGGAATGCCGAACTTTTCCGCCAGCTTCATCAGGCGCAGGGCCTTGCGATAGCCTTCCGGACGCGGCATGCCGAAGTTGCGATAGATCTTTTCCTTGGTATCGCGCCCTTTCTGGTGACCGATCACCATCACCGGCTGGCCGTTGAAACGGGCCAGACCGCCAACAATCGCGTGATCGTCGGCAAAGGCACGATCACCGTGCAACTCTTCGAAATCGGTGAAGATCAGCGACAGATAGTCCCGCGTATAAGGGCGCTGCGGGTGACGGGCCACCTGCGAAATCTGCCAGGGCGACAGCTTGGCGTAAATATCCTTGGTCAGCTGGTTGCCCTTCTTCTCCAGCCGCTCGATCTCTTCGGAGATATCGACGGCGGAATCATCCTGGACAAAGCGCAACTCTTCGATTTTAGCTTCGAGGTCGGCAATGGACGACTCGAAGTCGAGGAAACTTGTTTTCATGGACAGCTCGGTTTCTGGATCGGCGTGTATTTTACCCTAAAGGATTGCCGGACCCGATTTCAATGTTTCACGAACGGCCTATCTACTGCCAAAGCACAGCCAAATCCCGAAAAGACGCCAATCGAGATAACGAAAGCCGGCGGATTTTGCTACCATCTTCGAAAACAAGACGAAGAAAGCAAGACATGCCTGTTGATGACCTGTTGTTCCTTCACCCCTTGCTGGGCGCGGACGACTCCTGGTCCGGTTATCTGGTGGAATCTGCCGCAGATGCCACGCCGGAAGAAAAAACACTCGCCCGGCTTTGCCAAAACCCGACCGTTGCCGAGTTCGACCACCGCCAGCCCTGGCTGCTGCCGACCCAAACGGGGCTGGACAACAAGAGCCAGATCAGCAATCTGGTTCAGGTTTTCGTGTCAGCAAATCTCGCCACTTCCAAGGAACACGAAGAAAACCTGCGCAAGGGACGCCACACACTGGGCCTCGCCATCGCATCCGGCGAGAAACTGCCGATGACCGGCACCTGGGATTACCTGCTGCTGAGCGCGAGCCACGCGCGCACGCTGCCGCCGTTCACCCTGCTCGGACAGGCCAGCCGAACCATCATCGTCATTACCGACGTGCACAGCCACGCCGATTACACCTGGAGCCAGGGCAATGCCTGCTCATTATCTACAGCCGAGTTCCTGCTGACCCGCAACAGCACCGGCAAACGGGCCGACATGACCCGGATCAAGCTGCTCGAGATGCTTGCCCTGATTGCCGAAGATGCCGACACGGCGGCCATCGAAGCAATCTTCCGGCAAGAACCCAAACTTTCGTACAGCCTGCTGCGCCTGGTCAATTCGGCCGCTCTCGCGCCGCGCAGTCCGATCACCAGCTTTGCCCAGGCCATCAACCTGCTGGGGCGCCGGCAACTGCAGCGCTGGCTGCAACTATTGGTCTATGCCGATCCCGACAACGGACACCGCCCCAACCCCCTGTTGCAGAAGGCGGCTGCGCGCGGCCGACTGCTTGAACTTCTGGCCCCGGCCTTGACACCAGCCGTGAGGGGAGACAGCCCTGGGGATGCCGCTTTCATGACCGGCGTCTTCTCGTTGCTCGATGCCCTGCTCAACATGTCAATGAGCGAAATCCTGCAACAACTGCCCCTGCAGGAAATCGTGCATCAGGCACTGGCCGAACATGCCGGTCCGCTCGGTCAACTGCTGCAGGCGATCGATTCCGCCGAGAGCCGCGACCTCAAAACGGCGGCACGCCAACTGGAAGCGCTGTCGATCAGTGGCGAAACCTTCCTCGAAGCCCAACTCACCGCACTGAGCTGGGCGGCGAAGATCCACCCGGCGCCCTGAAGCCTAGCCGAAGCGGCCGCTCAGGAAGGGGTTGTAGCGGCGCTCTTCGCCAAACGTGGACATCGGCCCGTGCCCCGGCACGAAGTCGGTTTCATCACCGAGCGGAAAAAGCTGTTCCTTGATCGAACGCAGCAGCGTGTCGTGATCGCCCTTCGGGAAATCAGTCCGTCCGATTGATCCCTGGAACAGCACATCGCCAACCTGCGCCAGATGACTGGGCGCATGATGAAAAACAACATGCCCCGGGGTATGCCCCGGACAATGCAGCACGTCCAGTTCGACCTCGCCGAAGGAAACCTTGTCGCCCCCCTTCAGCCAGCGCGTCGGCTCGAAGGTCCGGACATTCGGAAAACCGAACATCTTGCTCTGTTGCGGCATGCCTTCGATCCAGAAACGATCGTCTTCATGCGGCCCTTCAACCGGCACCGTGACCCGCTCCAGAAGCGCTGCCACACCACCGGCGTGATCGATATGGCCATGCGTGACAAGAATCTTGGCCAGCGTCAGCTTTTCCTCGGCCAGCACCTGCAGGATGCGTTCGATATCGCCCCCCGGATCGATCACCGCGGCCTGGCGGGTCTTTTCACACCAGAAGATGGTGCAATTCTGTTCAAAGGGGGTAACCGGAACAATGGTGTAGCGCATGGCAAAAACCGGGATGATTGAGCAGGCCTGATTATCGCATGCGCCCTTGCCCGGCGAGAGCACCACCCTTACACTCTGCGCACCGGAGAGACAGCCGTTTTCTGAAGGATGACAAATAAATGATCGACCATCCATTGCCCGACATTGACAGCTGGGTGCTGTTTTTCAGCAACAACACCCTGCCGGTACTGCGCGTCACCAAGCGCCGGATCAGTGAAATGCGGCAAAACCTGGACCGCGTCGATGCCCGCGAACTGGCCCGCGTCATCCTGCAGGACCCGATCATGACCGTCCGGGTTCTCGCCTATATCCAGCCGATGCGCGGCCGCTCGCTGCAACATGACATCACGACCATCGCCAGCGCCGTGATGATGGCCGGCATCGAACCCTTCTTCAAACGCTTCGACGAGTTGCTGACCATCGAAGATCAGTTGAAAGGTGCGGACACCCACGCCCTGCTCGGCATCCTGCAGATCAGCCGGCGCGCCCAGCGTGCGGCCGACTATGCCCAGGAATGGGCGATCTGGCGCCACGACATCAACATGGAAGAGGTCCGTATTGCTGCGCTGCTGCACGATCTGGCGGAAATCCTGGTGTGGTGTTCAGCGCCGGCGCTCGGTCTCGACATTCTTGCACGCCAGAAAGCGCAGCCGACATTGCGCAGCGCCGAAGCCCAGCGCCAGGTACTGGGCCTGACCTTCCAGGACATCCAGCTTGAGCTTTGCCGCGTCTGGCACCTGCCGGAACTGCTGCTGCGCCTGATCGACGATGACCATCTCGGCAATCCGCGTGTCCAGAATGTTGCCCTGGCCGTACGGCTGGCTCGCCACTCGGCACACGGCTGGGAGGATCCGGCCCTGCCCGACGACTACAAGGACATCGGCCAGCTGCTCAACATCACCCCCGAAGCCGTTCGCCAGCGCCTCGGGCTTGAGCCTATGCCGGCCCGCGAAGCCGACGGCAACGACGGCCTGTAAAAAAGAAAAGGCCGGTTCGCCACCAAGGCAAGCCGGCCGGACATCAAATCAGGCGGGTTTGTCGCTGCGCGCCTCGAGAATCTCCCAGCGCTCGAGCAAGCCCATCAATTCATCATCGATCAGCGCCAGTCGCTCGGCCGCCTGTTGCGCCCCCGCCGGATCGGTCTGATAGATCGCCGGATCTTCGAGGCGCTTGCTCAGACTGGCCTGTTCATCCTCCAAACCGGAGATTTTTCCCGGCAACTCTTCGAGTTCGCGCTGCTCCTTCCAGGACAATTTTTCCAGCTTCGGCTTGACCGGATCAGCCGCTTTGGCCGCAGACTGTTTGGCATCCGATTTCTGGCGAGCCGCTTCTTCCTTCTGCAGGCTGGCCTTGTAGTTTGCCCAGTCGCTGTAACCACCGGCGTATTCGCGCCACTGGCCGTTGCCTTCGGCGGCGATGGTCTGGGTTACCACGTTGTCGAGGAAGGTCCGGTCATGGCTGACCAGGAACAAGGTGCCGGTATATTTGGCGAGCAGTTCCTCGAGCAATTCCAGGGTTTCGATATCGAGGTCGTTGGTCGGTTCGTCCAGCACCAGCACATTGGCCGGCTTGGCAAACAGGCGGGCCAGCAGCAAACGGTTACGCTCACCACCGGACAGCGAACTGACCGGCGAACGGGAGCGTTCCGGCGCAAACAGAAAATCTTCCAGATAGCCGATCACATGCTTCTTGGCGCCACCGATTTCAACCCAGTCGGAACCCGGCGAGATGACATCGCTCAGCGTTGAATCCGGATTCAACTGGGTGCGAAACTGGTCGAAATACGCGACATCGATCTTCGTGCCCATACGGACAATGCCGCTATCCGCCTGCAACTCGCCAAGGATCATCCGCAACAGCGTCGTCTTGCCGGCACCATTCGGACCGATCAGGCCGATCTTGTCACCGCGCTGGATGCGAATGGAGAAATCATCAACGATGACGCGTTGACCGAAGCGCTTGCCGACATGCTCCAGTTCGGCGACCAGCTTGCCGCTCTTGTCGCCGGCATCGAGCTGCAGATTGACCTTGCCCATGCGCTCACGCCGAGCCTGCCGTTCGGCGCGCAACTGGTCGAGACGCTGAACGCGGAAGACCGCACGTGTCCGGCGTGCTTCGACGCCCTTGCGGATCCAGATTTCTTCTTCCTTGAGCAGCTTGTCGGCGCGGGCGTTGGCCAGGCCCTCCTCGTGCAGTTGCGCTTCCTTGCGCACCCCGTATTCCTTGAAGCTGCCCGGGTAACTGGCCAGTTTGCCGCGATCGAGCTCGACGATGCGCGTACAGACGCGGTCAAGAAAGGAACGGTCGTGGGTGATGAAGAACAAGGTGGTGTTGGTTTCGATCAGCAGGTTTTCCAGCCACTCGATGGCCGCAATATCGAGGTGGTTGGTCGGCTCATCGAGGAGCAGAACCTCGGGCGCCACCGCCAGCGCCTGGGCCAGGGCCAGACGCTTCTTCTGGCCGCCGGACAGGCTGCCGACATTGGCTTCCGGATCGAGTCCGAAACGGTCGATGACGCGCTCCGCCTGCGCCTCGTAGGTCCACGCACCACAGGCTTCAAGCTCGTGCTGCAGGGTTTCCATGCGATCCATCAGCGCCTCGTGATCGCCCGTGCCTTCGGCCATCTGATGCGACACTTCATGGTAGGCGGCGAGCAGCTTGGCGGCCTCGCCCATGCCGGAGGTGACCGCCTCAAACACGGTCTGGTCGGGATCGAGCGGCGGCTCCTGCGGCACGTAACCAACGCGGATGCCGGGCTGCACCCAGACCTCGCCGTCGTCGAGCTTGCCGCGCCCGGAGCCGGCAGCCAGCGCGGCGAGCAGGGAAGACTTGCCGGTGCCGTTACGCCCGATCAGCGCGACGCGCTCACCGGGATCGAGCAGAAAATCGGCATGATCAAGAAGCGGCACATGGCCGTAGGCGAGACAGGCATCGGAAAGTTTTAGGTAAGGCATGGCACCGGCTGAAAGCGGCGCCCCGGAGGCGCCGCGATGGAAAGAACCGGGATTCTATCCGCTCAGCGGCACTCCGGAAAAACATCCGGCAAAACAGGCGGCATCCGACCGCCAGCAAGTCAGAGCGTAAACCGCGCGAGCTGGGCCTGCAAGTCGCTGGACAGGCGTTGCAGATTTTGCGCCCGACCGCTGTTTTGCTGCGCCCGGCTGTTGCTGCCTTCTGCCGACTGGGCAATATTTTCGACCAGACGGGCGATTTCCTGACTGGCTGCACTTTGCTCGCGCGTACTGTCGGCAATGCCGTGCACGACATTGACCGTTTCCTGCGCGTGCTGATCGATGGTCAGGAGCGAATCGCCGGCATCGCGTGCCAGGCTGACACTGCCCGTCATGTTGGTACTCACCGCCTGCATGCGCTGCACGGCGGTGCCGGTTTCCTGCAGGATGGCCGCCACCGTGGTCGAGATTTCCTGGGTCGACAGCGCCGTCCGTTCGGCCAGTTTGCGCACCTCATCGGCCACGACGGCAAAGCCGCGCCCCTGCTCGCCGGCCCGTGCCGCCTCGATCGCCGCATTGAGCGCCAGCAGGTTGGTCTGATCGGCAATTTCCCGAATCACCCCGACCACACTGGAGATCTGCTTCGAACGCTCGCCCAGCGACTCGATCAATTGTGCTGACTCGTTGATATCACTCGCCACCCGCTCCAGTTCGTTCATCGCACGATGCACCACATCACGGCCGCTGCCGGTAACCACCTTGGCCTCTTCGGAAATTTGCGCCGCATGATTGGCGTTGTCGGCAACGTGCGTAATGCTGACCGACAGCTCCTCAACCGATGCGGCAATGCCGGAGGCTGACTGCGAAGCCTGTTCGGAACTTTGCAACGCCAGTTTTGCGGCGCCCTCCAGCTCATTGGCCGCGACTCCGACCTGGGCCGAGGTGGTTGCAACACCACTCACCAGATTGCGCATGCTGCCGGCCATTTCGTTGAAGGCATGACCGATGGCCTGCACTTCATTACGACTGCCCGCCTCGGCATCTCGCACCGATGCACGCAAGTCACCGGCACTGATGCGCGCCACTTCCTGGACCAGCAAGGACAGGCCGCGCAGGCGCGAACTGACCAGCAGATAGATCACCACCGCCAGCACCAGCGCCGCCGCGATACTGATCAGTACCAGGAGGTTGCGCAGGGCATGGCTTTCCTCGAGGTACTCATCGAGCCAGCTGCCGGTTGCCACCGTCCACCCCCACGCCGCAGAGGTTGCGGCATAGATGATTTTTTCACGCTCACGCCCCGACTCATCGGGCAGGGAATAACGCAACACTCCGTTCTTGAGCTTGATCACCTCGGTCACCGCCGCCTTCGACGCGGCCGACAAATCAAGGTCGGCAACAGTCTTTTCCTGGAATTTCGGATGCAGCACGAATTCGCCTATGGATTTTTCATCCGTCGGGCGCACGATATAGACATAGCCGGTCTTGCCGGCCTGCAGACTGCCAAACTGCGCACGCAGCCGTTGCAACTCGCCATCCAGCCCGATCCGTACCGAGTAGGCGCCCCAGACCTTGCCATCCGCAGCCTTGAATACCTTCACCGTGCTGAAATTGTATTTGCCACCGCGTATCGCCAGCCCCTGATAATCCTTGCCGGCCAGCACCGCCTTGGCGACCGGATCGTTGTCGCCAATCGGCACGCCGTTCATCGACTTGCCATCCTTGTCCTTCAGCAGGGTACTCAAGCGGTAAAGCTTGCCCTCCTTGACCACCAGAAAAGCCGTCTCCTCACCGGTCAACTCCTTGAAAACACGCAAAATCCGTTCATTGCCGTTGAGTTGCTCGCTCCCCAGGCGAACGACCGGCAAATCAACCTCGCCGGTTCTGACCATCCCCTGCCCAAGCTCGGGCTTGCCACCGGCATAGCGCAGAAAAAATTGCGACTGGTTTTCACCACGGACCTTGATTGCCTCAAAAAGGGAGTCGAGCGTCCCCGCCATCAACTGCGCCTCATGCTGCAGATTTTTTTCGGCCACGGCGATAGCCGCGCTATCCGCCTTGATCTGGACAATGATGGTCATCACCGAAAAAACCAGCAGCAAGGCCGCAAGGGTGGCCACGATCAATTGTTGCGCAATAGGCCGGCGCTGAAGGGCTGCGAACATTTTTTGTCTCCCCGAGATTCTTCTGATGCATAGCAATCTATCACAAGGGGTGCGAGCACCGGTACAATGCGCGCCTGCCAGCCGGGCATGCGGCGCCTCCATAGTTAAATGGATATAACACGCCCCTCCTAAGGCGAATTGCTATCCAATAAAATTATAGAAAAACCCGCCGTAAGCCGCATGAATAAAGGATTCTTAAACAAGAAGTCATTTCACAAAATCCCAATATTTTGCAGAAAATCCCAAGCTCTGATGGGATAAAATTGGGACGCTGGACGCCTCCATAGCTCAGTGGATAGAGCACCTTCCTCCTAAGAAGGGGGTCGCACGTTCGATTCGTGCTGGGGGCACCAAAAATCAGTCCTACCCGGAACCAACATACGGATGCAACACCGCGCAGAAATCCTCGCTGAGCTTCAAGCCGAATTTGGCAAAAAGAAGCTCTTAACGCCTCAGGACATCGCGCCACACATTGCCCGTTCGCCGCAAGCCCAAGCCAATCTTCGGTGCCGTGGCCGCTTCCCGCTCGCAAAAAAAGTTCAAGGGCGCATCGTCATTTCAATTTATGACTTGGCAGATTTCCTAGACGACCCGGAAAGTTTCGATTCAGAAGCAGGCCCAGCGAGTACCGCTCCCGCGCCGCCAGCATCACCCCGTCTCAAGGCCAGCAAGACTGACACAAGCAAGGCTACTCGTCGCCCACCCAGCCTAGGCAAAACCTTGAACTGCTTTGCCCAGACGCTTGACAACCTGCAAACACAGCTCGAATTTGGTAATCAGCTCTTTCGCTTTCTTGAAGAGATTGAGCTATTGCGGCAATCAGCAGCCGATGAACGCAAAGCCAAGCGGAACAAGAACAAACCACCTCAGGCAAGCAGAAGCTCAACTATTTAAGCGACAAAAAAGCCCCGACTCGCGCTTGACCAAGACGCCAGTTAGGAAAAAACGCATTGCATCTGGAATAATAGTCTCCCTCGATCAAAAGAGCATACAAGGGAGCATAGGGCGTGCGTTTAATACAAAACAGCGGCAATGACCGCGTAGTTGATGCCTTGCGGGATGTTGCTTGCCCCATTCGAAGCCGAGAGAGGTATTAGCATGCCTTTGTCTTGGGAGGCAATTTCGGCCATATCCACGGCTGGCGCGGTTTTTGTATCACTCTCTCTTGCATGCCGCGAAATACTGATTCGTAGACAAACCGAAACCCGGAAGTCTGCTTTGGCTCAAGCAGCGATCAAAGGCGACTTGGAAAACATCCTTCCACTAATTAGCCAAGTCTATGGCTTGATGCGCGCTTCGACGCAGCAACTCAGTTCGGATGACGAGCTGACCAAGGTTAAAGAAAAAATTCAAGAAAATGGTCTGATGATGCAAACCCCATCAATGGACAAAACCATTGATTGCATGATGTCGCTGCCCAAGCCACAACAAGAGGCTGCATTCGGCATCTGGGCAACCATCCCTTCACTATCCCGCCGCTGCGCTAATGCAGATAGAAAGCATATCGGATCAGCAATGTTTAATTACCGAGATGCTACGCCGGAAAGCATGCGAGATATTGCAAAAATTGTCCGTCATGCCGCCATATTTCTAGGCAGAGATCACCCTCTGATGCACGGAGTGGCAGCCCTAGCCGATTTTCCGAAAAATAAAGAGTGAAATCCCATGATTGAAACCCAAGCAAACGAACTCAAAAACCGCTCAGAAATGATGAACATGCTTGCACTTCGAATCGAAGAAGATGCTGGCAACCCGGAGACAAGTGCGGATATTGTCGAAGGGGTATTGGAGATCGACACGGCAAGTGAAAACCGCCAAAAGGCGCGTGAAACCGTTCTATCCTTCGTCCAATCCTATCGTCACAAGCCAGAGGGGACTCTAGATGCAGCTTGGCTTGATGGTGAGTTTTCCAAGTATCCAACCATATGGGAAGACGCAGACGAACGCAAAAATACGGCGCTAATTGTTGTTGAGCGTGTGCAGAGATTTGAGGAAGAAAAACAGAAGCTCGCCGAATACCGCGAGCGAGGACTATCGCGTGAAAGTTATCTCAAATCCGCCATAGAAAGTGGTGCGAAGGCTCAGGGGGTGAATAATGTAGGAAGCTACGCCGCCGAAATCGACCACACTTTAGATCAGGCGAATAAGGACAACATTGACCTGATGTATCGAAGGGATGGCGGGATCAACCAGTCATGGCATCTTGATGGCTTCATTGCCGAGCAACACCACGCGGAAAGCTTCAATATAGAAGCAGCGGCACAGGGAAGCCCTTACCGCGCGGAAGTACTTAAGCCCGCCCCTGGTCAAACCTACGGTAAGAATTCGGTTGATATTGTTATCCGCGATGGCAACGGCAAGATCGTCAAGCGCTACCAGTCAAAATACGGGACTGATGCGGAATCCACCAAAGAGCTTTTTGAAAAGGGTGACTATCGGGGTCAGAGAAAGCTGGTTCCCGAAGGGCAAGGAAAAGACATCAAGAACAGCACAGAAGTCATCGAGCACGAAGGCGTCAAGTCCAAGCCTTTATCCAAAGAGGATGCCAAGGAACGTCAGCGGAAAATCCAAGAAGAACGGGAAGCCAAGCAATACGAGTGGAACGACGTCAACAGCAAGGCTATTGCCAAGAACATCGGTCAGAAGGCCGGTGTCGCCGCCATGTTGGCAGTTGGCTTCCAAGGCGCGCGCGTTCTTGGTCGTCGTATCTGGAACAGCATGACCGGACAGGCTAACAGCAGCATTGAGGAAGATGCCGCTGAGTTTGCCGAAAGCGCCCTAAAGTCGGGAGCAAGTGCTGGACTCACCGTAGCTGTAACCGGTGGCCTTGTTGTAGTTTGCAGAAGTGGCTGGTTAGGGGCTGTTCTTAGGCGCACACCTGCAGGCCAAATTGCTAATGCAGTATGTATTGGGATCGAAAACGTCAAAGTACTTGCTGACTTTGCGTCTGGAAAAATCACAGGGGAAGAAGCCTTAGATCGAGCTGGCGATGCCACCTGCAGTTTGGTTGGCTCCTTGGCGCTTGGGGTTGAGGGTGCGACCTTGGGTGCAAGCATTGGCTCTGCACTAGGACCAATCGGAACTTTTGTTGGCGGCATTGCCGGGGGACTGGTTGGTGGGATTGCGGGAAGCACTGTCGGTCGTGCCGTTTGGGAGGGAGGCAAGACCATCGCTAAAACCGTAGCGAATAGTGTTAAATCCGCAGCATCCAGCCTATGGGAAGGAACAAAAAGCGTGGCCAGCAGTGTAGGGAATTTTATCGGTAGTGTTTTCAGTTGGTAATTGGTGGGGTATAAAAAATGACCAAAGCTATAAAATTTAATCTGATCCTCGATGGCAAGCCGGTTCGTAATTTAGATGAGCTTCGAGACAACTTCAATATTGAGGATATTCTTGCCTCTTATCGTAATGGCTTACTGAGTCGCTGGCTTGAAACGCGTGGCCTGACTGGAGAAATTTCCGAACTCGAAAAAATACCGGATGACGACATAGAGGCTGCTAAGGCGTTGTGCCACATTTTTCATGGCAAACCCACAAATAAACAGATTGAAGCAGCTGCCTACCCATTCGCATTTCGGCAAAAAGAAGTAGAGCGGCTCGAGCGTTACGAAAGTCTAGAAACAAAGAAAAATGAAATAATCCGCGCATACCACGGGAATTACACAAAACTTCTTTCGAGCATTGAAGAGCGAAGCGCGGACTACCCATTTATAAAATCAGCCGTTGCTGAGATATTCACACGATATTTTGAACTTTACATGCTTGATTCACGAGCTTTCTACGAGCGATTTATCGACAAGCAGCCTCTAGTTATTTTGGCAATTCTGGCGAACACCGATATGCGGCCTCACATTGCGAAAGAACTTTCGACAGTTAAGCAAGACATGGCTGCCATTGTATGGCCGAACCCCGACCTACCTCACATCCAAAGCTTTGCTGGCGAAACCGAGGGTTATTGGAAAGACCTAAAACCAAAGGGAACGCGCTATCTTGTCATTCAGATGGCAAATGGAAACCTCATACGCAACTGCGGAATAAACGGTGAGGAATTAAAAGTGGATGACGTCAACGGCAAGTTTCCTATCCTCGATGGAATTGACTACAAGAGCAATAGCTCGGTTGATAAACTCGTATATATGGAAGTCTGACGATGAGCAGGGAAGACAATCCACAATTTGCCACAAAGCTGGCCGCATATGTTGCCGCCTTGCGCCCAATTATTTACATAAATCACTTTGATTCCCATGCAGTGGATGCTCTTATTGCGAGCATTGCAGAAAAAGACACAAAAATTTATGAATACAACGAAGCTGGGCATCACGTTGATTTTCGGCACAAAATTCCAGCGGGGTCACTGCCCGGAAGCGATAACCTGAATAGCTTTCTCTCCACCTTCGACGACAACGAACCGAAGAATGCTTTTTTGGTGCTAAAAGATGTGCATCGTCAGCTCCGCCCTGAAAGCGCCGATGCCGCCATTATCGCGAGATTAAAATCAATTGCAGATCGCACGATGTTTCGTGAGGGCGTCTATGTCACGGTCTTTCTGGTTTGTTCAGAACTCGTTATTCCATCTGAACTGGAGAAAATGGTTACTGTTTTCGACATTCCCTTACCAGGTGCCCGCGAAATCGAGAACATTATTCGAGATTACGCCGATGGATTTCAAATTCCTATTGCTCCCGAAGACATCAATGAACTTTGTGTATCTTTTAAAGGACTGAGCGATTTCGAAATTCGGCAAATCCTAAATCTCGCTTATCAGCGTTCAGGACTAATCGCAGCAGCGGACAAAAAATTGATTCTTGAGGAGAAGGAACAGATCATCAAGAAAACGGGCATCCTCGAAATTTTGTCTTTCGACTCCACCCTGAGCGATGTTGGCGGCTTGGATAATCTAAAGAAATATCTTCAAGATAAATCTCATATCTTCACCCACTTGGGTGAAGCGCGTCGATTTGGCATTGATCTACCCAAAGGGCTCCTCATCGTCGGCATGCCGGGTTGTGGCAAAAGTCTAACCGCCAAAGCCACGGCTAGTCAGTTCAATGTGCCGCTATTGCGTCTGGACGTTGGCAAGCTGATGGGGAAATACGTTGGCGAGAGCGAAAACAATATGCGCCGCGCTATCAAGACTGCCGAAGCTGTCTCCCCCTGCGTGCTATGGATTGATGAACTGGAAAAAGCTTTCTCTGGCCTCAGCGGACATGGCGGGGGTAGCGACGTGACTACACGGCTGTTCGGACAATTCTTAACTTGGCTTCAGGAAAAGGAAAGTTCTGTTTATGTGGTAGCCACATCAAACGATATTTCGGCCCTACCGCCTGAATTCTTGCGCAAGGGTCGCTTTGACGAACTCTTTTTAGTCGACCTTCCTTCGCCAGAAGAAAGACGGCGTATTTTTGAGATACACCTAAAAAAGCGTGGAAAACTTGGCGATCAGGTCGATGTGCTCAAACTCCTCAAAGATACCGAGGGTTACAGCGGCGCCGACATCGAATCGCTGGTAAAGGATACGGTTGAAGTCGCTTTTATTTCGGATGATAAAACCGTAACCACTGACAAACTCAAAGCAGCAATCAAAACCACCAAATCCATTTCGGTTACATTGAAGGACAAGATTGCGCAATTGAAGACGATCTATGAAAAATATGATTTTCAGAAAGCAAGTCGCGACTGACCAAATCGGGCGTACTGCTACAAATCCACGAAATCAGCGCGGTTAAGAAAACGGGAGGTTGCCCTCCCGTTTTTCATTTTCAGCATGCAACTGCTTCCTGCTGCCCGGCGATCTTGTGCAGCGGTTGCTGCACAAAGCTCAGGCTGGCATCCCGCAACTTCAAGAAGTAGTCAGCAAAGAACGGCGCCAACGCATCGGGGTTGGTTCCGTTTGCCCAGAAATCGACGAACGCCTGATGGGGATTGACGCCGCCCCCCTGATACTGCACCGCCTTCTTTCGGGCATCCTGAATCAGGTTTTTCGTCAGGACAAACGAAGCCTGATTAGTCCGGTTCATCGGAGCCAAGCGCTGATTGTTCATAATCGTGTCGTAGATGCAGCTATCCACGAAATCCTGATCTTCAAAATCAGCTTGGCGCGCCAGCGGTGAAAAATTGCCGAATACGAAATGCGTCCCAAAGTGCCGCTTGAAGCAGTTGATATACGAATACAACCCCAACTGGTGATAACAAACCGGGATGGAACTGGCTGTGTTTGAGCAGGACAAGGCACCCTTCGCGATGACAAAGTTCGCATCGCGGAAGTTGTATTGATAAATCCCGATGTCGGACACCTGATCCATCCCCTTCTTCGGCGGATATTTACGAATGAACTCATCGGTTGTCTTGATAGCGTTCAGGATCAGGCGCTTTCCTGTATCCATCATCGAGCCACGCTGCTCGTAGATGTCGAAGGCGAATTCGCCGATGTCGGCGAAAGTCATGCTGCCAGGAACATAAAGCGCAGCCACTACCGGAAACGGGGTTTTGCCCAGCGAAGGCTCAAAATCAGCACTGGACACGACAACCCCTTTCAGCAACTTGTAGTTGTCTGCCAGCGGTTTAAGCTGCTCGAAATTCGCTGGCTTGGACAAGAAGCTCAGCGGGTGCAGCATACAAATAGCCTTGGGTTTCAGCTTGGCCGCAGCCAGCAGGAACGAAAGCCCCAAGTCCTTTGTCGCAACGCTAGGATCGGCCTCGTTCATCATCTCGCAGCCAGATGCACCACTGAACGGTGGATTGCCGACCATGACCAAATCGGCAGTTTCCTCGATGCCGTAGGCGGAGCGAGACACGCTTTTCAGGCTGTTCCCACAATGCACGTTGACATAGCCCATGTCGCCAAGTGCTGCGACGATCTTGGTATCCACGTCAGCCGCAACAACGGTGTATTCGTCGAATGCTGCCAAGATGCCACCCAGCCCAGCAGAGCTATCGAAGACAACAGGATCATTCATCGCATCAAGCGAGGATTGCAGCATTTCCTTGATCAGTTCAGCAAGGAGCGGCGGGGTATAGAACGCCCCCAGTTCGCCGCGCAGCCCTTTGTGCTGCTGCCGGCACCATTGGTAGCGAACGATGTTGCGAATCGCCTCAGGCGTGGAAACGTGAAACTTGCTGACCACTTCCGCCATCAGGAAATCGGCACATTCCTTGGACATCGGCAGAGGAAATGCCTCACCGGTGCCTGCGGCAAAAACGATGCCGTCCTCAGTCTGTTCAACCGGAGTCCGGTGCAGATGTAAAATCACGCGCAGACCGGTAGTCGCATCCGGGCAGGACTTGTGGTTCAGCTTCCGCATCACCGCTTGCAGGTTGTCGATCAGTGGCAAGGTCTTCTTGACCGCTTCCTTGATGACAGTCAGTTGGTTACCGGCAGATTGGTTCAGGTCTTTCATTTGCAGCTCCTTATTTACCCCTCGGAGACATCCCCGAGAACGTGGAGCTACTGTAGAAAATGGGCCAGTCCTGCTCTACGATAGTCGGAGAAGTGCGAATATTCGCACTCGCCAACAGATGATTGACAGGTGAAATCGTTTTTGATATGTCGCGCAAAAAATTAACTCAAACACTCGATCCACTTAACCCATGGCAGATGCAAAGCCTTGCCGCAGTGGCCTCTTATCTAGGTCACAAAGACACTTACAAACTGCAATGTGCAATCATTCAAGCCAGACAAGGCGAGCCTGTCACATCCGACGACGAAAGGGTTAAAACGCTAGCCAAGGCACCATGGCAGCCCCAAGGGCGCTCGTTTTCTATCGATGGCACTGAATTTTACAAAGCCATCGGCATTGACCCCTCGATAGCAACCTGGCTAGCTCACTTCCAGAAACCGCCAGTAAAACCCAAAGATGTAGAGTTAAATGAACTCAAAAAAGAATGGAATGATTTGGTTAGCAAGGAATACGGCCGACCAAATCTTGCCAGAATGCGTGCAGTGCACGAACGGAGAAAAGCACTGCTTGGCCACCGTCCTGTATCCGGAATATTCAAAGGAGAGTTGTTCAATTTCGTTTCGACGATGAGTCACACGGACCCACGGCATCGGTTTCCTTGCGCAATTCTTCCGAACGGATACCCGGCAGCCATCGAAATCGCCTTGGATTACTGCGATCAGGAATTCGAGATTAGGCACCTGACTTTCGTTGAATTTTCTGAGCACCTGCTCAACGCCAGCACGGCAGAAGCCCTTGCCCTCGACAAAGCAGAGAAAGATAAGGAGTGCCAAGAAATCTTGGATGTAGTGGCGCCATCGAATATCGCCTCCCAAGGATTGAGGGCTTGAAATTACGGCTTGGAATCGAAGCAGTACTCGCTCTTTCGCTTCAAACCACTTAAAAACCGCCCTATCAGAAAGAAATCTCACCGTCAATCATTTGCCAGCGAGTGCGAATATACGCACTCGTTTCAGGATGGGGGATAGAAAACGGCGAAATTTTTACTGTGGCACCTAAGCACTCGGGGATGTCTCCCACCAAGCTGAGTACATGGTTGAACGCCGAAACATGATGCAGGCTTGGGCAAACCACCTCGACAAGTTGGAGAAAGGCGCAGAGATCATTTCGTTTCAAGCTGCCTAGCCTAGCCCCATCACCAATAAACAGAGGAAACACGAGGACACCCACGTCAATACATGATCCAGGGAGAAAAGGTCTCCGTCCAACGAAAGAAGCATTCATCTGGTGATTTTTTACAGCCAGTTCACATGCTCTGAAGAACAGACCACCTTTCACTCTGGAGACTGATCATGAATACCGCCTTTTCCCCGATTGCCAATCGCCACAACCCGAAAGCAGCCTACACCAAGATTCATGAGTGGGTGCTACGAGAAGGCCCGGGCAGTTTCATTGGCTGATTGGCGTAGCTCAATATCACCTTGGCCAAACCAAGACATTGAGCAGGTAATCTGCCACTGATTTCCCGTGCCAAACAGGAGGGCATTGGCTGCCCTCCTTGTTCATTTGACAGTCCGAGTATCGGCCAAAACGGTCATTGACCGGTTGCCCATTGTCGGGCAGCAATGACTCGGTAAGCCGCCAGTCATCTGAAAAATCCTCGAAGGTCAGTTTCCAATTCTGGCGAACTCACACACCCGACCCACTGTAGACGGTCGATCAGTCGGATGTTTGGTGGGAGGTAACCGAAGAGGTCCGTCGTTCAGTTAGCACGCTTCTCCAACCACGCCAGCAAAGTCTCGTACAGTTTGTCCGGATCGACAGGCTTGGCGATGTGGTCGTTCATGCCGGCATCAAGGCAGACTTGGCGATTCTCGTCAAAGGCATTTGCGGTCATCGCCAGAATTGGTGTTTGCGCGTAGGCGGGGAGCGCCCGGATCGCCAAGGTTGATTCGACACCGTTCAAGTGAGGCATCTGCATGTCCATCAGGATCAGGGCGTAGTTAGTTTGTTTGGCCAATTCAATAGCTTGCTGTCCGCTCTCGGCCAGATCGACCAGAAGGCCGGCGTCTTCAAGCAGGACACGCGAAACCTCCTGATTTATCGGCTCGTCTTCGGCTACCAGAATGCGGGTTCCGGCGTATTCGCCGAGCAGGCGTTCAGCGGCAGTCTTTCGGTTAAAAGTCGGCGCTGGCGGGATGGCATCTGTGGCTTTGCCGAGCCGCACGGTGAACCAGAACGTGCTGCCCCGGCCATATTCGCTTGTTACTCCGATCTCGCCCCCCATCAGTTGTACCAAGCGCTTGGTAATGGCGAGCCCCAGGCCCGTGCCACCATACTTGCGACTCATCGACCCGTCGGCCTGTTCGAAAGCGCTGAACAGGCGGCTTTGATCTTCCGGGGCAATGCCAATACCGGTATCGCTGACCCGAAAGCGAATCAAAACAGCATCTGGAAACGTCTCAACCAACTCGACTGAAGTCGTAACACGGCCTTCATCAGTAAATTTCACGGCATTGCCAAACAGATTGAGAAGCACCTGCCCCAGCCGTAACGGATCCCCCCGCACTGGCAAGTCGGCAATGCTTATGCTGCGGTCGACCTCGAAAACAAGCCCCTTTTCAACTGCCTTCGGAGAAATAAGGTTCTGGGCGTTGTCCAGCACCTCTCCCAGCCGGAAATCGACCATCTCCAGGGTCAGCCGTTCGGCCTCGATTTTCGAGATATCGAGGATGTCATTGATGATCGCCAGCAGTTGATGTGATGAGCGGTCGACCTTGCCGAGCATATCCTTGACGCGTTCATCGGTGCTTCGACGCGCCGCCAACCCGGTCAAGCCGATGATGCCGTTGAGCGGCGTGCGCAGTTCATGACTCATTGTGGCGAGGAAAGTCGTCTTCGCCCGGCTGGCCGCTTCGGCCGCCTCCTTGGCAATCGACAGATCCAGCGTGCGCGCCTGGACCATCGCTTCGAGGTGGGTCCGATGATTGGCCAGTTCCGCCTCGATCTGCTTGCGCTCGGTCACATCGGTGATGAATCCATGCCACAGCGTTCCACCATCGGCTTCCCGTTCCGGCAAGGCGTCACCAAACAGCCAGCGCACAGTTCCATCCTCGAAGCGAACCCGATACTCGTGGCGCCAAGGCGTCAGTGATTCAGCCGAATGCTGGATGGAGGCAACGATAGCCGCGTAGTCATCCGGATGCAGGATGGCATAGACAGCCGATGCATCATCGACCACGCTTTCCGGACTGACTCGGTAAATTTGCCGGATCGCCTCGCTGGCAAAGGGAAAGCAGGACGTGCCATCAGGACGCAAGCGGTATTGATAGACTACGCCGGGAACCCGGCTGGCAATCTTTCGGAGGCGGTCGAGCAACTCGTCCTTGGCCAGCTCAAGCTGCTTGCGCTGGGTGATATCGGTCTTGACCGCAACATAATTCGTGATGTTGCCCGCCGGATTCTTGACCGGTGCAATCTGTGCCTCTTCCCAATATAACTCACCATTCTTGCGCTTGTTGAGCAATTCCCCCTTCCAGGGTTCGCCTGCGCTCAGGGTGCTCCAGAATTTCTCGTAGGTTGCCTTGCCTGTCTTGCCTGACTGCAGGATACGGGGATTCTGACCCGTAACCTCGGCTGAACTGTAACCGGTCACTTCAGTAAAGCGCGGATTGACATACTGGATGCTGGCTTCAAGGTCGGTGATCACCACCGAGGCTGGGCTTTGCTCGACTGCCGTGGACAGATTACGCAAGGTTTCGAGCTGGCTGGCCAGCTGATCACGCTGCATTAACACTTGCTTACGCAAGATTTCCCGATCGAGCAGATTCCGGATGCGTTGACGGGCGATGCCCACGTTAAGCGGTTTAGCCAGAAAATCAGCGGCCCCCAATGCCAGTCCACGCGACTCGGATTCGGTATCCGACAGCGCGGTAATGAAAATAACGGGGGTCAGCTTCAGTTGTTCATCCGCCTTCAGACGCCTGCAGACTTCAAAGCCATCCATCTCCGGCATCATGACATCGAGCAGGATCAGATCGGGCCGGATCGTCGCAGCCAGTTCCAGTCCATGCACCCCGGACGTGCTGATACGCAGATCGAATTCGCTGGCCAGCGCCGAGCCCAGCGTCAGCAGGTTGGCCGGGGTATCGTCTATTGCCAGAATGACCGGCTTGGCTTCGCTCATTCCTTATTCCTCCATCCGTTTGCAATGGCCACCTTGCGCAAGCCGACCAGGGCTGCGTCAAACCTGAATGCGTTGACCAGGCCGGAGAGCTCCTGGATTTCCCCTGCCGCCGGGTGTCCTTTCAGCATGATCTGCAGCTCGCGGAAACGTCCGATCGCATCAAACTTGTTCTCCCTGAGCAATCCATCGATTTCGCTGATCAGCGCATCGAGACCGACAGTATCGATCCGGCACGGCTCACCGGACGAGTCTTCAGCGATGCCGGCAATCCCATCTGAATGCGGCTGCAAACGCTGCATCAGGATGCTACGCAGCGCCTTGAGCACGACCGGTTTTGCCAGGAAATCGTCCATGCCCGCATCCAGACAATGCTGGCGGTCGTCTTCGAACGCATCGGCGGTCAAGGCAATGATCGGCAGGCGTGAACGTCCTTCTGCAGCTTCGCGCTGACGGATCACCCGGGTCGCGTCAAATCCGTCCATGACCGGCATTTGAATATCCATCAGCACCAGGTCGGGACGCTCCCCGGCAAAGACCATATCGACAGCCTGCTGGCCGTTCTCGGCAAAGCTGACAGTCAAACCGAATTTTTCGAGCATCCGTACTATGACGTAACGGTTGGTCTGATTGTCCTCGGCAACCAGAACACTGCCGTGCAGCGCGGTTATTTCACCGTCAGAGGCATTTGCCGGACTTGCCTGACGCGGTGTTCGACGGGTGTCAGCATGGGCATCGAGAAGACAGGCCTGAATCCGGAACCAGAACCTTGAACCGCTTCCCGGTACGCTTTCGACGCCAACTTCTCCGCCCATCGCGGTCGCAAGGCTGCGGATGATCGATAGGCCCAGACCGGTGCCACCATACTGTCGCGTCGTCGAACTATCAAGCTGAGAAAAAGGCTGAAACAGCCTGTGGCGTCGGTCTTCGGGAATACCGATGCCGGAATCGGCAACCGTAAATTCCAACACTGCTGCGGCAGCATCGCACTGAACGACACGTCCCTCGATGCGCACCCAGCCTGTTTCGGTAAACTTGATCGCGTTGCTGATCAGATTGCCCAGCATCTGCCGTATCCGCAACGGGTCGGCTAGGTATCGACTGCTGCCCTGCCCGTGCCATTCTTGCGCAATGCTCAGCCCTTTCTTCTCTGCTGCTTCGGAGAACAGGGCCACCACTTCTTGAAGCAATTGTTGCGGATCGAAGGCAATGCTTTCCAGTTTCAACTCGCCCGCCTCGACCTTGGAGAGATCGAGAATATCGTTCAGCAAGCCGAGCAGCATCTGCCCGGAATTGAGGATGATGCGTGCGAAATCTTCCCGCTCGTGTTCTTTCAGGCCTGGTGACAGGAGCAACTGGGCCATGCCCAGAATTCCGTTCATCGGTGTGCGGATTTCGTGCGACATCGTGGCAAGAAACAGGGATTTCGCCTGGTTGGCAGACTCGGCTGCCTCACGCGCCGCAATCAGCAACTGCTCCTTGGCCAAAATTTCCTGGCGCATCTGGTTGAGGGCCTCGGCCAGTTGCCCCAGTTCATCACGGCTTCGATCAGGCACGGCAAAAGCCAGATTCCCTTTGCCGAACTCGCGCGCCGCATTGACCAGCACGCGGGTACGACGTCCGACAATCAGGTCAAGAGACAGAGCGATTAACAGCGCCGACAGGAGAAAGCCGGCAGTGAGCAATCCGACAATGATCAGGGTCTGACGCCGGATCGAAGCATGCAAGCCATCCGTATCGAGCACCAGATGGAGGACACCAACGGTTGCGTTGCGCAACACGACGGCATGCTCGATGTGCTCACGGGCATGCTCTTCCGCTTTCGTCGCAACCTGCTCCAGCGGATAAAGCAGTAGCCCCTCCGAATCATGCAGCGTTAACGACAGCCATTCGGGCTGGCGCGCCATTGTTGCATCCAGCGTTTCGTAAACCGCGGCCAGCTGGTTTTGCAACATGAATGGAGTGATGGCGTCGCCGACCGTCACCAGATGATCGAAATTGGCATTGCGTTCGCGCTGGATCTCGCTGGCGAGATAACGCGGTTGCCAATAGCCGAGCACGGCGAGGTCGCCGACCAGGCTGGAAAACACCAGGACCAGGATGACCTTGAATCGGAGTGACAGATTGGACATCGATCAGCGCCAGTGAGACGTACGCTCAGTCACCACCCTTGACGTAATATTTTTCCAGTCCCATCTGACGAATGACCTTGTAGTCATCGAATGACGCCGCAACCGCCTGCCGCATTGGAATCTGTGCCAGCATTGCGGCCCCTTCGGGCGTTGCCGCCATGTCAAGAAACGCTTTGCGGACCGCTTCGCTATCTGCGGTCGGCACTCGGGGGTGTGCCATCACCGGATGCGGCTCGGTGCGGCGTGTCTCGAATATGATCCGCAGTTTGTCCTGCACCGCCTGAGGTTGCTGCTTCAAGGTAGCCATGATCCCACCGGCAGCATCGGCCTTGCCCAGTGCCACATTGAGATAGGCTGAAGTATGGGTCTGTGCCCATAACGGCTGGAATTTGACCTTCTGGCGATCCAGCTCGGCGCGGGTCATCAGCGAGGCGCCAAAGGCATTCGGGGCGGGAAAGGCAATAGTCTTGCCATTGAGATCGCGCACCTCATTAATCGTTCCCTCCTTACTGGCGACCAGAATTCCGAAGAGTTGCTCGGCGCCATCACGCACAATCGGCTCATATTTTTGCGCACCGTGGGCCACGACCGCATGGTAAGGATTCATGTAAGCGAAATCATATCGACCGGCCTGAAACTCCGCCTCAAATTCGGGGATACGGGGCGAACCCACCATCAAGAACTTGAACCCCGTCCTTTTCTCCAATTCGGTCAGGATTGGCGACCAGACCGCCGAGAGCTTCCGGGGTTCGAACTGGGGAACCACGCCGAATTTATAAACAGTTTCGGCCAATGAAACAGCAGGAATAGCCAAAGCCAACGCAACACAAGCCAGAAAATGGTGGAATCGACAGGTTTTCATAATGCTTTCGCTCGAAGCCGCCCATGAGTGGATACAATATCCCAGAATTATATAGATCTCTGTCACTTGCCCGTACTGCTGCTCTCGAAGCCCTCCAGACTTTTGAAGGGCGGCTTCGTAGAACAAGCGACTGGCAGGTCCTGGCCGACTTGAGCCGGACAGACTACCTGACGGCGGACATTCGCTGCGACAGAAACTTCAGGGAAGCCAGAGGGGGGGGCTGCAGCGTCCCCTAAGCGGATATGATGGGTTGCCTCTGACTCAATTTTGATCTGAGCATGGTCTTTCCAAACCAACTTGGTATGGCTAACATCTTAAGTTCTGGCAACCCTCGAAAGATGTCTGACCAACAATGGATCAACTGCTTTTTGTTGAATGGCAACCAAGCTATAGCGTTGGAAACCAAGTGCTGGATGACCAGCATAAGAATCTGTTAAGCCTATGCAAAAAGGCTATCCTGTGTATGTCAGAAAATAGCCCCGAAAACGTTGAACTATTTCATGACATTCTCGGTGAATTATCTAATTACGTCAGAACACATTTCAACACCGAAGAAGCTCTGATGAAGGCAGGTGGCTATCCACTATTAGCCCAGCACCAAAGGGAGCATGATAAATATCATGACCAATTGACTGACTTCTTGATCATGGCGAGCCGGGGTGATATCAACAGAAATGGTCTGCACCACTATTTGTCTCGCTGGTGGTCTGACCATATCTTGTGTTCAGATATGCAATATGTTGAGTTCATCAAAGGTCATTGAATCCACAAATTGCATTGATTCAGCCACCTGCCCTTCAGAAGGTGGCGATTGGAAGGTCAGCATTGGCATACGACCTGACTGGTGCCGATCCCATACTGAAATTCTGCTCATGGCCGAGAGCCCGCGTAGGCCATCCTTGCCCACAGCAGCCATTCCCGGCCAGACCGAACATATGACTCCGATCAACAACCAAGGAGTCAAAGATGGAAACCATCAACAAACGCGAAACCTGGAACAAGGGCAAGCTCGTCGGCCAGAAGCCACCGCTAAAGCCCAAGGACATCTGGGCCATCCGTATCTACCTCCAGAATGCCCATGCGGTCCGCGACCTCGCCATGTTCAATCTGGCCATCGACAGCAAACTGCGGGGCTGTGACCTCGTCAGTCTGCGGGTGCGAGACATCACCCACGGAAACCAGGTGCTTTCCCGCGCCATGGTGATCCAGAGGAAAACGCAGCGGCCAGTGCAGTTTGAACTGACGGAACCGACGAGGGTGGCAGTGTCTGCCTGGCTGGAAAAATCTCACCTGCGAAGCGATCAGTTTCTGTTCCCGAGCAGGGTGGCGAGGTCACCCCATGTCTCGACACGCCAATATGCGCGGATCGTACATCACTGGGCCGAATCTGCCGGGCTGGATTCGTCGGCCTATGGGACGCATTCCATGCGGAGAACCAAGGCAACGCTGATCTACAAGCGCACGAAGAATCTGCGGGCCGTTCAGTTGCTACTTGGTCATTCCAAGCTGGAAAGCACCGTACGCTACCTCGGCATTGAGGTGGACGATGCGCTGGAGATTTCGGAGCAGACTGAAATCTAGCCAGCACCTTGCAGCTGCACGGGTGCACAACCCGTGTGGCCGCTTTCTGGCATCATGTTGTATTCGTGCATTCGGCCCAATAGCCGACTTCAGCCGAGACGATGTCATGTGGCGTGCGAATGATTTATCTCGCCATTTAAACGATAGTTTCACAATGTGAAACATTGACGTGGCTCAACGTCGCCGCCTAGCACTAAGGTTATATTCAAATCGTTTTTGACAAATCATCTAGTCGTTATGACCAATTTATCTGCATGGAAGCCAGAGTATAGTGTTGGCAACAAAACATTAGACATACAGCATAAAAAATTGTTGGAGCTATGCCAACGAGTGTCCTCCTATGATTGTGATGGGAGTAAAGCCAGCATTGAATCATTTCATGTCATCTTAAATGACTTAGCATTCTACGCAAGCAAGCATTTTGAAACAGAAGAACAGGTTCTAATGCAAATTGGCTACCCTAAGCTGTCAGCCCAAAAGGATCAACACGATGGTTATAGTGAAACATTGGTTGAGTTTCTGATAGCGGCAATAGGTGGCACTATCGACAAGCTTTCATTACAAAATTACTTAGAAAAATGGTGGATAAGTCACATTCTTGAGTCCGACATGGAATACAAAGAACTATTGGAACGCAGCCCTTGATGGGTTTTTACCAAGCAAACGGAAGTTTTTTGTGTCTCACCAATTGGACTTTTGTTTAATTACTTTGAAGTCCGCCTTGGGCAAATACCGGACACCGACTTTGTCATCGTCATCAGACCGCTGAGGGTCGAATGTGTGAATTCGCAGGATAGAGAAGCTGCCGTTCCCAACGCGTCAGGGCTGATGGCTGCTAACCGACGAATTGCTGACCGACAACACCGATGTGGCCAATGACTGCTCAGGCCGAATCTCTATCCGGGTTGGTATCAAATGTAATTCGCCAGGGTGCTTCGGCATGTACGAGTTTTGTTCTGTCTCGCCGACGAAGGAGTCGCTTATACAAGGCCTCGATGTCTTGCACGTGGGTGTAGATATCGGGAATGTCACCATCCTGGCTGAAAACGTAGCCACGGCTACCCAACTTGGCCGCCAGTTCAGGGGCATCGACAAAGCGTTGCATCTGCTCCGCCAATGCAGCGAATGAGCGATGCTCGAACAAGAGGCCGTTGACCTCGTGATGGACATACTCTGCCATCCCTCCCGTGTTGGCGGTGATCACCGGTACGCGAGCCTGCTGAGCCTCATGGATGACCAACGGTGAGTTCTCTAGCCCCGTCGGAAATCACTTTGTTCAGTTCGCCCATTGATCTGAATTTTTTGGCACTGAGTAGCAGATAGCTCCAAAAGCTGCGGCTCAAGAAGCGCAGGAGCCTCGGTACGGTTCGCATCTGCATCGAAGATCTGAAAACGAACTCCATCTGGAACCCCGACCAGAAACGTAATGTCATCCCTAGCCGCCAATTGGATTAGATCGGCTGACGTACATCCAAGGAGAGTTGCAGACTCAGTAAGTGCGTAGAATGGTTTTTCCATTGGCAGGAAGCATTGGTGAATGACTCGTGACTGACTATATCTGCCTATAGCCAGATTGTCTTGGCACATAGCAACCCACAGTGCCAGAATGTCACACCCTTCAGAGCAGACCTACTAGGGGTATTTGGAAGTAGCCTTACAATTTGTTGGTACTTTTGTTGGTATCAACCAAAATACACCAATACAAAACCTCTAAGAAAAGCCACCGACAGCCTCTAATGTGATTCCACCTGGGGTACCAGACCCATGCGCTACGCTCAAACCCGGCCTGTCGAACCTGGCTCGCGCAAACGGCAGATCAAGCCGGGCTCCCCCGCTATGCCAGGCGTTACCATTTCCCCCTCATCCTGCCCTCACTCCAGCATGCGCCAATCGAAAAAGCCGCCCCGCCATTCCGTCGACATCAGCGAGGAAGCCGGCATTCGCTATCTGCACTTCGGTTCGGACTGGATTCAAGGTGCCATGCGCATTGCCCGTCCCTGGTCGCTGGAACTGGGCTACACGCGCGAGATGATGGCCGGACTGCTTTTGCGCCAAAGTGCGCAATGGCCGCGCCACGCGCTGCTGATCGGCCTTGGCGCCGGCTCGCTGGCCAAATTCATTTACCGCTACCTGCCCGACTGCCGGATCACCGTCGTCGAGATCAACCCGCAGGTCGAATTCGTCGCCCGCCAATATTTCAAGCTGCCGGACGACCCGCAGCGCCTTGATGTCATCACCGGCTGCGGCGCCGATTACATGCTCGCCGGCGGCCGCCAGTTCGACTACATCCTGACTGATGGTTTCGATGCCGAAGCCAGTGCCGGCGCACTCGATACGCTGCCGTTTTACCAGGCCTGCCGCAGCCGGCTGAGTGACGATGGCCTGCTCGGCATCAACCTGCTGGGCCGCAACAAAGGCTTTCAGGGCAGCGTCGAGCGCATCTGCGCCGCCTTTGATGGCCGACTTGCCGTTTTTCCATCCTGCGACAGCGGCAACACGATTGCCTTTGCCACGGGTGGCAAGCCCGTCGCTGTCTCGCTCGAAGAAATGCGCGAGCGTGCCGTCAAGCTGAAAAAGGATAGCCGGCTCGACCTGCTGCCGACCATCAGCCGCCTGCAACTGAGCTACCCCTTGCCGGAAGGCATGCTGCGCATTTAGGCCGGATTCGGCCTTGCCTTATCGGCCGGGAAAAGCTAAAAAGAAGGCAGTCCTCCACCAAAAAAATCTACAAGGCGGATAGAAAAACGATAACTGGCCATTGCACGAAAACAGCCTTATCGCCTTACCTATCGAAGGAGGAAGACATGTTATCCATTCAGGACGTTCTCGATTACTGTGATCTCGACCGCGGCGAAATCGAAGCCATCGCGGAACACGAGCACATTCCCGTCACCATCGCCGCCGAGCTGAGCGAAGTGCTGCTCTGTTCACCGGAAGGCGTTTGCCGCCTGCACACGATGATCATCGAAAACATGACGCACGCCCTGGAACAGGGCAAGTACGAACACGTCAAAAGTCTGTCGCAGACCTACGAGCACCTGCAGCGTACGCACCCGATTCCTGCCAACATGAATCTCTGAAATCCCGCACTCCCCTGCGGGTTTCGACCGGCCAAGCTGCTGGTCATGCCCGGCCTTTCGTGCCGGGCTTTTTTGCGCCGAAAAATGCTGTTTTCAGCGCGTTGACCGTCCAGCAGCAATGCCGGACGGTCAACCGGCTCAGGCCGCGACTTTCTCGACATGCGCCTGCTTTTCGTAGAGGAACTCGAGCACGGCGGCGCGGTAACCGATGTAATCCTGGTCGTGCGCCAGGACCAGCCGGTTGCGCGGCCGGGCCAGCTTCACTTCGAGGATTTCGCCAATGGTTGCGGCCGGGCCGTTGGTCATCATGACAATACGGTCGGAGAGCAGCACGGCTTCATCGACATCGTGCGTAACCATGACCGTGCTCGCCTTGGTCGTCTCGCAGATCCGCATCAGCTCGTCCTGCAGCTTGGCGCGGGTCAGCGCGTCGAGAGCCCCGAACGGCTCGTCCATCAGCAGCACCTTGGGTTCCATCGACAGTGCGCGAGCGATGCCGACGCGCTGCTTCATGCCGCCGGAAATCTCGTTCGGGTACTTGCTGCTGGCGTGATCCAGGCCGACCAGGTTGATCGCCGCCGCGGTGCGTTCCTTCAGTTTCTGCTTGCCTTCTTTCTGGCCGAAGACGCGCTCGACCGCCAGATAGACGTTCTCGAAACAGGTCAGCCAGGGCAGCAGGCTGTGGTTCTGGAAGACCACGGCCCGTTCCGGCCCGGGGCCGGCGATCTCGCGGCCATCGCAGAGCAGCACGCCGGTGGTCGGCTTGGTCAGGCCGGCAATCAGGTTGAGCAGGGTCGATTTGCCGCAACCGGAATGGCCGATCAGCGCAATGAACTCACCCTGCTTGATCGAGAGATCGATGTCGCGCAGGGCGACGAACTTGCCCTTCTTGGTATCGAAGGTCTGGCCGACTTTTTCCACGCTTACGAATTTTTCCATGCTGTTCTCTCCTCGCTCAATCGGCTTCTTTGGTCAGTTTGCGGGCGAGCAGGATGAGACCTTGCTCGAGGATCAGACCGACGATGCCGATCACGAAAATGGCGATGATGATGTGTTCGACCTTGAGGTTGTTCCATTCGTCCCACACCCAGAAGCCGATGCCGACGCCACCGGTCAACATCTCGGCAGCGACGATAACCAGCCAGGCAGTGCCGATCGACAGGCGGATACCGGTCAGCATGTAGGGCAGCACGGCCGGGAAGAGGATCTTGGTGACAACCTTCCATTCTGAGAGCGCCAGGACACGGGCGACGTTGAGGTAATCCTGCGGCACGCGCTGCACGCCCTGCGCCGTGTTCATGATCATCGGCCAGATCGAGCAGATGAAGATGGTGTAGGTCGCGGCCGGGTCGGCCTTCTTGAAAACGAGCAGGCCGATTGGCAGCCAGGCGAGCGGCGACACCGGGCGCAGCAGGCTGATGATCGGGTTGATCATCGCCGCCAGGAAGGCCGAGCGGCCGAGGATGAAGCCGAGCGGAATGCCGACCACGGCGGCGAAGCCGAAACCGATACCGACGCGCTGCAGCGAGGACAGGATGTTCCAGCCGATGCCCTGGTCGTTCGGCCCGTTGCGGTAGAACGGATCGGCGAAGAGCACGGTGGCTGCGTCCCAGGTCTGAACCGGGCCGGGAATGCTGCCGCCCTTGAGGGTGGCGACATACCAGATGCCGATCAGGACCAGCATGCCGAGGCTGGGCGGCAAAACGGCGCGCAGCAGGCTGTTGAGTTTCTCGCCGAGCGGCATGCCGCTCGGCTGGGGAAGTGCTTTGTCCATATTCTTTTCCTTGGCCGGTAAGGCGGCTTGCACCACAACCGGCGGGCTGTTCGGCGTATCAACCAGGGGCAGCGGGCTGACCAGGTCGACACTCATCGTCGTTGCGCTCATGTTTTTCTCCTCAGGCTGTCGTGATGCCGGCCGCAACCGGCATCACCCGGACTGGATCAGGCCTTGATCTTGAAACCGTCGGCGTACTTGGCGGGATCCTTGCCGTCCCAGACCACGCCGTCGATCAGCTTGTGGCTGCGCATCTCGTTCTTGGGCAAGGCAACGCCGGCCGCAGCCGCGCCCTGCTTGTAGATGTCGATGCGATTGACCTGCTTGGCCACGGCCAGGTAGTCGGGATGACTCTTGAGCAGACCCCAGCGCTTGTGCTGGGTCATGAACCACATGCCGTCGCTGAGGTAGGGGAAGTTGACCGTCCCCTCGTTGAAGAACTTCATGCAGTTCTTGTCGTCCCAGCTCTTGCCCAGACCGTTCTGGTAACGGCCAAGCATGCGCGCCACGATGACCTCGGTGTCGGTATTGACGTAGGACTTCTGGGCAATGACTTCGGCCGTCTTCTGCTTGTTGGCGATGGAGGCGTCGATCCACTTGCTGGCATCGAGAATGGCGGCAACGACAGCACGCGCCGTGTTCGGATTCTGCTTGACCCAGTCGGCCGTCGTGCCGAGCACCTTTTCCGGGTGATCGGTCCAGATGTCCTGGGTCGTCGTCGCCGTGAAACCGATGTTGTCCATGATGGCGCGGTTGTTCCACGGTTCGCCGACGCAGAAACCATCCATGTTGCCGACACGCATGTTGGCGACCATCTGCGGTGGCGGCACGGTGATCGTCTTGACATCCTTCATCGGATTGATGCCCTGCGCCGCCAGCCAGTAGTACAGCCACATGGCGTGGGTGCCGGTCGGGAAGGTCTGGGCAAAGGTGTATTCCCGCTCCTTCTTGGCGACCAGCTTGGCGAGGCTGCTGCCATCGGTGGCGCCCTTGTCCTTGAGCTGGTTGGAGAGCGTGATGGCCTGACCATTGTGGTTCAGGCCCATCAGCACATTCATGTCCTTCTTCGGGCCGCCGACGCCGAGCTGCACGCCGTAGATCAGGCCGTACAGCACATGGGCAGCGTCGAGTTCGCCATTGACCAGCTTGTCGCGCACCGAGGCCCACGAAGCTTCCTTGGTCGGGATGATCTTGATGCCGTATTTCTCATCGAACTTCATGACCGAAGCCATGACGACAGAGGCGCAGTCGGTGAGCGGGATGAAGCCGATACGGACTTCCTTCTTTTCGGGGGCATCCGAACCAGCGGCCCAGGCGCCACTGCGAACACCGGGAGGTACCATGGCCATCAGAGAGGCTCCCAAAGCGGTTGACACGAAATCACGACGAGAAATCGAGGAGGTGTTTTTTTCCACCGGCTTGCTATCGTCCATTGCTTGCTCCTTTGATTGCGGGAATCCAGAAAACAAAACGGGCGTCACATCCGGCTGCCGGTTGGCAGCGCGGATGGACGCCCTTGTCCTGTGAGTCGATATCTTTGACTCGCGCCCGGCCGCCATTGACCGTGCGTTAATGAACTGACTATCGCAATGGCCGTGCCAGGCCCGGAATATTTTTCCTAAGCCATTGCCGGATAAGCATTTTCTTGATTTTTTCGGCGTCGACCGCTGGCCGGACGGCAGGCAATGTGCGCACTATTGCAGTGCAACAAGCGGCGATGCCGCACGCCTTTAGAGCAGTACGCGCGCCATGTCGATGACGTCGCGGGCGACCTTGGCCAGGGTCTGGCCGCGCTCCATGGCCAGCTTGCGCATGGCGTGATAGGCCGCATCCTCGTCGAGGCCGCGCGCCTTCATCAGCACGCCCTTGGCCTTGTCGACCAGTTTGCGGTCGGTCAGCTTCTTCGAGGCCTCGTCGAGTTCGCGGCGCAGGGCCTGCGTATCCTCGAAACGGGCGCGCGCCACCTCGAGGATGGGCTTGATCCGTTTCTGGTCGAGACCATCGACGATATAGGCGGAAACGCCCGCCTTCACTGCGTTCCGGATCGCCGACTGGCCGTCTTCCTGGGTAAAGATGACGACCGGGCGCGGCATGTTCTTGTGCATCGCCGCAAGATTTTCGAGGGTGTCGCGACTCGGACTGTCGGTGTCGATCAGGATGACGTCCGGCTGCAGTTTCTCGACCTCGGCCGTGAGATTGGCGGCATCGGCCAGGATGGCCGCCACCTGGTAACCGGCGAGCGCCAGCCCGGCACAGATTTCTCCGGCCCGCGAGCGCGATTCATCAATGACAAGTACAGTCAGCATGCCTGAATTCAAGCAAGCTCCGAACCAGCCACCAGCATGGCGGCCTCGGCCATCGCCTGAACGACAATTTCGTGTTCGCCAATCGCATTGCCCAGTGAAAAATCGATTTCCGGATAGGTCGACCGCAAGGCGGCCAGCATTTCCGGCAATTCGCGCTTCAGGTGGCCGCCGCGCGCGATGAACATCGGCAGGACAACAATGCGCCCGGCCCCGGCGGCAACCACATCGGCCACGCAGTCAGCCAGGCCGGGCGTCATGAATTCGAGGAAGGCCAGTTCGACCGGGGTGTCCGGCACACGGCCACGCAGCACGGCCTGGACACGACGCATCGGGCTCGCCCATTCGGGATCGCGGGCGCCATGGGCAAAGAGGATCAAGGCTGTTTTCATCTGGGTACACTTTAACTGAAGGGGAAAGCCCGGGCGCTACCGCTTCGGGCGTATTGACAGCCTCTCAGAACACGTAGCGCCCCCTAAGTTCAACCACGCACCAGCTTTTCGTAACGGCCGGTCAGGCCATCCATCACTTCGAGAATCCGCTCGCTGGTCGTTGCCACGTTACGCACCGCAAGCTCCCGTGTTTCCCTTCCGTTCAGGGCTTGCTCGAAGAACAGCCACTGGGTGTTGGCCAGTTCCAGTTCGATGCGGATTTCCGGCGTGTTTTCCGGTGCCTGGTTGAGTTCCTTGAGTGCCGCAACGAAGTCGCGCCGGGCCGCATCCAGTTCGCCCCGCAGCGCTTCGGAGACGATCCCGGACTGCTCGACAAGAAAGCACTTGGCCATACGCTGCGACAGCATGCGCTGCCGCCCGGAAATATTCACCAGATGCCCGGCCGTGCTGCCCGCCTGCTTTTCGTACAAGCCGGTCAGCTGATGTGCCGCGCGCAAGGTCCGGTCGGATTCCGCCAGCACCAGGCGCAGGTTTTCCGGCGTCCGGGGACGTCCAAGCACGTCACGATAGGCAGCCCAGGCGCGCTCCAGATCGAGCAACCCGCCCTTGATTGCTTCGCCGGGAGCGATGCTGGCCAATTCGACCAGCTGCGATTCGAACAGCCGCCGCGACTGTTCGAGCAAGACCTCCGCCTTCTGCGGCATCGCCCCCAGCACCAGCATGGTGAATGCCTTCGCCATGCGCTGCGACAACATGCGTTGCCGCCCGGCCTTGTTGATCGCCGCGCCCAGCGACATGGCACTGCCCTCTGCGGCAAACAGCGGCCGGGCAACAAGACTGGAGAGCGCGCCAAGAATGAAACTCCGGCGGCGCATTCCCTCAGAGAGCAAGGAACACCTCGCCGCCCTCGACCTTGACCTCGAACCGGTTGCAGGAACCGACATCCGGCGCCACTGCCTGGCCGTCTTCGAGGCCGATGTTCCAGCCATGCAGCGGGCAGGTGACGCGCCGGCCATGCACCAGGCCCTGCGACAGCGGCCCGCCCTTGTGCGGGCACTTGTCGTGCAGCGCGAAGACCTCGTCTTCGGCGTTGCGGAAAATGGCGATGTCGCCGCCCTTCTCCGGGCGCACGATGCGCGAACCCAGGGGCGGGATGTCTTGCAGCTTGCAGATCAGTTTCCAGTTGTTCATTGCGTATTCCTCGATTTTTGGCATTTTTCGGATGTTGACCGCTGGCGCCTTCTGGCCTCAGGCAATCGCCACCGGCACGATGGGAATGAATTGCTTGATCGCTTCCGGCTCGCGCGACGTCGCCCACGGGTCCTTCGCATCCTTCAGCGAGTCGAGCAGCGCGGCGTAGAGCGCCTTGCGGCCTTCGCCATCCTCGACGATGCGGCCCTTGACGTAATCCATGCCGACCCGTTCCAGCCAGTGGCAGGTGCGTTCCAGATACCAGCCTTCGACGCGGTAAAGCTGCAGGAAGGCGCCGGAATATTCCATGACCTCCTCGTCCGAACCGACCTTGCACAGGAACTGCGCGACCTCGGTCTTGATGCCGCCGTTGCCGGCAATGTAGATCTCGTAGCCGGAATCGACGCCGATGATGCCGACGTCCTTGATGCCGGCTTCGGCACAGTTGCGCGGGCAGCCGGAGACGGCGAGCTTGACCTTGTGCGGCGCATACATGTCGAACAGCATCTTCTCGAGCTTGACGCCCATGGACATCGCCAGTTGCGTGCCGAAGCGGCAGTGCTCGGCGCCGACACAGGTCTTCACGGTGCGGATCGACTTGCCGTAGGCGTGGCCGGACACCATGCCGGCCGCGTTGAGGTCGGCCCAGATGCCGGGCAGGTCTTCCTTCTTGATGCCGAGCAGGTCGATACGCTGACCGCCGGTGACCTTGACGGTCGGCACCTTGTACTTTTCCGCCGCATCGGCGATGGCGCGCAGCTCGGCCGGCGTCGTCAGGCCGCCCCACATGCGCGGCACCACCGAATAGGTACCGTCCTTCTGGATATTGGCGTGCGAGCGCTCGTTGATCAGGCGCGACTGCGGATCGTCCTTGGCCTCGTGCGGCCAGGTCGAGATCAGGTAGTAATTGATCGCCGGGCGGCACTTGTCGCAACCGTTCGGCGTTTTCCATTCGAGCGCCTTGAAAACGGCTTCCTTGCTGACCAGATGCTGCTCGCGGATGGCATCGCGCACCATCTTGTGCGACTGCTCGGTGCAAGCGCAGACCGGCTTCTTGTCGGAAGCGGCCGGCGTGTAGGCGCCGCCGATGGTCGAGGCGAGAATCTGTTCGACCAGGCCGGCACACGAACCGCAGGACGACGCCGCCTTGGTGTGCTTCTTGACCTCGTCGAGCGTGAACAGGCCCTTTTCCTTGATCGCCTTGACGATGCTGCCCTTGGTCACGCCGTTGCAGCCGCAGACCTCGGCCGTATCGGGCATTTCGGCTGCCTTGCTGTTGCCGGCATGGCCGACGTCGCCGACCAGCGACTGGCCGAAGATCAGCGAATCGCGGATGTCGTGGATGTCGCGCCCGTCCTTGAGCAGCTGGAAATACCACGGACCGTCGGCCGTGTCGCCGTACATCACGCCGCCGACCAGCTTGTTGTCCTTGATCACCAGCTTCTTGTAGACGCCGCCGTAGGGGTCGTTGAGCAGGATTTCCTCGCAGCCCTCGCCGCCCATGTAGTTGCCGGCCGAGAACAGGTCGATGCCGGTCACCTTCAACTTGGTCGAGGTCACCGAGCCGGTGTAGCGGCCGATGCCGTAGCCGGCCAGGTGATTGGCGGCGACCTTGGCCTGCTCGAAGAGCGGCGCGACCAGGCCGTAGGCGATGCCGCGGTGGCTGACGCACTCGCCGACCGCGTAGATTTTCGGGTCGTAGGTCTGCATCGTGTCGTTCACGACGATGCCGCGATTGCAGTAGATGCCGGAAGCTTCGGCCAACGCGTAGTTGGGGCGGATGCCGGCGGCCATCACAACAAGGTCGGCCGGCAACTGCATGCCATCCTTGAAGCGGATCGCGGCGACACGCCCGCTCTCGCCGGGAATCAGCGCCTCGGTATGCTTCTGCAGCAGGAATTTGAGGCCCTTGTCCTCGAGCGATTTCTGCAACATGCGGCCGGCGACTTCGTCGAGCTGGCGTTCGAGCAACCACGGGCCGATATGCACGACGGTCACGTCCATGCCGCGCAGCTTCAGGCCGTTGGCAGCTTCCAGGCCGAGCAGGCCGCCGCCGATGACGACCGCGTGCTTGTGCAGTCTGGCGGCGGCTATCATCTCGTCGGTGTCCTTGATGTCGCGGTAGCCGATGACGCCGGGCAGATCGTTGCCGGGAATCGGCAGCATGAAGGGGGTCGAGCCGGTGGCGACAAGCAGGCGGTCGTAATGCTCCTCGCTGCCGTCGTCGGCAATCACCTTGCGATTGACGCGATCGATCTTCACCACCTGCTTGCCGGTGTGCAAGGTGATCTTGTTTTCCTTGTACCACTCGAGTTCGTTGAGCACGATCTCGGCTATGGTCATTTCGCCGGCGAGCACCGGCGAAAGCAGGATGCGGTTGTAGTTGGGATGCGGTTCGGCACCGAAGATCGTGATGTCGTAGTGATCCGGCTTGATCTTCAGCAGTTCTTCAACGGTACGGACACCGGCCATGCCGTTGCCGATCAGGACGAGACGGGGTTTGCTCATTATGGGCTCCAACGATGCGTGCGCCCGGAGGGACGCGAAACTTGTGTTTCAGCGCATGACGTCTTTGCCATTGCGGACCGGAGCGGTCCATTCCGTCCTCGTTGACGGGGTATTTCGCTGTTGATGAATTACTCTTTGCAATCCTCGTGCCAGAATCCTAACGCGATGATTTTTGGTGTTTTTCCGTGGTCGACCGCCCGGCACCCGCACCAAATGAAGGCATCAGGCACGCAGGCCGGCACTGAAATGCACCTTAGCTACTCGTCGCCGCCAGTGCATTGGCCTCGACCGCAACGATGGCCTTGGCCTGGTTGAAGTCCTCGGCGTAACCGCTGGCGTAGAGCAGACAGGCCAGCTGGTTGGCAATCGGCTTGGGCAAGGCGGCCTGCTTGTCGAGCACGCGCTGCGTCCATTTCGCCGTCTGCGCCGCATCGGCACCGTCCGGCAGATTGGGCAGGGTACGCAGGCTGTCGTGCTCGGCTTCGAACAGCACATCGGCAAAGCCTTCGTGAACATATTCGAGGCGCGGCCGCCGTTTCGGATTGGCAAAAGGCTCGCCCTCGGTACCGCGCAACAGGATGGCGCGCTCGCCGCGCGCCAGCAGCATGTCGCGCATCAGGTCGATGAAATCGGGATGCGTCGCCGGTGCGACAACCACAGCCTCGCCTTCGAAGGGATTGAGCATCTTGACCAGGCTGTGCGCACTGTTGCGCACGCCCATGCGGGCGCGCAGGGCGAGCAGGTTGTGCAAGCCGGGCGCCAGCGCAGTCAGCGGCACGAAGGCCAGACCTTTTTCCTGCAGCGTGGTTTGCGCCTGGTGCGTCGTCGTCGCCGGCATGATGCCGAGTTCGCGGAAGATATGGCCGGTGGTGACCCGGCCGAACCCCTCGAGCAGGCCATGCACCAGCACCGGCACACCGAAGCGGCGCAGCATCAGCGCCAGCAACGGAGTCAGATTGGCTTCCTTGCGGGCGCCGTTGTAGCTGGGCAGGACAACCGGTCGTACGCGTCCCGCCGGATTGTCCAGAAGGGCCGTTCGATCTTCGGCTGCCGCCAGAAAGCCGAGCATTTCATCGAGCGATTCACCCTTGACGCGCAAGGCGAGCAGAATGGCCCCGAGCTCGAGATCGGGCACGCCGCCGTCGAGAATTGCCGCATAAAGCTGGCGCGCATCGTCGCCGGAGAGGCTGCGCGCCCCCTGGGCGCCGCGGCCGATTTCCTTGATGTAGTGGGCGTAAGTCATTGTCTTCTCCTGCCGCGCTCAAACGGGCACAGTCTCATGGGTCTTGCATTCAGCCAGCATCCGCTTGATGTCCGGCACACAGGAACCACAGAAGGTTCCACATTTCAGGTTTTGCTGCAGGGCGGGCAAATCGTCTCCCGCAGCAATTCCTGCCTTGATTTGCAGATCACTGACATCGGCACACTTGCAGACGATGTTGCGCGGCGCAATGGTAACCGGCGGCGCACTGCATGGCGCCAGCGCGAAGCGGATCATCGCCGGATCAAGCTTATCCTCGGCCATCGCCTGCTTCAACCAAGTCTGGGCAAGCACCTCACCCGCCAGACGGACGGCAAGCAAGCGGCCATCGCGGGAAATCGCCTTCTTGGCAATATTCCGGCTGCGATCGCTATAGACGATGGCGCCAGCGTCGCCCGCCATGCCGAACAACTGATCAAGCTCAGCAAGCGCCGCGGCATCGAGTGGCTGCTCAAGCGCCGCGCGGAACACGACCAGCGGCGCCTGCCGCCCGTAGAGACTGACATTGGCGTAGGGATAACGGTCGAGCAACGGCCGCGCTTCCTGCATCAACTCCAGCGCTTCGGCCTGATTGTCACAACGGCGGATGACGGCGAGCGGATAAGGCAGTTCGAGACGGGCGATCTGCACGGCAGCGTGTTTCAGTTCCGGCTGCATCGAAGAGGGATCAACCGCATCGCAAGCCACGGCATTGGCGCCGGGCGAGTTGAGGAACTGACTCCCCCAGTGCATCGGCAGCCAGGCCTGACCTTTCTGCATCCCGGCCCGTTCGACGACACGCAGGACGCTGTCGCCACGCGCATTGCTGAGCCGCGCCAGATCGCCGCTGACCAGCGTGCGGTGGCGCATGTCGCAAGGATGCATGCCGAGCAAGGGCTCGTCTTCCTGATTGAACAGGCGCGGCACGGTGCCGGTGCGGCTCATGCCGTGCCATTGATCGCGCATGCGACCGGAAAGCAGGCTGATCGGCAGGTCGACCGTATTGGCATCGGCAGTCGGCTGATGTTCGATCGGCAGGAAAGCCGCTTTGCCGTCGGCAGAAGCGAACACGCCGTCTTCGTAAAGACGCGTCCGGCCGGTAGCAGCCCCTTGCGGATACGGCCATTGCTGCGGTCCGGCCTGTTCGAGCAAGGCATAACTCAGGCCGCCGATATCGAGATCGCGGCCTAACGTACTGGCGCGGTGCTCGTTGAAGATGGCTTCGGCATCGGCATAGGGAAACAGCTTGTCGGTCGCCGAATTGCCCAGCTTGTGCCCGAGCCGGCGCGCGAAATCGACGACGATCTGCCAGTCGTGACGGGCTTCGCCCGGCGCGGCGACGGCCGACTGGACGCGACTGATGCGGCGCTCGGAATTGGTCACCGTGCCGTATTTTTCACCCCAGGTCGTGGCCGGCAACAGCAGGTCGGCATACGCCGCGGTATCGGTATTGCCGTAGGCTTCCTGCAGCACGACATAGTCGGCCGCTTCCAGTGCCGCGCGTACGGCAGCCTGGTTGGGCAGCGATTGCGCCGGATTCGTGCAGGCAATCCAGACCGCCTTGATCTCGCCGGTTTTCAGGCTTTTGAACAGGTCGACCGCTGACTTGCCCGGTTCTGACGGTACGTCGGGAATCCCCCACAGCTTCGCCACTTCGGCGCGATGTTCGGGATTGCCGAGGTCACGATGGGCCGACAACTGGTTGGCGAGACCGCCGACTTCGCGCCCGCCCATCGCATTCGGCTGCCCAGTCAGGGAAAACGGCCCGGCGCCGGGTTTGCCGATCTGGCCGGTCGCCAGATGCAGATGGATGATGCCGGCGTTATTCTGCGTCCCGTGCGCCGACTGGTTGAGCCCCTGGCAGTAGAGCGAAAGCGCTGCCTTGCTGCCGGCGAACCAGCGCGCCGCCGTAACGATATCCGCGGCCCGCAGGCCGCAGATCGCAGCGACCCGCTCCGGCGTGTATTCGCCGACGATCGCCTGCAACTCGGCAAAGCCACGGGTATGGACGGCGATATAGTCGGCATCGATCAGGTTCTCGGCAATCATCACCTGCAGCATGCCGTTGAATAGCGCGACATCGGTGCCCGGCTTGAGCGGCAGGTGCAGATCGGCGATTTCCGCCGTCTCGCTGCGCCGCGGATCGGCAACGATGATGCGCAGGTTGGGGTTGGCCGCCCGCGCATCCTCGATCCGGCGAAAGACGATGGGATGGGCAAGCGCCGGATTGGCACCGCTGATGAAGATCAGGCTGGCCTGATCGATATCCTCGTAACTGCACGGCGGCGCGTCAGCACCCAGGGTCTGCTTGTAGCCGGCCACCGCCGAGGACATGCAGAGACGCGAATTGGTATCGACGTTGTTGGTGCCGATCAAGCCCTTGGCGAGCTTGTTGAAGACGTAGTAATCCTCGGTCATCAATTGACCGGAGATATAAAAGGCAACCGAATCCGGACCATGCTCACGGATGATCGAAGCAAAACGCCCGGCCGCCTGGTCGAGCGCGGCATCCCAACTCAGACGCTGGCGCAGGCCATGCCGCTCCGTCCGCTGTTCCGGATGGAGCAGGCGACAGGTAGTGTCAGCCGTCAGATGCAGGCTGGCCCCCTTGGTGCACAAACGACCGAAATTGGCAGGATGCTGCGGATCACCGCGCACGCCGACAATGCGACCACCTTCAGTGGCAACCAGAACGCCGCAGCCGACGCCGCAATAACAACAAGTGGATTTGACTTCAGTTTGCATGACTTTTCCTTTTGGCATGGCTTTGAGCAACAGCCGTGCCATCGTTAAAAATCATGGACTTGAATAACAAACGGGGAGATTTCCAATGGAAATCTCCCCATTCTGGTGCATCACCAGGCGAGCGAGTCCCTATTTGATGCGCTGCAGCTTCGGGCGCCCCGCATCCGGGCGCGGCGGCTCGGGCGGGTCCTCGTCTGGTGCAGAATCTCCAGCCCCCAGCTCGGCAGAAAACGCTTCGGCTACGCCGGCATCGTCTTCGAGTTCGAAGGCCATCCCGGCTCCGTTTTCACGCGCATAAACCGCCGTTACCTGACCAACCGGTATCGACAACTCACGCGCCACACCACCAAAACGCGCCTGAAACTCGACATAGTCATTGCCAATCTGCAGCTTGTTGGTCGCACCGGGTCCCAGATTGAGCACGATCTGGCCGTCACGCACGAACTCGCGCGGCACGCGGGTCCGGGAATCGACGGTGACTGCGATATGCGGCGTGAAACCGTTATCGCAGCACCATTCCCAGATGGCGCGCAGCAAATAAGGCTTGGTCGAAGGAAGCCCCATGCCTGTTACTTGCGCATCGCTTTTTCGGACGGCGTCAGCGCGTCGATGAAACCTTGCCGGCTGAAGATGCGCTCGGCGTACTTCATCAGCGGTGCGGCAGCCTTGCCGAGATCGATGCCATAGTGGTCGAGACGCCACAACAACGGGGCAATCGCCACGTCGAGCATGGAGAACTCGTCACCCAGCATGAACTTCTGCTTGTTGAAGATCGGCACGATTTCGGTCAGACGCGCCTTGATTTCCTGGCGGGCCTTATCAGCGGTCTTGCTGTTCTTTTCGATCACTTCCATGAAGGAAAAGATTTCGCGTTCCATGCCGACCAGCAACTGGCGGGCGCGGGCGCGCATGATCGGATCGGCCGGCATCAGTTGCGGATGCGGGAAGCGTTCGTCAATGTATTCGTTGATGATGTTCGGCTCGAACAGGACGAGATCGCGCTCGACCAGAACCGGCACGCGATTGTGCGGGTTGATCGCGGCCATTTCTTCCGGCTTGTTGAACATGTCGACATCGATGACCTGAAAGTCCATGCCCTTTTCGAACAGGACAATGCGGCAACGGTGACTAAAAGGGCAGGTAGTGCCCGAATAGAGGTTCATCATTTGTGGTAACCCTCAAAATGAGATTCGGCACCGGGGGCCGGCCGAAGCCAAACCCGCGATGCCGTTAGCTGATCCGGGAAGGATCAGTGAATGTCTTTCCAGTATTCCTTCTTCAGCGCGTAGGCCACGACGAAGAGAACGGCAAGGAAGCCCAGAACGTAGAAGCCCAGCGTACGGCGGAATTCCTGTTGCGGCTCGGCCATCCAGACCATGAAGCTGACCAGATCGGAAACCGTCTTGTCGTAGGCGGCAGGAGCCAGCTCACCCGGCACGGCCAGTTCCAGCTTGTGCGTTTCGTGATTCAGCACTTGCTGACCTTGCAGGCCATACAGGATGTGCGGCATGCCGACGTTTTCGAACACCACGTTGTTCCAGCCGGTCGGACGGTTTTCGTCGCGATAGAAGGAACGCAGATAGGTGTACAACCAGTCGGCACCGGCGCCGGCGTTGCCGGCTTCGCCACGGGCACGGGCAATGATGGTCAGGTCGGGCGGCGTGGCGCCGAACCATTGCTTCTGCTCGTCGGAACGGGCAGCAACCGTCATCAGGCCACCGATCTTGTCGGTGGTGAACATCAGGTTGTCCTTCACTTGCTGCTCGGTCAACCCCAGATCCAGCAGGTTTTTGTAGCGCAAGTAGGAAGCACCATGGCAGTTCAGGCAGTAATTGACGAAGACCTTGGCACCATTCTGCAGCGCCGCCTTGTCACTGACCGAACCCGGCCACTTGTCGAGATGAACCGCACCGCCGCTGGCAAAAGCCATGATCGGCGCGAAGAGCAATGCGATCAGAAATTTTTTCATTTTTTGCACCCTCACTTCATCGTCACGCGGTCAGGAACCGGCTTGAACTTGTCCATGCGGGACCACCACGGCATGCCGAGGAAGAAACCGAAGTAGAACACCGTGCAGATTTGCGAAATGATTTCGCCCATCGGAGACGGGGACAAGGTGCCCAGGTAACCGAGGATGAAGAAGCAAATCACGAAAATGGTGATCATGGCCTTGGTGATCGGGCCGCGATAGCGGATCGACTTGACCGGGCTGCGATCGAGCCAAGGCAAGGCAGCGAAGATCACCACGGAAGCACCCATCGCCACCACACCCCAGAACTTGGCATCGAGACCGAAGAAGTTCCAGACCATCGCACGCAGGATGGAGTAGTAAGGCGTGAAGTACCAGACCGGCGCGATATGCGGCGGGGTCTTCAGCGGGTCAGCCGGATAGAAATTCGGCGTTTCCAGGAAGTAGCCACCACCTTCGGGAGCCCAGAACATCACGGCAGAGAAAATCATCAGGAAGACGACAACACCGACGATGTCCTTGACCGTGTAGTACGGGTGGAACGGAATGCCGTCACGCGGAATGCCGTTTTCGTCCTTGTTGGCCTTGATTTCGACGCCGTCCGGGTTGTTCGAACCGGTTTCGTGCAGCGCCAGCACGTGGGCGGCGACAAGACCGAGCAGCACGAGCGGGAAGGCGATGACGTGGAAGGAGAAGAAACGGTTCAGGGTTGCGTCACCAACCACGAAGTCACCACGGATGATCAGCGAAAGATCAGCGCCGATGACCGGGATGGCTGAGAACAGATTCACGATCACCTGGGCGCCCCAGTAGGACATCTGACCCCACGGCAGCAAATAGCCGAAGAAGGCTTCGCCCATCAGCACCAGGAAGATGCCGACACCGAACAGCCAGGTCAGCTCGCGCGGCTTGCGGTACGAACCGTAGATCAGGCCACGGAACATGTGCATGTAAACCACGATGAAGAAGGCCGAAGCACCGGTCGAGTGCATGTAGCGGATCAGCCAGCCACCCGGCACATCACGCATGATGTACTCGACGGAAGCAAAGGCGACAGGAACGCCATTCGCGTTTACCGCAGCATCCGGCTTGTAGTGCATGACCAGGAAAATGCCGGTAACGATCTGGATGACCAGGACCAGCAGGGCCAGTGAGCCGAAGAAATACCAGAAGTTGAAATTCTTCGGTGCGTAGTATTCGGACAGATGCCCCTTCCACATGGAAGTTGCCGGGAAACGCGCATCCAGCCACTCGAGCGCATTGCCGGCCAGGGAACCGTCAGACTTGTACTTTTCGAAATTGCCAGCAGCCATTTCTTATGCTCCCTTCTTGTCATCGCCGATCAGGATACGGGTATCGGCGAGATACACGTGCGGCGGCACTTCAAGGTTGGTCGGGGCCGGCTTCGCCTTGAACACGCGACCAGCGAAGTCGAAGGTCGAACCGTGACAGGGGCAAAGGAAACCGCCCAGCCATTCGCCCGGCATGCCTTCTTCGGCACCGGCCTTGAACTTGGAGGACGGCGAACAGCCAAGGTGGGTACAAATCCCGACCACGACCATGATTTCCGGCTTGATCGAACGGGTATCGTTCTGGGCATAGGCCGGCTGCTGACTCGTCTTTTCGGACTTCGGATCAGCCACGGCATCAGCCAGCTTGGGCAGCGTATCCAGCATTTCCTTGGTGCGATTGATGATCCACACCGGCTTGCCGCGCCACTCGACGGTCATCATCTGGCCCGGTTCAAGCTTGCTGATATCGACTTCTACCGGAGCGCCTGCTGCCTTGGCACGCTCTGACGGAAGCAAGCTGGAGACGAACGGTACGAGTGCTGCAACAGCCCCCGCCCCGCCCACGGCCGCGGTCGCGACGATCAAACGCCGTCTGCCGCAGTCCATTTTTCCTTGTTTGCTCATAACGCTGACCCCTAAAGGAATTGGATGGGATTAAAAATAAACGCTAAATTATACGACATCGGAACCTCCGATCAAAGCCGCTGTCACCCGGCGCAGTTCTTTCTTTCTCGCAACGCCTGCGCCAAGGTGCCACTATCGACGTATTCGAGCTCGCCACCGACCGGTATCCCGCGAGCAATTCGTGTCACGGCAATCCCCTTTGGCCGCAGCATGGCAGTCAGGTAATGCGCGGTAGCTTCGCCTTCATTGGTGTAATTGGTGGCCAGAATGACCTCCTTGACCATGCCATCGAGGGCGCGCGCCATGACACGCTCCAGACCAAGCTCGCGCGCCCCCACCCCATCCAGCGGCGAAATCCGCCCCATCAGCACGTAATAGAGCCCCTGGAAAGCCAGAGTCTGCTCCATCATGTTCATGTCGACAGGGGTTTCGACGACGCACAATAGCGACTGGTCACGCTTCGGAGAGGCGCAACGCTCGCAGAGATCGGCTTCGGTGAAAGTATTGCAGCGCTGGCAATGCCGGATAGCCTGCAGCGCATGCAGAAGGGAATCACCGAGCTTGCGGGCCCCTGAACGGTCGCGCTGCAGCAAATGATAAGCCATGCGTTGGGCCGACTTCGGCCCAACGCCAGGCAAGCAGCGGAGGGCTTCTATCAGCGCTTCGAGGCCCGAGGGATTCACTTAGAACGGCAGCTTGAAGCCAGCCGGCAGGTTCATGCCAGCTGTAAATCCGGCCATTTTTTCCTGGCTGAGCGCTTCGCCGCGGCGGATCGCATCGTTAACTGCAGCCGCAACCAGATCTTCGAGCATTTCACGATCATCCATTACCGACGGATCGATACTGACACGGCGCACGTCATGCGCACAGGTCATCACGATCTTGACCATGCCGGCACCGGATTGCCCCTCGACCTCAATCTGGGCGAGCTGCTCCTGCGCCTTCTTCATGTTTTCCTGCATCATCTGGGCCTGCTTCATCAGGCCACCCAAGCCACCCTTCATCATTTTCCGAGTTCTCCGTTAAGTGATAGGTCTAATGGATGTATCAACAACGGACGCATCGAACGACTCGATCACGTCACGCACAAAGGAATCTTCTTCGATCGAGGCAATTGCCTTGTCCTGGCGCTCGCGTTTTTCGCGTCCGGCAGTCTCGGCCGGGGTATCAACCTCATTCTGCGCCAGCTCGAAACGCACCTTGAGCGGGCGCCCGAAATACTCGCTCAAGGCCTGCTCCAGCCGATCCGGCGCCGGCTTCATCTGCAGATGCGAATGGGATGGCGACAGGCGCAACAGGCAATCCGCCTCGTTCAACTGGCGCAACTCACAGTGTTGTGCCAGGGTTCGCGCCAGACCGCTCAATTGCAGACCTGCGACGATTTCATGCCAATCAGAATCAGCTGCCGACTGCAGAGAAGGCTTGCTGACCGACGGCGAAGACAACACAGGCGCAGGCGTCTCCAACGGCTTGACCACAGGCGCTGGCGCAGGCGTAACGGCGGCAACCGGACGCGTCACCGGAATGACCGGTGGCCGTGAGCGCACCGGCACGGAAGCCACGACATCAGCCACCGAGGCTGGCCGGAAGGTGTGCAAGCGCAACAAGGTCATGACAAAACCGGCATATTCATCCGGCGCGGTCGACAGCTCATTTCGACCAATATTCACGATCTGATAAGCCAGCTGCACGAATTCGGGACTCAACGCCGCAGCAACCTGCAGCAACTGCTCGCGCTCGGGATCGTCGTCATCGACCGCACCCGGCACACATTGCGCAATCTGCACCCGCGTCAGCAGCGCACCCAGCTCCTGCAAGGCCGCGCCAAACGACAGGCTGCGCACACTCAGATCGGCCGCCACGCGCAGCAGCGCCGAGGCATCACCCGCCTGCAGCGCTTCGAGAATGGCGAACAGGTAATCCAGATCGACCGTACCCAGCATGCTGCGCACCTGCGACTCTTCGACCTTGCCGGCACCGTGGGCAATGGCCTGATCGAGCAGGGACAGCGCATCGCGCATGCTGCCGGCAGCCGAGCGGGCAACCAGCGCCAGCGCACCACTGTCGAAGGGCACACTCTCGGCCTGCAGAATATGCGCCAGATGCGTCGTAATGGCACTCACCGGCATCTGTTTCAGATTGAACTGCAAACAACGCGACAGCACGGTCACCGGAATTTTTTGCGGATCGGTCGTTGCCAGGATGAATTTGACGTGCTCGGGCGGCTCTTCCAGCGTCTTCAACATGGCATTGAAGGCCGAGTTGGAGAGCATGTGCACTTCGTCGATCACGTAAACCTTGAAACGCCCGCGCGTTGGCGCATAGACGGCGTTTTCGAGAAGCTGGCGCATCTCGTCGACTTTGGTGTTGGTTGCCGCGTCCACTTCGAGCAGATCGACGAAACGCCCACTGTCAATTTCCTGGCAGGCTGAACAAGTGCCGCACGGGGTCGCCGTGATGCCACTTTCGCAATTCAGCGATTTGGCGAGAATACGGGCAATCGTCGTCTTGCCGACACCGCGGGTACCGGTGAACAAATAGGCGTGATGCAGACGCTTTTCGGAAAGCGCATGGGTCAGAGCGCGGACAACGTGTTCCTGTCCGACTAGCGTAGAAAAATTACGCGGCCGCCACTTGCGTGCAAGAACCTGATAACTCATGCGCCCCACACCAAAACAAGAATAGAAAATGGCGAGCCTAACCCCCGGCACTTGCAGTAAGTAGCTGTGGCTGCTTCCTTCCGGACCTGACCAGATTCACCACCCTGCAATGCGGGGAGACCCGCCGGGATGGATTCTATCACCGATTCGACCGAGACTCACCGCACGTCAACGAAAAACGGGATGCCCGCAGGCACCCCGTTTTGATAAAGCATGAAGAGGCTTAGAAGCGATAACCGACGCCGACGCCAGCGGTGATCGGGTTCAGATCAACCTTGCCCAGTTTGGCACCGCCACCAGTCAGATGCACATCGGTAGACATCTGGATATATTTGACGTCGAGATTGACCGACCAGTTCTTGTCAATCAGATAATCAAAACCAACCTGAGCCGCCAAACCCCAGCTGCTGCTATCAACATCAGCCGTTGCCCCGATGTTTTTGCGGTCGGTAAAAATCGTATAGTTCAAGCCAGCACCGACATAAGGCTTGAAAGCACCCAGATCAGTAAAATGATATTGCAGCAGCAAGGAAGGCGGCAGCGCCTTGATCGTGCCCAACTGACCACCATTCAGTTTGATATCAATTTTCTGCGGATAGGTAAGAACCAACTCGGCAGCAATATTTTTGGTAAAGAAATAGGAGAGGTCAACTTCCGGGATCCAGCGATCCTTGGCCTCAACTACCGTAGCGCCGCCCAAGCCATCGGCCTGCCCATTATCAAATCCAATATGTACCGCGCGCGCCCGAACAAGGAACGCCCCCTCATCAGCCGCCTGAGCAATCCCAGAGAACAGACCGGTGGCAACCAGAGCAGCAACAAGAATCTTCTTATGCATTTGATACTCCCTCTTCTTCGTTGAAAGAGGGGCATGCTACGCGCCCCCCAAGAGGGGTTTTTGACCTATATCAAGATAATCATTTATATCGTTTTAATCACATTAGTGCAATTTATGCACCCAAAAAAAATCCCGGCAGCCGGCAGGCCGGCGGCAGGGATTCTCGGGAAAAGACAACGAAACTAAAGCTTGCCTTCAACCCATGCCGCCACCGAAGCCAGCGCCGCCGGCAGATTCTCAGGCTGCGTACCACCGGCTTGCGCCATGTCGGGACGACCACCGCCCTTGCCGCCGACCTGCTGGGCAACCATGTTGACCAGCTCGCCGGCCTTGACCTTGCCGGTCAGGTCGGCGGTCACGCCGGCAATCAGCGTCACCTTGCCGTCAATCACCGAAGCCAGCACGATAGCGGCCGACTTCAGCTTGTCCTTGAGCTTGTCCATGGTCTCGCGCAGGGCATTGACATCCGCCCCCTGCAGCAGCGCGGCCAAAACCTTGGCACCCTTGACGTCGACCGCCTGGGCCAGCATGTCGTCGCCCTGGGCCGAAGCCAGTTTGGACTTCAGGCGAGCCAGCTCTTTTTCTAAGTCGTGGGTTTTATTCTTGAGCTTAGTAACTTGCTCTTGAGCAATGCCGACGCTGGCCGAATTGAAGCCAAGCTCAAAAGCCAACTCATTAAACTCTTCATATAGTCGCTGCACCAGAGCCAGTGCATTGTCGCCAGTAAGCGCCTCAACACGACGAACACCAGCCGCGACACCAGCCTCGTTGGTTATCTTGAACAGGCCGATGTCACCCGTGCGGGAAACGTGCGTACCGCCGCACAGTTCGCGCGAGGAACCAATATCGAGGACGCGTACGCTGTCGCCGTATTTTTCGCCGAACAGCATCATGGCACCCAGTTTCTGGGCTTCGGCAATCGGCAGGACGCGGGTTTCGTTGGCGGTATTGGCCAGCACCTCGGCATTGACGATATTTTCGACGCGGCGGATTTCCTCATCGGTCAACGGCTGGTTATGCACGAAATCGAACCGGGTCTTGTCCGAATCAACTTGCGAGCCCTTCTGCTGGACGTGATCGCCGAGCACTTCGCGCAGCGCCTTGTGCAGCAGGTGGGTCGCCGAGTGATTGCGGGCTGTGCGCATACGCGCCAGCACGTCGACCTTGGCATTGACGCCGTTACCGACGGTGATCGCGCCAGTCTTGACGACGCCATGATGACCGAAGACGGTGGCCTGGATCTTCTGCGTATCTTCGACAGCAAAGATGCCATGCACCGACTGCAGCGCACCGCAATCGCCCACCTGACCGCCGGACTCGGCGTAGAACGGCGTGTTGTCGAGCACGACCACGCCCATTTCGCCCTCGTTCAGCTGGTTGACCGCTGCGCCGTCCTTGTACAGCGCCAGCACATTGCCCTTGAACTCCAAGGCGTCATAGCCATGGAAGGTCGTGGCCGGGCCGTCGTATTCGAGATTGGCCGCCATCTTGAACTTGCCGGCGGCACGTGCCTGCTCCTTCTGACGGGCCATCGCGGCATCGAAGGCGGCCGCATCGACGGCAATGTCGTGCTCGCGGCAAATGTCCTGCGTCAGATCGAGCGGGAAGCCATAGGTATCGTGCAGCTTGAAGGCCGTGTCGCCATTGAAAATCTTGTTGCCGGCGGCCTTGAGGGCGGCGAGTTCGGACTCGACGATGGCCATGCCATGCTCGATGGTTTCAAAGAAACGATCTTCTTCCTGCTTCAGCGTCGCGACGATGCGCGCCTGGTTCTGGCCCAGCTCCGGATAGGCCATGCCCATTTCGGCGACGAGGTCCGGCACCATCTTGTGGAAGAAGGCAGCGCGGGCGCCCAGCTTGTAGCCGTGACGGATGGCGCGGCGGATGATGCGGCGCAGCACGTAACCACGACCTTCGTTGCCGGGAATGACGCCGTCGGCGAGCAGGAAGGAGCAGGCACGGATATGGTCGGCGAGCACCTTGAGCGACGGGCTGTTCATGTCGGCATCGCTGGTTTCGCGGGCCGCGGCCTTGATCAGGCTCTGGAACAGGTCGATTTCGTAATTGGCGTGCACGCCCTGCAGCACGGCCGAGATGCGCTCCAGGCCCATGCCGGTATCGACCGAGGGCTTGGGCAGCGGATGCATGACACCGGCTTCGTCACGATTGAACTGCATGAAGACGTTGTTCCAGATTTCGATGAAACGGTCGCCGTCTTCTTCCGGCGACCCCGGAGGGCCGCCCCAGTGCTTTTCGCCGTGATCGTAGAAGATTTCGGTACACGGACCGCAGGGACCGGTGTCGCCCATCATCCAGAAATTATCGGAAGCGTAGCGGGCGCCCTTGTTGTCGCCGATGCGGATGACGCGCTCAACCGGCACGCCGATTTCCTTGGTCCAGATATCGTAGGCTTCATCGTCTTCGGCATAGACGGTGACGGTCAGCTTATCCTTGGGCAGCTTGTAGACTTCAGTCAGCAGTTCCCAGGCGTACTTGATCGCGTCGCGCTTGAAGTAGTCGCCGAACGAGAAGTTGCCGAGCATTTCGAAAAACGTGTGGTGGCGCGCCGTGTAGCCGACGTTTTCCAGGTCGTTGTGCTTGCCGCCGGCGCGCACACATTTTTGCGAGGTCGTGGCACGCGTGTAGGGACGCTTGTCGAAACCGAGGAAAACGTCCTTGAACTGGTTCATCCCGGCATTGGTAAACAGCAGCGTCGGGTCTTCATGCGGCACCAGCGAGCTGGAAGAAACGATCTGGTGGCCCTTGGAGGCGAAGAAGTCGAGGAATTGCTGGCGGATTTCTGAGCTTTTCATTAGCTGGCGGCCTTCAAGGCTGTTCATTCGGAGCCGGCAATTTTAAAAGAAAAACCCGCCGGGCGGCGGGTCTTGTTGCGTGGATCAGGCTGGCTTAGCGACGGCGCGGACGGTCAACGCGTCCGTTATGGTTGAAATCATGCTGGCGATCATGCTTCTGGGCATAGATACGATCACTTTGCGCGTCCTGCGCCACATGCAGACGGGCCCGCTCGCGCTTGGTGACGACACCATCGGCCTTGGCACGATTTTCCATGTTGTCCACGCGCTGCTGACCGTTTTCCAGACGATTGGCTTCGCGTTGGGTCAGGCTGCCGGAAGCCACACCCTGGTCGATGCGCTGCTCCTGGTTGGCCTGGCGCTGGTCGACACGCGGCGTATTGGCCTGGGCAAAAGCCAGGACGGGCAGAGCGATGGCAACGGCAACAACGGCCTTGATGCTTTTCATGACTTTCTCCTCGAATGGCGGGTCAATCCCCTGAGCGCCATTAAAAGGTAAAAGCGGGTAAAAATCAGCCGGGAGAATGCAAGCCTTTGTAATCGTTTGTTTCCGACGCAAACAGGTCGAGACGATCGGTGAACAACGCAGTCACGCCACGCGCGAAAAGCATTTTTGCCTTTTCAGCGGCGTTGACCGTATAGCAAAGCACGGGAATGCCGGCCGCCCCGGCTTCCTGCAACACATCGTCGGTCAGGTGAGCGGCATTGCAGTGCAGGGTTACCGCTTGCAGTTCGTGCAACTGGCGCAGCCAGTCCTCCGGCACCCGATCAAACAGGATGCCACGCGGAATCTCCGGCGCCAGATCGCGGGCAATTTCCAGTGCTGCCAGGGAAAATGAAGAAAGCAAAGGCATTTGCGCCGCATCGCGCCACAAGTCGGCGGCCATCCGGGCAAGCACCTCGGCGGTGCGGACTTCATGCCCCTGCGCCGGCTTGATCTCGACATTGGCCAGCAAACCCAGCTGCCGGCAAAGTAGCGCCGCTTCGACAAAGCGCGGTGGCGGCTCACCGCCGCCGGCGTCGAGGGAAAACAGGTGTGCGTCCGGCGTTTCGCAGACCCGGCCGCTGCCGTTGGTCGTGCGCACCAGGGTTTCATCGTGGATCAGCAGCGGCGTAGCGTCGGCGCTGAGCATGACGTCGAACTCGACCGCCCGGAATCCCATGCGGGCCGCCAGCCGTATGCCGGCCAGCGTGTTTTCCGGAGCGAGAGAGCCGCCACCGCGATGGGCAAACCAGCGCGGCAGCGGCGGCAGCATCAGAAGGGCTGCGCCTTTTTCAATGCCGGCTTGGCACCGAGCACGGCATTGCCGCGCGTCACCGACGTATCGAGCGCTGCCTTGGCCGGCTTCTGGTCACTCCAGACGGCTTCCAGCTCTTCGTTGGCAATGATGCGCACCGGGTCGGCATCGGCCACATGCGAAGCCGGCGAGGCGCCCTTGCCCTTGAGCGAGGCATAAGCCACTTCCAGCGTCTTGTCGCCATCACGCAGAACCTTGCTGCGGGCAGCGGCACGACCGGCCGAGGTGAGCGGCAAGCCGCCATAGACACGCACCAATTCAACCTGCATTTCCGGCGACAGCAGGAAGGACACGAACTTGGCTGCCTGCTTGTATTCAGCCGCCGAACGGCCTGCCCCGACCCACAGCGACGCGCCGTCAGCCAGCGAGTTCTGACGCCCGCCATAAACGTCGTCGTGATACGGCAGCGCCGCCACACCGAGCTCGACACCCTTGGCGTCGCGGAAATCGACATGCTCGCGCGAGTCGGTACTGATCATGGCGCACTCGCCTTCGCGGAAATGCTTGCTGGCTTCATCGCGGCGACCAAAGAGCTTGAAGTAATTGGCCTTGGTCCAGGTTGCCATCATCGCCACATGCTTGACCTGCGGCAGACCGTTGAAGATCAGCGCGCCCTTGTCGCTGATCGCCGGCACACCGGAGATGGCGCTGACGTTATCGACATGCACCCAGACCGGCCACGAGGTCGTGTAGGGGCAGGCGTAGCCCGCGTCCTGCAACTTGTCGAGCATGCCCTGCATCTCGAACCAGGTCTTCGGCGCCTGCTCCGGATCCAGCCTGGCCTTGCGGAAAGCGTTCTTGTTGTAGAACAGGACCGGCGTCGAATAAATCAGCGGCAGGGCAACCAGACGCCCCTTGGCATCGACGACACCGGCCTTCAGATCGACCGAGAGATCGCTCAGATTGAGTGGCTGACCGGCCTTGGCCATCATTTGGTAGAGAGGCACGAAGCTCTTGGTCTGGGTCAGCACGTCGCTCATGTCGTAACGACGAACCAGATTGAGCCCGGCCGGCTTTTCACCTTTTTCCAGACGCGTCAGCTTCAGGTTGCCACCGTTTTCCTTGTTGAAGCGATCAACCACCGCCTGCAGCTGCTCTTCACCAAGCGCCCCGAGATTGTGCGCCAACTCGAAATCGGGGGATGCGACCGGCGCAGCAGCTTGCTTGGCGGCCTGCTTGACAGCGGGCTTTGCCGGCTTGGCGGCATTGGCGGAAAAAGCCAGCGCCAGGCTGACGGCTACGAACAAGGGACGAATCAGATGCGACATGAATACTCCAGCAATTCGGAAAGACTGCAATTATAGCGCCCGGGCAGCCAGGGACGCCCCCACGCCAAACACGGAACAGCGTGTGCCGATCGCATCAGCAGCACGGGGGTGTGGTACCCTGCCCCCCTTCGAACATCCCACGCAATCCTTTCGAACGATGAACACCGCTACCGCCACACCCGACGTCGCCCCCAGCCTGAGCCCGCGCGCCCTGCTCAAGAAGTTGCAGGCCGACTTCCCGGTTTTCCGCGACAGCCAGCCCCTGGCCATCGGCATCGACAAACAATTGCTGGCCCGCCTGCCCGACATCGAACGCAAGACACTGCGGGTTGCCCTCGGCATTCACACCAATTCGCTGCGTTATCTCAAGGTCATGGAAAAGGCGACGGTTCGCTTCGATCTTGATGGCAACAGCGCGGACGAAGTCACCGACGCGCATCGTGCCCATGCCCTCGAAGCCATCCGCGAACGCCTGAAGAAGGAAGCCGACAAGCGGCGCGCCGAAAAGGAAGCCGCCGCGGCCGAACATGCGGCAGCGGAAGCAGAACGTCAGCGCACGGAGAAGATGGGCCAACTCCTCGCCAAGTTCGGGCGCAACAGCTAAACCAGTCGCGCCACCGGCAAGCAACACTCAGCGCCGCCGCAAATTGCCTTCCCAGCTGCAGCGAAATTCGCCGCAGCGATAACGGTAGACACGCAAAAACAGGCTAAAAAGCCGGTCGACCGGTCGCCGCCGGATCCGGCTCAAGTCCCTGCTGCCACAGACCGGGCAAACATGCCGCGGCGAACTTCTGCCCACGACAAACGTCAATGGCGCCTGAAGCAGCCACAGCCACGCCCTGTTTTGCTTTTCCATCAGCACTCCTTGCAACCAATCAGGCAGAAAACCAAGACGGCAAAATAGTCGATGTTCATAACAGGCACATGACATCGACCATGACCTCGCCAACACTGACCAGCCCGACGTTCCGATTGACCTCACCTGGTCAGGAAAGCACAATGCAGCACCCATCCCGGATCAGAATCCCCCTGCCCATGTGCCCTCCCGAACTCAAGCTCCTTGTCGCGCTGGCCTCGGGATGCCTCCTCCTGACCGGCACAACGGCACATGCCGATACTGCCAGCAGCGTTTCGAACTGGAACAGCGGCATCGAGACCCGGTTTGCGACCCCGCTCACATCCGGCTCGGTCAACACCATTTTTACCGCCTATTCCGGAACCGCCGTGCCTTATGTCATGGGTACGTTTTACGTTGGCAGCACAGGTACGTTTACGGTCAGCCTCAATGCCGGCAGCGTCGGCCAGGGATTGCAGATCATTCGCGGCAGCTTTTCGCCCAATGCGGCAGGCGTCCCGACAACGGCACTGGCCGACGTGCTCTATGGCACCCAGGCCGGTGGTGGCGTCACGATCAGCAACATCAGCCTGAGTGGTGGACAGCAATACACCTATTTGCAGCTTTTTCAGGGATTCACCAGCGGTACGAATGCACTGCTCTCGCTCAGCGGCCCGGGCTGCATCAGCCTGGGCGCAAGCAACCTTTGCCTGGCGCAATACTCCCGCCTGACCAGCCCATCAACCCTGGCCACAGCCAGCCGAAGCAGCATGCTGGCCGCCTTCACGCAGATCGGGGAACGCCTGGACAACCTCCGCTACGGCGCGGCAAACAACCTCTCGGGCAATCTCGAAGGCTCGGCACAGGGTGCCGGAGAAAGCACAAAAAGCGGCCTGTGGATAAGGTTCTATGGAACCCGGGACCAGCAGACGGCAAAGGACGCTCAACCCGGCTACAAAGGTGACGGCTGGGGCAGCATCATCGGCCTCGACCACGAATTCGCCCCCGGACTAACGGGCGGCATCGCCCTCGCCTACTCGGACACAGGCATTTCTTACCAGAACGAACTGGCTGGCAACAGCAACTCCGTCAGAAGCACGCAAATTTCGGCGTATGGCAGCAGAAACTTCGGCAACTACTTCATTGAAGGGGTGGCAGCCTACGCGCAGCAGAAATACGACAACCGGCGTGACACCAAACTCAATGGCTATGCCTATGGCAACTTCACCGGCGAGCAATGGGGTGCTCGTCTGAATGGAGGCCTGCCGTTACGCTTGTCAGGCAATACCGTCATCACGCCTCAGCTTCGCCTCGAATGGAACCGGATCAGACAGGACGGCTACAGGGAAAGTGGCGGCGACGCTCTCGCCGTCAGTGTTGCCGAAAACAGCGTCGAGCGACTGCGAGCGGGGATCGGACTCCAACTCGAACACGCCACGACAATCGCAGGCATCAATGCCCGCCCCTATGGCAAGCTGTTCTGGCAGCACGACTTTCGCAACCAGGGAATCGACGCCAGCGCCAGCTTTGTCGACGGCAGTTCGAGCTTTGTCACACCGGGCCAGACACTTGATCGCAACACCCTGGCGATAGGCATCGGTATCAACTTCTTCAACCGGAAGAACTTCTCGTCGAGTCTCGGCTACCACCTGACCACGGGCAAGTCTTACTCGACACAAACAGCTCAAGCCAGCGCCCGCTGGACTTTTTAGCGCCCCCGGCAGCATCCGGGACAATAAACAGCGAACGTTTTCCCACCCGAAGGGTCGGTCGACACTCCCTGCGCAAAAGTTACACTCGGTTACTTACATACATTCATGCATGTATGTAGAATCCGAGCATCAATAATTCCACAATCCGGAGCCCCGACATGCCCCTCAACACCCAAATGCCGCACCGCATTGCCAAGCCCTTGCTGCTTCCGCTACTCGTCAGCACTGCCCTGACCCTGGCTGCCTGTTCCGGCGGCGAAGCGCCCAAGGGCGGACCGGGCATGGGGCCGATGCCGGTTACCGTGCTGGAAATGCAGCCGCGCTCAGTACCGAATGCACTGGAAGTCGTCGCCCAGACCGAGGGTGCCAAGGAAGCCGAAGTCCGCGCCCGCGTCGGCGGCATCCTGGTCAAGCAGCTCTACCAGGAAGGCCAGATCGTCAAGGCCGGCCAGCCGCTGTTCCAGATTGACCGCTCGACCTATGAAATTGCCCATGTCGAAGCCAAGGCCCGCGCCGACCAGACCGCACGCGAACTCGCGCGCATGAAGAAACTGATCGATGCCCAGGCGATCAGCCGCAAGGATTTCGACGACGCCAACAGCGCCAATGAACTGGCCCAGGCCGCTTTGCGCCAGGCCGAACTCAATCTTTCCTGGACCACGGTCACGGCGCCGGTCGAAGGCGTCACCGGACGGGCCGCCAAGTCGGTCGGCAACCTGATCACGGTCGGCAGCGACAGCCTGCTCACCTCGGTTTACCAGAGCGATCCGATGTGGGTGCGCTTCAGCGTCTCCGAAAGCGAAGCCGCCAAGCTGCCCGGCGGCCGCCTGACTGCCAAGACGGTGACCGGCGTCGAACTGGTCATGCCGGACGGCAGCACCTATCCGATCAAGGGCAAGCTCAACTTCATGGCCAGCACGATAGACCCGACGCTCGGTACACAACAGTTGCGGGCCGAATTTGCCAACAAGGACAACACCCTGCTGCCCGGCCAGTTCGTGCGCGTCCGCCTGCTCGCCGGCGAACGCGACGATGTCTTCGTGGTGCCGCAGAGCGCCGTGCTGCAAACCGAGCAAGGCAACCTGGTGATGACCGCCGACGGCGAGAACAAGGTGGCACCGCGTCCGATCAAGACCGGTGACTGGTACGGCAAGGACTGGGTCGTGCTGGGCGGTCTCAAGGCCGGCGACAAGGTCATCATCGACAATCTGATGAAGCTCAAGCCGGGCGCGCCGGTTGCACCGCATGGCCCGGGCGAGAAGCCGGGTGCCCCGGCCGCCGCCGGCGCCCCTGCTGCCGCGCCCGCCAAGGAAGGTGCTGCTGCCGCACCGGCCAAGGAAGCCGCACCGGCTCCCGCCAAGCAAGGTTAAGGAGCGAGCATGACCAGATTCTTCATCAACCGGCCGATCTTCGCGTCGGTCATTTCGATCATCATCGTCATCGCCGGGCTGGTTGCCGCGCAGGTATTGCCGATTGCGCAATACCCGCAGATCGCCCCGCCGACCGTGCTGATCTCCGCCACCTATCCGGGTGCTTCCGCCGAAACCCTGGCCAAGACGGTCGCCGCACCGATCGAGGAACAGTTGAACGGGGTCGAGAACCTGTCCTACTTCACCTCGTCGGCCTCGGCCAACGGCTCGGTGACGATTACCGCGACCTTTGAAGTCGGCACCAATGTCGACATGGCCTCGGTTAACGTCAATAACCGCGTCAAGGCGGCCGAACCGCGCCTGCCGGAAGAAGTCCGGCGCAACGGCGTGATCGTCCAGAAGCGTTCGAACGACATCCTGCAAGTGGTCGCACTCGACTCCGAAAAGGGCAAGTACAACACCTTGTTCCTGTCCAACTACGCCAGCCTGAACATCGTTGACGAGTTGAAGCGGGTCAAGGGGGTCGGCGACGTCACCATCTTCGGCGCCCAGGACTACTCGATGCGCGTCTGGCTGAAGCCGGACCGCATGGCCCAGCTCGGCCTGACCACGACCGACGTCTCGAACGCAATCAAGGCCCAGAACGCCCAGAACGCGGCCGGCAAGATCGGCCAGGAACCGGCGCCGTCCGACCAGCAACTGGTCTACACGGTGACCGCCAAGGGCCGCCTGCTGACGCCGGAAGAGTTCGGCAACATCGTCATCCGCGCCAGCGGCCCGAGCGGCGCGCTGCGTCTCAAGGACATCGCCCGCATCGAACTCGGCGCCTACAGCTACGACCAGACAGTCAGCCTGGACGGCCAGCCGACCATCGCCATGGGCGTTTTCCTGCAAACCGGCGCCAATGCCCTGGAAGTTGCCGAGCGCGTCCGCAGCAAGATGGACGAGCTCAAGGTCAAGTTCCCGGAAGGCATGGGCTACGTCATCCCGTTCGACACGACGCGCTTCGTCTCGGCCTCGATCAACGAGGTCGTGCATACCCTGATCGAAGCCATGGTGCTGGTGCTGGCCGTGGTCTATCTCTTCCTGCAGAGCTGGCGCGCGACGCTGATCCCCATGGTCGCCGTGCCGATCTCGCTGATCGGCACCTTTGCCGGCCTGTGGATTTTCGGTTTCTCGATCAACACCCTGACCCTGTTCGCGATGGTGCTGGCAATCGGTATCGTGGTTGACGATGCGATCGTCGTGCTCGAGAACGTCGAGCGCCTGATGGCCGAGGAAAAACTCTCGCCCAAGGATGCCTCGATCAAGGCCATGCAGGAGGTTTCCGGCGCGCTGGTCGCCATCGTGCTGGTGCTGGTCTCGGTCTTCGTCCCGGTCGCCTTCCTGGGCGGCATCGCCGGCCAGCTTTACAAGCAGTTCGCCGTCACCGTCGCCGTTTCCGTGGTGCTCTCCGGGGTCGTCGCACTGACCCTGACGCCGGCGCTGTGCGCCCTGCTGCTCAAGGCCCAGCACACCGAAAGCAAGCTGTTCGCCCCGTTCAACCGCCTGTTCGAGCGCTTCACCCGCTCCTACACCAGCACCGTCAGCCTGACGCTGAAGCACGGCATCATCGGCGGCGTCCTCTTCGTCCTGGTGATCGGCGTGGTTGCTTTCTTCTTCCGCATCATTCCCGGCAGTTTCGTGCCGGCCGAAGACCAGGGCTACCTTATTTCGGCGCTGATGCTGCCCGATGGCGCAACCCTGAAGCGCACCCAGGTCACCGGCGAAAAGATGCGCCAGATGGTTGCCAACGACCCGGCCGTCAAGCATACCTTCGTCGTCTCCGGCTTCGACCTGATCGGCGGCGGCAACAAGCCCAACGCCGGTACCATCTTCATCCCCTTGAAGGACTGGTCGGAACGCGATGCCAAGGCACAGGATCTGGCCGGCAAGTTCATGGGCATGGGCATGATGCAGGCCGACGGCCTGGCGCTGGTCTTCAACCCGCCCCCGATCATGGGCTTGGGCACGGCTGGCGGCTTCGAGGTCTATGTCCAGAACCGCGTCGACGGTGACACCAAGAAGCTCAATGAGGTTGTCCAGGGTTTCATGGCCGAACTGCAGAAGCACCCGGAATTCACCCGCGTCAGCACCTTCTTCCGTCCGACCGTGCCGCAACTGTTCGTCGAAGTCGACGAACCGAAGGCGCTCGCGCTGGGCATTCCGCTCGCCGACATCTACAGCACGCTGCAAAGCACGATGGGCGCGCTCTACGTCAATGACTTCAACAAGTCCGGCCGTGTCTATCGTGTCCAGCTCCAGGCCGAAGCCAATTACCGCATGAAGCCGGACGATCTCGGCAAGGTCTATGTCCGCAGCAGCACCAGCAACGCGATGATTCCGCTGTCCGCGATCAGCACCATCAAGCGCATCGTCGGTCCGGAGCAGGTTGAACGCTTCAACGGCTTCGTTGCCGCCAAGGTCATGGGTGACAGCAAGCCGGGCATCAGCTCGGGCGATGCGATCAAGATCGTCGAGGAAGTGGCAGCCGCCAGCCTGCCGTCGGGCTATGAAATCTCGTGGACCGGCCAGGCCTTCCAGGAAAAGCGCAGCTCCGGCTCTTCGCTGTATGCCTTCGGCTTCGCAATCATCATGGTCTTCCTGATCCTCGCCGCCCAGTATGAAAAGTGGTCGTTGCCGCTCGCCGTCATCATGGCCGTGCCTTTCGCCCTGATGGGGGCACTGACCGCGATCTGGCTGCGCGGCATGCCGAACGACATCTACTTCCAGATCGGCCTCGTCGTGCTGATCGGGCTGGCCTCGAAAAACGCCATCCTGATCGTCGAATTCGCCGCCCAGAAGTACGCCGAAGGCATGAACGTCGTCGATGCGGCACTCGAAGCCGCCCGCCTGCGCTTGCGCCCGATCGTGATGACCTCGCTCGCCTTCGTGCTCGGCGTCTTCCCGCTCGTCAAGGCGAGCGGCGCCGGCGCTGCCGCCCGCCAGTCGATGGGGACCGGTGTGTTCGCCGGGATGATCGCCGCGACTTTCATCGCCACCATTTTCATTCCGCTCTTCTTCATGTGGCTGGAGCGCGGCAAGCAAGCGCTGCCGGCTGGCCATGACCATGCCGCCCACGCGGAGGAAAACTGAGATGCACGCATTTGAACGAAACCTGCCGAAAATCCGCCTTGGCGCGGCGTTGACCGCTGCGCTGCTGCTCTCCGGCTGCGCCGTCGGCCCCGACTACCTACGCCCGAGCTACTGGTTTCCGGAACAGCACAAGGAAGCCGTGCCGGAAGCCCGTGCCGAGGCACCGATCAACCCGCAGTGGTGGACGCTGTTCGGCGATGCCGACCTGAACAACCTGGAGCAGCAGGCGCTGGACGCCAACCAGGACCTGCAGGCCGCGATCGCCCGCCTCGAGCGCGCCGAAGCCGTCGCCCGCGAAGCCGGTGCCGACTACCTGCCGACTGCCACACTGGGCGTCAATAGCGCACGCAACCAGATCAGCGGCGAAACCTTCAGCGGCCGCAACACCGGCCAGGCGACCTACAACAACACCCGGGCCGCCGCCTCGCTGAGCTATGAGCTCGATCTCTGGGGCCGCATCCGGCGCAACAACGAAGCCGCCCGCGCCGACGCCCTGGCCAGCCGTTTCGGCCGCGACACCGTGCGCCTGACGCTGACCGGCCAGGTTGCCAACGAGTATCTGGCGCTGCGCAGCCTCGACGCCCAGCTCGAAGTCACCAAAGACACGCTCGCCAGCCGCGAAAAAGCACTGCAGATCGTCAAGGCCCGTGTCGATGCCGGCTCGGCCGGGGCACTTGAGCAGTCGCAGGCGGAAAGCGCCCGCGCTGCCGCCCAGGCCCAGTGGAACCAGCTGCGCCGGCAACGCGCGATTTCGGAAAACCAGCTCGGCCTGCTCACCGGCCAGCCCGGCCTGAAAATCGCGGCCGCCAACCTCGACAAGCTGCCGCTGCCGCCGACGCCGCCGGTCGGCGTACCGTCCAGCCTGCTCGACGCGCGCCCCGACGTGCGCCAGGCCGAGGAAACGCTGATCGCGGCCAATGCCCGCATCGGCGTCGCCAAGGCCGCCTACTACCCGACGATCAGCCTGACCGGCCTCTACGGCGGCGAGAGCATGGCACTGGCCAAGCTCTTCGATGGCAGCGCCGGCATCTGGTCGGCCGCACTCGGCCTCTCAATGCCGATCTTCGACGCCGGCCGCACTGGCGCCCGGGTCGACCAGGCGACGGCGAGCCAGAAGGAAAGCCTGGCCAATTACCGCAAGACCATGCAGACCGCCTTCAAGGAAGTTAACGACGCCCTGGTCAGCCTCAAGGAATACGCCGACGAGGAAAGCGCCAACAACGCCCAGGTCGTCGCCGCCCGCCGCGCCCAGGAGCTGGCCCAGGCCCGCTACGAAGCCGGCTACTCCGGTTTCATGGAACTGCTCGACGCGCAACGTACGACCAACACGGCACAGCTGTCCTATCTTGCCAGCCGCAAAAATCGCCTCGGTGCGGCGGTCGACCTGTTCAAGGCGCTCGGCGGTGGCTGGCTGCCGAGCGGCAGCTGAGCCGGGCCGGCGACCGGAAAGGGAGAGAAAAATGGTCAGAAGAACCAAGGAAGATGCCCTGGTGACCCGTAACCGCATCCTCGACACGGCCGTCGAGGTGTTCAATCACAAGGGCGTTTCGCAAACCTCGCTCAACGACATCGCCAGGGAAGCCGGCGTCACCCGTGGCGCCATCTACTGGCATTTCGAGAACAAGGTGGCGATGTTCAACGCCATGATCGAACGCCTGATCTGCCCTTTGATGATCAATGCGGAAGATCGTGATGCGCGCATCGCAGCCAACCCCCTGCGTTTCATTCGTGAAGCAACCGAGGAGTTTGTCGGCAGGATGCTGAGCGACACGAACTTTCGCAAGGTGTTCGAGATTTTCTGGCACAAATGCGAGTACGTCGGTGAAATGGCCACCATACGCGACAGCCACCTCGACGAGGGCGAGAACCACATCGACATTCTGCAACGGGCCTTCACGCTGGCCCGCGAGCAAGGCCAGATCGAGCACGAGATGAGCCCGCATCAGGTCACCATCGGCTTGATCAGCCTGATTGACGGCCTGCTCTTCAACTGGACCAAAAATCCGGCCATGTTCCCCCTCAAGGAATATGCCGGACCTATCGTGGCGACGTACTTCCGCGGTCTCGGCGCCCGCTCCGGGACGCTTTAGCCAGGGAAAAAGGGAAACGGCGGTGCAAACCGCCGTTTCCTCTTGTATTGCCGCCAAGCTGTGCGAAAATCTTGAGCCATGATGAAGCGCACATCCCTGATCACCGTTTTTTTGCTTTTTCTTGCCGGTTGCGACCAGGTCAACCAGAAACTCGGCCTCGAAGATCCGGCCAAGAAGGAAGCGACCCAGCAGGCCGAAGGCAAGGCTGTCGGCAGCGCCTGCCGCCAGTCCGGCCGGGCCATCGAAGACTGCTACTCGATCTACAGCTGGCTGCCCAAGGCTTCCATCTACGAAGGCTGGAAGGAAATGGACGCTTACATGCGGGAAAACCAGCTTGAAACCGTAGCACCGCAACTGCCACCGCCGGAATCACCAAGCGCCGCCAAAAAGCGCAAGAAAGCCGAAGCGGCAGCAGCAGCAACGGAACCAGAAAGCGAAAAAGGTAGTTCCAAGGAAGAAGCCAAGAGCGCCGCCCCGGCCGAAGAAAAACCTGCCGAAAAACATTGATTAGCTCCGCCATCAGAACGCGGGGGAAACCGGAGGTGGAGACTTGAAACTACCCGCTCTTTTTGCCGGCATCCGTGGCAAGCTGATCGCAATCTTTGTCGTCATCAAGGTTGTTCCGCTGGTTCTGCTGGCCTGGTTTGCCTGGCATGCCGCGCAGCAACTGGGCGAAGAAGTTTCAACCAGGGCTGGCGGCATGGCGAATGCGATGCTCGACAGCATCAAGTCGGTCGGCAAAACCGTCACCGACGACTCCATCCGGGCCCTTGACCTGCGTTCGCGCGAAGCGATCGAGTCGCTGACCACCGATGCGGCAAAGGAAATCGCCGCCTTCCTCTACGACCGCGATCACGACATCCGCCTTGCAGCCGGGCTTGAGCCGTCGGAAACGGCCTTCAGAAACTTCCTGGCCGAGCGCACCCGGACCTTGCACCACCATGGCCCATGGCAACTGGCAGAAGACGGCAAATCCTGGGTACCGGAAAAAGCGCCGCTGCGTGAAGCCAAGGTCACCCGTCCCATCCTGCCGGATAACGCCAAGGATTTTCATGCCAGGCCCCCCGAATACTTCGGTGAAGCCGAGCAACGGCCGCTGTTTGTCGAAATGACTTATGTCGGCCTCGATGGACAGGAAAAGATCAAGGTCACGCGCGGCGACCTGACTGAAAAAGGCCTGAAAAACGTCGTCGACCGGCGCAACACTTTCGTCCGGGCAGAAAGCTATTTCCCCGAGCTGAAAAAGCTGAAACCCGGCGAGATCTACGTTTCCGACGTCATCGGCGCCTATGTCCCGACCCAGCTCGCCGGCCCCTACCTGCCGGCTACGCTGGAGAAGGCGGGCAAGCCGTTCAAGCCACAAGAGTCGGCCTATGCCGGCACCGAGAATCCGGTCGGCAAGCGTTTCCGCGGCATCGTGCGCTGGGCCATGCCGGTCGTCCGCAATGGCCAGATCAGCGGCTACGTGACCCTGGCCCTCGACCACGACCACATCCGCCAGTTCTCCGATCGCCTGATGCCGACCGAGGAGCGCTACACGCCGATTGCCGATGCCATTAAGGGCAACTACGCCTTCATCTGGGATCACAAGAGCCGCTCGATCTCGCATCCGCGCGACTACATGATCGTCGGCTACGACGCGCAGACCGGTCGCCCGGCAACCCCATGGATGGACGAGGAGCTGTACGCCGAGTGGCAGCAAAGCGGCAAGCCGGCCGACGAATTCCTCGCTAGCGTCCCGCCCTTCCGCGACCAGAATCTCAAGCGCAAGCCGGCCAGGGAACTGGTCAAGGCCGGCACGCTCGGCCTCGACTGCCGCTACCTGAACTTTTCGCCGCAATGCGATGGCTGGAATGCAGTGACCGAGCATGGCGGCTCCGGCTCCTTCGTCATTTTCTTCTCCGGCCTCTGGAAGCTGACTACCGCTGCCGCCATCCCCTATTACACCGGCCAGTACGGAAAGACACCGCAGGGCTTCGGCTTCGTCACGATCGGCGCCAATGTCGATGAGTTCCACAAGGCAGCCACCGAAACCGCCGCCAAGATCAACACCCTGGTCAACGAAAAGGACGCCAGTTTCAAGACACAGCGCAGCGAAATGCTCGATGACATCCAGAAGAGCCTGACTGCAACGGCCATCGGCCTCTGGGGTTCGACCCTGCTGATGATCGTTCTCGTCATCGGCGTCGCCGTGTGGATGGCCAACCTGCTGACCGGGCGCATCACCCGGATGATTTCCGGCATCCATGCCTTCCAGCAGGGTGACCTGAAGCATCGGCTCGATGCCCGTTCAGCCGATGAAATGGGCGAACTGGCTAGTTCCTTCAACAACATGGCGGACTCGGTCGAAGAGTCATTCAAACGTCTGGAAGAGGCGCGCGAAAAGGCAGAAGAGGCGAGCCGCCTCAAGTCAGCCTTCCTGGCCACCGTTTCGCACGAGCTGCGCACCCCGCTCAACGGCATTCTCGGTTTTGCCGAATTGCTCAAACTCGAACTGACCGATCCAACCCAGCAGGAGTACGCCAGCATCATTCACAGCAGCGGCGAACATCTGCAGCAACTGGTCACGGAAATTCTCGACCTGGCCAAGATCGAGTCCGGCGAAATGACCTTCCACCTCGCACCACTCGCCCTCGCCAGTTTCATCGATGAAAGCGTGGCCGTACATCGCAGCAGTGCCGCAGAAAAAGGCCTCGCCCTGCATCTGGAGTTTGCCGATGACCTGCCGGAACAGCTGATCACCGATTCCACCCGCCTGCGCCAGTTGCTCAACAATCTGCTCAGCAATGCCGTGAAATTTACCGAGCATGGCTCGATTTCTCTGCGCGTCGCCCCCGTCGGCAATGAAATTTCCTTTGCCGTCAGCGATACCGGCCCGGGCATCCCCCCCGAACACCACGCCACCGTCTTCGAAAAATTCAAGCAGCTCGAAAATTTCCTGACCCGCGAACACGGCGGCACCGGCCTCGGCCTCGCCCTGGTCCGGCAGCTGGTCGAACGCATGGGTGGTCGCATCACCCTTGAATCCAGCGTCGGCATCGGTTCCACTTTCACCATCTACCTCCCCCAAGGGGAAAACCATGACTGAACGTCACGCCCTCGTCGTCGACGACCACCCGACCAACCGCCTGCTCGCCATTGCCCTGCTCAAGAAACAGGGCTGGACGGTACACGAAGCTGAAGGCGGCGAAACCGCCATCGCACTGGCCAACAGCTTTTCGCCAACCCTCGTTCTGCTCGACATCAGCATGCCCGGCCTGTCCGGCGAAGACACCTGCGCCCGCCTGCGCGAATGCCCGAACGGCAAGACAATGCGCATCCTCGCCTATACCGCACACGCCTTTCCCGAAGAGCGGGCACGCTTCCTCGCCGCCGGCTTTGACGACATCCTGGTCAAACCGATCAACCGCCAGCTGCTTGAAGACCTGATCGCCGGCCTCTGATCCCAGTCCACGGCAATGAATGCCAACAGTCCCGGCTGACGGCATCAACCCGAGCAACAAAGGCCCACGGCTTTCTGCGCCAGCCAAAACGCAAGACGAAAATGCTTGCCCTGACAGCCATCTCCGGACTGCAGCCTGCCCCCACCGGAAAACAGGAAGGTTCGGCAGAGGCTTTTACAGTACTATCGCCTGAGCCGAACCCCGCCGACAATTGGTGCATTACCAAAAGAGTCTATCCAGCGCTTAACCCCATCGTTTCGCTGGTATCTGTCTGATTGAAGAAGGGCAAGAATTCCGGATAAGCGAGAGTCTACGAAGAGTAGAGGGTCGGCTCTCTGTTCTCGTTGAAGATAACCGTACGGCTCTCGGCCCCCCCATGAAATACCACTCAATGCTGGCGCTGGTCGGCGCGTTGCTGATCACCGCTGGCCGCGCCCTTGCAGAAGCGGCTGACAGCGGCGGCACATCCCCGCGTTTTGATATCGATCGCTTTGACGTTCACGACAACACACTGTTGTCAGCGCAATCGATCGACCGACTGACCCTGCCCTTCGTCGGAAAACAAAGGGACTTTGCCGACATCATGCGGGCGCTGGAGGCCTTGGAAGCGGCTTATCATGCGCGCGGCTATCAATTGATCCGTGTCGATTTACCGGAGCAGGAGCTGGATAAAGGCGTCGTGGTCCTGAATGTCGTACAAACCAGGATCGGACACGTTACGGTCGAAGGAAACCGGCATTTTGATACGCCGAACATCCGCAACGCATTGCCCGCATTGCGCGAGGGTGAAACGCCGGACATCGCAGCAGTTTCGAAGAGCCTGAAGCTGGCCAACGAAAACCCGGCCAAAAAAGTCGTACTGAAGATGAAAGGCGGGGCACAGGACGATACGATCGATGCGACGCTGAGCGTAGCGGACGAGCGAACATGGACCACGAGCATCAATCTTGACAACACAGGCAGCGTATCGACGGGCAGAAGCCGCGCCGGCATCCTTCTGCAAAACGCCAACCTGTTTGGGCTCGATCATGTGCTGAGCCTGCAGTACACGACCTCGCTGGAAAAGCCGAGCAAGGTCAGCGTGTACGGCTTCGGCTATCACATACCGCTCTATGCACTTGGCGACTCGATCGACTTCTTCGGTGCCTATTCCGACGTCAACAGCGGCACGATCAGCGCCGGAATTTTCAATATCGCGGTGAGCGGCAAAGGCTCGGTGATGGGTACGCGCTATAACCACAATCTGGCCACGGCTGGCAATTACGCCTCGAAACTCGTTTACGGTCTCGATTACAAGGCCTACAGGAACAGCATGCAACTGCTGGGAACCGAACTGGGTAACGACGTTACCGTGCATCCGCTCAGCCTTGCCTACCAGGGCGCCTGGACACTGGCAGCCGGCGACGCCGGCTTCAGTGCAACATTACTGCACAACATTCCCGGCGGATCACGTGGCGACCAGCAGTATTTCACTGCGGCCCGCGCGGGTGCGACCGACGATTACACGCTGCTGCGCGTCAGCGCCAGCGGGACACAAGCACTACCGGGCGACTGGCTGGTACGCGCCATCGTCAACGGACAATACACCCGCGACGCCTTGATTCCCGGCGAGCAATTCGGTGTGGGCGGAGCGTCCACCGTGCGCGGTTTTGAGGAGCGTGAAGTGGCGAACGACTCTGGCGCAGTCGCCAACCTCGAAATGTATTCGCCGCCCTTGTGCAAGGGCGGCCTCTGGCAATGCCGCATGCTGGCTTTTTACGATACGGCGTATGTCTCGCGCAATCACGCATTAGCGGCCGAGATTCGCAGTGCCACGATCAGCAGCGCAGGTATCGGCGTACGTGCGCAGTGGCGCAAGGACATCGATTTTCAGGTGGATTATGGTCATGTTCTGCATGCTGAAGCGACCAACACCCGGACCGGCGACAACCGTGTGCACCTTCGTCTCAGCCTGTCTTTTTAGGAACGCCATGAAGCCCCTCAAAACGAACACCCGCCGGACCGCAGTGCCGCTTTCTGCTGCCCTGCTTGGTGCGCTCATCCTCGGCGTCAGCAGCGGCAAGGTCCTGGCCAACCCGGCCGGCGCGACGGTGATCCATGGCCAGGCGACGTTTGCGCAGCAGGGTAATGTTTTCACGATTACCAACACGCCAAACACCATCATCAACTGGTCGAACTTCTCGATCCAGCCCGGCGAGCTGACGCGCTTCATCCAGGAAAGCAGCAACAGCACCGTGCTGAACCGGATCACCGGCCAGGACCCGAGCCGGATACTGGGCGCCTTGCAGTCGAACGGTCGCGTCTTCCTGATCAATCCGAACGGCATCCTGTTCGGCCGCGATTCGCAAGTCAATGTCGCCAGCTTTGTCGCATCGAGCCTGGCGATTTCGAATACCGACTTTCTGGCAGGCAGGAACAAGTTTGCCGCCGGCGATGTAGCCGGCAAGGTAAGCAACCTCGGAGCGATCACCACCCTGTCCGGCGGACAAGTCTTCCTGATCGCTCCGGAGGTCGGCAACAGCGGCGTCATCACTTCGCCGCAAGGCGAAGTGATGCTGGCCGCAGGGCACAGTGTGCAACTGGCCAACACGAGCAATCCGGACATGCATGTCGTCGTTTCCGCGGCTTCCGACCAGGCGCTGAATCTCGGCACCATCGTGGCGCAAGGTGGCAAGATCGGCATCTACGCCGCGCTGATCAATCAACGCGGCACGCTGAACGCCAACAGCGCGGTCGTTGGCGAAAACGGCAAGATCATCCTGAAGGCAAGCCGCACCACGCTGCTGGAAGCGGGCAGCACGACCACCGCCAGCGGCGCCGGTAGCGGTGGCGAAATTCAGGTGCTCGGCGAACAGGTCGGCCTCATCGGCGATGCCCGCGTCGAAGCCAGCGGACAAACAGGCGGCGGCACGGTACTTATCGGCGGTGATTACCAGGGCAAAAACACCGCGATCACGAATGCGCAGCAGGTCTACATTGGCCAGGACGCGAAGATTTCGACCGATGCCATCGCCAGCGGCAACGGCGGCAAGCTGATCGTCTGGGGCGACAGGACAGCGCAGGTATACGGTTCGCTGTCGGCGCGCGGCGGGGCGCTTTCAGGCAATGGCGGGTTCATTGAAACATCCGGACACTACCTCGATGTCGCCGGCATTCGCGTCGACGCCAGGGCTGCCCACGGACATAACGGCCAGTGGCTGCTTGACCCAACCAACATCACTATCGCGTCCGGTGTCGATTCATCCCCACTGGCTAATTCCGCGACGTTTGCCTCCCTCGCCTTCAACGGCGGCGCCGATTCCTTCCTTAATTCGTCGCAACTATCCAACGCCAACGCAAACGTCATCCTGCAGGCGACACACGACATCAATTTCCTTGACGCGATCAATGTGACTGGCGCAGGCATCGGACTGACCGCTCAGGCAGGCAACGACATTAACATCAATGCCTCGATCACGACGCATGGCGGTGCCATGGTCTTCTCGGCCAACAATAACGGCGGCGGGACGGCGAGCGGCAGCGGCAAGATCAATGTCAGCGGCGGCAGCGTGTTGAGCGGCGGAGCGGTGACCCTGAACGACTCCACCACCACACCATCGCCCCCACCGCCATCGGCCGATATGTGCAGCATCGCCCCCCAATCGGCGCTGTGCCTGTTGTTGTCCCCCCCCTCCGCCAGCGAACCCGTCAAACCGGTCCAGCAAGCCAGTAACGAGGTGATCAGGACGATCAAAGAGTCGCCCCAAAGCACTACGCTTTCGCCAACGAGTCAGGCCCCGGACAGCACGCTTGGCACCACCAGCAATGTGTCATCGGCGGACGACAAAACCCTGACCAGCGATGACAAGAAGGGCACCACCCCGAGTGGGAGCACCTCCAGCCAAGAAAATGGAAGCAAAAATGACCAAATCAAAAAAGCATTTTGCAATTAAATCCTGGCTACTCCTCGCGCCGATGTGCGCAGGTCTACCGGTGCTTGCCGGACCGACGGTCGGCACGGTTGCGCTCCTCAGCGGCCCGTTGCTGGCAACGAGAGCGGATGGCACGACGCGGGTGCTGGCGGTGAAATCCACGGTCGAATCCGGCGATACCTTGGCCAGCCAAAAGAAGGGCTACGCGCAGATCCGCTTCAGCGATGGCAGCCAGCTGATTTTGCAACCGAATACGGCGTTGACCGTTGATCGCTTCTCGTATGACCCCGATAAGCCGCAGGCCGACCACATCAACCTGACGCTGGTTCGAGGCGGCGTACGGTCGACCGCCGGTTTACTCGGTAAACGCAGCATCGATCGCGTTGTCTTGAAGACGCCGCTGGCCGACATCGCGATGCAGAGTGCGACGGTGATCGTGCAATATCGCGAAGCGAGTGCCGAATCATTGGCCGCGCGGCGGGCTTTCCTGCTGGCCAGCACGGCAGCACTTGACTGGTCGCCGCTGGCCACGCGCAGCGATATGCCGCTTGCCGCGCGCATCGTGCCAATGAAATTGGCGCAAGTCGTACCAACTACCACACCAGCATTGCCACCGGGCATATATGTCCAGGTAATCGACGGCATGATTAATATGAGCAACAAAGGCGGGACGCAAAACTTTTCTCCCGGGCAATTCGGCTTCACACCAAGCCCGACACAAGCCCCTGTGGTTGTGCCGAAGAACCCCGGCCTCAAGTTCCTCCCGTCGCCTTCATTCAGCTCTTCGACGACAACGACAGCGCCTGGCTCGAGCAAGTCATCAAACGTCGATTGCGAGGTTCGATAAATCTTCTCGATGATATTCACCGGTACGATTGCCAAATCCGGGCGCACTTGAAGCGCGTGTCTGCCGACAGCTAGGCGTATAATCCCGACCCATGTCTGAAATCAATACGTTAGCTGGCGACGCAGCCAGTACCCCGGCGGCGGAACTGCCCGCAGAAGCCACTCCCGAAATTACCTTTGCCGATCTCGGCCTGGCCCCTGAACTGCTGCGCGCGGTTCTCGAAGAGGGTTATACCAAGCCGACGCCGATCCAGGCTCAGGCGATTCCGCTCGTCATCCGCGGCCAGGACATCATGGGCGGCGCCCAGACCGGCACCGGCAAGACGGCCGCCTTCACGCTGCCCATCCTGCAGCGCATCCTGCCCTTTGCGAGCAGCAGCCCGTCGCCGGCCAAACATCCGGTACGCGCCCTGATCCTCGCACCGACCCGCGAACTCGCCCTGCAGGTCTATGAATCGGTCAAGGCCTACAGCAAGCACACGCACCTGCGCTCGATGTGCGCCTTTGGCGGCGTCGATATCCGGCCGCAGATTGCCGAACTGAAGAAGGGTGTCGAGATTCTCGTCGCCACACCCGGTCGACTGCTCGACCACGTCGAAAACAAGAGCGTCAGCTTCAACTCGGTGCAGGCGCTGGTTCTCGACGAAGCCGACCGCATGCTCGACATGGGCTTCGTGCCCGACGTCACGCGCATCCTCAACATGCTGCCGGCACAACGCCAGAGCCTGCTGTTCTCGGCGACCTTCTCCGAGGAAATCAAGCGCCTCGCTGACACCATGCTGCGTTCACCGGTGCTGATCGAAGTCGCCCGCCGCAACCAGGTCTCCGACAACATCACGCATCGTGTGCATCCGGTTTCCGAATACGGCAAGCGCGGCCTGCTGATCAAGCTGCTGAAATCCAGCGAAATCCGCCAGTGCCTCGTCTTCATGCGCACCAAGCAGGGCTGCTCGCGCCTGACCCGCGAACTGCAGCGTGCCGGCATCCAGGCCGATGCGATTCACGGCGACAAGAGCCAGCTCGAACGCATCAAGGCGCTCGATGCCTTCAAGGCCGGCGAGACGCACGCCCTGATCGCGACCGACGTGGCCGCGCGCGGCCTCGACGTCGACGACCTGCCCTATGTGATCAACTACGAACTGCCGCACACGCCGGAAGACTACGTGCACCGCATCGGCCGCACCGGCCGCGCCGGCAAGCTGGGCAATGCGATTTCGCTGGTCAGCGCGCACGAAGTCGGCTACCTGGTCGATATCGAAAAGCTGATCAAGCGCCCGATCGAACAGGTCGAAGTTGTCGGTTTCGAGCCGGAAGCGGAATACGAATACCCGCCGGGCAACAAGAAAAAGCGCAGCGCCCCTGCCGCCGCCCCGACCAAGGCCCCCGTTGCCCAGCGCCCGGAGCGTGGCGAGCGTAACGAGCGGGCTGATCGCAATGATCGCGGCGACCGCCACGAGCGCCGCCCGGCGCGCCGCAACCCGATGATCGCTGCCGACGGTTTCGACTTCAGCAAGCCTTACGAGGACACCAGTCCGCGCAGCGACGTGCCGGATTCGCCGCAGGCACCGGCCAAGATCGACCCGCACAAACCCAAGCGGGTGGTCGCCGCCCTGCTCGGCGGCCTGGGTCGCAAGCAGTAAATCAAAACGGCGCCGAAGGCGCCGTTTCTACATCCATCTCACGCGAAGCAAGGAAAACTCAGCCGGGCCGGCGCGGCACGAAACCGACGGGGGCCTTCGGCTTTTCGGCCGGCACTTCGACCAGCTTGATGATGGCCAGCGAGATGTTGTCGCCGCTGCCGGCAGCCCGAGCCCGGGCGTGATCGATCAGAATTTCACAGGCATTGCGCGCCGAGTTTTCCGCCACGATGCGGCCCAGTTCGGCATCGTCGAAATAGGCCCAGAGGCCGTCCGAGCAGAGCACGAAAGCATCGCCGCCGGCAATGTCTTCGGCCTCGGCAAAATCGAATTTGGGGTCTTCCTGCCCGCCCAGCGAAGTCAGCAGGACATTGCGATTGGGGTGCGTCAGCGCCTGCTCGGCGGTGATCCGGCCATTGGCGACCAAATGTTCGACATAGGAATGGTCGACCGTACGGCGGACCAGTTTCCCGTCATGGAAGCGGTACAGGCGACTGTCACCGCAATGCGCCCAGGTCACTTTGCCCGGCTGCAGCAGCAGCATGACGGCCGTGCTGTGCGGATCCTTTTCGTTCATGAAGCGCGATGCCTTGATCATCGTATGCGCTTCACGCATGCTATTTTCAAGCAGGACGCGCGGACTTTCTTCCGCCGGTGCGAAATGTTCGAGGGTGGTTTTCGCCGTGTGCAACACCTGCTCGGCGGCCAGGGCTCCCCCGGTATGTCCGCCCATGCCGTCAGCGACAACGACCAGTGCGACACCCTTTTTTTTGGCATGCGGCAGAATGGCCAGACGATCCTGTTGCTCCTTGCGATCCCCCTGGTGCTGTGCTGCACACGCGTCAATTGCTAACGGCATTACCCTCTCCTTGATCCGGAGAAGATTATCATGAAAGGGATATACAAAGCTTTACACAAAATTAACCCAAAGCATGCTTGACCCGTCTTGCATCAGTGCTGCGTTGCCTGGAAACGCTCGATGATGACGTCGACAAATTCAGGCAGGGAGTCTTCGCCCAGGCCGAGTTCAGGCAGAACCTCGTCCTTGACCCGATCCCATTCGGTATTGCGAATGCGCTGCTCGCGATAATAGATTTCGATCGCCAACTGCAGGATGGCCACCATCGTGCGCGAGGCATGCATGCCCAGCTCACGGATGTCGTGGTGATAGCGGATGGCATCGCAGATGAAGTCGGGCAGATGCCAGTGACGGGCGACGATGTAGCCGACCACGCAATGATCGGCACTGAACTTGCGATCCTCGTCGGCCAGATCGACCCAGCGTCCCGGCTCACCCAGGTGCATCTCGGCGCAATAGGCGGTGAAGCGCTGCAGCAGCAGGAGCACGCCGCAATCGTGAAAAATCCCGGCGAGGTAGGCCTGATCCGGGAAGATGTTGCAGACGGCGATGCGGTCGTCGGCAATCAGCATGGCGATCTGCGCCACCGCCTGCGAACGCGCCCAGAAGGCCTCGTACACACGCGGATTCTTCTTGATGTCGCCCATGCCGGCCAGCGCCACGGCCTGTACCAGGTTGGCCGTCTGGCGCACGCCGACGGCGTGCAGGATCTGCTCGACCGTCTCAAAGGGCTGGTGCTGCTTGTAAGCCGCACTGCCCACCACCTTGAAGAGCATGGCGGTGATGCCGGGATCCTGGTTGATCACCCGCGACAACACGCGGATATCGAATTCCTTTTGCTGCAGCAGCTTGAAAAGCTCCTGCATGACCCGCGGCTGCGGCGGAATCTTGACCCCCCGTTCGAGCAGACGCTTGATCTTTTTGGCATCTTCTTCGCCCAGCGTCCTGACCGCCTCGTTTACCGATGTTCCGCTCAAACCATCACCTCATCCATCAATTCTATCCAGTGCCGGACGGGCAGCATGCTGCCCGCCTGCAAGTGCGTCAGGCAGCCGATATTGGCCGTGGCGATCAGGAGCGGACCGCCAGCATCAAGCGCAGCCAGTTTCCGGTTACGCAACTGCACCGACAATTCCGGCTGCAAAAGGGAATACGTCCCCGCCGAACCACAGCACAAATGCGCATCGGCCACCGGCGTCAGGACAAAGCCAGCCGCCTGCAGCAGATCCTCGATCACGCCGCGAATCTGCAAACCATGCTGCAGTGTACACGGTGCGTGAAAAGCCAGCCGTTCGCGAAGCGGTTGATCATCTGGCAAAAGCGACAACAGGGCGGCTCGCTCGGCGCACAGGACTTCCGATGGATCACGGCACAGCGCGCTGATTTTGGCCGCTTTTTCGGCGTAGACCGTATCGTCGGCCAGCACATGAGCGTAATCGCGCACCTGCACGCCGCAACCCGATGCGGTGACGACAATCGCCTCGACCCCGGCCTCGACATGCGGCCACCAGGCATCGATATTGCGCCGCATGTCGACCTTCGCGCCGGCCTGATCGTCGAGATGGAAACGTACGCCACCACAACAGCCGGCCTTGGCCTCCTCGAACAACTCGATACCGAGCCGGTCGAACACCCGCATCGTCGCCGCATTGATATTGGGCGCCAGCGCCGGCTGCACGCAACCTGCAAGCAACAGCATGCGGCGCGGGTGCCGGCCGCCGACCGGCTTGCCACGACTGGCACCGGGCGCCGGACGCGGCAGCTTGTCGGCCAGGCCGGAGGGCAGCAAGGGACGCAACATGCGACCAAGGCGAATCGCCGTGCCGAACAGGCGCGGCCGGGTCAGGCCCGCGCGCAGCAGACGGCGTTTCAGCGCTTCGGCGCGCGGCCGCGGCAACTGCGCCGCCAGCACCTCGCGCCCGATATCGAGCAGATGCGCGTATTGCACGCCGGAGGGACAGGTCGTCTCGCAGGAACGGCAGGTCAGGCAGCGATCGAGGTGCAGCTGCGTCCTCGCCGTCACTTCCTTGCCTTCGAGCAATTGCTTGATCAGGTAGATGCGCCCGCGCGGCCCGTCCAGCTCGTCGCCCAGCAACTGGTAGGTCGGACAGGTCGCCGTGCAGAAACCGCAGTGCACGCACTTGCGCAGGATGTCCTCGGCGATCTGGCCGGCGCGGGTCTGACGCAGGGTGTCGGTGACGCGGCTATCCATCAGAACTCCGCGTACAGACGACCGGGGTTGAGAATGCCCTGCGGGTCGAAACTCTTTTTCAGGCGCCGGTGCAGCGCCAGCAAGGGCGGCGCCAGCGGCGCGAAGGCGCCCTCCAGGCAGCGCAGCGATTCCGGCGCGCGGTAGAGCACGGCATGCCCGCCGGCCTGCTCTGCCCGCTCGCGCAGCACGGCCGCCGGGACAGCGTCGCCGGCATACCAGCGCAGGCCGCCGCCCCACTCGATCGCACCCAGGCCATCAAGGCCGAGCGCCGGGGTCGTCGTCGGCAGCGCCAGGCGCCACAGGCAGGTGCCGGCAAAAGCCGGATGCGTCTGTTCGCGCACGGAAATCCAGTGTTTTTCGCCGTCGACCGTCTGGCCGCCAAACTGGTCCGCCAGGCGCGCCACTGCGCTGGCCACCGCGGCCTGTGCACCGGACAGGCGCAACCAGAGCTGCCCGGCCGACCAGAACGAGGCCGAAACCGGCAAGGGCTGCCCGCCCCATTCGTTGAGCAGGGCCAGCGCGGCGCCTTCATCCAGATCGAAGCGCAGGGTCTGCTCGGCGCGCGGCCGCGGCAGGACTTTCAGCGTGACCTCGGCGAGTACGCCCAGGGTGCCGAGACTGCCCGCGAGCAAGCGCGAGACGTCGTAACCGGCGACATTCTTCATGACCTGGCCGCCAAAATCGTGCACCAGCCCGCGTCCGTCAACCAGCTTCACGCCGAGCACGAAATCGCGCACGCCGCCCGCCTGCTGCCGGCGTGGCCCGGCCAGCCCGGCCGCGACGCAACCGCCCAGCGTCGCCCGGCCGAAATGCGGCGGTTCGAAAGCCAGCATCTGGCCACACTCGGCCAGCGCGGCCTCGATTTCGACCAGCGGCGTACCGCAGCGCGCCGTCACATAAAGCTCGGTCGGTTCGTAAGCAACGATGCCGCGATGTGCGGAAACATCGAGCAGCTTGCCGGCCAGCATGCCGCCGTAGAAATCCTTGCTGCCGCCAGCACGGATGCGCAGGGGCTCGTTGTTGGCTGCGGCCCCGATCATCTCGGCCACCAGATCGCTGAGGCGCATCAGAACCGCTCCAGTTCGGGAAATTTCAGTTCGCCATGATGCACATGCATCTGCCCGTATTCGGCGCAGCGATGCAGGCTGGGCACAGCCTTGCCGGGATTGAGCAGGCCGCGCTCGTCGAAGGCGGCCTTGATGCGATGAAAGACTTCCAGCTCGCGCGTCTTGTACTGCACGCACATCTGGTTGATCTTCTCGATGCCGACCCCGTGCTCGCCGGTGATCGAACCGCCGAGACGCACCGACAGTTCGAGGATTTCCGCGCCGAAGGCCTCGGCCCGCGTCCACTCGCCCGGTTTGGCCGCGTCATACATGATCAGCGGATGCAGGTTGCCGTCGCCGGCATGAAAGACATTGGCGCAGCGCAGCTTGTATTTCTTCTCCATGGCGGCAATCGCAGCCAGCATTTCAGCCAGGCGCTTGCGCGGAATCGTGCCGTCCATGCAGTAATAATCGGGCGTGATCCGCCCGACCGCCGGAAACGCCGCCTTGCGCCCGGCCCAGAAGCGCAGGCGTTCGGCTTCCGATTGCGAGACGCGGATGTCGCGCGCGCCGGCCGCGGTCAACACCGCCGTGACGCGGGAAATCTCCTCGGCGACCTCTTCCGGCGTGCCGTCTGATTCGCAGAGCAGGATGGCCGCCGCAGCGAGGTCGTAACCCGCCTTGACGTAGGGCTCGACCGCCGCCGTCGCCGGCTTGTCCATCATCTCGAGACCGGCCGGAATGATGCCGGCGGCGATGATCGCCGCCACTGCCTCGCCGGCCTTGCCGACCTGGTCGAAGGAGGCCATCACGACCTGCGCCAGCGCCGGCTTGGGCACCAGCTTGACGGTCACTTCGGTGACCACGCCAAGCATGCCTTCCGAACCGATGAGCAGGGCAAGCAGGTCGTAACCGGGCGCATCGGGCGCTTCGGAACCGATCTCGAAAACCTCGCCCTCGATGCTGACCACCCGGATGCGCAGGATGTTGTGCACGGTCAGGCCGTATTTCAGGCAATGCACGCCGCCCGAATTTTCGGCAACATTGCCGCCCAGCGTGCAGGCAATCTGCGACGAGGGATCGGGCGCGTAATACAGGCCGTACGGCGCCGCCGCTTCCGACACGGCGAGGTTGCGCACGCCGGGCTGAACCACCGCCAGACGCGCCAACCGGTCGACGCGCAAAATCCGGTTAAAACGCGCCATCGACAGCACGACGCCCTGGGCATGCGGCATCGCCCCACCCGACAGACCGGTGCCGGCACCGCGCGCCACCACCGGCACGCCGAGCTGGTGACAGGTCCACAGGATATCGACCACCTGCGCCTCGCTTTCCGGCAGGCAGACGGCGAGCGGCAATTCGCGGTAGGCGGTCAGGCCATCGCACTCGTAGGGGCGCAAATCCTCGTCATCGACCAGCAGGCAATGCGCCGGCAGAATGGCCTTGAGGCGCTCGGCGAGGGCCTTGCGATCAGTCTGGAAAGTGTTTTCGGCGGTCTCCATCCATGCATTCTAAACCGTGGGCGAAGGCAAAAAGAGGGGTCACGCGCAGATTCCCGGACGGCATACGCCGCAAGCCAGGACAGCAATTTGCCAATGACATAAACAGCTTTTTTGCATGCCCGAAACAACATATTTTTACCCACTTGGCGGGCGCCTTCCCTCTATAATCGCGCGCTTTATTGGCGGCATAAAAATGCAAGCCAATCACGGACTTAGCCGATCTGCGCCAACCTCCCCTGCATGGCACCCGCGACGCGGATCACAGGAAAGATGACGAATGAACCTCTGGACAGCCCCCGACACCCGAGCCCTGCTCAGCTCGCTACTGCAGGAGCTCGATGCGCAACTGGAGAGCGCCCCGCCCGACGAGGCGGTCGTCGTTGAAAGCGTCAATGTCGCCTGGCCGCATATCAAGAATTGCCTCGTCAGAGCCCTCGTCAGCGAGGATGAAAACCAGTGCCATGCGATGCTTGAGCAACTGGCCGGCGAAGGCACGCCCTTCATGCTCTTCGCACACCAGTTCGGCGTCCTGCGCAACCTGATCATCAAGCTTGAGCTCGCTCGTGGCGATCTGGAGCGGGCGCGCCAATTGATTACGCTCTTTGAAGACATGGAGGAAGAGTTCGCCAGCATCTACCTGCGCGTCTTCCTCAATCGCCTGGGCACGCGCAACCACCTGCGCCTGAGTCACATCCAGGCGCTCAGTGACAAGAACATCCTCACTTATTTCGAGAGCCACCTCGAATGGATCGCCCAGCTGGTCGAAGCCGCGCGCCAACGCGCCCCGGAACTGATGCCGGAACTCGACCACGCGCAATGCCAGTTCGGCTCCTGGCTGAACGGCGAAGGCAGCAAGCTGATCCGCGACAAGAGCCATATCGCCCAGATCGAAAAACTGCACGAGTCGCTGCACCATGTCGTACTCGAAGTCGCCGAAATCATGGCTCACCGCCGGGCCAGCGGGCCCATCTACGCGCTGCTGAAAAAAGCCGAAACCTACTCGCTCGAACTCGGCAACGAAATCTCGCTGCTCAACAGCATCGTCATCATGAGCGTGTACAACAAGGACCCGCTGACCGGCTTCCTGAACCGCCGCTTTCTCGACCGCGTCCTGGTCAACCAGATGGAAATCGCCAAGGCCACCGAATCGGCCTTCTGCGTCATCATGTTCGACCTCGATCACTTCAAGAAACTCAACGACAGGTACGGCCACAACACCGGCGACCGGGCGCTCGAGCACATCGCCGGTATCGTCCGCGACACGCTGCGCCAGTCCGATCTCGTCTTCCGCTACGGCGGCGAGGAATTCCTGCTCGTCGCACCGTCGACCGGTAACGCCCAGGCCCACCTGCTCGCCGAAAAACTGCGCCAGCGCATTCACGACAACCCGCTGCCCGGCGAACCGGCTATCCCGCTCAGCGCCAGTTTCGGCGTAACCGAAATCGCCCCGGCCACCTACACCTTTGTAGACACCAGCCTGGTTCGCGATGTCATCGCCGAATGCGACGGCAAGCTCTATGCCGCCAAGCGACGCGGCCGCAACCGCGTCGTGTGAGCGCCTACTTCTTTAGCCAGCCAAGACCGGCTTCGGTCGTCGTCAGCGGCCTGTATTCGCAGCCAACCCAGCCGGCGTAACCGAGCCGGTCAAGCAACGCGAACAAATAGGGATAGTTGATCTCGCCGGTCCCCGGCTCATGCCGACCAGGATTGTCGGCAATCTGGATGTGGCCGATCTGCCCGATGTTGGCTTCCAGCGTGCGCGCCAGATCGCCGGCGATGATCTGGGCGTGGTAGATGTCGTACTGCAATTTGACGTTCGGACGGTCGACCGCCGCCAGCAGGCGAAAACCCTTCGCCACATCATCCAGCCAGTAACCCGGCATGTCGATGCGACTATTGATCGGCTCGATCATCACCGTGACGCCGACCGTGGCCAGCCGGTCGGCGGCGTAACGCAGGTTGGCGATATAGGTTGCTTCCAGTTCGGCCTCGGCCACGCCGGCCGGGGAGAGGCCGGCCATGCAATGCACCCGCTCGCAATCGAGCACGACGGCGTATTCGAGCGCCTGCTCGACGCTCTCGGCAAACTCGCCCTGGCGGTGCGGCAGACAGGCCAGACCGCGCTCGCCGGCCGCCCAGTCGCCGGGCGCCAGGTTGAACAGCACCTGCTCCAGATCGCTCGCCTGCAGCCATTCCGCGATGTCATGCGGCGAATGCTCGTAGGGAAAGAGATACTCGACCCCGCCGAAGCCGGCCGCTGCGGCCAGCGCGAAACGTTCGGGGAAAGGCCGGTCGGCAAATAAAAAACTCAGGTTGGCGGCGAACTTTGGCATGACGATGACAGTCTGTGGCTGAGCCAAAAGTATAATCCGCCGACAACCAAGGAGAGAGACCGTGAGCGACAACCAGAACAATACGGACAGCGAACGCAAGGGCAACCGCCTGTCGAAGATCGTCACCCGCACCGGCGACGCCGGCACTACCGGGCTCGGCGATGGCAGCCGGACGACCAAGGACAGCCTGCGCATCGACAGCATCGGCGAAATCGACGAACTGAATTCCGGCCTCGGCGTGCTGCTCTGCGAAGAACTGCCGGCCGCCGTGCGTGCCGCCCTGCTCGACGTCCAGCACGATCTGTTCGATCTCGGCGGCGAACTCTGCCTGCCCGGCATGAACATCATCAAGGATGCCCAGGTCGCCCGCCTCGAAGAACTGGCCGACGAATTCAACACCGACCTGCCCATGCTCAAGGAATTCATCCTGCCCGGCGGCACGCGCGCCGCTGCACTGGCCCACCTGAGCCGTACCGTCTGCCGCCGCGCCGAGCGCTCGATGGTCCGCCTGCACGCCGCCGAGCCGCTCTCCGAGCCGGCGCGCCGCTACATCAACCGCCTCTCCGACCTGCTCTTCATTCTCGGCCGCGTCCTCAACCGTGCCGGCGGGCGCGGTGACGTGCTCTGGCAAAAAGGCAAGAACGCCGCATGAGCGCGCTGGTCATCGGCCACATCACGGTCAAGGACGCCGACCAATGGGCGCAATACCGCGCCCGGGTGCCGGCCACGCTGGCGCCCTTCGGCGCCGAGCTGGTCTTTCGCGGCCAGCGCGGCCGGCTGCTCGCCGGCACGCATGCGCATGCCGACACCGTGGTGATCCGTTTTCCCGATCTGGCGAGCGTCGACCGCTGGTACGACTCGCCGGCCTACCAGGCGCTGCTGCCGCTGCGCCAGGCGGCCGCCGACATCGATCTGGTCAGCTTCAGCGAATAGACAGGGCTTCGCGGCATCCTGCCTTCGGGTTAAAGTCTCCGGCATAACAAACAAGGAGACAGCCGCATGCAACACCCCGAATTCACCAGCCTCACCCTGCACCTCGCCGACGGCATTGCCGAGATCCGCCTCAACCGGCCGGACAAGTCGAACGCCATGCACGATGCGATGTGGCAGGAAATCCGCCAGGCCTTCGACTGGGTCGACAGCACCCCGGAAGCGCGTGTCGCCATCCTCGCCGGCGCCGGGCGCAATTTCTGCGCCGGCATCGACCTCGCCATGCTGGGCAGCATCCAGCAGCGCATCGCCCATCCGGACGGCGCGCGCAGTCGCGAAGCCCTGCGCCGCCTGATCCTCGACCTGCAGGACTGCCTCTCCGCCATCGAGCGCTGCCGCAAACCGGTGCTGGCCGCGATCCAGGGCGCCTGCGTCGGCGGCGCGCTCGATCTCGTCACCTGCTGCGACATGCGCTATGCCGCCGAGGATGCCGTGTTCTCGATCAAGGAAATCGACCTCGGCATGGTCGCCGACGTCGGCACCCTGCAACGCCTGCCGCGTCTGGTCGGTGACGGCATCGCGCGCGAACTGGCGTACACCGGCCGGACGGTCGACGCTGCCGAAGCGGGCAAAATCGGCCTGGTCAATCGCGTTTTTGCCTCCTCCGAAGCGTTGACCGCTGGCGTGCGCGACATCGCTGCGAGCATCGCCGCCAAGTCGCCACTCGCGACGCGCGGCCTCAAGGAGGTCATGAACTACAGCCGCGAGCACAGCATCGCCGACGGCCTCAATTACGTCGCGACCTGGAATGCCGCCCTGTTGCTCTCCGGCGACCTCGGCGAGTGCATCGCCGCGCAACGCGAGAAACGCGCCCCCAACTTCGCCGACTGAGGCAGCCCGCTGGCGCTTCCCCGGCGTTCATGGGTCGGGGAAGCGCGTACAATTCAGACAGACAAGCCAACGCCGGCCAGGGAGTAACGGCACATGGGTTCGCAGCAAAATCGCAGCAAGGAGTTTCGCGCCTCTTTGCACAAGGCCATTCTCGACGAAAGCCCGGACGGGATTCTCGTCGTTGATCACGATGGTCATATCGTGTCGGTCAACAAGCGTTTTTTCGAAGTCTGGCGGATTGCCCAGCCGGACTATCCGCTCGACACCCCGGCCAACGTCTCCGACGATCCCTTCCTTGAGCAGGCACTGCACCGGGTTGCGCAACCGGAGCTCTTCCTGCAACGGGTGCGCGAGCTGTATGCCAATCCCGCACTCGAAGACAACTGCGAGATCAGCCTGGTCGACGGGCGCAGCCTGAAGCGTCACTCCAGCCCCCTGCGCAGCGCCGCTGGCGAGTATCTCGGACGCGTCTGGTATTTCCGCGACATTACCGACATCGTCCGCTCACGCCAGGCACTCACCGACAGCGAGCTACGCTACCGCACGGCCTTCCAGACCACGCTCGACGCCATCGCCATCACGACGCTGAAGGAAGGCTGCTACCTCGACGTCAATCGCGCCTTTGTCGACATGTCCGGCTACCAGGCCAGCGAACTGATCGGGCGCAGCTCGCTGGAACTCAATATCTGGGCTCCCCCGGAGGATCGCCAGCGTTTCAGCCGGCAATTCAGCAGCGGCGATCAGGTGCTCAATTTCGAGGCGCTCTTCCGGCGCAAGGACGGCAGCACCTTCTGGGGCCTGTTCTCCGCCTCGCGCATGGAATTGAACGGCGTCACCTGCCTGCTCTCGATCACCCGCAACATTACCGACAGCAAGCGGGCCGAGGAAGAACTGGCCGAATACCGCAAGCACCTAGAGCAACTGGTGGAAAAACGCACGACGGAACTGTCGACCGCCAAGGAGGCCGCCGAAGCCGCCAACATCGCCAAAAGCGCCTTTCTCGCCAACATGAGCCATGAAATCCGCACGCCGCTCAATGCGATTACCGGCATGGCCTACCTGATTCGCCGCAGCGGCCTCAATCCGGAACAAGTCGCCAGGATGGACAAACTCGAGGCAGCCGGCGAGCATCTGCTCGGCATCATCAATGCGATCCTTGAACTGTCGAAGATCGAAGCCGGCAAGGTCACCCTGAGCGAGAGCCCGGTCCGGATCGAAAGCGTCTTCGCCAATGTCCTGTCGATGTTGCAGGAACGCGCCCAGGCCAAGCATCTCCAGTTCATTGCCCGGCCCGGCGAACTGCCCGAAGGACTGCTTGGCGACCAGACGGCATTGCAGCAGGCATTGCTCAATTACGCGGCCAATGCGATCAAATTCACCGAAACAGGCAGCGTCACCCTGCAAGCCGGCCTCATCGAGGAAGACGCGCACAGCGTGCTGCTTCGCTTCACGGTCGAGGATACCGGCGTCGGCATCGCCGCCGACGCACTGCCGCGGCTGTTTTCCGCCTTCGAACAAGTCGACAACACGACCACCCGCAAATATGGCGGCACCGGCCTGGGCCTGGCAATCACCCGCCGCCTGGCCGGCCTGATGGGCGGCACCGCCGGTGCCAGCAGCATACCGGGCCAGGGCAGCACCTTCTGGTTCACCGCCCGCCTGCGCAAACAGGAAGACACCGTCCATCAGCCGGCCGCGACGGCTACCGCTGCATGCCGGTCCACGCCGGATCTCGCGCAACACCGCATCCTGCTGGTCGAGGACGAACCGATCAACCGCGAAGTGGCAAGCATGATGCTGGAGGATGCCGGTCTGCTCGTCGATACGGCAGAAGACGGACTCCAGGCGGTCGACCGTCTGGAAAACCAGGAATACGCGCTGATCCTGATGGACATGCAGATGCCGAACATGGATGGCCTGGAAGCAACCCGCTGCATCCGCCGGCTACCGCTGGGCCGTGCTGTACCGATCATTGCGATGACCGCCAATGCCTTCGAGGAAGATCGCTCGCGCTGCCTCGCTGCCGGCATGGATGACTTCATCTCGAAGCCGGCCGATCCGGAGCGCCTGATTCAGGTAATCAGCCACTGGCTGAGCCAGGGTCGTACGGGCGGCCCTGAACAGTTCCCTCGCCCCAGCCTGCCCGGCACGAAAGACTGAGGGCGGCGCCCTTTATTTCGGCAGCGGGCGCAGATACATCAGCGAAAAAGGCGCATCTGCATAAGCCGGATGCTCGGCGATGCCGTTTTCGACCACCTTGCCGGCATAACTGCCATCTGCGCCACGCCGCAGGATGGCAGTGTAATAAACCGTTTTACCGGATAGCAGAACCAGGTAGATATGCTCGCGATTGATCGCGCCATCAACGCTGTAGGAACCCAGCGTGCCGAAAAAACGCGAACCGTCCTGGACCAGGTTGGCTTCACCCCAGTTATCCCCGGGGCCTCCCGCTGTAGTCCATTTGCCGCCGACATTGGTACTGACCGTACCCGCCTTGGCCTCCAGCCAGCCGTTCGTCTCGGCGCGATTCAGGCTGTTGCCGCCGCAGGCGGCCAGGAACAGAGCCAGCAGACCGGCCAGGAACATATTTTTGCCATGCATCGCTGCTTCCTTTCGGAGATCGTGAGATGAGCGGCCTGCCGGTCGCTCCAAAAAGTTACTCGGCGGCCTCGGCGACGCGCCGGGCACGCACGGCGGCGGCCAGCTGGTCGAGCACCTTGAGACTGTCGTCCCAGTTGATGCAGGCGTCGGTAACGCTCTGGCCGTAGGTCAAGGCCTTGTCCGGCACGATGTCCTGGCGGCCTTCGACAAGATGCGACTCGACCATGACGCCGACGATGCGCTCCTCGCCCGCCGTCAGCTGGGCGGCGACGCTGTCGCTGACTTCCATCTGCAGCTTGTACTGCTTGCGGCTGTTGCCGTGCGAGAAATCGACCATCAGCCGGGCGGCGAGGCCGGACTTGGCAATCTCGGTGCACGCGGCATCGACGCTGGCCGCGTCGTAATTGGGTTCCTTGCCGCCGCGCAGGATGACGTGGCAGTCCTCGTTGCCCATCGTGGACACGATGGCGGTATGGCCGGACTTGGTCACCGACAGGAAATGGTGTGGCGAATTGGCCGAGCGGATGGCGTCGACCGCGATGCGCATGTTGCCGTCGGTGCCGTTCTTGAAACCGACCGGGCAGGACAGGCCGGACGCCAGCTCGCGGTGCACCTGCGATTCGGTGGTGCGCGCGCCGATGGCGCCCCAGGCGATCAGGTCGGCGGTGTATTGCGGCGTGATGGTGTCGAGGAATTCGGTCGCGCAGGGCAGATCCAGCTCGTTGATTTCGAGCAGGATCTTGCGCGCCAGGCGGATGCCTTCGTTGATGCGGAAGGTGTTGTCGAGCCGCGGGTCGTTGATCAAGCCCTTCCAGCCGACCGTCGTGCGCGGCTTTTCGAAATAGACGCGCATCAGCACGACGAGGTCGTCCTTGTACTTGTCGGCTTCCTTGGCCAGCTTCTTCGCGTATTCCATCGCGGCATCGTAATCGTGGATGGAACATGGCCCGATCACGACCAGCAGACGGTCATCGGCACCGTGCAGGATGCGGTGGATGGCCTGGCGGGCGACGTAGGTGGTTTGCGCGGCGCGGTTCGATACCGGATATTCGCGGAAGACGTGCGCCGGCGGCACCAGTTCCTTGATTTCCCTGATCCGCAGGTCGTCGGTATTCGGTTTGCTGATTTGCGTGCTGTGCTGCGTCATGCCCGGCCCCATTTGAAAATGCCTGAAAAACGAGCATTCTACCGGATGCGCATGCAAGATTCCGACCTTCACCCCTCGCTCGAGTTGCCGGACCGCCCCGTCAAGGGTCGCGGCGCCGTCGGCAATGTCGCCCACCGCTACAGCAGCGACCGGCGGCTGGCCGAGGATGACGGCTGGGAACGCGACACGCCGGCGCTGCCGCAAACCCGTCTGCTGGTCGATGCCGCGAAGTCGATCATCAGCCGCAACGACTCGCCCGACCTCGAATTCACGCAGTCGCTGAACCCCTACCGCGGTTGTGAACACGGCTGCATTTACTGCTACGCCCGACCGACACATGCCTGGCTCGGCCTGTCGCCCGGCCTCGATTTCGAGACGCAGATTTTCCAGAAGCCCAACGCCGCCGCGCTGCTGCGCGCCGAACTGGCCCGCCCCGGCTACGTCTGCTCGACGCTGGTCCTCGGCGCAGCGACCGACGCCTACCAGCCTTTCGAGCGCCAGACCAGGCTGAGTCGCAGCGTGCTCGAAGTGCTGCTTGAGGCGAGGCATCCGGTCGCCGTGGTCAGCAAGTCCTCACTGATTTTGCGCGATCTCGACCTGTGGACCGAACTGGCCCGCCACAATCTCGCCCACGTCGGCATTTCGCTGACCACGCTGGACGGCCCGCTCGCCCGCCAGCTCGAACCACGCGCCAGTGCGCCGCACGCCCGCCTGACAGCAATCGAAAAACTGGCCGCGGCCGGCGTGCCGGTCTCGATCTTTGCCTCGCCGCTGATTCCCGGCCTCAATGATCACGAACTGGAAAAACTGCTCGCTGCCGCCCGCGAGCATGGCGCCAGCAGCGCCAGCTACACGCTGCTGCGCCTGCCGCACGAAGTAGCCGGCCTCTTTCGCGACTGGCTGGAATGGCATGCGCCGCAGAAGGCGGCACGCATCATGTCGGTACTTCATGATTTGCGCGGTGGACGCGCCAACGATGCCAAATTTGGCAGCAGGATGACCGGCCTCGGGCATTTTGCCGAACTGATCCGCCAGCGTTTCGAACTGACCTGCCGCCGGCTTGGCTTGGCACGCGACTGGCCGCTCCTCGACCATAGCCGCTTCACCCCGCCGCCCCCGCCGCAAAACGACGGGGAACGGCAACTCAGCCTGTTTTAGGGCAGCTGCGTCAGATAGTTGCTGATCGCGACGATTTCCTCGTTCTTGAGGCCGGCCGTGGCAATGGCCATCAACTGGTTGTTGCGCACCCCGGTCTTGTCGCGATAGCGGGTGATCGTCGTCTGCAGGTAAGGCTGTTTCTGTCCGGCCAGACGGGCGATGGTTTCATTGCCGCGGCCCTGTTCGCCATGACAGCGCACGCACAGCTTGCCGAACAATTCCTTGCCTTTGCTCACCAGGGCGGCATCGGCACGCGATGGCGGCACCGGCATGCTGGCGTAGTAGGAAGCTGCCTGCAGGCGCTCGTCATCCTTGAGCACCTTGATCAGGCCCTGCATGAACGGGTCCTTGCGCTCACCGCTCCCGAACTTGCGAATCTGCTCGAGCAGATAGGCCGGGTTCTGGCCGGCCAGATTGGGCACTTCCGGCAACTTGCTGATGCCGTCCTCACCATGACAGTTGGCACAGAAGAAAGTGACCTTCTTGCCGGCGTCGACCGCTGCACGCAAGGCCACCGGATCGGACTGGATGGCCTTCAGCTTTTCCTGGACACCCTGCTGCGCCATTGCACCACCACACGCCACCAACAAGCCTGCTGCCAGAATCAACGCCCGCATTACATTGTCCTCCCCTGAGAAGGTGGTAATTATGCCGTTCCACCCACGGTCAGTCCATCTATCCGTAATGTTGGCTGACCGACGCCGACCGGCACGCTCTGCCCGTCCTTGCCGCAGGTGCCGACGCCGGGATCGAGTTTGAGGTCGTTGCCGATCATCGAAATGCGCGTCATCGCGTCCGGGCCGTTGCCGATCAGCGTCGCGCCCTTGATCGGCCGCGTCACCTTGCCGTCCTCGATCAGGTAGGCCTCGCTCATCGAGAAGACGAACTTGCCGCTCGTGATATCGACCTGGCCGCCGCCGAAATTGGCGGCATAGATGCCCTTCTTGACCGACTTGATGATTTCCGCCGGGTCGTGCTCGCCGGCCAGCATCATGGTGTTGGTCATGCGCGGGATGGGCAGGTGGGCGAAGGATTCGCGCCGGCCGTTGCCGGTCGGGGCAACGCCCATCAGGCGCGCGTTCAGGCTGTCCTGCATGTAGCCCTTGAGGATGCCGTCCTCGATCAGCACGGTGCGCTGCGTCGTGTTGCCTTCGTCGTCGATGTTCAATGACCCGCGGCGGTCGGCGATCGTGCCATCGTCGATCACGGTGACGCCCCTGGCGGCAACGCGCTGGCCAACCCGGCCGGAAAACGCCGAGCTGCCCTTGCGGTTGAAATCGCCTTCCAGGCCGTGGCCGACCGCTTCGTGCAGCAGAATGCCGGGCCAGCCGGAACCGAGCACGACCGTCATCTGGCCGGCCGGAGCAGCGTCGGCATGCAGGTTGGTAACCGCCTGGTGCACGGCTTCGCTGGCATAGCGGCGCAGGATGTCATCGGAGAAATAGGCAAAATCGAAGCGTCCACCGCCGCCCGAGCCGCCCTGCTCGCGCTTGCCGTTTTCCTCGACGATGACCGAGATCGAGCAGCGCACCAGCGGCCGGATGTCGGCCGCCAGACGACCATCCGAACCGGCGACCAGGATCACTTCGTACTCGCCGGCGAGCGAGGCCATGACCTGCACGACGCGCGGATCGATCGCCTTGGCGAAACCTTCCAGACGCTCGAGCAGTTTGACCTTGGCTTCGGCCGGCAGCGAGGCAATCGGATCGTGCGGCACGTACAGCGCGCGGCTGGCGGTCGACGCCTGCAAAGCGGGCAAAATGCCGTTCTGGCCGGCCGCAGCGATGGCGCGCACGGCACTGGCCGCATCGCCCAAAGCGCGCGAACTGATGTCGTCGGAGTAGGCAAACGAAGTCTTCTCGCCGGAAATGGCGCGCACGCCGACACCCTGGTCGATGTTGAAGCTGCCCGACTTGACGATGCCTTCGTCGAGGCTCCAGGCCTCGGAACGCGAATACTGGAAGTAGAGGTCGGCGTAATCGACCTGGTGCGTCAGGATCTGGCCGAAGGTGCGCGACAGGTCGCTCTCGCTCAGCGAGAACGGGGTGAGGAGGAGCGATTCGGCCTGGGCCAGGGCGCTGTTCTGGTTCATTGAAACTCCGTCAGAGAATACGGTGGGCGAGCGCCGGCAGGCTCTCGCGGATTTCGGCGATACGGGCGTGGTCGAGGTCGGCAATGACGACGCCCGGCCCTTTCATCTTGCGGTCGAGGATCTCGCCCCAGGGGTCGACGATCATGCTGTTGCCGTGCGTGACGCGTCCGTTTTCATGGCGCCCGCCCTGTCCGACCGCGAGCAGGTAGCATTGGTTCTCGATGGCACGCGCGCGCAGCAGGATTTCCCAGTGGGCACGGCCGGTGGTGTCGGTGAAGGCGGCCGGCATCAGGATCAGGTCGACCGGGCCGAGCGAGCGGTAGAGCTCGGGGAAGCGCAGGTCGTAGCAGATCGAGAGCGCGACACGGCCGAACGGCGTATCAACCGCGACCGGCGTGTTGCCCGGCTCGATGGTGGCAGCTTCGTTGTAGGACTCGTCGCCCTTCTTGAAGCCGAACAGGTGGATCTTGTCGTAGCGCGCGACGCAGTCGCCGCCGTCATTGAAGACCAGCGAACTGTTGCGCATCTGGTGCGGCTGCGTGGCGGTCAACGGGATGGAACCGGCAAAAATCCACACATCGTGACGTGCCGCGGTCGCCGCCAGCCAGTCCTGGATCGGCCCGTTGCCGTAAGTTTCGCGGGCGCGCACACGGTCGGCGTCGGCCGCACCGATGATCGGAAAATACTCGGGCAGGGCGACCATCTGCGCGCCCTGATCGACGGCTTCGGCAATCAGCCGGCCGGCGGTTTCCAGGTTGTCGCCGACGCGCGGTCCGGACACCATCTGCAGGGCGGCAATACGGCAGTTCTGCTTCATCGGGCGTCATTCTCCATCGGGGGTTTTTCTTCTTCCGGCTTCGGCTTGTTGTTGGGCGCGGATTCGCCCGCCTTGTCGACCTTGGGGTCGCTCCAGCTGCCGGTGACATGATAGCGGTAGCTGAACAGGCGGTTGAGCGGATTCAGCGGATTCGGCAGCACGGTATTGGCGAGCAGGGTTGCCGCGCCGACCACCGGATTGACCAGCGCCACGCCGACTGCGGCGGCATTGCCGATTTCCGGCCGGACGACGACCTGCAGGTCCTGCGTCTCGTTCCTCAGGTCGGTTTCGCCCTGCATTTCGATGTGCGCGGCCGGCCCCTTGATGCGCAGCGGTTCGGTGGTGCGCATGATGCCTTTTTTCACCGACAACACCGAGTTGATGCTGTCGAAGGCCAGGCCATCACTGAAAATATCGCGAAAATCCAGGGTCAAGCGGCGCGGCAAGGATTGCAGCGAGATCAGGCCGAGCAGCTTGCCGACACCCGGTTCGAGCTTGTTGAACTGGCCTTTTTCGGCCTGCACGGTCAGTTGACCGGTCAGCGACGGATAGTGGATGCCGGTCAGCGGCCCGCTCCATTGCAGGTCGCCCGTCAGTTTGGCCGTACCGCGCCGCACCGTGTCGGCATAGCCGAGACGATCGAGCAGCTTGCCGAGGTCCTTCGCATTCAACTCAAAATCGAGCCGCGTCTGCTGCTTGCCAGTATTGAACCAGACGCCCTTGCCCTTGAGGCTGCCATCCGGATTCTGCAGGCTAAGTTGATCAAGGTTCCAGGCGCCCTTGTCGTTGCGCGCCTTGAGATCAAGCTTGCCGAGCGCCTTGTCGCCGACATGAAAATCATCGACCGAGAGACTCATGCCGGGCAAGGAATTGAGCAGGGCACTGCCGCTCTCGCTGCTTTCCGCCGCCGGGCGCACGATCAGGCGCTTGAAATTGCCTTCGACCCAGCCTTCGCCGGCGCTCTTCCAGAAAATATCGCCGACCGCCTCGCGCGTGTTGAGGCCGATCTGCCAGCCGCCGTCGCGCGGGCGCAAGGTCGTTTCAACCTGGCTGTAATCGCGCCCCATCAGGTGCAGGCGCGGCGTTTTCAGAAAAACGCTGTTCAGGGCGAGTCCACCGCTGGCCGCGCCATCGGCACCATTGGCATCGGGCAGGAAGTGCTTCCAGGCATCGGCGTCGATCTGCGGCACCGCAACGCGCACCGCCAGCCCCTTGTCGGGCAGGCGCGGTTCGGCATCGCCGACCGCGAAGACGCCACGCTCCCAGTTGTCGCCGCGGCGCACAACCAGGCCCTGCGCCACCTTGCCCAGGGTGATCTTGTACTGCTCGCGCGTCGCATCCGGCGCCGTGCGCTCGATGCGTAGCGGCAAGGCCATGGTGGCGTTCTTGTTGAGCGGCTCGGGCAGGGGCGAACTGACGCCGAGCAAATCGGAGTCGATGACGACATCGGCGTTGCGCTTGCGAATGGCGATATCGGCCTTCCAGCCGGAACTGCCGCTCAGGTGATTGATCAGCGGAAAGCCGAAGTGCTTGCTCACTTCGCCGATATTGGCGGTACCGCTGGCCTGGACGGCGACCTTGTCGCCGATATTTTTGACCTGCACCCGGGCCGGGCCGCCGAACAGGCGACCATTGATGTCATGCGCAATGATGCTCCTTTCAGTCAGTTGCAGCCGGCCGTTGACCTGGGTCAGCGGCGGCAGGCCGGCGAGCGGCTGCACCTGGTTGTTCTGGAACTGGTAGTCGCCGCGCATGCGGGTATCGAGGGCGTGACGCAGCGGAATATCGAGTTCCAGATTGAGTCGACCGTTGCCACTCGCCTTCATGCCGTCGGTAAAGCGATCGATGCTGTCGGCGACCGGACTCTGCTCGATGAAACGCAGGAACTCGCCGGTCGGCCCCTGCGCGACGCCGCGCACGAAGAGCATTTCCTCGTGCGACTCGAAATCGGGAATCTCGACCGTGACGCCGGACAGCCTGGCGCCCAGTATCGTTCCCTGGCTGGCATTGACCTTCATGCCGACACCGAAACTCATTTCGCCATCGACATTCTCGATCACCGGCCAGCCCGGCGCGTAGTCGATCTTCGCGCCCGCCGCCTTGGCGGTGACCAGGAACTGGCCACCCTTGCCGTCGCGGAAGGGGAAGTCCTTGAGGTTGCCCTTGAGCACCAGCTTGCCGTCATAACCACGACCGCCAACGATGCCGCGGCGCAGCCAGGCGCGCGCATCGGCATTGACGGCATGCGGCATGAAACGCCAGACGGCCCGCCCGTCGCCCCGGTCGACCGTCGCCTGGAGGTCGATTTCACCCGGTCCGTCACCGCTGTAGCGATAGCTGCCACGCGCCGAACCGGCCGCTTCCGGACCCGCGAACTCGAGCTTGTCGAGCTTGATATCGGCAACCGCGCCATTGATTTTCCAGCTGGCCTTGGCCTTCAGCGTATCGAGCGCAATATCGGGTTCGGGAAACACGGCCGGCAAGGAGATTCCGGAGCTCCCCGAATCCAGCGCCATCTCGCCGCCCTTTTCGTTCGCATCGATCAGCCCGGACAAGCCGCTGGCGCCCGGCACATAACCGCTGGCGACCAGCCCGAGCTGGCTGAAAGCAGCTTTCAGCGCATAGCGCCGCAGGACATCGCCTTCCAGCGCCCAACTCGTCCGCAATTCGGTTATCCGGCCCTGCGGCCGGTGCTTTTGCAACAACTCGCGACTCTGCGCATCAAGCGGCATGTAGGCAGCCAGACTGCCAAGCACCGCCAGATCAAGGAAACTGGCGCGAGCATTGCCGCTGATCGCCAATGTTTGCGGATCGTGCTGCCATTCGACCTGGAAATCGGTCGGCGCAACGCGCATGCCTTCCTGCGTCAGCAACTCGAGCTTCTGCCCGCTCACCGCCCAGGCCTCGCCCTTGTAGCGGCCTTCCAGGCGACCGCGCATGCTTGCCAGATTGAGCTCCGGCAACTTGCGGCCGAGCCGGATGCGGACTTCTTCCAGGGCAAAATCGGTGGTCAACTTGCCGCCACCATCGGCGAAATCGCCCCAGACGCGCAGCGCGCCCCGGCCGCGCGGCAGATGCACGGGATAATCAACCCAGCTGCGCCAGCCGGCGAGGTCGGCATAGTCGAGTTCGACGAACAACTTGCCGGACAGGTCGGCCAGCACTTCGCCAATCTCGCCGCGCACCTCGCCGCGAATGTCGATGCGCGCCGCAAGTTCGGCCGGTGGCGCCGCCGAAAGGCCGAAGCGATGGCGGCGACCGCTGTTGTCCAGCCCGAATTGCAGATCTTCGAGAATGAGCGGCGGCGCCTGACGCAGGCGGTCGTCCCAGACGATGGTCGCGTCGCGGACGCGGATATGTTTCTGCTGCAGCACCCATTCGGCAAAGGCCGGATCGCTGTCACCCTCGGTCGCCATGCCGGCGACGCTAATCTTGCCGTTGCTTTCGCGCCGCACATGCAGCACCGGCCCCTCGAAGGAAAGCAGGGACAAGGTCGGCTGCAGACGCCACAGGCTCTGCCAGGAAAGCACGCTCTCGACGCGGGTGAGCGAAAAGGCCGGCTGACCGAGACGATCGGACACGGTCACATCGTCGAGCACGAGATCCGGATTGAGCCCCCGCCAGCGCGCCTCGATTTTGCCGATTTTGACCGGTTGACCGACAGCACGCGTCGCCGCCTGCTCGATTTCTGCCTGGTAGTCGCCAACCTTGGGCAGCACGACATAGCGCAAGGCCAGGACCAGCCCGACAAACAGCAGCCACAGCACGAACAGGCTCCAGCCCAGGACGCGCAAGCCGCGCGCCACGGCCGGCCGGGCCAGCCAGGGCCACAACCAGTGCAGGCGGTGATAGACGCCCTCCCGGATTTCCTGCCGGGTCAGCGGGCTATTCACGCGGCAAACCGTTGTACCGGTGCTGACCGGAAGCGACAGGAATCAAGGGGAAGCGCAGGCTTTTTTGCCGGAGAGGGAAATAGATCACTACAATCGAAGATCAGCTAAAAAGCGCATTCTATCCTTTTCGGCATACGCGCCGATCGAGTAATCATGGACCACACCACGCCCCCCCTCTGGCAGGCCGCCTTCGAGCACAGCCGCTACTTCACCAACCAGTTGCGGGCCCGCCCCGAACTGATCCCGGAACTGCTCGCGACCTGGCAGCAGCCGCTCAGCGAAGACATGCTGCAGGCGCCGCTGCGCGGCCCCTTTGCCGACGACGATGCGGTCAAGTGCAGCTTGCGCCGCCTGCGCCAGCGCGTCATGACCCACCTTGTCTTGCGCGACCTGTGCGGCCTCGCGCCGCTGTCCGAAATCGTCGAGAGCATGACCATGCTGGCCGACGTAACCACCAATTTCGCCCTCGACCACTACCACCGGCAACTCGTCGCCACCTACGGCGAGCCCCTCGACAAGGCCGGCCAGCCGCAGCGCATGCTGGTCATCGGCATGGGCAAGCTCGGTGGGCGCGAACTGAATGTCTCTTCCGACGTCGATTACATCTTCATCTACCCGGAAGACGGCGACACCGCCGGCCCGAAGAGCATCGAGAATTACGACTTCTTCAACCGTCTCGGCAAGCGGGTGATACAGGCGCTCGGCGACATCACCGCCGACGGCCAGGTTTTCCGCGTCGACATGCGCCTGCGCCCGAACGGCGACTCCGGGCCGCTGGTCTGCTCGCTCGACTCGCTGGAAAACTACTTCATCACGCAGGGCCGCGAGTGGGAGCGCTACGCCTGGATCAAGGGCCGCACCATGAATTCCGGCGACAACCTGCAGCCGGCCTGGGTGGCGGCGATGCAGAAAATCGCCCGGCCCTTCGTCTTCCGCAAGTACCTCGATTTTGGCGCGATCAACGCGATGCGCGACCTGCATGCGCAGATCCGCCGCGAAGTCGCGCGCAAGGACATGGCCGACCACGTCAAGCTCGGCCCCGGCGGCATCCGCGAGATCGAGTTCATGGCCCAGGTCTTCCAGCTCATCCGCGGCGGCCGCGATCCGGCGCTGCAGATCCGGCCGACCCTGTCGGTCCTCAAGCTGCTCGTCGAACGCAAGCTGCTGCCGGCCGAAAGCGAGCAGGAACTGCGCGAAGCCTACATCTTCCTGCGCCGCCTCGAACACCGCCTGCAATACGTCGAGGACAAGCAGACGCACATGCTGCCGGAAACCCCGGAAGCCCGCGCCAGCATCGCGCGCAGCATGGACTTTGCCGACTGGGACGCCATGCTGCTCGTGCTCAACGCGCATCGCGACAAGGTCAGCCGGCATTTCGAAGAAATCTTCTCCGACCCGGAAGCCGGCGAACATCCGCTGACCGGTCTGTGGATGGGGCAGATCGACGAAGAAACCGCGATCGAGGCCTTCGGCAATCTCGGCTTTCGCCAGCCGCGCGAAGCCATCGCCCGCCTTGGCGAACTGCGCACCTCCGGCCGCTACCAGCAACTGCCGGCCAGCAACCGGGCGCGGCTCGATGCCGTCGGCCCGCGCCTGATCGAAGCGGCGGGCGCCACCGCCGCCCCCGACACGACGCTGACGCGCGGCCTGAGCTTTCTCGAAAACATCGCCCGGCGCGGCTCCTACCTTGCGTTGCTGCAGCAATACCCGATGGCGCTGCGCCGTGTCGCCGACATGATGTGCGCCTCGTCGTGGGCGGCCGATTACCTGAACCGGCACCCGCTGCTTCTCGACGAGCTGCTCGACCCGCGTCTCTACGACATTGCCACCGACTGGGCCGCCTTCCGCGACAACCTGCAGCGCAGCCTGGCCGACAATGTCGACGATACCGAGCGCGAAATGGACATCCTGCGCGAAATGCACCATGCGCAGATTTTCCGGCTGCTGGCGCAAGACCTGGCCGGTTTGCAAACGATCGAACACCTCTCCGACCATCTCACCGAACTGGCCGACACCATCGTTCAGGAAACCCTGCCGCTGTGCTGGAGCAAGGTCAGGAACCGGCACTGTGACGTACCGAAGTTTGCCGTCATCGGCTACGGCAAGATGGGCGGCAAGGAACTCGGCTACGCCTCCGACCTCGATCTCGTTTACCTGTTCGACGACGATGCCCAGGAAGCCGAGGAAAACTACACCCGGCTCGGACAGCGTCTGAACACCTGGCTGTCGAGCCAGACCCCGGCCGGCATCCTGTTCGAAACCGACCTGCGCCTGCGCCCGAACGGCGACTCCGGCCTGCTCGCGGTGTCGGTCGATTCCTTCCGCGACTACCAGTTGAAGCACGCCTGGGTCTGGGAGCACCAGGCGCTGACCCGCGCCCGCTTCGTGGCCGGCGACCCGGCGGTCGGCGCGCGCTTTGAGGCGATCCGCAATGAAATCCTCTGCCAGCCGCGCGACCTCGCCAAACTGCGCGAGGAAGTCATCGCCATGCGCGACAAGATGCTCGACGCGCACGCCTCGAACAGCGACACCGAGTTCGACCTCAAGCACGACCGCGGCGGCATCGTCGATGTCGAGTTCATCGTGCAATACCTGATCCTGGGTTACGCCAACCGGCACGGTGAACTGACCGGCAATCTCGGCAACATCGCGTTGCTCCGGATCGCCGCCGAGCTCGGCCTGATTCCTGCTGCACTCGCCGCCGCAGCCGGCAACGCCTATCGCGAATACCGCCGCCTGCAGCATGCCCGCCGCCTCACTGCCACCCCCAAGGCACGCGTCGAGCGCGACAGCGTCGCAAAGCACGCCCAGGCGGTCGACCAGCTCTGGCAAACGGTTTTTGCCAGTTAACGGCGGTTGACCGTCAGCGGCGGCAATACCCACATGCAGCCTGTGGTATTTTCACGCCGAACCATATAGGAGACAGGATGCGCATCGTTCAGGAAACCCTCAGGAGGCCGGGCGAGCTCGCCAAGGCTCTGGGTGCGCTGAGCGCCCTGCAGCCCGATCTGCTGCTTGCCTTTGCCGCGACCACGCAGCTCAACGCACCGGACTTGGTCGCCAGCCTGCGCAGCGCCTGTCCGCAGAGCCTCTTGCTCGGCTGCTCGACCGCCGGCGAAATCACCGCCCAGGGCGTCGATAACGCCAGCTGCGTGCTGACTGCCATCCGCTTCGACAAAGTCCGCCTGACCGAAGGCTGTACCGTGCTGACCGGGATGAACGACTCCTTCGCAGCCGGCGCGCGCCTCGCCCAGCAGTTGCAGGCGCCTGACCTCAAGGCCGTGCTGGTCTTCGGGCCTGGCGTGCAAATCAATGGCAGCGCCCTGGTTAACGGCCTGGCCAGCGTACTGGGCACGGAACTGCCGATTACCGGCGGACTGGCCGGCGACGACGGCGCCTTTCGCCAGACCTTCACGCTCGGCCGGGATGGCGTCAGCGACCAGGCCGTGGTGGCCGTCGGTTTCTGCGGCAACGAATTGCACCTGGGCCATGGCTCGTTCGGCGGCTGGGAGCCCTTCGGCCCGGCCCGCAAGGTCACCCGTTGCGAAGGCAACGTCCTGTTCGAACTCGACGGCGAACCGGCGCTCGCGGTGTACAAGCGCTATCTCGGCGAACACGCGGCGCGTCTGCCCGCCTCCGGCCTGCTCTTCCCCTTCGCCATGCTCGGCGAAGACCACCACAGCAGCGGCCTGATCCGGACCATACTCGGCATCGACGAAGCCGCCGGCAGCCTGACCCTGGCCGGCGAAATCGTCACCAACGGCTATCTGAAACTGATGCATGCCAGCACCGACAAGCTGGTCGCCGGCGCCGAAACGGCGGCGGAAATGGCGGCCGGCATGCTCGACAACGCGGGCGATTGCCTGTCCATCCTGGTCAGCTGCGTCGGCCGCAAACTGGTCATGGGCGAAGGGGTCGATGAAGAAGTCGAAGCGGTCAGCGCGATTTTCGGCAGCAAGGCCGTGTTGACCGGCTTTTACTCCTACGGCGAGATCAGTCCGTTCAAGCCGGATGCCGCCTGTCGCCTGCACAACCAGACGATGACCATTACCTGCCTGAGCGAAAGCTGAAAGCCGTCGCACCTCTGCCATGAAAAAGACCCTGCTCCGCCAGTTGAAACGCACCGTCGGCATCGCCGACGAGGCGGCGCTTGGCCAACTGCTGGACAAGCTGCAGACCGCCGCGAGTATCGCCGACCCCGAGCTGGCCGGCCTGTTCAACGGCTTCGGCGAACTGCTGCAACGGGTTGATGCTTCCTACGAGCAGTACGAGCGCGACCTCGAACTGCGTACACGCAGCCTGGAAATCTCCTCGCAGGAACTCTCCAGCCTCAATGAGCAGTTGCGCCGCGAACTGGGCGAGCGCGAAAGCGCGCTCTGCTCGGTACGCGATGCGATCCGCGACCTGTTACCGAATGCCGCGACCCAAGCCGATTCGCTGATTCTGGCCCAGGAAGACCTCGCCGCCCTGGCGCAACGCCTCGCCGCCCTGGTCAATGAGAGCGAAGCCGGGCGCCACGCACTGGCCAATCAGAAGTTCGCCCTCGACCAGCACGCCATTGTCAGCATCACCGACACATCCGGCACCATCATCTATGCCAACGACCGCTTCTGCGAAATCAGCGGCTACCCCCGCCATGAACTGCTCGGCCGCAACCACCGGATCATCAATTCGAACCGGCACCCGGCCGAATTTTTCCGCGACATGTGGGACACCATCAGCCAGGGCAAGGTCTGGCATGGCGAAGTCTGCAACCGGGCCCGCAACGGCCGCAGCTACTGGGTCAATGCGACCATCGTGCCGCTGCTCGACGCCAACGGCCTGCCCGAACAATACATCGCCATCCGCACCGACATTACCGACCGCAAGCAGATGGAGGCCCAGCTCTCCGAACAGTTGCACATGGTTGAGGAACTGATCGAGGCCATCCCGCTGCCGATGTACATGAAGGATGCCGCCGGTCGCTACCTGCGCATGAACCGCGCCTTCGAGCTGTTCTTCCATACGACGCGCGAGCAGTTCATCGGCCGCACGCTGCACGACCTGCTCAGCCCCGAGGATACCGCCCTGCATGCCGCCAAGGACAAGGAGTTGCTGGCCAGTTCCGGCATCCAGTCCTATGAGGCGGTGGTGCATGCGCGCGACGGCACGCGCCATGACACGATTTGCCGCAAGGCGGCCCTGACCCAGCTCGACGGCACGGTGCATGGCCTGCTCGGCATCATCATCGACATCACCGACCGCAAGCAGGCCGAGGCCGAGCTGCGTCTGGCCAAGGATGCCGCCGAGTCGGCGAGCCGGGCGAAGAGCGACTTCCTCGCCAACATGAGCCACGAGATCCGCACGCCGATGAACGGCATCATCGGCATGACCGATCTGGCCCTCGATACCGCGTTGACCGATGAGCAGCGCGAGTACATGTCGATTGTCAAATCCTCGGCCGAATCGCTGCTCACCATCATCAACGACATTCTCGACTTCTCGAAGATCGAGGCCGGCAAACTGCTCGTCGAACACATTTCCTTCGACCTGCACCGCCTCGTCTCGGAAACCCTGAAAACGATGTCGCTGCGCGCCCACGAGAAAAACATCGAACTGGTCAGCGAAGTCCTGCCGGAAGTGCCGACGCATACGCTGGGCGACCCCAGCCGCATCCGTCAGGTCCTGACCAACCTGGTCGGCAACGCCATCAAGTTCACCGAAAATGGCGAAATCGCGCTGCGCGTCACGCTGAGCGCCCGCCGCGGCAATACCGCCACAGTGCATTTTGCGGTGCGCGACACCGGCATCGGCATTGCCACGGAAAAGCAGCAACTGATTTTTGATGCCTTTGCCCAGGAAGACAGCTCGACCACCCGCAAATATGGCGGCACCGGCCTCGGCCTGTCGATCTCGCGCCGCCTGGTCAATCTGATGGGCGGCGAAATCTGGCTGGAAAGCGAGCTCGGCCAGGGCAGCACCTTCCATTTCTCGGTCAATCTGCAAATCGACCAGGCGCCGTCCGAAACCCTGCGCCCACCGGTCGACCTCGCCGGCAAGCACATTTTGCTGGTCGACGACAACGACACCAACCGCCGCGTCCTGGCCGGCATGCTGAGTTCCTTCGGCATCACGCCAAGCGTCGCCGATTCCGGCCAGGCCGCCCTCGCGCTCGTCCAGCAGGAAGGGCGCCAGTTCGACTGCATTCTGCTCGATGCCCACATGCCGGAAATGGATGGCTACCAGCTGGCCGCCGCCCTGCGTGCCGCGCTCGACCAGGTACCGCCGATGCTGATGCTGTCGTCCGGCGCCATGCGCGGCGACGGCCAACGCTGCCAGGAAGTCGGCATTTCCGGCTTTTTCTCGAAACCGATTTCCTCCGAAGAACTGCTCGCCGCGCTGTGCCGGCTCTTTGGCACCTGCCAGAACCAGCAAGTGGCACCGCCGAAACAGCTGGTCACCCGCCACTCGCTGCGCGAACTGCAACGCGCCCTCGACATCCTGCTGGTCGAGGATCATCCGGTGAACCAGAAACTGGCGATCGGCCTGCTGGAAAAATGGGGACACCACCCGATCCTCGCCCAGAACGGTCAGGAAGCCCTCGTCCGGCACGCCGAGCGCAACTTCGACGTCATCCTGATGGACATGCAGATGCCGGTCATGGGCGGCATCGAGGCAACCCGGCGCATCCGCCACTTCGAACAGGCCTCCGGCCTGCCGCGCACACCGATCATTGCCATGACCGCCGCGGCCATGCAGGGTGACCGCGATGCCTGCATCGAGGCCGGCATGGACGACTACCTGTCAAAGCCGATCAAGATCAAGGAATTGCTGGAAAAGCTGCAAACCTATGGCGGGCCGCAAAAAGCGCCGCTCGATCAGCCCCCGGCCTTTGACTACGGCATCGCGCTGCGCCAGGCCGATCGCGAAATGGTCGAGATCATTGCCGAGATGTTCCTCGACACCTGGCCACGCAACATCGAACACCTGCGCAGCGGCATCGCCAGCGACAACGCCGAACAGGTCGAACATAGCGCGCACAACCTGAAGGGCATTCTCGCCACCTTCCATGCCGACCCGGCAACCCGCCTCGCCGACGAACTCGAAACAGGCGCCCGGCAGCCGCCGCTGAGCGGCATGTCGGTTCTGGTAGACAAGCTGGAACAGGAAATCACCACCCTCGCAGCCCACCTCAAATTGCTGGCCAGCCACTGGCATGGCGGCAGCTGAAGCCGGAATTCACCGACCACAAAAAAGCCGCTCGTGAGCGGCTTTTTTGCGGATGCAGCAAAGCTTACTTCTTCAGCGAATCGCGGATTTCGCGCAGCAGCAGGACATCTTCCGGCGTCGCCGGGGCTTCCGGCGCCGGTGCCGGCGCTTCGGTCGGACGCAGGCGGTTCATCTGCTTGATCATCATGAAGATGATGAAAGCGAGAATGACGAAGTTGACCAGGATGGTCAGGAAGGAACCGTAGGCGAAGACCGGAATGCCGGCCTTCTTCAGTTCGGCCAGCGCAGTCAGGTTGTTCGGGTTGTCGCCGAGCACGACGAACAGGTTGGAGAAATCGAGTTTGCCGACGATGCGGCTGACCAGCGGCATGATCAGGTCGCCGACGATGGAATCGACGATCTTGCCGAAAGCACCACCGATGATGACACCGACCGCGAGGTCCATTGCGTTGCCCTTGACGGCAAATTCCTTGAATTCCTGAATCATTCCCATGTTGTTTCCCCTGTGTGATCAATGAACGGGCGGATTATTCGCGCCCGGACGGAACAGCGTCAAGGCGCAATTCATAATTTAAGTTTTCTTCACAAAGGCTTTACAAAGCCGCTCGGCCGCGGCGCGCAGCGTTTCTTCCCGTTTGGCGAAGCAGAAGCGGACGACCTTGTCGTCGCGCCCGTCGGCATTGAACACCGACACCGGGATCACCGCAACGCCGACTTCGCGCGTCAGCCATTCGGCAAACGCGCGGTCGCCGAGCTCGGACAGCCCGGCGTAGCTGGCGAGCTGGAAATAGGTACCGCGACAGGGCAACAGCTCGAAGGGCGTCGGCGCCATGAGTTGGCGGAAGAAATCGCGCTTCTCTTGGTAGAAGGCGGCCAGCCCGAGATGGCGCGAGGCGTCCTGCATGTACTCGGCAATCGCCAGTTGCGACGGCGCGTGCACGGTGAACACGTTGAATTGATGCACTTTGCGGAACTCCGCCATCAGCGCCGCCGGACCAACCACGTAGCCGATCTTCCAGCCGGTGATGTGATAAGTCTTGCCAAAGCTGGAGACGACAATGCTGCGCGCCGCCAGTTCGGGATGGCCGCACAGGCTGGCGTGCTGTTCGCCGTCGAACAGGATGTGCTCGTAGACCTCGTCGGAGAGGATGACGATATCGGTGCCGCGGACCAATTCGGCCAGTTTTTCCCGGTCGACCGCTGAGAGCAGGCTGCCGGTCGGGTTATGCGGCGAATTGACGATGATCATGCGCGTCTTCGGTGAAATCAGCTTTTTCACCTGCTCCCAGTCCGGCGCGTAATCGGGAAACTTCAATTGCGCAAACACCGCCGTACCGCCGACAGTTTCAATGGCCGGCACATAGCTGTCGTAGACCGGCTCGAAGACCAGCACCTCGTCACCGGGCCGGACAAAGGCGGCAATCGCCGTGAAAATCGCCTGCGTCGCGCCGGCCGTGACGGTGACTTCGGACTCGACGTCGTAGCGCGTACCGTACAGCGCCGCGACCTTGTCCACAATGGCCTGGCGCAGTTCCGGCAGACCAGTCATCGGCGCGTACTGGTTGCGCCCGGCCAGCATGTGGCGATGCATCGCGTCGAACAGCGCCGGCTCGGCCTGAAAGTCGGGAAAGCCCTGCGACAGATTGACGGCACCGCACTCGGCGGCCATTTTCGACATCACGGTGAAGATCGTGGTGCCCATGTTCGGGAAGCGGGAAGCGATGCGGACAGGCGTATCCATGGCGGCGACGGGTAGTTCGGGAATGGGGCACTATGCCACAATGTCGGCATGAACATCGACGGCACCCCCACCCGCACCCTGCGCGCCCATCCGGCGCAGCGCCTCATCGACATCATCGACCAGACCCGGTTGCCGCACGCGCTGCACTGGGTGCGCGTCACGACGCTGGACGAGGCGGCACACGCCATCCGCGCCATGCAGGTGCGCGGCGCACCGCTGATCGGCGCCACCGCGGCCTACGGCCTGGCCATCGCGCTCAACGACGACGCCTCCGACATGCAGTTGCAGCACGCCATCGCGATGCTCGGCGCCACCCGCCCGACCGCCGTCAACCTGCACTGGGCGCTGGCCCGCATGCAGGCGGTGCTGGCGCCGCTGGCGCCGGAAATGCGCGCTGCGGCGGCGTGGACCGCTGCGGCGGCGATTGCCGAAGAGGACGTCGCCCAGAATGCCGCGATCGGCCAGCATGGCCTCGGCCTGTTCCGCCAGATCGAACGCAACTCGGGCAAGACCTTGAACATCATGACCCATTGCAACGCCGGCTGGCTGGCCACCGTCGATTGGGGCACCGCGCTGTCGCCGGTCTATGCCGCGCACGATGCCGGCCTGCCGGTGCATGTCTGGGTCTCGGAAACGCGGCCGCGCAACCAGGGCCTGCTCACCGCCTGGGAACTCGCGCAGCACGGCGTGCCACACACGCTGATCGCCGACAACGCGGCCGGCATCCTCATGCGGGAGAAGCAGGTCGACGCGGTCATCGTCGGCGCCGACCGCATTGCCGCCAACGGCGATGTCGCCAACAAGGTCGGCACCTACCTCAAGGCGCTGGCCTGCGCCGACAACGGCATTCCCTTCTATGTCGCAGCGCCGCGTTCGACGCTCGACTTCGCCTGCGCCGAAGGCACCGCGATTCCCATCGAAGAACGCGACGGCGATGAATTTCGCCTCGTACACGGCGTCGACCGCCACGCCGCACCGAGCGCGCTGCGCCAGTTGGCCGCAAGCGAAGCGGTCGCCAATCCGGCCTTCGACGTGACGCCGGCCCGTCTGGTCACGGCCATCATCACCGAGCGCGGCGTCTGCCCGGCCAGCCGTGACGGCCTGCTCGAACTCTATCCGGAAGAAGCCCGTGCCTGATCTGCGCCTTGATCTGATCGCCACCGCCCGGGCCATGCAGCCGGCCGGGCTCAATCGCGGCACGGCCGGCAATGTCAGCGTGCGCAGCGGCGCCGGCTTCTACATCACGCCGACCGGCATGCCCTACGCCACGCTGCAGGCCGACGACATCCCGCTGATGGCGCTCGACGGCTCGCACCAGGGCCGCCGCAAACCCTCCTCGGAATGGCGCTTTCACCGCGACCTCTACGCTAGCCGGCCGGAAGTCGGCGCCGTGCTGCACGCACATTCGCCGTTTGCCGTCAGCCTGGCCTGCCTGCGCTACGACATCCCGGCCTTTCACTACATGATCGCGCGCTTCGGCGGCGACAGCATCCGCTGCGCCGACTACGCCATTTTCGGCTCGCCGGAACTGTCGACCGCTGCGCTCGCCGCCATGCACGAACGCAAGGCCTGCCTGCTCGCCAACCACGGCCTGCTCGTCGCCGGCCGCGACCTGGCCGAAGCCATGGCGCTTGCCATCGAACTGGAAGAACTCTGCGAGCAGTACTGGCGCGCTTGCCAGCTCGGCCAGCCGGTCATCCTTTCCCACGACGAAATGACGGCCGTGCTGGCGAAATTCGCCGGCTACGGTCAACAGTAAAAACATGGCCAAAATCAAACACGACCTGACGCGTTGGGCGCACAACCACCACTACTCGGACGGCAACGCCGCAGCCGAGCGCGGCACCCGCCTGGTGATGTGGATCACCGTCGCGACGATGCTGATGGAAATCGGCGCCGGCTGGTGGTTCAACTCGATGGCCGTGCTCGCCGACGGCTTCCACATGAGTTCGCACGCGCTCGCCCTCGGCCTGGCCGCCTTCGCCTACGCCGCGGCGCGCCGCTACAGCGCCGACCCGAGCTTCGCCTTCGGCACCTGGAAGATCGAGGTACTGGCCAGCTACACCAGCGCCATCTGCCTGCTCGGCGTCGCCGCCGCAATGATCTACGGCTCGCTCGAACGCCTGGTCGCGCCGCAGACCATCCATTACCCGGAAGCGATGGCCGTCGCCGTGCTCGGCCTGGCGGTCAACCTCGTCTGCGCGCTGATTCTTGGTCAGGCGCATGACCATCACCACGATCACGATCATGCCCACGACCATGGCCATGCGCACTCACACGGCCACGACGACCTCAATCTCAAGGCCGCCTACATCCACGTCATCACCGACGCCGCCACCTCCGTGCTCGCCATCGCCGCGCTGGCCGGCGGCTGGTTCTACGGCTGGGACTGGCTCGACCCGCTGACCGGTCTGCTCGGCGCCGTACTGGTTGCACTGTGGTCGAAGAAACTGCTCGCCCAGAGCGGCCGCGTCCTGCTCGACCGCGAAATGGACCACCCGGTCGTCGCCGAAATCCGCGACGTCATCGCCGCCCTGCCCGCCGCCGGCCAGACCGAGCTGACCGACCTGCACGTCTGGCGCGTCGGCACCGGCGCCTACGCCTGCGCGCTCAGCCTGCTCACCCACGACGCCACCCTGACCCCGCTCGCCATTCGCGAGCAACTCGGCATCCACGCAGAAATCGTGCATGCCACGGTCGAGATCCATCTTTGCGACGAGTGCTGAGCATGGCCCGTCGCCGGCAACACGCCGGTACAAAGCGTTGCAATACAGGGGAACGCCGACCGCCCGTTTGCGGTCAATATTGAGCCTCTACTTTTTTGCAAGGCAAAACGAAATAGCCGGTTTCACGCTTCTCAAAACCTGAGTAAGATTGTTCACGCAAAACCACACGGGAGATTTGGCCGAATGAAAGTGAAGTCTTCAATCGAACGCGGTGCAGAGTATCTGTGCACCAAATTGGGCGATGTTGTTACCGCCATAGAGCAAGTGGCCGTCGTCAAGGGCGCGGCCATGTGGGAAGTCGAGCGCAAGATAGGCGCGGGCATCAGAAAACGCCTGATCGTCTCCGAACGTTCCCTGATTGCACCCCAGTTATCGCCGGTCGGCAGTCCGGCCTGAAACCCCGATACTGCACATACAAGAAGGCCGGCAAACATGCCGGCCTTTTTTCATCTGCTCACTGCACTATCCTGGCTGGGTCAGTCCGCGCTGCGGCACATGCTCTGCTCTTCCTCAAGCGCGGCCTTCAGGTCGGCGATCAGATCCTCGATGTTTCGCTGCGCATCGTAAAACTCGAATTCGCCATCGCTGGTTTCGAGAACGACGTTCGGCTCGTCGCCGAACAGCGGCACCTGCACATGCACGCCCTTGGTGAACATGATCATGCCGTCTTCCTTCTTGGACGGCTCGCTCAGGGCGACGGGGGTGTAACCCAGCTTGTTCAGTTTTTCAGCGAGTACTTGCGCGTTCATGTCTTTCCTTTCGAATAATGGGCTGTAGCGTACTACTTATTTCTGGCTGATCGACCAGATGAAGGCTTGCACGTCGATCAGGTCGCGCGGCATCAGGCCTTCTTCCAGCAGGTTGGTACGGACGTAACTGTAGAGGCGCAGCACGGCATCGTAGGTCTTCCAGTTCGGTTCCGGCTTGTAGCCGATGCGCCAGCACAACGCCTTGGCCGAATTCTGGATGGCCAGCGGCTTGATGAAGATGGACTGCTTGGGATGGCGGATGAAGCTGAACAGGGTGGCAAACGGCCACTTGTTCAGACCCAGGATGCCCAGGGTACGCAGGAAATGCTTGAAACGCGCTTCATCGGTTTCTGCGCCGTAAAGGAGTTCAAGCAGCGCGACGGCAAACAGTTTCTGGCAGGGGGCCGACTCGAGGGCGTCGTGAAAGACCTTGCGCTCGCTCTTGGTCAGCAGGTTGGTGCTCGATTCGACGTGGCGGGCGCGATCACAGACAGCGTCGAAACTGCCTTCCTCGATCAGGCGGGAAAGTTCTTCCTGGCTGAGCAACTGAACGCAGAACTTGTTGCCGCGCACATTGGCCTCGCGCGCATTCTTGATGTAATCAGCATCTTCGAAACCATCCGGGTAGTTCGCCATGAAACGGTCGATGGCCATCGGCACCGTGACAAAGTCATCGGCATTCATCAGCGTGGCTTCGATCAGATTATCGAGGAGGCGGTGCTTGGATGCGGCGCCTTCGGCCTTTTCCAGCTGGATGAAGGAGCGCGACAGGCGCTTGCGGCCGGCGCCGACAAAAAACACGTCAAGGTTGTCCGGGGTTGCGCTGAGCACCTTGCCGAGACCCCATTCCTGCTGCTTGGGGTGGGTCACACGATCGCCTGCGATTAGGGTGCTCATCTTGCTCTCCGCTTCTATTACCGGAAAAAGCGATCAATTTTATCATGGACACCGAGCCGCTGCCCCCCACAGCGCGTCATTCGCCAGCGCGAGATTCCGCACCGGCCACGACCGGCATTGCGGATTTCCGCACAGCAGCCCCGCCGGTCGACTGCAAAAAACAGGCAAAAACCAATTAAATCAGACAGCTGAATCAGCCGGCCCGGGATGGCACGCCTCCTGCAATCTGTTTCTCGCCGCCGCTCTGCGGACGTCGTAAAAAACACTCAAGGAGATATTCATGACCCAGTTCGCCCCCAAGGCCGCCAGCATTGCCCTGGCCCTCGCTTTTGCCGCGCCGTTTGCTGCCCAGGCCCAGACACCGGACGTCGTCCGCCTCGGCAATCTCAAGTTCGCGCATTACGGCGCCGTGTCCTACATGAAGGAGGCCTGCGGCAAGTACAACCTCAAGGTCGAGGAACGCATGTTCGCCAAGGGGCCGGACATCATGCCGGCGATCGTCGCCGGTGAAATCGACATCGCGGCGCTCGCTTCCGACGGCGCCATCTCCGGCCGCGCCAACGGCGTGCCGATCTACACCGTGGCCGGTTTTGCCAAGGGCGGCGCACGCATCGTCGCCGGCATCGACACCGGCATCAAGAGCATTGCCGACCTCAAAGGCAAGAAGGTCGGCGTCACCCGTGGTGGCGCACACGAACTGCTGCTCTACGCGGAGCTGGAAAAGGCCGGCCTGAGCTGGTCGGACAAGCCGGGCAAGGACGTGCAGATCGTCTTCCTCGCCTTCGCCGACCTGAACCAGGCGCTCGCCGCCAAGCAGATCGACGCGATGAACCAGTCCGAGCCGCAATCCTCGCAGGCGATCAACAAGAAATTCGGCGTCGAGATCATGAAGCCCTACACCACGAAGATGGGCGAGCCGGTGCGCCTGCTGGTGATGACCGAGAAGATGTACGGCGAGAAGAAGGATGTCGCGCAGCGCCTGATGAAGTGCTTCGTCGAAACCACCGCACTATTCAACAGCGACCCGATCCTGGCAGAGAAATATGTGCGCGAGTCCATGTTCAAGGGCCAGATCACCTCGCAGGATTTCCGCGACGCGATGGACAACGCCGACTACACCTACGACGTGACCCTCGAGCACATCGACATCACCACCGACTTCATGCAGAAGTACGGCGTCGGCCGCATGCAGAAGCCGCCCAAGGCCGCCGAGTGGGTCAAACTCGACCTGCTGCAGAAGGCCAAGACCGAGCTCAAGGTGAAGTGAGCGGTCGACGATGAAAAATCTCAAGAATTTCCTGTTCGGGAGCATCGTCCCCGTCCTGCTGCTCATCCTCTGGGAAGCCGGCTCGCGTCTCGGCCTCTTCTCGGAGGTGCTGCTGCCCTCGCCGACCGCCGTCGCCATCAAGTGGTGGGCCTACCTGCTGCCGCTGCAGCCGCAGGAAGCCGGCCAGAGCTACCTGGCCTGGCTGGTCTCCGGCGAGATGCTGCATGACGCCTACTCCAGCCTGTTCCGTGTCGTCGCCGGCTTCGTCATCGGTGCCGCGCTGGCCCTGCCGCTCGGCCTGCTGATGGGCGCCAGCCCGCGCATCTACGAGCTGTTCAACCCGCTGATGCAGATCCTGCGCCCGATCCCGCCGATCGCCTACATTCCGCTGGCAATCCTCTGGTTCGGTCTGGGCAATCCGCCGTCCTTCTTCCTGATCGCGATCGGCGCCTTCTTCCCGGTGCTGATGAACACCATCGCCGGCGTGCGCCAGGTCGACGGCATCTACCTGCGCGCTGCACGCAACCTCGGCGTCAATCAATGGACGATGTTCACGCGCGTCATCCTGCCCGCCGCGACGCCCTACATCCTGGCCGGCGTGCGCATCGGCATCGGTACCGCCTTCATCGTCGTGATCGTCTCCGAGATGATCGCGGTCAATGACGGGCTGGGTTTCCGCATCCTCGAAGCGCGCGAATTCATGTGGTCGGACAAGATCATCGCCGGCATGATCACCATCGGCCTGCTCGGCCTCGCCATCGACTCGGCGGTCAGCCGCCTCAACAATCATCTGCTGCGCTGGCACCGCGGCCTGGAGCACTGAGATGTCGCAGATCATCGTCAACAACGTACAAAAAGTCTTCAAGACACCGGGCAAGGATGTCATCGCGCTCAAGGACATCAATCTCGAGATCAAGGCCGGCGAATTCGTCTGCCTGCTCGGCCCCTCGGGCTGCGGCAAGTCGACGCTGCTCAACGCCGTGGCCGGCTTCGCGTTGCCTTCGGCCGGCGAAATTACCGTCGAAGGCAAGAAGATCACCGGCCCCGGCCCGGAGCGCGGCATGGTCTTTCAGGAGTACGCGCTGTTCCCGTGGATGAGCGTGGCGCAGAACATCGCCTTCGGCCTGCAGGTGCAGAAAAAGGAAAAGGCCGAGATCGACCTGACCGTGAACCAGTTGCTCGACCTGCTGCATCTCACCGACTTCCGCGACCGTTTCCCGAAGGACCTGTCCGGCGGCATGCGCCAGCGCGTCGCGATTGCCCGCGTGCTCGCCCTCGACTCGCCGATCATGCTGATGGACGAGCCGTTCGGCGCCCTCGACGCGCTGACCCGGCGCAACCTGCAGGACGAGTTGCTGCGCATCTGGGAAAAGCTGGGCAAGACCATCCTGTTCGTGACGCACTCGATTGAGGAGTCGATCTACCTGGCCGACCGCATCGTCGTCATGACCTACCGGCCGGGCACGGTGAAGCGCGACCAGGTCGTGGACATGCCGCGCCCGCGCGACCCGGCGAGCGCCGAGTTCAACGAACTCAAGCGCGAACTCGGCCGCCTGGTCATGGAGGAGCAGCAGCGCCACGCCAACGACGAAATGAAGCTGGCGGCGGTCGACTGAGAAAAACGGGCAAAATCGGTAGGATGTCGGGGTGACCCTCGATCCTTCCCCCACCGCCGGCCGCAAGCGCCGCGCCCTGCTTCTGCTCGGTGCGGCGGTTGGCTTCTGCCTGCTCCTCGGCTGGCTGGCCTACCGCCTGTTTTTCGGCATCTACCTGGGCAACGACCGGCAACTGTCGGCACAGCGCCTCGATGCCTTCGCGCTGTCCCTCGAAGCGACGCTGGCCCGCCACGAATCGCTGCCCGGCCTGCTCGCCCTCGACCCGTCGCTCGCCGCATTGCTGCGCGAACCGCGCAACCCGCAACGCATCGCTGCCGCCAATGCCTATCTCGAAGCCGCGCAGCAGGGCGCCGCGGTCAGCGTCACCTTCCTGATCGATGCCCACGGCGAGACGCTGGCGGCCAGCAACTGGCAGTTGCCGCGCAGTTTCGTCGGCCACAACTACGCTTTCCGCCCCTATTTCCGCGATGCGCTGCAGGACGGCCTCGGCCGTTTCTACGGTGTCGGCGTCACCACCGGCGAGCCCGGCTATTTCCTCGCCGCGCCGGTACGCGCAGCCGGCAAGGTGCTCGGCGTGATCGTTCTCAAGCTCTCGCTCGACAGCATGGAACAGGCCCTGGCCGGTGCCGGCGACACCCTGCTGCTGGCCGACGCCGACGGCGTCGTCTTCCTGTCCTCGGAGCGCCGCCTGCGCTACCGCACGCTGGCGCCGCTGCCCGAGGCAGTCAGCGCGCGTCTTGCCGAAACCCGCCAGTACGGCACGCAGCCGGTCACGCCGCTCGCGGCGCAGGCTATTTTGCCCGCTGCAAACGGTCAACCGCTACGCCTCGCCCTGCCCGGCGAAGTGGCGCGCGAACGCCTGATCCACAGCCGCCCGGTCGGCGGCCAGGGCTGGCAGGTCGTGCAACTCGGCGACCCCGGCGAGGCCCGTGCCGCCGCACTTGGCGCGGCCAGCGCCGTGGTTTTTGCCGCCGCCTTCCTGCTCGGCCTGGCCGCCCACTTCCGCCATCGTGCCCGCCGCCGCGAGGAATTGCGCCGCGTCTATGGCGAACTCGAGGAGCGCATCGCCGAACGCACCGCCGACCTGACCGAGCAGATCGCCGCCCTCGAAAGCACCAAGGCCATCCTGCGTGAAACGCGCGACGCCGCCGTGCAGGCCGGCAAGCTCGCGACGCTGGGCCAGATGTCGGCCGGCATCAGCCACGAGCTGAACCAGCCGCTCGCTGCGCTGCAAACCCTGGCCGACAATGCGCGCGCCCTGCTCGCCCGCGGCCGCCATGATGAAGTCGGCGAAAACCTGCAGCTGATCAGCGAGCTGGTCGACCGCACCGGGCGCATCGTGCGCCAGTTGAAAAGCTTCGCCCGCAAGGAGGCGGCGACGCCGCAGGCGGTCACCGTGGCCAGCGCGATCGAGCACGCCCTGCTCATCGTCGAGCCGCGCCGGCGAGAAATCGGCGCCCGCATCGAGGTCGCGCCGCCGGCTGCCGACCTGCTGGCGCTGGCCGAAGCCGGCCGCCTCGAACAGGTGCTGGTCAATCTGCTGCGCAACGGCCTCGACGCCATGGCCGGCCAGCCCGAACCGGTGCTCGAGGTTTGCGCCAAGCGTGTCGATGAGCGCATCTGCATCCATGTCCGCGACCATGGCGCCGGCCTGGCCGACGAAGTGCGCACTCACCTTTTCGAACCTTTCTACACCACCAAGCCGGCCGGCGAAGGCCTCGGTCTCGGCCTGGCCATTTCACTGACCATCGTCGAAAGTTACGGCGGCACGCTGGGCGCGCACAATGCGCCGGATGGCGGCGCCGTGTTCGTTCTGACGCTGCCCGCCGCAGGAGAACCCGATGCCCCATCTGACCCTTGAATACAGCACCAATCTCGCCAGTTTTTCGCCGGCGCGCGCCCTCGCCGCACTGAATACGGCGATGTTCGATTCCGGCCTGTTCAGCGAACCCGACATCAAGAGCCGGGCGCTCGCCCTCGAGCATTTCCAGGTCGGCATCCGGCCGGCGCCGCGCGCCTTCGCACATGTCCGCATCGCGCTGCTCGCCGGGCGCAGCGACGCCGAACGCAAGGAACTGGCCGAAGCCGTGCTCGCCGCACTGCGCTCAGCGGTCGACGCATCCACGGAAGCAGAAATCCAGCTCAGCGTCGAGACCGTCGATCTCGACCGCGGCAGCTACGCCAAGGCCGTGCTCAATGGCTGACTTCCCGGTTTTCCTGGTTGAGGACGACGCGGCCGTGCGCAAGGGCTGCGAACAGGCGCTCTCCATCGCCGACATCCCGGTGCGCGCCTTTGCCGATGCCGAGAAATTGCTCGCCGCACTGGCCACGGCAACGCCGGCCCTGGTCGTCAGCGACGTCCGCCTGCCCGGCCGCGACGGCCTCACCCTGCTGCGTGAACTGCGCCAACATGACCGCGAGCTGCCGGTGCTGCTGATGACCGGGCATGGCGACGTGGCCATGGCGGTCGAGGCGATGCGCGAAGGCGCCTACGACTTCATCGAGAAACCTTTCCCGTCCGAGCGCCTGGTCGCCGCGGTCAGGAGCGCCCTGGAAAAGCGCGCCCTGCTGCGCGAGAATCGCCAGCTCAAGGAACGCCTGGGCAGCGGCAGCCAGATCATCGGCCAGTCGCCGGCGATGCAGCAGGTGCGCCAGTTGGTCGGCACGCTCGCCCCGACCGGCGTCGACATCCTGATCAACGGCGAAACCGGCTGCGGCAAGGAAGTCGTCGCACGCGCCATCCACGATGCCAGCGGCCGGCGCGGCCCCTTCGTCGCGATCAACTGCGGCGCGCTGCCGGAAACGGTGTTCGAGAGCGAACTCTTCGGCCACGAGGCGGGCGCCTTCACCGGCGCCGGCAAGCGCCGCATCGGCCGCATCGAGCACGCCAACGGCGGCACGCTGTTCCTCGACGAAATCGAGTCGATGCCGCTCAACCTGCAGGTCAAGCTGCTGCGCGTGCTGCAGGAACGCAGCGTCGAGCGCCTGGGCAGCAACACCGCGATCCCGGTCGATTGCCGCCTGGTCGCGGCGAGCAAAACCGACCTGAAAACGGCGTCGACCGCTGGCCAGTTCCGCGCCGACCTGTATTACCGCCTGAACGTGGTCAGCATCGACCTGCCGCCGCTGCGCCAGCGCCGCGAGGATATCGCGCTGCTCATGGCGCAGTTCCTGCAGGATGCCGCGACGCGCTACCAGCGCCCGGCCGCGGCGATGACGCCAGCCGACCTGGCGCGCTGGACGGCGCACGACTGGCCGGGCAATGTGCGCGAACTGAAGAATGTCGCCGATCGCTGGGCGCTCGGTCTGCCCGATGGTCTGGCGCAGCCGGCCAGTGCGACACAGCCCGGCGGTTCGCTCGCCGAGCAGGTCGATGCCGCCGAAAAGGCCGCCATCGAGAAGGCCCTGCAGGCGGCTGACGGCAATGTCGCGCGCGCCGCCGAGGCGCTGCAATTGCCGAAGAAAACCCTGTACGACAAGTTGACGCGGCACGCCCTCGTCGCCGAGGATTTCCGCCGCCAGGCTCAGTAATACTGCTCGATCATGCGCAGCGAGATGGCGTAGCTGTGCCGGATCTGCTCGCCGCAGTAGCGGTGCTCGCTGGCCACCGGGCAGGCGAGGCGGGCCAGGCAGGCGGTGGCGCAAGTCGAGGCCGGCTGGCGGCGCCAGGCGATGCATTTGTCGAGTGCGAATTCACCGCCGGCCAGCGCCTCGGCCGGACAGGCGGCGATGCACGGCGGGGTGGCGCAGGCCAGGCAGGGCGAGCTACCGGTCAACGGCGGCGTCGGCGCAAAATCCGTATCGGCGAGCACGACGGCGCGATAGGCGTACCAGCTGCCCCAGCTCGCGTTGATGCCGACCATGAAGGGCGAATCGTGATGCCAGCCGGCCAGTTTGCCGAGGGCCTGCAGGCCGACCGGGCAAGCGCCGGGATAAAGCACGCGGTAACGCTGCGCCGGCATTTCGGCGGCAAACCAGCGGTCGACCGTTAGGCGCGTGAAATCATCGATCGGATCGGCCGAAACGATGCCGGAACGCTGCACGGCATCCCACAGCGCGCGGCCGCCATGGCCGAGCAGGATGAGCTGGCGAAAATCGCCTGTTTCGGCGAGTTGACCGAGCAGCGCCGACGGCAGGTCGGCAATATTGAAAACTGCCTGCAGGTTGAGGCCGGCGGCATTGAGCCGGGCGCTCTCGGACGCCTGACGTTCAGGCATTATCATCAAGCAAGCGACCGCTCAGGCCAGGTCGCGGCGCTCGTGCTCAAGCCGGGCAATGTAGCGCTGGATGCGGTTGGCGTCGGCGGTCGGCAAATCGTTGAATTGCAGGCCAATGCGGAACAGACGCAGGCCGGCACGGCCCTCCAGCTCGGTGATATTACGCAAGGTGGCCGCGCAGAAAAGGTCGCTGGCCTCTTCCGGCAGCGCAAAACGACAGTTGGGCAAGACGACGCCAACAGCAAAACTGTCCGGCACGTTATTCGCCGACAAACCGATGCCAGCCACCGAGATGTCGTGCACCGGGCTGTTGAACAGGGCTCCATCGGCCAGTCGGGCAAAAAACTCCAGCGGCCGCACGCGCGGCGTCTCGATCCGGAAATGCTCCCGCCGCTGCAAACGAACCAGTACCTTGGGCAATTTCACGGCAAAGGCGCGCGCCCCTTCGAAATTCACGTCGATGGCCGGGCCGGTGGAAAAATGAACCAGAATGCCGCCCGGATGGGCGGCGAAGCTGAGCTGCTCGCTATCGAGGAGGCGCCGGTTGGTTTCCTGACTACCGCTGCAATCGAAGATCAGGCGATCCTTGTCTGGCTGTACCGCGAGCAGGAGAGTCTGAAAGGTATCGCGATTGACACCGAACTGGACGCTGAACGACTCACGCTCCCGCACAAAGCCGGCCAGCATGAACTGGATGGCGGTGCGACTCGGAATGTGGAAGCGTTCTTCGATTTCCGCTTCGGATAGTTGGGCTAGCTGACTCATGGCTCAGGAGTTTACTTCGAGAACGCGCAGCAGAGAAGCCGTGTCATCGCTCCCCCAGTCTTGCGCCATCAGGCTGTTCAGTTGCTGTGCGACGGCAGCGGTCAACGGCACGGGAACGCCGCTTTTGCGCGCCGCCTCCAGGACCAGGCCGAAATCCTTGTGGTGCAGGCGCGCCTCGATGCCGGCAGCGAAGTCGCGCTCGACCATGCGCTTGCCCATCACATCCAGCACGCGCGACCCGGCCGAGCCGCCGGCCAGCGCGTCCCTGACCTTGCCGCAATCAACGCCGGCGGCACGCGCCAGATGCATCGCCTCGGCGGCGGCCTGGATGGCGGCGACCATGATCATCTGGTTGCAGGCCTTGGCGACCTGGCCGGCGCCATTCGGGCCGACATGCACGATGCGCTTGCCGAGACAGTCGAGCAGCGGCCGCACCTTCTCCAGCACTGCGGCGTCGCCACCGGCCATGATTGCCAGCGTCGCGTCGATGGCGCCCTGGGCGCCGCCGGAAACCGGCGCATCGAGCATGGCAATGCCCTTGCGCCCGAGTTCATCGGCGATGCGGCGGGCGACGTCGGGTGCGATGGTCGAGCAATCGACCAGCACCGTGCCTGGCGCCATGCCGGCAATCAGGCCGTCCGGCCCGAGGGCGACCGCCTCGACGTCAGCGCTGGAAGTAATGACCGTGAACACCACCTCGCAGGCCCGGCCGAGCTCGGCCGGGGTCGCATGCAAGGTCGCCGGCAAACCGGCGGCGCTCGCCGGTCGCCGTGCCCAGACGTGCAATTCGTGGCCGGCGCGCTGCAGGTGCAGCGCCATCGGCCGCCCCATGACGCCGAGACCGATGAAGCCGACCTTCATGCGTCCTGCCCGGACAGGCCTTCGAGCAGCTTGAGCACGGCGATCGAGTCTTCCTCGCCGTGGCCGGAGCCGACCATGGCATTGAACATCTGCGCCGTCGCCGCCGAACCGGGCAGGCAGAGGCCGAGTTCGTGCGCCGTTTGCATGACGATGTTGAGATCCTTCTCGTGCATCCAGCTCTTGAAGCCGGGCTTGAAATTGCGGTCGAGCATGCGCTGGCCGTGGTTTTCGAGAATTTTCGAGTAGGCAAAGCCGCCGAGCAAGGCCTCGCGCACCTTGGACCGGTCGACGCCGTTTTTACTGGCAAAAGCAAAGGCCTCGGCGACCGCCAGCACGCCCATGCCGGTAACGATCTGGTTGGCCGCCTTGGTGACCTGGCCGGCACCGCTGGCGCCGACGTGAACGATGTTCTTGCCCATGCAGGCGAATGCCGGCTGCGCCTTGGCGAAGGCCGCTTCCGAACCGCCCGCCATGATCGACAGCGTACCGGCAATGGCGCCGACCTCGCCACCGGAAACCGGGGCATCGACGAAATCGACGCCGGCCGCCGCCAGTTCCTCGCCGATCCGGCGCGCCGCGGCTGGCGCAATCGTGCTCATGTCGACGGCGACCAGGCCAGGTGCGGCCCCGGCGGCAACGCCGCGCATGACGTCGGCGACATCCGGTGCATCGGCGACCATCGAGATGACCAGTTCGACGCCAGCTGCCGCTTCGGCCGGGCTGGCCGCGCCACTGGCGCCGGCGTCGAGCAGCGGCTGCATCGATTCGGCGCGACGCGCCCAGACGGTGACCTGATGGCCACCCTTGATCAGATTGAGGGCCATCGGGCGCCCCATGATGCCGAGGCCAAGGAAAGCGATTTTCATGCGGAACTCCGGAGCGGGAAGGCCCAGATTCTAGGGGCTGTCCCCTTAACCGGCAATCAGGCCGGCTTCGGCACCAGGCCGGCAACAACGATATTGTCGGCCAGCACCGGGCGACAGAAGTGGAAGCCCTGACCACGCTCACAGGACATTGCGCGCAGGAAGTCGGCCTGTGCCGAATTTTCGACGCCTTCAGCGACCAGCTTCAGCCCCAGCGAACGACCCAGCGCGATGATCGAGGAAACCAGCGACGCGGCATCGCTATCCGACTCCAGGTCGGCAACAAAAGTCTGGTCGATCTTCAGGCGGTCGATCGGAAAGCGGCGCAGGTAGGACAAGGAAGAATAACCAGTGCCGAAGTCGTCGATCGCCAGCTTGACGCCCATCGCCTTCAATTCGGCCAGGGTCGCCACCGACGAGTCGGCGCTGTGCATGACCGTGCTCTCGGTGATTTCCAGCTCCAGGCGCTCGGCGGGCAAACCGGTTTCGGCAAGCACGGCACGCACCGACTGGACGAATTCCGGCTGGCGGAACTGGTGCGCCGAAATATTGACGGCGATTTCACCCATGTCCACACCCTCGTCCAGCCAGGCACGCGCCTGCCGGCAGGCGGTGAGCAGCACCCAGTGCCCGAGCGGCAGGATCAGGCCGCTTTCTTCGGCAACCGGGATGAAGTCGCCCGGCGGAATCATGCCGCGTACCGGATGCTGCCAGCGCACCAGTGCCTCGACGCCGACGATGCGTCCGCTCGGCAAGTCGACCTGCGGCTGGTAATGCAGCAGCAGCTGGTTCTCGGCCAGGGCCTGCCACAACTCGTTTTCGAGATGCAGGCGCTTGTTGGCGGCAACGTTCATCGGCGCCGCGAAGAAGCGGTAATTGTTGCGGCCGCTCGCCTTGGCGTAATACATCGCGGTATCGGCATTGCGCATCAGGGCTTCCGGCGTGTCGCCGTCCGCCGGGTAGAAGCTGATGCCGATCGAAGGGCTGGTATGCAACTGGTGGCCATCGATCTCGCACGGTTCGCTGATCGCCTGGACCAGAGCATGCACCTTGCTGACCACGGCATCGGCATCGCGCACGCCTTCAAAAACCAGTACGAATTCGTCGCCGCCCAGGCGCAGGACATGATCGAACTCGCTGGCGAAGCCATGCAGACGGCGGGCGACTTCGCACAGCAGTTGATCGCCGGCATGGTGACCGAGCGAATCGTTGACCGTCTTGAAGTTATCCAGGTCAAGCAGGAGGACGGCGAAGCAGCCTTCCAGACGACGCGCCGCGAGCAGTGCCCGCGCCAGACAGCCGTCGAGTGCGGCACGATTGGGCAGGCCGGTCAGCGGATCGTGATGGGCCAGATACTCGATGCGTGCCTCCTGGGCCTTCTGGGCACTGATATCGGAAAAAACGCCGACATAATGTGTCCGACCACCCGGCTCGGCAGGATTGATGGCGCTGATGTACAACTGATGCGGCATGATCTCGCCGCCCTTGCGGCGATCCCAGATTTCACCCTGCCATGCACCGCTGGCCGTGATGCTGTCCCAGAGCGCCCGATAAAAACCGGCATCGTGCCGCCCGGAGCTGAGCAGGCGCGGCGTCTGGCCGATCGCTTCGGCCGCCGGATAACCGGTAATGCGTTCGAAAGCTGCGTTCACCGCCAGGATGCGCAAACTGCCATCGGTCAGCATCATCGCTTCCGACGTGTAATCGATGAGCTGGCGGTGCAAATCGATCTGCACACCAGTCTGGCGCAAGGACCAGCCCAGCGCCGAATAACCGCGCCACAGCAGGACACTGAGCAGCAACGCGATGGTCAGCGGCCAAACGGCCAGACCAGGCTGCAACCAGAGGTTATAGCCTGCCAGGGACCAGACCAGAATAATCGCGCCGACCAGAATCAGACGAAATTTACGAAAAGCCAGCGCTGTTTGCATCAAGATTGAAACGACCCGAAACCACAAAAAAGACTTGGAGAGCGGGCAGTTTAACCGAGTTGCAACAATGTTTTCAGCGCTTATTTTGGCGCTGAAAAAGTTAACATAATTACATATATTACAAGCGCTTAGGATCGAACATTAAGGCTTGATCACAAACGAAATAAGGCGCTTTATCAGCTGCAGCAGCCACCACCATTACCGCGCTTTACACCCAGTTTTGCCAGCAGTTTTTCCGGCGGACAGAAGCCGGTGAAACCACTCTGCAACAAATTGAAGCCGACGAAGGCGGTGAACGCCAGGAACCAGCGCGAAACGAAAAGCGGGCTTTCCTCGACGCCCAGCGCCAGGGAAAGAAGGATGAAAAAGCCCGCCATGATGCGGATGATGCGTTCGATGGTCATTGTTGATGCTCCTTGCGGAAAGCCGAGAAATAGAGAACGGGGATCACCACCAGCGTGAGCAGGGTGGAGACGAGAATGCCGAAAATCATGGAGAGCGCCAGACCGTTGAAGATCGGATCGTCGAGAATGAACAGCGCGCCGAGCATGGCGGCCAGTGCGGTCAGCGCAATCGGCTTGGCACGCACCGCGGCCGATTGCACGACGGCCTCGGCGAACGGCATGCCGGCGGCGACCTGCAGCTTGATGAAATCGACGAGCAGGATGGAGTTGCGCACGATGATGCCGGCCAGCGCGATCATGCCGATCATCGAGGTCGCGGTGAATTGCGAGCCGAACAGCGCGTGCCCGGGCATGACGCCGATGATGGTGAGCGGGATCGGCGCCATGATGATCAGCGGCACCAGGTAGGAGCCGAAATGCGCCACGACCAGCAGGTAGATCAGGATCAGGCCGACCGCGTAGGCGAGGCCCATGTCGCGGAAGGTTTCATAGGTCACCTGCCACTCGCCGTCCCACTTGACGCTGTAGCCGGCATACGGATCGGCCGGCTGGCGGATGAAGAACTCGCCAAGCGCGCCGCCTTCCTTGAGCGCCATGCCGTTGATCTGCGAGCGCACGTCGAACATGCCGTAGAGCGGCGAATCGAGCTGGCCGCCCATGTCGCCGACGACATAGACCACCGGCAGCAGGTCCTTGTGGTAAATCGCCTTTTCGCGCGCCACGTCGCGCACTTCGACGAGTTCCGAAACCGGTACCAGCTGACCGTCGCGCGAACGCACACGCAGCTTGAGCAGGGCGTCGAGATTCGACTGTTTCTCGGCCGGCAGCGTGATGCGCACCGGAATCTCGAATTTCGATTCGGTATTGCGCGCCGGCGTCACGTCCTGCCCGGCCAGCCCCATGCCGACCACCTCGATGATGTCGCTCTGCGCCACGCCGAGCAGCGCCGCCTTGCTTTGCAGCACATGCAGCACGGCCTTTCTGGAATCGGCCTCGATATAGTCGTCGACCGCCACGAGATCGGCCGTCTTCTCGAACGCAGCCCGCACCTGCTTGCCGACGCTCATCTGCCCCTTGTAATCGGGACCGTAGATCTCGGCGACGATCGGCGACATCACCGGCGGCCCGGGCGGCACTTCGACGACCTTGGCGACGCCGCCATTCTTCTTGCCGATCGCCTCGATGCGCTCGCGCAGCGACACCGCGATTTCGTGGCTCTGACGCGAGCGATGATGCTTGTCGGCGAGATTGACCTGGATGTCGCCCTTTTCCGGCGCGGCGCGCAGGTAGTACTGACGGACCAGGCCGTTGAAATTGATCGGGCTGGCCGTGCCGGCATAGGCCTGGTAATTGACCACATCCTCGACGCCGGCCAGTTCGCTGCCGATTTCGTGCAGCACGCGCGCCGTTTCTTCAAGCGGCGTGCCAACCGGCATATCAAGCACGACCTGGAACTCGCTCTTGTTGTCGAAGGGCAGCATTTTCAGCACGACGAGCTGGAAGTAAGCCAGCGACACCGAACCAAGGATGAGCAGGACAACGGCTATGCCCAGCTTGAGCCGCATCGCGGCGCCCTTGACCGGATCGAGGAAGGGCGTCAGCAGCTTGCGGAAGGTCGCATCGAGCCGGGCGTCGAGTTTCGACTGTGCCGGCAGCGCATGCCCGGCCGCGTGCGACTTCATCAGCTTGCCGGCCAGCCAGGGCGTGACGACGAAGGCGACAGCCAGCGAAATGGCCATGCCCATCGACGAATTGATCGGAATCGGGCTCATGTACGGCCCCATCAAGCCAGTCACGAAGGCCATCGGCAGCAGCGCCGCAATTACCGTCAGGGTCGCCAGGATGGTCGGCCCGCCGACTTCATCCACGGCGCCGGGAATGATTTCCAGCAAGCTCTTTTCCGGATACAAGCCCTGCCAGCGGTGAATGTTCTCGACGACGACGATCGCGTCGTCGACCAGGATGCCGATCGAGAAGATCAGCGCGAACAGCGACACGCGATTCAGCGTGAAGCCCCAGGCCCAGGAAGCGAACAGCGTCGCGGCCAGGGTCAGGGTCACGGCGACGCCAACGATCACCGCCTCCCGCCGGCCGAGCGCAAAGAAAACCAGCAGCACGACAAAAGCGGTGGCAAAAACGAGTTTACCGATCAGCTTCTGCGCCTTCTCGGTCGCCGTCTCGCCGTAGTTGCGCGTCACGGTGACTTCAATGCCTTCCGGGATCACCGTGTTTTTCAGGCTTTCGATGCGGTCGACCGCTGCGCTCGCAACATCGGCCGCATTGACGCCGGGCTGCTTCGACAACTGCATGGTGACGGCCGGGAACTCGCCTTCCTTGCTGCCGAACCAGGCATAGGCCTTGGGCTGGTCAGCACCGTCCTCGACCGTGGCAACGTCGCTCAGGAAAACCGGCTTGCGCTCGCCGGCGCTGCCGCGCACGGCGATCACCAGTTGCTTCACGTCGGCCGCCGATTCGAGGTAAGTACCGGTCTGCACCAGCACCTCGCGATTGCCGGCAGTCAGGCTGCCCGACGATTGCAGTGCGTTCGACACCTTGAGCGCGGCGGCGATGTCCTGCGGCGTGATGCCGTAGGAAGTCATCCGCTCGGCATCCATCAGCACGCTGATGGCGTGCTCCGGCCCGCCGATGGTCGATACGTCACGCGTGCCCTTGATCCGTTTCAGTTCGATTTCGACGGCGCGTGCCACCTGCTGCAGGTCGAAGGCCGAACGGTTTTCATCCCGCGTCCAGAAAGTCAGCGAGACGATGGGCACATCGTCGATGCCGCGCGGCTTGATCACCGGCTCCATGACGCCAAGATTGGGCGCCAGCCAGTCGCGGTGCGACATCACGGTATCGTAGAGGCGCAGCACCGCATCGTTGTATTTGACGCCGACGTCGAACTGCACGGTCACCACCGCACCACCGGGGCGCGAGGCGGAATAGACGTGCTCGACGCCATGCATGCGCGACAGCACCTGCTCGGCCGGCCGCGCCACCAGGTTCTCGACGTCCTTGGCCGAGGCACCAGGGAAAGCGATCAGCACATCGGCCATGGTGACGTCGATCTGCGGCTCTTCCTCGCGCGGCGTGACCAGGGTTGCAAACAGGCCGAGCAAAAAGGCGACCAGCGCCAGCAACGGCGTCATGCGCGAAGTCAGGAAGGCGGCGGCGATGCGCCCGGAGATGCCGAGCTTTTCCTCTGTGTGCGCCATGGCTTACTTCGCCGACTTGAGCTGGATACCGGCCTTGACCGGATCGGCCACCACCTTGTCGCCGCTGGCCAGACCGGCCAGCACTTCGATCTCGCCCTGGCCGACCGCATCGCCCAGACGCAGCTGGCGCAGGCTGGTACGCCCGTCGGCGGCCTGCACGTAAACCGCTGCCACCTCGCCACGCCGGACGATGGCAGTGGCCGGCACGGTCAGCTTTTCGGCCTGGCCGACAACGAAATGCACGCGGGCAAACATGCCCGGTATCGCTTCCGGCATCGGGGGCAATTGCACACGTACCTGCGAGACATGGGTGGACGCATCCGCGGTCGGCAACAGTTTGACCGAGACGGCATCGACCCACTTGCCGAGCTCAGGGAATTCGACCCGTGCCGCCTTGACGCCCTGCATTTCCTTGAGGCGATATTGCGGCACGCTGGCGGTGACGCGCAGGCTACCCGGCTGATAAATGACGAACAGGGGCTTGCCCGGCGTCGCCATGTCGCCAAGCTCGGTCAGGCGGCGGGCGACGACACCGTCCATCGGCGCCACGATCGCGGCATGACTCTGGCCGGCCCCGGCGGCGGAACGATTGGCAGCGGCCGCATCGAAATCGGCACGCGCCTTGTCCACGGCAGCCTGGCTGACGAATTTCTGATCCTTCAGGCTCTTGTGCCGCTCGTAATTGAGTTTCGCATTGATGTACTGCGCCTCGGCCGCCCGCGCCGCCTCATCCGCCTCGCGCGCATCGATGCGCATCAGCAGGTCGCCCTTGCGCACCGTCTGCCCGGCATCGGCCCTCACTTCAACGACCCGACCGGCGATCTGCGCCCCGACGGTTGCCTGTTGCACCGCTTCAACCAGCGACTCGGCCGGGAAGCCCAAGGCAACCTGATGTGGCTTGACGACGATGACCGGCAGCGACTCGGCCGCCAGTACAGCGGTCGACGTTCCCAGAAGGGCAAAAACCAGAGCTTGGATAAGTTTTGAATTCATGTATATAAGAATACTCTAATTAAGCTTGCCGCGACAAGGCCGACTGCGGTCGACCATTGATTTCAATCGTTTTTCACGGGGTGGCAGGATCGTCATGACAGCGCTGACCAAGCGGGACTTGCGGCGGCCGCAGGTGGAGTATCCCGGACATCGAGAGCCCTCCACAGATGCAGCGGGTGGGCAAGGCGGCGGGGACGCTTGGACGCGCCAAATCCCGGGCAAGGGCCGAAACCGGCTGGCGTCACGAACTTCCTGATCCTTGTGGCGAACCAGTGCCAAGCCAGCTGCAACAAGCGCGGCAAACCAGCTGTCAGGGAAAACGATGCAGACAAGATTGCCAGCTGCATCACCGGTGCTGCGATACTCGCCTCTTTCGGGCTCATGTCATTACAACTCGAACCCGATTTCCAGACATATTGTTGCCCTCAGGCAAGCCCGAGGCTGCAGCTGCGCACCAGCCTCCCGGCATACGGTTGCGGCGCCCCGAGCCAAACGGGGCGCCGGGTCATGCGATCACTTGTGGTTAAGCACCCACTTGGCCAGCGTAGCGGCTTCCGCATCGGTCACGTTGTTCGGCGGCATCGGCACGGCACCCCATTCGCCCTTGCTGCCATTCTTGATCTTGCCAGCCAGCGCAGCCTCGACGCCCTTCTCACCGGCGCGCTTGGCCACCACATCCTTGTAGCTCGGCCCGACGATCTTCTTGTCGAAGGAGTGGCAAGTCATGCAGTTCTTGGCTTTCGCAAGCTCATCGGAAGCCATGGCCTGACCGGTCAACAAGCCGGCAGCAACAAAAATCGCGATGCAGTGTTTCATTTTTTCCTCCAGAGAGTCACGAACCAGTCAGGGCGCTGGTTTACAGGCACAGTCTAACCCGGCGAATGGACGTAGCCTACCCCTGGCGACGCAACAAGGCGGTCAGTACCGGCGGGGTCATCATGGTGGTCAGGATGACCATGATGACGATGACCGAAAACATGCCTTCGCTCATTACCCCCAGATTTTTGCCAACCATCGCGAAAATCAGCCCGACCTCACCACGCGGCACCATGCCCCAGCCAACCACCCAGGGATTGTTGGCACGGCCGGCAACGAAGCCGGCACATAGCTTGCCGATGACGGCGGCGAGGGTGATCCCCAAGGCGACGAGCACCGTCTGCGGATCGCTCAAGGTCCTCAGATCGACCTGCATGCCGGTCAACACAAAAAATACCGGCACAAAGAAATAGCCGATCGGCTCGAGCATGTGTTCATGCTGGTGGCTGCTGTGGCGAGCCAGAACTTCGCGAATCTGCGTCTGGCTGGCGGCACCGCAATTGTCCGGCAGCAGCGGCTCGATATCCTGCACGAGTTTCGGCGTCTCGAATTCCTTGAGGAAAACCGGCTCGAACAGCAAGCCGGCGGCAAAGGCGCCAATGATCGGCGCCAACCCGGCCGCATGCGCCAACCAGGCCATGAACAGGCCAACCACCAGGACCAGCGAAAACAGCATTGAATGGCCATTATCGAGCCGCGAGACGCGGCGCAACAGGAATGGCGCAACCGCCCGACCGATCAAGATCGAGCCACCAAGAAAAAGAACCGCCTTGGCAATGATCCAGCTCACTTCGCTGGCACTCACCGTCCCCACCTGTACCAGGCTGCTGACCACGGCCAGGATGACCAGCCCGAGTACGTCGTCGATCACGGCGGCACCAAGCACGATCTGCGCTTCAGGCATCTTGAGACGACCGAGATCGCGAAAGACACGGCCGGTAATCCCCACCGAGGTGGCAGCCAGCGTTGCGCCGAGGAACAGGTAAGCGTTGAACGTCATACCGGGCAGCAGCAAGGGCCCCGCGACAAAGGCCCCCAGTGCAAACGGCACGGCAATGCCGACCGAGCCCACCAGCGAGGCCTTCGCGCCGACGCTGACCAGATCGCCAAGGCGCGTCTCCAGACCGATTTGCAGCAGAAGGATGATCACGCCCAGCTCGGCCATGAACAGGATGATCGGATCGGTCGCCACGGCAGCGAAATAATGCACGCCCAGCAAACCGAGATTGCCCAGCACCACGCCCAGCAACAGTTCGCCCAGGACGGCAGGAAAGCCGATACGCTGCGCCAGCGGTGCGAAAAGTCGGGCCGACAGGATGATGATGGCAAGCCACAACAGGTTCTCGCCTACCGCACCGGCACTCGCCGCCAGAGCCGGGCCGGCCGAGACCAGCAAGATTAGCGGCAACACGCGCCGCAGGCGGCCGACATCAAGGAAAAGGGGAGAAACTGGGGGCTGGGCAGGCATGGGCTTCTCGACAAACAGGATGACCGATCGATTCTAGCATCGACCCATTGCCGCCAGCGGCAAGGCCGGGACTCAGGAAACGCGGAACAGCCGTCCGAACTGGACCGTCCCGAGAATTTCCCGCACACCGGCATTGCAACCAAGCAGGGCCACCGTACAACCAAGATTGCGCGCCCGGTCGCGCACGACCAGTAACAAGCCCAGGCCGGAACTGTCGAGATAGGTCAGGTTGGCGCAGTCGAGCTGCACTTCGACCGGCATCGAAAGTCCGTTGAAAAAGCCGTCGACCGCTGCAAGAAACTCCTGGCGCCGGGTGAAATCCAGGCGCCCGGAAAGAGATAGAACAGGAGTACGCTCCCCGACTCCGCGGCTGTCAATCTGCATCGCCTTCCCCTGATAGGCACATCTGAAGCAAGCCTTTTCTCTGGCTCTACTTCAGGCAAATCTTACGCCAAGCGAGCGGGGAATCAAGCCTGGACAGCCCCCCGCTCAGGAGGCAAGATCAATCAGCAAGGCCTCGATTTCCATGCGACCAACCGGACTGGCCATGGCAATCAGCGTGAAGCCTGGCTTGATCAGGAAGTCATTGTCAGGATTGAACTGCCATTCGCCATTGCGCTCGCGCACGGCCAGCAACACATAATTGGCGCTACGCAGCTTGAGCGCAGCGATCGGCTTCGGAATAAAACCGGCAGGAACCGGAACCTCCTCGACACGTAGGTTTTTTTCCGACTTGAGCATTTCATCGAGGAAAGAAACCACATGCGGCCGGATCATCGCCGAGGCGATGCGCATGCCGCCGGTAAAATCAGGAGAAACGATGGCATCGGCACCGGCCTTGCGCATTTTCTCCATGTTGCGGGTTTCCATGCAACGGGCAACGATGCGGACATTGGGCTTGAGCTGCTTGGCCGTAATCACGATCATCAGATTGCGCGAATCATCGCCGGTGACGGCAAAAACGCCTTTGGCATCCTCGAGATCAGCCGCCATCAGGATATCGTCGTCGCTTGCATCACCATGCAGATAGAGCAGGCCGGGATTCTTTTCCTTGTACTCCTGCAGGCGGACATTGTCTTCGTCGATGGCGACGTAGTGGCGGTTGGTTGCTTCCAGCTCATGCGCAATATTCCGTCCGACCCGGCCAAAACCGCAGAGGATGTAATGTCCCTTGAGCTTCTTGATCGTCTTTTCCATACGTTTTCTCTGCAGAGTTCCATTCAGATCGGTTTCAAGCAACGCAACCGTCACGACCGAGAACAGCATCGACAGATTGCCGGCGCCCAGAATGCCAAGCACTACCGTCAGCATGCGGGCAGGCTGATTGCTCGACATGTCGATGATTTCACCAAAGCCGATTGTGGCGACAGTGATGAAGGTCATGTAAAAGCAGTCAAACCACGAGTACTTGCCATCGGTCAGGTACATGTAGCCCAGGGTGCCGAACACGTGCACCGCCAGTAACCCCACCAATGCGACATAGAGCAGGCGAAAGATGTAACTGATCAGGGATGCTTTGACGGCGGATGTCACGACATGAACCTATTCGCCAATCGGCACGGACTGGGTCATGAAAATGACGGCTTTCCCGCCATCCATATTGGCGTGCAGGGCTTCAAGCAGAGGTGGGCTGATCGCAGTATCCGCATCCCATTTGACAACAAAATTGGCGCCGGACCCGCCCGAAGCGTCATTCAGTTCGACAAACAATTCAAGCGTACCCAAAGGCGGGATAGTGACAGCCGTCGGCACCCGCTCGCCCAGCAATTTGCCCTGAGTATCGAAATAGCGAGCCGACAAAACACGCAGAGGGCGACGGACATCTGTGTTGCGGATGCTGACCAGGGCTGAAAGCAGCACATAAGATGCCTTGCCGCTCTTGCCAAGATTGCCATAGAGCATATGGGAGTAAATCGGCAAATACAGCGTCTGGCCTTTGGTCTGCGGGCGTAACTCCTGAGCTGCTGCAATTCCGGACAACAGCAACAGCCCGCACGCACCCGATAACAGCTTGCGCAGCAAATTCCCCGGTTTCATCGTCTCCCCTTTCGATCAAACAGACTGGCTCTATGCATTTTTCGGCCGATGATACCTGCAGGCGGGATTTCCCGCACAGCTGAAGACATCCCCCGACAGGAAAAACCACTCAAGCACTGGCTGCAGAACAACGCTACGCCAGCAAGGTTTTCAACTGGGTGGAGATCAATTGCCAATTTACCGGTTTGGCAATGTAGCTCGCATTCAGCGCCTCCGCCCTGGCAATACTCTCAGGATTACGATGACCACTCACCAATACCACCGGGAGATCACGCCCATGACTTTGGCGAATGGCGGCGCAAACCTCAAAACCGTTCATCCCCGGCATTTCGACATCAAGCAGCACGATATCCCAAGGCATGCGCCTGAACTCGGCAAGCGCATCCAGACCATTATCCACAACGACAACCGAAAACTCTTCCGGATCAAGCGCTACCGGCATCAGCAGGGCAACCGTCGGATCGTCATCGGCAACGAGGACCCGGTATATTGGCTGGCTCATGCGGGATCCTCGGCAAGCATCTGGTTGATGGCCAGGCTAACCCTCCCCCATTCGACCATCAGGGACTCGACATGCAGGGAAACTTCCGTCAAGTCACCCGCCCGACCTCCCCCCTCGATATTCCGCAGGATTTCGGCAAAACGATTGGCCCCGACATTAAAGGAGCTGGACTTCAAACCATGCGCCGCGCTTGCCAATTGCTCGACGTCTTCCCGCCGGAAGGCCGACTCCAGGCGCTCCATCTCCTGCGTCGCCGCCTTCAGATAGACGTTCAGCAGTTGCCGGACAAGCAGCTCGGCCCGCGCCGGAGAGAGGGCCCGAATCTTGTCGAGCGCAGAGGGATCGAGAGGACTGGCAATCACCACATTTTCCGGATCAGGCTCGGTCGAATCAACGGTCAATTGACGTCGCTCGGCGGGCAACCAGCGCTGGAGTATCGCCAGCATCTCATCCCCACTGTAGGGTTTGGTCAGGTAATCATCCATGCCCGCCTCCATGCAGCGGGCTCGGTCACCAGGCATGGCGTTGGCCGTCAAGGCAACGACCGGCAGGTGCAAACCACTACCCTGCTCACGCTGACGCAGTAATCGAGTCGCCTCGAAGCCATCAAGCAAAGGCATCTGGCAATCCATCAGGACAAGATCGAAACGTTCGTCGGCGAGCATTTCAAGTGCCTGTCGCCCATCACTGACAGTGCTCACCTTGACTCCTGCGCGTTCGAGATGGGCCCGGGCAACGATCAGATTGCTTTCGTTATCTTCGGCAATAAGTACTCTCCCCCGCAAACGCGGCGGAATTGCCGAAACCTTGCTGCCGGCACGGACAGCCCTCCGGCTGAGCGCCAACTCGATGGCCTCGAAAAGCTCTGCCTGACGGACCGGCTTGACGAGACAAGCCGAAATATCAAGACGCGCCTGATCCTCCCTGGCGATCAACTCGACCGAAGATGAAAGGACCACGATCCGCGTTGCCTTGAGGCGCTCGTCGCTGCGAATTGCGCTGGCGACATGCAAGCCCGGCAAACCGGGCATATGCAGGTCAAGCAACACCACCGAGAATGGCTCCCCCGCTTCGGCCGACTCACGCAAACGGGCAAGCGCCTCCACACCGGAGCCGGCAGCTCCGACATCGAAGCCCTTTTTCCTGGCCTGACCCAGCATCACGTCAAGGCTGGTCTGGTTGTCATCCACTACCAGCATGCGAGCCCCAGTCATGCGGACTGTCGGGAGTGGCTCTTGCGCTTCGACCAGCTGACCAAACGGCAAACTGAGGGTGACTACGAAACTGGAGCCTTGTCCAGGCTGGCTGAACACGGACAAATGCCCCCCCATCATTTCGACCAGACTACGGCAAATGGCAAGCCCCAGTCCGGTCCCCCCATACTTGCGGGTAGTCGAACCATCCGCCTGCAAAAAGTGCTCGAATATCTTTTCCTGAGCTTCGGGCGGGATACCAATCCCGGTATCCCTTACGGTCAAGGTCAGATTGAACCTGTTTTCGTCGGAAATACCGAACACCAGTGACAATACTATTTCGCCATGATCGGTAAACTTCACCGCATTGCTCAACAGATTGGCAATCACCTGCCGCAATCTTAGCGAATCCCCTCGCACCACCAAGGATTCGGCCAGGGGCAAATCAGCAACCAATTCGAGGCCCTTCTTTTGGGCTGGCTGCGAAAACAGTTCAAGCGACTCTTCAAGCAGCCCCAGAAGATCGAAATCGACTTCCTCAAGCTCGAGCTTGCCAGATTCAATTTTGGAAAAATCCAGGATATCGTTAATGATGCCCAGCAGATGGCGACCAGAACGCTCGACGGCTTCAACAAACTGACGCTGCGTTGGCTCCAGGCGGGTATTGAGCAGCAATTCGGTCATTCCCAGCACACCGTTCATCGGGGTGCGGATTTCGTGACTCATCGTCGCCAGAAACTCACTTTTGGCCTGACTCCCTGCTTCGGCAAGATCCTTCGCGCTCCGCAACTCACGTGTACGCTGCTCAACCATCTGCTCCAGGCTGCCCAGATGCGATGCCAACCAGCGGTCACGCTCCCGGATCTGTTCGACCATGGCATTGAACCCCTCCCCCAGCAGGTCCAGCTCCGCCACTCCGGTTTCAGCCGCGCGGGTATCAAGCTGCCCTCTCGACACCTGCGCCATGTTTTCGGTAAGCACAAGTAGCGGATTCATCAAGCGATCGATCTGGCGAGACTGGAGACGCAGGGCAATCATCAAGGCAACAGCCGTCTCCAGCAGGAGCAAACCAAGGAACCAGAACACTTGTTGATAGATTGCCGAGAGATCAATGACCAAGCGTATCCACCCCCGCTCAGCCCGATCGAGATGCGCATATGCCAGAAAATCAATCGTCGCCCAATGAAATTCGTACCCTAGCTGAGCGTCGACCGGTAGAAGCCCTCCTGCTTGCTCAGATCCGGCATCCCGTTCATAGGCGGCAAATAACGTGCGATCGCGACGAAACACCGCAACCGTCTGAACATCCGGCAGGGCACGCAAAGAGCTCAGCAATTGCATCGCAGCAGCCCGATCGTCCGATGCAAGGGCCGGCGCGAGAGTCGCGTTCAGCAATTCAAGGCGCGTCTCTCCATCGAGAACCTGAGTACGCACGGTGATACAAGCGGACGTCAAAAGAATCACTAAAGAAACGAAGGCTATGGCGGAAGCCAGAACATAAAAATTGATGCTGGCCAAGCGTGCTCGCAAGGACGGCGATTGGAAAAACCTGCTCATGGCTTATTCTGCGGCAATATCGATGCGCGGAGTTTGGCTTCACTCGCAGCACGCCAGGCTTCGCGAAAACAATCCTGCAAGTACCAGCGCACGCTTGGCGGAACCGGGACCTGTTGGCCAGCCAAGCGCATTGATAGCAATTCTTCAAGCACCGCCGCAGCGCAGGACAATTTATCAGCCCCGACATTGGCCGCAGCACTGCGCACTGCATGAACCTTTTTTCGCTCCGCCTCGTCATCTCCGCGCGTAGCAAGCCACTCCCGCTCCCATTCAGAGAAGTGCTGGACAAAAAGCCCGAGCGCCTGCCACCACAACACTGGCTGCCCCAGCATGCGTTCCACAGCAGAATCTATGTCAAAACCTTGAATGGATTTAGGAATAAGCATCGGAATGAAACGGAGGTCACCCAAAAACTATGGCGCAAGAGGGAATACTGACATACGGATTGTCACAGTAAAAAGAATTGTAAAAACATGGGAATGGTAAAACAATTCAAAGGTTTTACATTGGATTACAATGCCATCTTTACAAACTCGCTTACGTCAAACTTATGCGCCAGACTGCGCTCATTGTGGAAGACGATCCGGGAACACGCCATGTTCTCAGCGCCACGCTGTTAACGGCCGGCATTAATAGCATATTTGCTGAAACCGGCGCACAAATGTGGCAGCAACTCTCCGAGAACCCCGACGTCATCATTCTTGATCTCAGCCTGCCCGACTCAGATGGGCTGGAACTCCTGCGCCAGTTACGACAACAATCGGAAATTCCGGTATTGATTCACTCGACTCGATCAGACGAAGTCGAACGTATCATCGGCATTGAAATCGGCGCCGACGATTTCTTGCCTAAACCTTGCAATCTCCGCGAACTGGTTGCACGAACCCGCGGCTTGCTGCGACGGACGCAAGGACGTCAGCCCACCCCAAAAAATGAAGCTCGACGCATGCATTTTGGTAACTGGACACTTGATACGGCATCGCGCGAACTTACCGATGCCGAGGGCCGCCCAGCACCACTCGGCGTTTCCGCCTTCGCTCTGCTCTCCGCATTTCTCGACCATCCATTTGAGCCGCTTTCCCGGGAATTGCTTTCCCGCGTACTAAAACGCGAATACGTCCCATATGATCGAATCATTGACGTCCATGTCAGTCAGATTCGCCGCACCCTCGGCAAGCAAGCGGATGGAAGCAGTTTCATCAAAACCCTGCGCTCCCAAGGATATGTTTTCATCGCGGCAGTGGAAACGTCTCAATAACAGACCACCACGCCAGACCGGATTCCATTACCTGCAATACGAAAGCCAACGTGAAAAAGCCGCCTCAAGGCGGCTTTTTCAATTCCAGCAATGGCTAGCTACTACTTGCCACCGGTGACCTTACAGCCACCAACTGTATTCCCCGCACAAGGAGAAGATCCCTCGCGATTGATCAGCCACTTGCCACCAACCAGAATCATTTCGAGTGTCTTCTTCGTGACATCGCGGTACTGATTTGACTGGTAGACCTGACGGAAGTCAGCGAAGGCGCGATCCTTTCCATCCATGCGAACAGTGACTTCCTGAACATCGACGCTGATATTGTCACGTGTCGAGATCCGGCTGCGGCGCAACTGCGCCCAGTCTTCACGATTCAGACCGCCATCCGGGGTGAAAGTCGGTGCATAGAAACCGGCATAGTCAGAATAGTTCTTGGCGGACCAAGCGGCAGCCCAGGACTTGACCTGACGAATGATGTCATCGTTGGCGCTTGCTGCAGCAGGAGCAAAAGCAACCTGCGGAGCCATCGGCTTGGTATTGAGCTGGCTCATTGCACGAGCATTCAAAGCCTCGCGATCAGATGCAAAGGTACTGATCGAATCATTCGGACAGAATTGGCTGGCATCAACCGAGGCAAGTTCGCTGCTTTCAGGATCACGAACATCCAGCTTCTGCAAACCGAGGTATTCAAGCAGGGTACCCATGCCGGCGTAAGTACGCAGATAGGCGAGGCTGAGATCGGTATCGGCATTGACTGCATTCCGACGGGCGCTCAGCAACTCGTTTTCGGTATCGAGCAAGTCGAGCAAGGTGCGCTGACCGACATTGAATTGATCCCGATAAGCATCGCGGGTCTTTTCAAGCAAGCTGACTTGAGTCGCCAGATAATTGGCCTGTTCCTTCAGCCGCAAGACATCATTGTAGGCAATCGAGAGGGTCTGACGGGTATCGCGACACGCCTTTTCGCGCAAATCAAGAGCAATGTTCTTGCGCTCACCATACTGCCGCTCCCGCGCCCGATCTGAACCGCCATTGAACAGGTTCCAGTTGATTACCAGTTCAGCAACATTCTGAACACGATCACCATCTACGCCGAGGTAATTCTTGGTGTGATCGGTCCGCGCACGAAAATCCAGTTTGGGCGAGTAAGCAGCACGCCGCACAGCCATATCGCGCTCAGCCGCTTCGATGTTTTCAACAGCAGCCAACAAGGCGGGGTTTTTCTTGTACAAAACATCCTGAGCTGCTTTCTGGCTTGCCGGCAAACCATTGCTCAACTGACTCGGCGGAATCACCGAGCCCGGCGGCTGGCTGTTAACCAAGCGCTGATAGCGAGCCGTGACGTCATGCAGGTTTGCCGTCTCGGTCGTCAGATTGATTTCAGCCAAGGCCAGACGGCTCCCGGCTTGCTCAAGATCGACCCGGCGCCCCACACCAGACTGGGTGCGACGAATCAGTTGTTCATGAGTCGCCTTGTGCTGAACGTAGTTATCTTCGGCGAGATTAACCAGGAAGCGGTAGCGCAAAACATCAAGATAAGCACGAGCGGCTTCAAGCGCGATGTTTTCTGATGCATCAAGCAACTCGTAGTAACGAACCAGGCGAGCCTTGTCGAGGCGCTTGACTTCGTTGTGGGTTGCAAAGCCATCAAACAGCATTTGGTTCAGGCTCAAGCCAAAACCACTGCGCGTGTAATTATTGCTTTCATTCGTCGGAGGTTGCTTCAGACTTTCGCGACCAACCCCGGCCGTCGCATCAATCCGCGGCAAAAAGCCACCGCGCGCAACGCCGACTTCCTCTTCCGCCGCTTTGTAGTTGTGCCATTTCGAAGTCACTTCCGGACTGCTCAGCACCGCCTGTTGAGCAACCTCTTTTAGTGTCGCAGGGGCGCCATCGGGAGCAGCCTGCGCAAGCACCGGAAACACTGTGGAGAGAAGCAAGGCAAGAATAGTGTTTGGTTTCATGAGCATTCAATCAGAAAAAAGCATCAATTAATCCACCGACACACATGACAAGGCGCTCACCGGCAGGGCACGAATTATTGGAAGCATAAGCATTGCTTCGAGTGAGCCGATTATAAACAAGCAAAATGTCAGCTATGTAAGTTTTTGTAAACTGTTACTACACTCGCAAAAGCACCTTGACCACCAAGCCGCCAGCCTCTCCATTACTTGCGACTATTGAACCATTGATCGCCACAAGCACCCTTTTCGCGATTGCCAACCCCAGTCCGTAACCACCACCTGAGCCCTGCCCTCCTTGACGAAAGAACGGAGCAAAGATTGCCTCAAGATCAGCATCTGGTACTCCGGGGCCCTGATCCGTGATTGAAAACGCAAAAAAGCCGCCCTCCCGCCCAGCCTTGACCACCACCTTCCCGCCCTCCGGTGAAAAACGCAAGGCATTGCGAACGATGTTTTCAATGGCGCGGTGCAATAACTCTGCATTGGCTCTGACCTCAACCATTTCCCCTGCCACAAAATCTATCTCGACTCCCCGCACCACGCCCTCAAATCGAGCATCTTCAACAATGCCAACGAGCAACTCACCCATATCGACATTTTCGAAAGCACCAATCACCCCGGCCTCCAGGCGTGACAATGTCAGCAACTCGCCCACCAGCTGATTGATCCGTTCCCCCTCCCGCTCAATGCGATCAAGCGAGTCCCCCATCCTTGAAGGCTGTTGCCGAGCCAAGCCAATGGCTGCCTGAAGGCGGGCCAGCGGAGAACGTATTTCGTGAGAAACATCATGCAGCAGGTTCTTCTGCCCCTCCATAAGCACGCGCAAACGCTCAGTCATATGATCAAAATCACGCGCGAGATCGACCAGTTCATCATCACGCCCCCCCATGCGCTGCCCGATACGGACATCAAGATCGCCCTCGGCCGCTGCATCAAAGGCCTCGCGCAAAATGCGGATGGGCTTGGCGAAATACCAGGCCAGAGCGAAAGCGCAAGCCAGACTTGCAAGCAAGGTCGCCAGCGCAGGAACAAACGGGATGCGAAACTCGCCCGGCGGCGGGGCGGGATGATCGCCCTGCGGGGGGCCTCGTCCAAAATCAGGAGGAAGCCTGCGCAAAGCATCGAAATGTGGAGGCGGCTCGGGCAAGGACATTGCCCTACCTGACTCAACCATCTGATCTGTCCGGCGATGTTCCAGCCAGAAAACCAGCCCGACCCCCAGAATGCCAGCAAGTTGAGCCAGCCAGACAAACAGGAAGAATTTCCAGAAAAGGCGCCCCACGCTATTCACGCAGTAGCTGATAACCTTGCCGATAGACGGTCTGGATGCAGGAACGACCATCGAGCAGAACCCCGAGCTTGTGCCGAATGCTCGACAGATGAACATCTATGCTTCGATCGTAGCGAGCCAATGGGCGCCCGAGCGCCTGCTCCGACAGGTCACTCTTGCTGACCGGTCGACCTGCATTTCTGGCCAGAATCTCCAGCAGGTTGAATTCGGTACTGGTCAACTCGACGGGAGCCCCAGCCCATTCAACCCGGCGTTGTTCGGAAAGAACGCTCAAGGCGCCAATCACCAGGGGTGCGCCGGATGCAGCCTCACCGGGGAATTGCGTGCGACGCAAGATGGCGCGCAAGCGGGCAGCCAATTCACGAGGAAGACAGGGCTTCGGAACATAGTCATCCGCCCCCAGTTCAAGGCCGACGATGCGATCCATGTCATCTCCCTTGGCGGTCAGCATCAACACCGGAATCGCACTGCCTGCCCGAATTCGCCGCAAGGCCTCAACACCATTGACGCGAGGCATCATGACATCAAGAACAACGATTGCATACTTTCCGGAAAGCGCTTCCGCCACACCGCTCTCGCCATCATTGACCGCCGTTGCAGCAAAACCATCCTGGATCAGGTAGTCGCACAACATGCCTGAAAGCTCGACATCATCGTCGACCAGCAAGATATGGGTACCCGGATTCATTGCAGACTCATCGTATATGGATGCTCGCGATCATAACCAAGCAAGGGGCCTCAAGGTACCGGATTTACAGACTTTTACCGGCAGCACACCGTATTTTGCGGTGCCATTTCAAAAGCCCCCCTCGGTTGGCAAAGAACAGAAAGCGGCAACGGCAAATTTTGCCGCCCTGAAAAATTTGCCGGATCCGGGATAAATCTTGAAAGATATCGAGAAAAAGAGACAAAAATCCGGTTTTCCTTAACAGCTTTTTACCTCACTTAACATTAAACACCACTGATTTCCCCTGTTCCAGGCCGATAACTTGCTCAAAGAGATCACCCCGCAAGCGGGCAAGGCCGTTTCAATAAACAACAGGAGGTAATCATGGTCAGCAGCATCAGCAGCACCGCATCCATCAGCCAGTTATTCGCCAAGCTGGACAGCAAGAGCCAGGGATATATCGAGAAAAGCGATCTACTCTCGGCCTTTAGTCAGATCAACTCAAGCAGTAGTGATAGCTCCGAAATTGATGATGTCTTTGCTGCACTCGACAGTGACAGCGATGGCAAGGTTACGGAAAGCGAGTTTTCCACCACGCTCACCAAGTTGCAGGAAGAACTTGACAGCCAGCTCAACGAAATGCGCATGAACGGCTTTGGCGGCAACCAAGGCAGCAGTGGCATGGCAAGCATGCCGCCGCCCCCGCCACCACAAGACGACAGCGGTTTCACCAAAGAGGAGCTGACCAGCCAGCTCGACGAAATCGGCAGCACCGACAGCGAACGCACCAGTTTCATTTCCAACATCGTCAGCAACTTCGAAGCAGCCGATGCCGACGGGGATGGCAAAGTGACCTTTGCCGAAGCACAGAGCTACAACAGCGACTCGAGCAGCACCTCAACAACGAGCGAAAGCACCACCAGCAGCACTTCAAATACAACGGCAAGCAACAGCGAAGCCGAGATCATGATGAAAATCCTGCAACTGATGCACGCCTACGGCAGTTCGGATCAGGACCAGCAGAATACGACTGCCAGCAGTCTGCTTTCGGTTTCAGCCTGAAAATTGCGACACAGCAAAACAGGCTGGTTTGAACAAGCCAGCCTGTTTTATTTTCAATAACGACAATTGCCTGGCACCTGCCATGCACCAGCCGCTCACCTTGTCAGTCCTTGAATACCTTGTGACAGCTGCGGCACTGCTCATGCACGGCCTCGTAAGCGGCACTCACCCTTTTCAGATCACGACTTTCTGCGGCCAACAGCAGATCTCCGGTGGCAGCCAGAAAAGCTTGCCGCTGCCTCTCGAAACTTGCCACCTCACTCCAGACCTTTGCCGTGGCATGCGTTGGCGGATAGTTGGTGTCCGGCCCGAAATATTGCCATGGCCCATCCTTGGCCGCATCCAATGCCTTGGCATGCAGGAGGAACTGGTCAGGCTTGTATTGCCCCTTGCGCAATTGCTGCCCCATCGGCTCAAAAGCATGCAGCATCTGCCCGAAAGCTTGCCGACGATGAGTGACCGGCTGGCCCGGACGCGTATCGGCCGGCTCGCCGCAAGCCGCCAGAAACGAACAAAGCAGGCCAAGAATCAGGATTTTGTTGCGTTGCATTGACAAGTCTTCAATTCATTCAAAAAACAAACAAGAAATCGGAGCGGCCCAGGCCTAATGCGCCCTGGCCTCTTTCAGCTTTCGGTACAAGGTGCGCTGACTGACCCCCAACAATCGGGCCAACAGCCCGGGATCACCGGGCATTTGCGCTTCGGCCCAGGCAATGTAGCGCATCTCCAGCTCGGCCAGTTCGACCACGGCAGCCAATTTGAACCCAGCGCTCGGGTCGACAGGCGCCGGAGCGACATCATCAGCCATTTCAGTCAGATGCGGCAGATCTATCCTGTCGCCATCGGCCAGTAGTGTGGCGCGCTCGATCAGATTGCGCAGTTCGCGGATATTACCGCTGAAACGACGACAGGACAGCCAGGCCAGCGCGGCAGGCGTCAATTGTCTGCGGGGTTTGCGATCGACCCGTTCGAGCAGCGAAGCCGCCAGCAAGGGAATATCTTCGACCCGCTCATGCAGAGCCGGCGTATGAATCGGGAAGGTATTGATGCGGAAATAGAGGTCGCGGCGAAATGTCTCGGCTTGAACCATGCTACGCAAATCGCGGTGGGTCGCCGCAATCAGGCGAAAATTCGCCGGCAACCAGTCCAGCCCGCCAACCCGCCGGTAAGTTCCCGTCTCCAGCAAGCGCAACAGCTTGACCTGCAGCGCAAGGGGCAACTCGCCAATCTCATCAAGAAACAGCGTGCCGCCGCTGGCCGCCTCCACCAGCCCCTGCTTGCGATGGTTCGCGCCGGTAAATGCACCTTTCTCATAGCCGAACAACTCGCTCTCGAACAAGGTTTCGGTCATGCCGGCACAGTCGACCGCGACGAATGGCCCCTCTTCCCGGGCACTCGCTTCATGAATGGCTTGCGCTACCAATTCCTTGCCGGTGCCCGTCTCGCCCAGCAACAAAACCGATGCATTCGAATTGGCAACGCGCAGGACCTTTTCCAGCATGCTGACAAAAGCCGGAGAACGTCCGACCAGCCCCTGAGCCGCTGCCCGACTGCTCGCCTGGCGAACAATGCGCATGGTCTCGACAAAATAGACCACTTGCCCTTGGTCGTCGCGAATCGGTGTTGTTTCGACATCAACATGCTCTTCACCCCGAGGAGTGTGATGCAAATGCAACACTCGCTGCGGCGCGCCGGCCTCAAGGCTCTGCTTGAGCGGGCAGGACTCGCCGGCTTGATCACAAGGCACGCTGAAGTGATGCGACACCTCGTAACAGCAGCGCCCGGCAATCGGCGCACCATCCCCGAACTCCTTCAAGTAGGCCGCGTTGGCCGCGATGATGCGGTATTCTCCATCCATGATGATGCGCGGCTCCGGCAGGCCATCAAGGAAGGAAATCAATTCGCTGAGAAAATGTGCCGTCATGCCACCCTCGCCATTTCTGTCATCATTGTCAGACAATTTTGACATACATTGCTCATTTGTAGCTGAGTGTTGTATATAAGCAGCTGATTTTGAAACAACAAGGTACGAAGCGCCCGCAGGCATGCATCTTGTTAATAGCACCACAGGAAACCGGCAGATTCCGTCTCACCAAGGTCGCTGCGTCTTTTTTCATTCGCCCCGCAGGCATGCTTTGACGCAGTTGCCGCTTGCTGTTGGTAGTGCCGGTTTCCGACCTAATTTTTCTCATCAATGAAAGCCGAGATGAATCAACCAGCCGACAAGACAGAAGAAATGAAACCAACCGGGGTTTCCTTCTACGAAAAACGTAAAAAAATCTTCGCCAAAGGGGTGCGCGGCTACTTCGACAACTGGCGCATCGCGCTCGTTGTCCTGACTCAGGTCATTTTCTACGGTGGCCTCTGGCTTGAGTGGAATGGCCGACAAGCGCTGCTGCTGCACCTGGTCGAACGCAAGTTCTACATCTTCGGCGTCGTCTTCTGGCCGCAGGATGTCATTTACTTGGCGACCCTGCTGATCGTCTCGGCCTACGCACTATTCCTCGTCACAGCAATTGCCGGCCGCTTGTTCTGCGGCTACGCCTGCCCGCAAACGGTCTATACCCAGCTTTTCATGTGGATCGAGAACTGGGTCGAAGGCGAGCGCAATCAGCGCATCAAGCTCGACAAGGAACCGATGAGTGCCCGCAAGCTGCGCATCCGCGCCACCAAGCACGGCCTGTGGCTGCTGCTGTCGCTGTGGACCGGCTTCACACTGGTGGGTTACTTCACGCCGGTCAGCGAACTGATCGAGAACGTGCGCACCAACAATCTCGGTTCGTGGGAAATCTTCTGGATCTTCTTCTACGGCGGCTTCACCTACCTGATGGCCGGCTTCATGCGCGAACAGGTATGCAAGTACATGTGCCCGTACGCCCGCTTCCAGAGTGTGATGTTCGACCCGGACACGCTGATCATCACTTACGATCCGGAACGCGGCGAGCAGCGTGGCCCCCGCAAGAAGGGCGTTGATGCCAAGGCGGCCGGTCTCGGCGACTGCATCGATTGCGGCTTGTGCGTCCAGGTCTGCCCGACCGGCATCGACATCCGCAACGGCCTGCAATACGAGTGCATCGGTTGCGCCGCCTGTATCGACGTCTGCGACCAGGTCATGGACAAGGTCGATCTGCCGCGCGGCCTGATCCGCTACTCCACCGAGAATGCGCTGGCCCGTCACCTGACGCGCAAGGAAATCCTCGCCCACATCGTGCGCCCGCGCATCCTGCTCTATACCGCGATCCTGGTGCTGATCACCGGCCTGGCCACCTGGTTCCTGGCGCACCGCATTCCGCTCAAGGTCGACATCATTCGCGACCGCTCGACGCTGGCGCGCGAGGCCGACGACGGCAGCATCGAAAACGTCTTCACGCTGCAGATCATGAACACCGAAGAGCAAGCGCATCGCTACAAGGTGGTGGTGGATGGTCTGGATGGCGTCAAGATCACCGGCACCAGCGATGTCGAGGTACCGGCGGCAACACTCCAATCCTTCATGACCGTCATCAGCGCTCCGCCGGAAGCCGGTCAGAAGGGAGCCAATCCGATCCACTTCGAAATCGTCGCCCAGGAAAATCCGGACATCAAGGTTCGCGAAAAAGCCTCATTCATGATGCCCTGAGTCGCAGCAAGTCGAACTCAAAGGAGCGGGAGCTGGTCTCCCGCTCTTTTTTGTCCACTCAAACGGCAGCAGGCAAGAGTGCCGTTGCGAGAAACCCGAGCATGGCAGGCAGATGCAACTCGATATCACCGTAATCATCGTGACTGCCCGGAACCAGCAATAGCTCAACCAGATCCGTCGCACGCGCGGCGAATATCTCCTGTGCCTCACTGAACGGTACCGTTTCATCGGCCAGGCCATGCACTATCAGCACCGGACAGAACAGCCGCGAGATGCTGCGCGAAGGCGCGATATCATCGAAACGGTAGCCGATGACCCGCTGCACATAAGCCAGGATGTAGGCCCCAAGCGGCCAATAAGGAACATGCATCGCCGCCAGCCAGCGCCGCATCATGCCGGCCGGATGCGCAAAAGCCGCCAGACTGACGACTGCCTTGACGGTCGACTGCCGCGTTCCGGCCAAAAGCGCAGCACCCGCACCGACCGAATGCCCGATCAAACCGTAGGCGACCGGATCAATACCGGGCTGGCGCTGCAACCAGACCAGACCGGCCTCGATGTCTTCGGCAAAGCGCGGCAACGAGGCAAAACTGTCGGCATCGCTGCGTCCGTGACAACGCGCGTCCAGAAACAGCAATGTGTAACCTGCGCCATGCAGGGGCGCCGCGAGCGGCAGCATGGTCTGGGCATTGCCACCCCAGCCATGCATGACGACCAGCGCCGGTGCACGACTCGGGCCGGGGATAAAATAGCCGAACAGTTTTTTCCCGTTCGCCGTCGGCACCGCAACCGCCTGCCATGGCAGGCCTTCCGGCACGGCCGTGGAAACCAGGCGCGGCGCGGCCAGGCCGCGGCGAATCGCCCAATTGAGCAGCGTAACGCCGGCCGCCATCAAGGGCGGCAATAGCCACCAGGCACTCATCCTGAGCAACCCGGCAGACAAGAACAAGCGACAGGCATCAGTCGCCCCGCCCTGGACAGGACAGCAGGAATCACCCCGTCCCGGCACGAATTCGAATTGCTCACGGCAGACCCACAATATAAGAAAATACTAATTTTACTACCGGCAAAAAGCCGCAGATCGCCGATGGCTGCTTTCTTCCCGGCCGCCGTTGAACAACACCAAGGCCCTGCGGGCGCGCGCAGCCGTATGCCTGATTCGTGTAGACTCGGGCACAGGAATTTCAACTAGAGCGGCCATGAAGACCAGCCCGAAACCGAGAAAAGAAAACGATCGTCGCCAGCAGGACAACGGGCCGCCAGCCGGCTGGAGCGACCGCCGGCGATCAACCGAAAGGCGCATTCCGGAAATCGAGGAGTGCGCGATCAGCGAAGCGGAATGGGAGCTTTATTTCGGCAAGACAGACGCCGGCAAAACCGGCGATTGACGCCTACTCGGCGACCAGTTCGACCGTCTCGCCGCCTATCGTCACCTTCTGCCCCGGCCGCAATTTTGCCCTTTTTCGGGTGTCGACCGCTGCGTCGACCTTGACCCGGCCTTCGGCGATCGCGGCATGCGCCGAACCGCCCGAATCGCACAGGCCGGTCGCCTTGAGCAGTTGATCGAGTTGAATGTATTCGCCGCGCACGGCAAAGCGGATGCTCATGAGTTTTCTCCGGTCAGTATCAGATGCACCCGGCAGGGCCCATGGGCACCGAGGACAATGGTTTGTTCGATGTCGCCGGTCCGTGACGGGCCGGAGATGAAATTGAGGGCGCGCGGCACGCTGCCGCGTTCGGCACGCAGCAGGGCGAAGGCGTCTTCCATGGTGGCAACGATGCGCGCCACCGGCACCAGCGCGATGTGGGTTTCCGGCAGCAGGCTGACCGTCGCCGGCGTCGCCGCCCCCGATAGCAGGAGCAGCGTGCCGGTTTCAGCAATCGCGCAGAAGCAGCCGGAAATGCCCACTTTATCGGCGTCGACCGCTGGCCGCACGGCCACCTCGAGACCGCTGGCCGCCCAGTCGAGCGCAGCCAGATCGCCGGTCAGCACGGCCTCGCGACCGAGCCCGCCGGCCGCCAGATAGCGTGCCACCGCTTGCGGCGCCTCGGTCGGGGTCGAAACGCTGTCCACGCTGCTAGCCAGGCTCTCCGCCTTGGCGCGGAAGCGCTGCACCAGATCGCCATCGAGCACCGGCTGCGGCCCGCGGACCGGCGCCGCAAGCAGCGCCTCGGCGCGCGCCCGGCGCGCCGCGAAATCGTCCTTGCCGACGCCGGCCCGGACCCGGCCGAGAATTTCGTCACGTGCGCTCATACGACGCGGTTCCTTGGCTTGCCCGCCACGAAGGCTTCGATGTTGTCGATCAGCTGATCGGCCAGCGCTTGCATCGCCGGGCGACTGGCCCAGGCGACATGCGGCGTCAGCAGGAAATTGGGTAGCGCCAGCAACTCGGGCGCCAGCATCGGATGATCGGCAGGCGGCGGCTCGGCGGTAAGCACGTCGAAACCGGCGCCGGCAATCCAGCCTTCGCGCAGCGCGCGGATCAGCGCCGCCTCGTCGACCAGCCCGCCGCGTCCGGTGTTGATCAGCAGGGCGCTGGATTTCATTGCCTGCAGCTCGTCGACCGCTATGAGATGGCGCGTTTCGTCGTTCAGCGGGCAATGCAGCGAAATCGCATCGGCTTCGCGCAGCACCGTGGCAAACGCCGTGTAGCCGGGACGCACCACGGCCGCCCCCTTGTGCTCGGCGCGCAGCACGCGCATGCCGAAGGCTTCGGCCAGGCGGGCAACACCGCTGCCCAGGCTGCCGGCACCGATCAGGCCGAGCGTCGCGCCGTGCAGGTCGCGGATTGGATGATCGAACAGGCAGAACTGCTCCGACTGCTGCCAGCGCCCGGCCTGCAGCGAGGCACGCCAGGCGATCAGGTTGCGCGACAGGGCGAGAAGCAGCGCGAAAACGTGCTCGGGCACGGTCTGCTCGGCGTAGCCGCGGATGTTCGAGACGACGATGCCGCGCGCCCGGCAGGCGTCGAGATCGACGATATTGGTGCCGGTCGCCGCCACCGCGACCATTTTCAGCTCGGGCAACAGGTCGACCGCTGAGGCCGGCAAGGGGCACTTGTTGATGATGGCGATATTCGCCCCGGCCAGGCGCTCGACGACCTCGCCCGCCGCCGTCCTGGCGTACTCGGTCCAGGTATGTGCGAAGTCCGGCCGCCGGACGTCGGCAACCAGCGCATCGCGTTCGAGGTAGACGATGCGCTGCATCAGCCGCCCAGCGTTTCGAACGGCGTGCCGGCAGCGGCGGCAATCCGCCCGACCTGCTCACCGAGCGCCGGATTGCCGGCATAAAGCAGGCGATCAACCGCGGCCGCGCACAGGCCTTCGACCGCCGCCGTGTCGCCCTGGAGCAGGTTGAGCACGCCAGCCGGCCATTCGACGCGCGCCGACAGCTCGCACAGCGCATAGATCGCCGACGGCGCCTTCGGGCTGGGTTTGACGACCAGGGTTGCCCCCGCCATCAGCGCCGGCGCCAGCGCCGCAGCAAAGGCTGCCAGCGGCCGCACCGGATCGAGCACCAGCCCGACCACGCCGGTATCGCCGACCGCAGCCGACTGCAAGGCTTCAACGGCAGCGGCGACTTCCGCGCTGGCCGCCGCATCATCAAGCAACGCTTCCTGTTGCAGCAGCTTGGCGAAATGCCCGGCGTAGGCATCCAGCGCCTCGGCCAGGCGGCCCAGGCAAACCCGGCGCGCCTGCATGCCCATGTCCGCCCACAGCGGCTGCGCGGCACGCGCTGCGGCGACGGCTTCGGCCGCCTCGCTGGCGCCACACAGCGGCACGCGGCGGATCGCCTCGCCCGTTGCCGGATTGGTCACGTCGAGGAAACCATCAGCCACGGTCAGAAAGGCGCGGCCGTTGATCCAGAGGGGAATGGCCTGCGGGCCTTCGGGAGTGAAATCCATGCTCAAGCTCTCTTTCTTGCTGCGTATTGTTCGTGGAAGGTCTTGCCGGCCGGCACGCTGAGGTCGCGCCCGGCGGTCCACCCCGGCGCCATGCCCAAAATGCGGATGCGGCCGCTGTCGTCGGCCAGCCAGTTGAGATAACGCGAGGCGCGCCGCACCACCCAGCGGTAAAGGCGCGGTTTGCCGGCCAGCCAGGCCCAGGCCTTGAGCGCAAAACTTTCGCCGAGCGGGCGCAGGCCGCGTTCGACCTGTTCCTCGCGCAGGCGATGCATCAGGCCGGGCAGCGGAATGCGCACTGGACAGACCGTGCCGCACTGGTTGCAGCCGGTCGAGGCATGCGGCAGGTCAAGCGCGTTTTCGATGCCGGTGTATAGTGGCGTCAGCACCGAGCCCATCGGGCCGGGATAGACCCAGCCGTAGGCGTGGCCGCCGAGCGAGAAATAGACCGGGCAATGGTTCATGCAGGCACCGCAACGGATGCAGCGCAGCATTTCCTGGTACGCCGAGCCGAGCAGATTGGCGCGACCGTTGTCGACCAGGATGAAGACCGTCTTCTCCGGGCCGTCGCTGTCGCCCGGCTGTTTCGTACCGGTCAACAGCGAAACATAGTTGGAAATCGTCTGCCCGGTCGCCGAACGCGGCAACAGGCGCATCAGGGTCGCAAAATCGTCGAGCGTCGGCACGATCTTCTCGATGCCGGTGACCACGACATGCACGCGCGGCAGCGTCGTCACCATGCGGCCGTTGCCTTCGTTGGTAACCAGCGCCGCGCTGCCGGTTTCGGCAATCAGGAAATTGGCGCCGGTGATGCCCATGTCGGCGCTCAGGAAATGCTGGCGCAGGACTTCGCGCGCTTCCCGCGTCATCGCCGGGATATCGGCAGAAGTACGCGTTTCCAGCGGTCGACCGTGTTCCTCGGCAAATAATGCCTCGACCTCTTCGATGGTCTTGTGCACGGCCGGCGCGATGATATGCGACGGCGTTTCGCCGGCAAGCTGGATGATGTATTCGCCGAGATCGGTCTCGACCGGCCGGATGCCGGCCGCAGCCAAAGCCTCGTTGAGATGCGCTTCCTCGGACAGCATCGACTTCGACTTGGTCGCCTTGGTCACGCCATGCCGGCGCGCCACGTCGATGACCAGGTCGCAGATTTCGTCGCCATCGCGCGCCCAGAGCACCTCGGCGCCGGTCGCCTTCGCCTTTTCCTCGAACAGTTCGAGCCAGACGTCGAGATCGCCCAGCACTCGGTTGCGGATATCGACGCAAGCGCTGCGCAGCGCCTCGAATTCGAAGCCGTCCTCGGGCAGCGCCGCCATCGCCTTGGCACGCTTGCCGACGAAGAGCGGCTTGGCCTTCTGCAAGGCCTTCTGCAGCACCTTGTTGCGGATCTTCTCGCCGGCCCGCGCCTGGAAGAACATCGCCTGCGAATGCTTGGCGCCGGCCATCAGGATTCCTCTCCGGCCAGCACTTCAGCAATGTGCAGGACGCGCGTCGTCTCGTCGCCGCGCCGGCGCAGACGGCCCTCGATATTGATCAGGCAACCGAGATCACCGCCGACCACCGCATCCGCGCCGACCTTGGCAATCGACTCGCACTTGCGATCGACGATCTGCGTCGAGATATCGCCGAACTTGACCGAGAAGGCACCGCCGAAACCGCAACACTCCTCGCAATCGGCCATTTCATCGAGAGTCAGGCCGCGCACCTTGAGCAGCAATTCGCGCGGCTGGCGCTTGATGCCCAGACCGCGCAGGCCCTTGCAGGAGTCGTGGTAGGTGACGCTGCCGGCGAAATCGGCGAGCGGCAGCTCGACCCTCAGGACATCGGCGAGAAAAGTCGTCAATTCGAAGGTCCTCGCCGCCAGTTGCTGCGCACGCGGCGCCCAGACCGGGTCGTCGGCCAGCAATTGCGGATAGATATTGCGCACCTGATCGGTACAGGAACCGGAAGGAATCACGACGTAGTCATAGCCCTCCAGCTCACTGATCGCCTTCTTTGCAAGCTCGGCAGCAAGCGGCCGGTTTCCCGCACTCCAGGCCGGTTGACCGCAGCAGGTCTGGCTTTCCGGGACAATGACTTCACAGCCGGCCGCTTCGAGCAGGCGCAGGCTCGCCATGCCGACCGAGGGTCGGATCAGGTCCACCAGACAAGTAACGTAGAGGGCTAAGCGCATGCTAATATTGCGGCGCACAAGAAAATAAAGTGGCTAATGCTACTCAAACAGCACCAATAAAGGAATCCAGTTGTCCGAAGCAGCCCAAGGGTCCGCGAAAAATCCCGGCTCCATTCAGGTCATCGAGCGCATGATGTCGCTGCTCGACGCGCTCGCCAACTCGTCTGAACCGGCCAGCCTGAAACATCTCGCGGCGACCACCGAACTGCATCCGTCCACGGCGCACCGCATCCTGGCCGCGATGAGCAATGCCCGCTTTGTCGAGCGCGAGGACGCCGGCACCTACCGCCTCGGCATCCGCCTGCTCGAACTCGGCGCCATCGTCAAATCGCGCATCAGCCTGCGCGAAGTCGCGCTGCCCTACATGCAGCAATTGCACGAAACCATCGGCGAGGCGATCAATCTCGGCGCCCGCCACGATGACGAAATCGTCTATCTCGAACGCACCTCGTCCGGCCGCTCGCTGGTTCGCGTCGTCTATCTCGTCGGCGGGCGTGCACCGCTGCACCTGACTTCGCTCGGCAAGCTCTTCCTTGCCGCCGACGGCCCGCAGAAGATTCGCGAATACGCCAAGCGCACCGGCCTGCCCGGCAAGACGCCGCATTCGCTGACCACGCTGACCGCTCTCGAGAAGGAACTCGACAAGGTGCGTCGGCACGACATCGCCTACGACGACGAAGAAGCAGAAATGGGCCTCAAGTGCGTCGCCGCACCGATCCGCGACGACGAAGGCAACATCATCGCCGCCCTGTCGGTTTCCGCCCCCGCCGACCGCCACGACCCGGAGTGGGCAGCGCAGGTCAAGGGCGCGGCTGACGCCGTGTCGAAAGCCCTCGGCTACACCAGCCCGAAAAAATAAAGGCCGCACACAGCGGCCTTTTTCTCTGAACGCAGTATCGCTCAAACGCGCTTGCGCTCGCTGGCCAGACTGGCACTTTCCATCCAGCGCTTGATCCGGTTCGCGTCACCGACCCGCGTCATCTTGCCTTGCGAGTCGAGCAGCACGATAACCACCGGCTTGTCGGCAACCCGCGCCTGCATCACCAGGCAACGCCCGGCCTCCGAGATGTAACCGGTCTTCGACAGACCGATTTCCCAGTTGTCGCTACGCACCAATGGGTTGGTCGTGCCGAAATTCTGGACGCGGCCATTGAGTTCGACCTTGGCCTCGGCCGTGGTCGAGAAATGCCGGATTTCAGGGTAACGCGCCGCCGCCGTCACCATGCGTGCCAGGTCATGCGCCGTGGACACGTTGTTGCTCGAGAGGCCGGTCGGTTCCTCGAAGCGGGTGTTGTACATGCCGAGCGCCTGCGCCTTCTTGTTCATCGCAGCGACAAAAGCCGGCAGGCCACCCGGATAGTGGCGACCGAGCGCATGCGCAGCGCGATTTTCCGAGGACATCAGGGCAAGCAGCATCGCCGTTTCGCGCGTCATCGTCGTGCCGACCGGCAAGCGCGAACGCGTGCCCTTCAGGCCGTCGACGTCTTCATCGCCAATGGCAATGACGTCCTGCAAATTGAGATTGGCATCCAGCACCACCATGGCGGTCATCAGCTTCGAGATGGATGCAATCGGCGTGACCGTGTCCGGGTGCTTGGCAAGCACAGATTGACCGGTACTTTGATCAATGACCAATGCCGAAGAAGAATAGAGCGCCAGACGACTGGGATCGATATCGGTCAGGGAAACACGACGCACCGGCTGTTTGGCCTGGCTCTGCGCCAGTTGCGTGGACTTGCCCGATTTGGCGGTTTTGGTCTTGATGGACGGGGCGCTTGCCGCAACCGTCTTGCTGCGATTGCTTACCGCGGCTGATTTGAGCACGGGCTTGCGCGCGGCTTGGACTTTCTTGCTTGCCGGGGCTTCACTCTTCTTGCTGGCCTGCTGCACCGGCTTTTTTGCACCGGAAGCCTGCACCTGAGGCGCCACACCGACGCTCAGCAAAGCACTGAGCAACAGGACTGATCTAAATTTAAACTTCATTCGCTACCTCCTGCCAACACCGGGAAATTGTAGCCCAGTTTGGCCGGAGATAGTGAAATCACAACAAAAATAAATAGATACAACAACAACTTAAAGCAACAATTTATACAGCGTCAACCACAGTAAGTGCCGTCATATTGACGATGCGACGCACGGTTGCCGTCGGGGTCAGGATATTCACCGGCTTGGCCGCCCCAAGCAGAATAGGGCCAACCGTCAGGTTGTCGCCGGCGGCCACCTTGAGCAGGTTGAACGAAATGTTCGCCGCATCCAGCGTCGGCATGACCAGCAGGTTGGCCTGGCCCTTCAGACGCGAATTCGGGAAAGCAGCCAGACGAATTTGCTCGTCCAGTGCCGCGTCACCGTGCATTTCTCCTTCAACCTCGAGATTCGGCGCCCGCTGCTGCAGCAAGCCCAGCACCTCGCGCATTTTCAGGGAGGTTGGCGTGTCTTCCGTGCCAAAGGTTGAATGCGAAAGCAGCGCCACTTTCGGCTGAATGCCGAAGTTGCGGATCTCGTCTGCCGCCAGCATGGTCATGTCGGCAAGCTGTTCGGCCGTCGGGTTGTAATTGACGTAGGTATCGCCAATGAAGACCGTACGTTCCGGCAGCATCAGCAGATTCATCGCATACAGGCGATCCAGGCCTTCGCGCGCACCGATGACGTTCTCGACATATTCACGATGTGTTTCATGACGCCCGAAGGTGCCGCAAATCAAACCATCGGCATAACCCAGACGCACCATCAGGGCACCGTAAAGCGTGGCCCGGCGGCGAATCTCGCGGCGCGCATATTCCGGCGACACACCGCGCCGCTCCATCAGCGAATGGTAGGTCTGCGCGAATTCGTCGAGATGCTCGTCAAAGAACGCACAGTTGTCGCCATGCACAACCTCGAAATCCTCGCCCTCGCGAATGCGCAGACCAGCTTCTTCGATACGCCGATTGATGTCGGCATGACGGCCGATCAGCACTGGCCAGGCAATGCCTTCATCGCGAATCACCTGCACGGCGCGCAGCACGCGCTCGTCCTCACCCTCGGCGAAAACGATGCGCTTGGGCGCCATCTTGGCCTGCGAGAACACCGGCTTCATGATCATGCCGGAGTGGTAAACGAATTCATTCAAGCCCTGGACGTAGGCCGCCCAGTCCTTGATCGGACGCGTTGCAACACCCGAATCCATACCGGCCCTGGCTACGGCCGGCGCGATCTTGACGATCAGACGCGGATCAAAAGGCTTGGGAATCAGGTATTCCGGACCGAAGCCCGACACCTTCTCGCCATAGGCCGTGGCCACGATTTCCGACTGCTCGGCACGCGCCAGTTCGGCAATTGCCTTGACCGCCGCCATCTTCATTTCTTCGGTAATCGTCGTCGCACCAACATCGAGTGCACCACGGAAAATGAAGGGGAAGCAGAGGACGTTATTGACCTGGTTCGGATAATCGGAACGACCGGTGCACATGATCGCGTCGTCGCGCACGCTCTTGACCAGCTCCGGTGAAATTTCCGGCGTCGGGTTGGCAAGCGCCATGATCAGCGGCTTCGCCGCCATCTTGGCGACCATTTCCGGCTTCAGCACACCGCCGGCAGAAAGCCCGAGGAACACATCGGCATCGGCAATCGCTTCGCCGAGCGAGCGCTGATCGGTTTTCTTGGCGTAACGCGCCTTGATCTCGTCCATTTCTTCGACGCGACCGTCGTACACCAGGCCCTTGATATCGGTCACCCAGATGTTGTCGACCGGTGCGCCGAGCATGACCAGCAGGTCAAGACAGGCAAGCGCCGCAGCACCGGCACCGGAGGTGACGATCTTGACGGTAGCCAGGTCTTTGCCGATCAAATGCAGGCCATTGAGCACTGCGGCACCGACCACAATGGCCGTACCGTGCTGGTCGTCATGGAAAACGGGAATCTTCATCCGCTCGCGCAGCTTCTTTTCGATGTAGAAGCACTCGGGCGCCTTGATGTCTTCGAGATTGATGCCGCCAAAGGTCGGCTCCAGCGAAGCGATGGTATCGATCAGCTTGTCCGGATCACGCTCGTCGATTTCCAGATCGAAAACATCGATGTTGGCGAACTTCTTGAACAGCACGCCCTTGCCTTCCATCACCGGCTTGGCAGCGAGCGGGCCAATGGCTCCCAGGCCGAGCACGGCCGTACCGTTGGTGATGACACCAACCAGATTGGCACGGGAAGTGAGGGTGCTGACTTCGGCCGGATTGGCGACAATTTCCTCGCAGGCGAAAGCAACGCCCGGAGAGTAAGCCATCGACAGATCATATTGATTGGTCAGCTGTTTGATTGGGGTGACCGCAATTTTGCCCGGCTTGGGCTGGCGGTGGTAATAGAGCGCGGCTTCGCGCAATTGTCTCGGATCCATGTCTGCCTCCATTTTATATCGTGAAACGCGATTTTGAATCGCGGAAGATCATACCATGTTCAGATACGGCTTCCACCTTCGGTAATCACGTATAACGCCAACGTCAAGTAGATGTTTACCCTAATTTGTTGCATAATTATGGGCTTCCCAGCCGACGGCCTTCAGCCGCTCTAAGTCTTGGTGGCAGCTCCCGGCGACTGGCGAAAAGTTAATCTATTTCAGTAACTTGGAGAGAGACATCGCCATGACCGCACCGCTGAACGCACCTGCTTACGTCAAACATGAAGGCCTGAAAAAATGGGTCGCCGAAATCGCCGCGCTGACCCAGCCGGACAACATCCACTGGGCCGACGGATCGCAGGAAGAGTATGACCGCCTGTGCGCCGAAATGGTAGAGGCCGGCACGCTGATCAAACTCAACGAAGCCAAGCGCCCCAACTCCTATCTGGCCTTCTCCGATCCGTCCGATGTGGCACGCGTCGAAGACCGCACCTACATCTGCTCAGCCAAGAAGGAAGACGCCGGCCCGACCAACAACTGGGAAGAACCCGCCGTCATGCGCGAAACCCTGAACGGTCTGTTCAAGGGCTGCATGAAGGGCCGTACGATGTACGTCATCCCGTTCTCGATGGGCCCGCTCGGTTCGCCGATCGCCCACATCGGTTTCGAAATCACCGATTCCGCCTACGTCGTCACCAACATGCGCACGATGACCCGCATGGGCAAGGCCGTCTTCGACGTGCTCGGTAGCGATGGCGAATTCGTGCCCTGCATCCACACGGTCGGCGCTCCGCTCGAACCGGGCCAGCAGGACAGCAAGTGGCCGTGCAACCCGACCGTCAAGTACATCGTGCATTACCCGGAAACCCGCGAAATCTGGTCCTACGGTTCCGGCTACGGCGGCAACGCCCTGCTCGGCAAGAAGTGCTTCGCCCTGCGCATCGCCTCCAACATGGCACGCGAACAAGGCTGGCTGGCCGAACACATGCTCATCCTCGGCGTCGAATCGCCGGAAGGTGAAAAGTCCTACGTCGCGGCCGCCTTCCCGTCGGCCTGCGGCAAGACCAACTTCGCCATGCTGATTCCGCCGAAGACCCTGGATGGCTGGAAGATCACCACCATCGGTGACGACATCGCCTGGATCAAGCCGCGCGTCGACAAGGACGGCGTCACCCGCTTCTACGCCATCAACCCGGAAGCCGGTTTCTTCGGCGTTGCCCCGGGCACTTCGGAAAAGACCAACTACAACGCGCTGGCCACCCTCAAGGAAAACATCATCTTCACCAACGTCGCACTGACCGACGACGGCGACGTGTGGTGGGAAGGCCTGACCAAGGAAGCTCCGGCTCACCTGATCGACTGGCAAGGCAAGGACTGGACGCCGGAAGACGGCAAGAACGGCCGCAAAGCTGCGCACGCCAACTCGCGTTTCACCGCCCCGGCCAACCAGTGCCCGTCCGTTGATTCGGCCTGGGAAGATCCGGCCGGCGTGCCGATTTCCGCCTTCATCTTCGGCGGTCGTCGTGCCACCACCGTACCGCTGGTGTACCAGGCTTTCAACTGGAACTACGGCGTCTACATGGCAGCCACGCTCGGCTCCGAAACCACCGCTGCCGCCTTCGGCCAGCAAGGTGTCGTGCGTCGCGACCCGTTCGCCATGCTGCCCTTCTGCGGCTACCACATGGGTGATTACTTCAACCACTGGCTGAAGATGGGCAAGACCGTCGATGCCACGCCGAAGATCTTCTGCGTGAACTGGTTCCGCATGGACAAGGACGGCAACTTCATGTGGCCGGGCTTCGGCGACAACATGCGCGTCCTGAAGTGGATCGTCCAGCGTTGCAAGGGCACCGTCGGCGCCAAGGAAACCACGCTGGGCTGGATGCCGAAGTTCGAAGACATCGACTGGACCGGCCTGGACATCAACAAGGCCGATTTCGAAGCGCTCAGCACGATCGATCCGGAAGCCTGGAAGTCCGAACTGGCCGGCCACAAGGAGTGGTTCGACAAGATGGGCGAAAAGATGCCGCGCGAACTTGTCCTCAAGCGCGAACTGTTCGAAATGGGCATCTTCAAGGATGCCGAATAATCCGCAGCAGTAAGCAATAAGCAAACGGCCACCGCGGTTCAAACCCGGTGGCCGTTTTACATTGGAGTCGCCCATGTACCGCCCCGCCGCCCGTCTTGCCGAGATCGAACCCTTCCACGTCGTCGAACTGCTGACCCGCGCCCGCCAGTTCGAAGCAGAGGGCCGCGACATCATTCACATGGAAGTCGGCGAACCGGACTTTCCGACGCCGGCGCCAATTGCTGCCGCAGCGGTCGACGCGATCAAAAGCGGCAAAACGCTATACACGCAGGCACTCGGCCTGCCGGAACTGCGCCAGGCGATTTCCGCCTTCTATCAGGAGCGCTATGGCGTTGCCGTGCCAGCCAGCCGCATCGCCATCACCAACGGCGCCTCCGGTGCGCTGAACCTGGCTTTCGCTGCCCTCGCCGATCCGGGCAGCGAATGGCTGCTCGCCGATCCGGGTTATCCGTGCAACCGCCACATTTTGCGTACTTACGAAGGTCGACCGCTGAGCATCCCAGTCGGCCCGCAAACCAACTTCCAGCCGACACCGGAATTGCTGCAACAACACTGGACGGCAAAAACCGCCGGCCTGCTGGTCGCCTCACCGGCCAATCCGACCGGCACACTGCTCACGCTCGCTGAAATCCAGGCTCTGGCCGGCGTCTGCCGCAGCAGGGGCGGCCACTTCCTGGTCGACGAGATTTACCACGGGCTGACATACGAGACGGATGCCCCCAGCGCCTGCGCCGCCGGCGACGACATCTGGGTCATCAACAGCTTCTCGAAGTATTTCCAGATGACCGGTTGGCGCCTGGGCTGGATGGTCATTCCCGAAGCCTATGTGCGCGATGTCGAAAAGCTCGCCCAGAATCTCGTGCTCTGCCCCTCGACGCCGGCCCAGTACGCTGCACTGGCGGCCTTCCTGCCGGAAACCATCGCCATTCTCGAAGAACGCCGCGCTGAATTCCGGCGCCGCCGCGATTTTCTCGCACCGGCCCTGGAAGCCATCGGCCTGCGTGTCACTGCCCGCCCGGAAGGCGCCTTCTACCTGTATTGCGATTGTTCGGCAGTGAGCGATGACAGCTTTGCGCTGGCCCGCGACCTGCTGGAAAAAACCGGCGTGGCCGCGACGCCCGGACTGGACTTCGGCAGCAACGCGCCGGAGAAGCACATCCGTTTTGCCTACACCACGAGCGTCGACCGCCTGGCCGAAGCCGTGCGCCGACTAGGCGCCTACTTCGGCCGGTAAGGCGAGCGCCGGCCAATGCTGCCGGATAAAACGCCAGTCGAAGGCCGGGCCGGGATCGCTTTTGCGTCCCGGCGCGACATGGCAATGCCCGGCCACCGCCGTGATCGGATAACGCGCCTGCAAGGCATCGATCAGTTCGCGCAAGGCACCATATTGCGCCGCGGTGTAAGGCACCGCATCAGCGCCCTCGAGTTCGATACCGACCGAGTAATCATTGCAATTTTCCCGTTCCAGCCAGGTCGACCGTCCGGCATGCCAGGCGCGCCGGTCACAATCGACAAACTGCACGATCTGTCCGTCACGGCGCACGTAAAAGTGCGCCGACACCTGCTGTCCGGCGATTTCCGCAAAATACGGATGCGCCGCCGGATCGAGCTGATTGAGGAAAAAGCGCGCCACCCAGTCGCCACCAAATTCGTTCGGCGGCAAGCTGATGTTGTGAATGACGATCAGGGAAACCTCGCCGCCATCCGGTCGACTGCCAAAATTCGGCGAAAATACCTGCCGCACCCCGGCCAGCCAACCACCACCACGCCACGGCCTCATTCGATGCCCAGCCGTTCGAGCCGGTAACGCATCGAGCGGAAGGTGACACCGAGCAGGCGAGCCGCCGCCGTCCGGTTGCCATCGGTCTTCTGCAGCGCCTCAAGGATGGCCTGGCGCTCCAGGCGGCCAAGATAATCATCAAGCGTCTCGCTGCCGCGGCCGAGACTTTCACCGCACATTTCCTCCGGCTCGAGATGCAGGTCGGCCGCCTCGATGACCTCGCCGGAACAAAGCGCGGTCGCCCGCTCGAGAATATTCTCCAGTTCGCGCACATTGCCGGGGAATGGATAGAGTCCGAGCGCCTTGAATGCACCCGCCGTCAGTTGCGGCCCGGCCTCGCCAAACAGGCGCTGCAAGATGGCCGCAACGAGCGGCTCGATGTCCTCCAGACGCTCGCGCAGCGGCGGCATGCGCAGCTCGATGACATTCAGGCGGTAATACAAATCCTGACGGAAGCTCCCCTTGTCGACGCACTCCCGCAAATTGCGGTGCGTCGCACAGATGATGCGGACATCCACCGGCTCCTCGGTGACGCTGCCAACCTTGCGCACGCGCTTTTCCTGGATCGCACGCAGCAGCTTGACCTGCATCAGCAGCGGCAGATCGGCGACCTCGTCGAGAAACAGCGTACCGCCACTGGCGGCCTGAAAAAAGCCGTCACGATCGCTGTCGGCCCCGGTGAACGCGCCTTTGCGATAACCGAAAAACTCGCTTTCCATCAGGTTTTCCGGGATTGCACCGCAGTTGACCGGCACGAAGGCGCCGGCGCTACGCGCACTACGCAAATGGATCAGACGCGCCGCCAACTCCTTGCCGCTCCCCGACTCGCCGGAAATATAGACAGGGGCCTGGCTGCGCGCCAGTTTTTCGATCATCGCCCGCACCTGCTGCATGCTCGGCGAATCGCCGATCAGCGACTGCAGCGGATCATCATTGACCGCCCCGACATCCGGCAAGCGCAAGGCCGACTTGACCAGGGTGCGCAGCTGATCCAGCCCGACCGGCTTGGCGAGATAGTCGAATGCTCCCGCCTTGAGTGCCGCAACTGCATTTTCCGCACTGCCAAAGGCGGTGATCACCGCCACCGGCGTCTGCGCATGCTGCTCGGTGATGCAGCGCACGATTTCCAGCCCGTCACCATCCGGCAGGCGCATGTCCGTCAAACAAAGCTGGAAACGTTCTGCCGCCAGCGCCTGACGCGCTTCGCCGACCGTGCCCACACATTCCGCCACCAGCCCCATGCGCGCCAGCGTCAGATCGATCAGTTCGCGGATGTCGGGTTCATCATCGACGACCAGAACCCGGGCCAGCTCGCCACGCGGACGTCGTTCTCCATTTACTAGTGACACGTATCGTTTCTCCCGATCAGAATAAAGTGGGCGCCGGCTTGATCCGGAGCCAGTTCGAGCGAGGCGCCATTGGCCGCACAGAGCTCGCGCGCGATGAACAAGCCAAGACCCGTGCCTTGGGTATGGGTCGTGAAAAAGGGCTCGAAAATCTGCTCGCGCACCGCCTCCGGCACACCGGGACCATCATCCCTGACATGCAACTCCACACGCCCATCCATCGAGCCACGGCAAACAAGCAGACGGACCGCGGCCGCGCCGCGGCTGGAATAGCGCAAGGCATTACCGAGCAGGTTCCAGAGCACCTGATGCAAATGTGCGCGATCGAAGCAGAGCATGGCATCCGCCTCGATCTCCAGATGCAGGACGTCACCCGCCAAACCTTCCGCCGCCGCAAAACTCTCGACAAAAGCCGTACAAAAATCACTCATCACCAGCAACTCGGGCTCGGCACGGTTCTGACGCCCCAGTTGCAAGACATCGGTGACGATACGGTCGAGGCGTTGAATATTGTCACCGAGAATGCGCAACAAACGATCCTGGATCTCACCTCGCCGCTCCTCACGCAACAACTCTCCGGCATGACTGATCGCCGACAGCGGGTTACGGATTTCATGCGCAATGCTGGCGGTCAACCGCCCCAAAGAGGCCAGTTTCAATTGCTGGGCGCGTTCCTTGATACGCCCGACATCTTCGAGAAAGATCAGCAGCTCGCCATCCGAACTGCTAGTCCTTTCAAACCGGGCCCGCAATTCCTTGCCATCGCCGCCAACAAACAGCGAAGTTTCCGGCCCGTCGCCGGAAACCCATGCAACAAGATCCACATGCAGTGCCGGCACAAAGCGGGAGAGTGCCCCACTCAACTCCAGTGGAATGCCGAGCATGCTGATCGCCATCGGATTATGCCGAAGCACCAACCCGTCACGACTGAGCACAAGAATGCCATCCAACATCCGCTCGACCACCCGCTGGCTGATCAGGCTCTGATTTTCGAGAGCCACGCCACGTCGACGCGCCAGATCCTCGTTGATCATCACGCGCTGACCAAGCAACCGGGCCAGAATGGCGGTCGCAAAGAACCCGGCGGAAAGAATTCCTGCCTGAAAAATGCTGGCCGGATCGAAGCCGCGCGCAAAGACGCCATAGAGCTGACTAAGCAGGGCGCCCAGGGTTGCCAGTGCCGCATAAAACAAAACCAGCCGACCACGGCCAACCATGCTCGCAGCCGCCAGCGAGACCAGCAACAGAACACCAATGCCGCTACCGACTCCCCCCGCCGCATACATGAACAGGCTGACCACAACAACATCGACGACCACCTGCAGGGAAAGCTGGAAGTTGAAGTGCTGCTGCCAGTGAAAGGAAAGGAACAAGCCACCCAGAATCACGAACAGATAAGCAATTGCCAGGGCCAGCAAGGAACCGCTCGCTGCCAGATCAAGGCGTGCGGTCCATTCATGCGGCAAAAGAATGGCAAGGAAAAACAAGCCCGCCAGCACCAAGCGATAAAGGTTGAAATACTGGAAAGGTCGCCAGTTGGCTTCCCAAGTGGTCGAGAGCCAGTCAGTCATCCGCGCGTCTTCGCCCGAACCGCCTGCAGGTGCGCCTGACCGCAAAATATTTGACCGCCATCGTTCAGGGCATCACTTTCAGGAAGATGCACGCCGCAATGGCAACAGACCACCATATTCTCCGGCTTCGGGTCGGCTGTGCGCTCAAATCGTGTCGGGCGCTCATGACGCTTTTTCCAGCGCCACCAAATTACGCCGATCAAGGCCAAAAGTAACAAGTATTTCATCACGTCCTCAAAAACGGGATCAGGCTGTCCGGCACAAAAGAAAAAAGCTTACGAACGCCGTAAGCCTCAATCATTCAAAAGCAAAAAACCGCAGCGAAAATCACGCCACTCTTGCGCACACCCGCAAAATGTATCAATAGCGTTAAAAATCATGGTTTTAGTAGGCATCCAGAGAACAAGGATACACCACCGGTCTATTGACTGCCACCCGCCGCACTTCATCAGATTGCTTCAAACAGGCGAAATCCGGCCCTGGAATGAAAAAACCCCGTAATTCTTTCGAATTACGGGGTTTTTAATTGGTCGGAGTGACAGGATTCGAACATGCGACCCCTGCGTCCCGAACGCAGTGCTCTACCAGGCTGAGCTACACTCCGATGCGGATCAAGATCAATCAGTGATTTCTCTCAACCGCGAAGAACGACAATTGTAGCAGAGCTTTTTGATAATTTGAAGCCCCCAGACAAGAAATTGCTTCTCTTGCGAGTTCTGCTTCCTGCTTTGCCCGCATACGCGCATGTTCCAGTGCTCCGCTTTCACGAATAGCACCCATAACCGCAGGAAAGTCCTCGCGGCCACCATTTTCAATGGCTTTTCTTACACATGCGGCTTGCTCCGCTGTGCCATGCTGCATGACATAGATCAGCGGCAGGGTCGGTTTGCCTTCGGCCAGATCATCCCCCAGATGCTTTCCGGTATCGGCTTCATCACCGGAATAATCGAGCACATCGTCAATCAGCTGGAAAGCAGTCCCGAGATGCATGCCATAAGCCGCCATGGCTTGCTCAACCTGCGGACTGGCCTGACCGAGAATGGCTCCCAGTTGCGCAGCGGCTTCGAATAGTTTGGCCGTCTTGTAATGAATGACCTGCATGTAGCGAGCCTCATCGACATCGGCATCATGACAATTCATCAATTGCAGGACTTCACCCTCGGCAATGATATTCGTCGCGTCCGACAACACCCGCATGACGCGCATGTCGTCAACGGCAACCATCATCTGGAAAGCGCGTGAATAGAGAAAGTCGCCGACCAGAACGCTGGCCGCATTGCCGAACATGGCATTTGCCGTATCGCGTCCACGCCGCAATGCCGATTCATCGACAACATCATCATGCAGCAAGGTCGCGGTGTGGATGAACTCGACCACGGCAGCCATGTCGTGATGTTGCGTTCCCTGGTAGCCGAGCGCCCCGGCGGCCAACAATACCAAGGCCGGGCGCATGCGTTTGCCGCCGCTGTTGATAATGTATTCAGCAACCTGCCGGACAAGCACTACATCGGAGTGCAATCGGTCGCGAATGACCGCATCTACGGCCTTCATGTCTGGCCCGATAAGGGCGTAAAGCTGATCCAGTGTCACAATAGACAATTCTAGGGGGAAGCGCGGAATCTTAGGTGGCGAAGCCAAGCCCGTCAAGGCCGCCAGATCAATAGATCCACTCTGAATTGAAAGCAGTTTGGGCTAAACTCGACAATTCAAAAACAAAACAGGGAGGCGGGTATGGATGTCCATTCGATAAGAGCGCCGGTGATACAGGACCGCGAGGCACTTGAGGAGTTTGCGGATGTCCTGACCGATCGCGCCCCGGAGGTTGAGCGCGATGTTGCCCGCCTGAAAAAGCACCCGACGGACCGTGAACTCATTGCCGACCTGTTTCGGGCGATTCACAACATCAAGGGCGATGCTTCTCTCTGCAAATTTGAATTAGGCGTCGTCATTGCCCACCCCATTGAAACGATGATGTCCCGTTTCCGGGAAGGTGAAATCCCGTTCTCCGACCTCCTGGCAGAAATGATCCTGCTCGCCGTGGACCGCCTAGAACTGGCCACCGATGCGCTTCTCTGCAACAAATCCCTGGAGAACCTGCATCTTCTTGCCTTGGTTGAGGGGCTGGAAAAACTTTCACTGGCATCCGTACAGGATATCGACGTCAAGTGTGCCGAACTGATTGAAGCTGTTACCGGTTTCTCACCGGTCATTGGCGACATATCAAGCCGGGCTCCCCGCGTTGGCAAACCCAGTAGCGAACAGAAAAACGCCAGCAGCGACCTGCAGTTTTTCCGCTCCCTGGCCTTGCAACTGGAAGGGCGCTCCCCATTGTTCAAGGGGCGCACCATGCGCATCCTGCGTCTCGCCCTGGAAACCAACAAGGCAGGCGGCTCCGTCGTCGATCCCGTACAACTGGAAGCTGCTGTCTATCTGCACGATGTCGGGATGATGCTGATGCCTGAAGCCATCTGGCTGAAGGTCGGCAAGATGACCGAGGAAGACAAACTGGCCTTGCGTAACCACCCCGGCTTTGCCGCCGGGTTGCTACAGCGCATTCCCGGCTGGGAGGCGGCCGCCGAGATGGTTGCCCAGCACCATGAAATGCCGGATGGTGGCGGCTATCCCAAGGAACTGCGCGATAAGGAAATCTGCACGGGAGCCAGGATCCTGGCCATTGTCGACGCCTTTGAAGCCGTCATGCTCAAGCACATCCATCGCGGCAAGAATCGCTCCGTATTGCGTGCCATCGCCGAAATCAATGCCTGCGACAAACAGTTTGCGCCGGAATGGATTGCCCCTTTCAACACCGTCATCCGCAAGACAATAGAAACCTGATGAGCCTGGAACAAGATCGCCGTTTCGGCGGCGTAGCGCGACTTTATGGACACGAAGGAGCGCAACGTTTGCGCGAAGCGCATGTCTGCATAGTCGGAATTGGCGGCGTTGGCTCATGGTCGGCGGAAGCACTAGCCCGCACCGGCGTCGGCCGGATTACGCTGATTGATCTCGACATGGTTGCCGAATCGAATACCAACCGGCAAATACATGCACTGGGCGACATCTACGGCAAAGCCAAGGTCGATGCCATGGCCGAACGCATGCAGGCGATCAATCCGGGTTGCCAGGTCACCTGCATTGAGGATTTTGTCACGCTGGACAACGTTGACCGCATGCTGGATCAGGACTTCTCGGTCGTGATCGATGCAATCGATCAGGTGCGCGCCAAGGCCGCCATGATTGCTTTTTGCCGGCGCCGACAATTACCGATCATCGTTGGTGGGGCGGCCGGTGGCCAACTCGACCCGACCCAGATTCGCAGCAGTGACCTCAGCCAGACCATTCAGGATCCGTTGCTCGCCAAAGTGCGCTCCTTGCTGCGCAAGGAATATGGCTTTCCCCGCGACGGCAAAGGCAAATTCAACGTGCCAGCGGTATTTTCCACAGAGCCATTGCGGTACCCGGACAGCACGGCAAGCTGCGCAACCGATCGCGGTCCGGCCGGACTCAACTGCGCCGGTTTTGGCTCATCAGTCTGCGTAACATCGGTTTTCGGGATGGTTGCGGCCGCCCAAGCAATCAAATTGATCACCGAGCAGTGAGCGCGCGCTGAAAATCCAGCCCGGCTCACACTCAGACGCTCAGTCCTTCAAGGTGTCCAGCCAGACACCAAGCCCCTGCGCATTCAATTCGAGATCGGTGGCCCAGATTGACTGCAGTTCGGAGTCCGGCAACGTACAACCGTGCGCCCGGATTGCCGAGAGCAAATAAGCGCTTGTTCGCTCCTTGATCCGGACGTGGCGTTCGCCACCCGCAGCCTTTTCCTTCAAAGCGATATTGACCATGGCATCGAGGTGATGCAGCAGGGCATCAGCCTTGGAGGCAACATCGCCAACCTGGCTGTAATGCGTCAAATACATCGCCTCCGGCCGGTAAGAAAGCAGGCGTGCAATCGACTTCCGCATCTCGTCCGGCTCGAACTGGGTCGGGGTCGTCGTTGGAAAAATGAATTGGCGATCACCGACATCCAGTTCGCGATACGACAGGCCAAACATGTCTCCGGTAAAGATTCCGGTCGTTCGGGTATCGACAATACAGATATGGTGACGCGCATGCCCCGGCGTATCGAGGCAAAGCAGTTCGCGGCCGGCCAGTGACACAACATGCCCATCAGCGGCTTCAATAATACGCTCGGCAGGAATGGGCTGAATTTCCCCATAAACCCGCTCGACATACTCGGCACCATAGACCGCACTTACACCGGCAATCAGCTTTGACGGCTCAGCCATATGCCGGGCACCGCGCGGATGCACAACCAGTCGTGCATTGGGAAAATGTTGCAGCATGCGCCCGGCACCACCTGCGTGATCCAGATGAATATGTGTCAAAAAAACATAGTCGACCGCTGCGGGGCCCAGTTCCAGCCTTTCGAGCGCGGCAAGGGCATTGGGAAGAGAGTCATTGCTTCCCGTATCAATAACTGCAACGCGGCCATTTTCGACCACCATGTGAATTGCCGCCAGGATAGGCCGCACATAGCCGGCATCGAAGGCAACAATCCCGTTTCCGTAATCTCTCCAGTCGAACATATTCCATACTCCAGCGTATTGACCCGCGGATTATACTTGCCTCCCCGCAACGTCTTTTCCTCCCATGACACACTTCTTTGCCGATGATGGCGCGAAACTGCACGTAAAAATTTCTGGCGAGGGCTCGCCTATCGTCATGCTGCACGGCTGGACCTCGAGCAGTCAGGAATGGTTTCCTTTTTTGACTGAACTGAACAAGCGGCACCGGGTATATCGATGGGATGCCAGAGGCCACGGCGGGCACAAACAGGACGTCAAGACTCCGCCCACGGTCGAGCGAATGGCCCGAGACTTGAGCGATCTCCTGGATCATTACGGGCTTGAACAAGTCACAATGGTTGGGCACTCCATGGGCGCCCTGACCCTGTGGCAATATATTCGCGACTATGGAACGAAAAGAATTTCACGTCTTTGCTTTATCGATCAATCGCCCAAACTGCTCACCGACGCAGATTGGGGTCACGGAATTTACGGTGACTTCAATGGTGAAAAATCGCAGGAAATGCTGGGGACGCTGAACGACGATTTTGCCGAAGGCGTACTCAAGCTTACGGCTTTCGGCCTGAATGCGAGGGCCCGTGAAAAATATTTGGCCGGGGCAAGTGGCTGGGAACGTTCCCGATCAGCTCTCCGGGCACAGGATCCAGGGCCGTTGATCAAGTGCTGGGAAAGTCTGACCAAGGCCGATTATCGCGATGTACTGGCCAGCATCGATGTTCCATCGATGCTGATCTATGGTGGTGAAAGCAACTTTTACCGCACCGAAACAGCGCATTATGTTGCGGACCGGATCCCCAACGCACTCCTTCAGATCTACGAAGGGACGGATCACTCGCCCCATCAATGGCAACGAGAGCGCTTTGTGCGCGAGCTGATGGCCTTCATCGAGCAGCCGCCCCAAGCGGTGTAACAAGGCACGAACGCGCTCAATTTCATTCGCTCGCTATTTTCTGTTGGGTAGACGCACAAAAGCCCCGCTAGCGTTAGCTAGGGGGGCTTTTGAAATGGGAGCCTGGCGGTGACCTACTTTCGCGAGCGAAATACTCACTATCATCGGCGCTTTGCTGTTTCACGGTCCTGTTCGGGAAGGGAAGGGGTGGGTCCAGCAGGCTATTGCCGCCAAGCGTAACTTGTGTGCCTGCCGCGGAGGGCGTCAGGCCAAATTGGGATAGAAGGTTGTTGTTGTGACTGCTATGAGTATTGCTTGCAGTGTATTACAAGGTTATAGGATCAAGCCGTACGGGCAATTAGTATCAGTTAGCTTAACGCATTACTGCGCTTCCACACCTGACCTATCAACGTCGTGGTCTTCGACGACCCTTTAAGGAGTTCAAGACTCCGGGAAATCTCATCTTAAGGCGAGTTTCACGCTTAGATGCTTTCAGCGTTTATCTCTTCCGAACATAGCTACCCGGCGATACGACTGGCGTCATAACCGGTACACCAGAGGTTCGTCCACTCCGGTCCTCTCGTACTAGGAGCAGCCCCCTTCAAATTTCCAGCGCCCACGGCAGATAGGGACCAAACTGTCTCACGACGTTTTAAACCCAGCTCACGTACCTCTTTAAATGGCGAACAGCCATACCCTTGGGACCGGCTACAGCCCCAGGATGAGATGAGCCGACATCGAGGTGCCAAACACCGCCGTCGATATGAACTCTTGGGCGGTATCAGCCTGTTATCCCCAGAGTACCTTTTATCCGTTGAGCGATGGCCCTTCCATACAGAACCACCGGATCACTATGACCTGCTTTCGCACCTGCTCGACTTGTGGGTCTCGCAGTCAAGCACGCTTTTGCCATTGCACTTTATGGACGATGTCCGACCGTCCTAAGCGTACCTTCGTACTCCTCCGTTACCTTTTGGGAGGAGACCGCCCCAGTCAAACTGCCCACCATGCACGGTCCCCGATCCGGATTCACGGATCAAGGTTAGAACCTCAAATAAATCAGGGTGGTATTTCAAGGTTGGCTCCACCGAAACTAGCGTCCCGGTTTCACAGCCTCCCACCTATCCTACACAGACCGATTCAAAGTCCAATGCAAAGCTACAGTAAAGGTTCATGGGGTCTTTCCGTCTTGCCGCGGGGAGATTGCATCTTCACAAACATTTCAACTTCGCTGAGTCTCAGGAGGAGACAGTGTGGCCATCGTTACGCCATTCGTGCAGGTCGGAACTTACCCGACAAGGAATTTCGCTACCTTAGGACCGTTATAGTTACGGCCGCCGTTTACCGGGGCTTCGATCAAGAGCTTGCACCCCATCACTTAACCTTCCGGCACCGGGCAGGCGTCACACCCTATACGTCCACTTTCGTGTTTGCAGAGTGCTGTGTTTTTATTAAACAGTCGCAGCCACCATTTCACTGCAACCCCATCGGGCTTTCGTCGCGAGGACTTATACCCTACCGGGGCACACCTTCTCCCGAAGTTACGGTGTTAATTTGCCGAGTTCCTTCTCCTGAGTTCTCTCAAGCGCCTTAGAATTTTCATCCTGCCCACCTGTGTCGGTTTGCGGTACGGTCAATTCTAGACTGAAGCTTAGTGGCTTTTCCTGGAAGCTTGGTATCAATCACTTCAGCACCGTAGTGCCTCGTCGTCACGCCTCAGATAATTCCCCCGGATTTGCCTAAGGGACACTCCTACACGCTTAAACCACCTATTCCAACAGATGGCTGACCTAACCTTCTCCGTCCCCACATCGCATCTAGAATCGGTACAGGAATATTGACCTGTTTCCCATCGACTACGCATTTCTGCCTCGCCTTAGGGGCCGACTCACCCTACGCCGATGAACGTTGCGTAGGAAACCTTGGGCTTTCGGCGAGGGAGCTTTTCACTCCCTTTATCGCTACTCATGTCAGCATTCGCACTTCTGATATCTCCAGCAACCTTCTCAAGTCACCTTCACAGACCTACAGAACGCTCCCCTACCATATCTTTCGATATCCGCAGCTTCGGTGCACAGTTTGAGCCCCGTTACATCTTCCGCGCAGGACGACTCGACTAGTGAGCTATTACGCTTTCTTTAAAGGATGGCTGCTTCTAAGCCAACCTCCTAGCTGTCTATGCCTTCCCACTTCGTTTCCCACTTAACTGTGTCTTGGGGACCTTAGCTGGCGGTCTGGGTTGTTTCCCTCTTGACAATGGACGTTAGCACCCACTGTCTGTCTGCCACACTCGCACTCAACGGTATTCAGAGTTTGCCATGGTTTGGTAAGTCGCGATGACCCCCTAGCCATAACAGTGCTTTACCCCCGTTGGTGATATGTGACGCACTACCTAAATAGTTTTCGGGGAGAACCAGCTATTTCCGGATTTGTTTAGCCTTTCACCCCTATCCACAGCTCATCCCCTAATTTTTCAACATTAGTGGGTTCGGACCTCCAGTACCTGTTACGGCACCTTCATCCTGGCCATGGATAGATCATCCGGTTTCGGGTCTACGCCGTGCTACTAAACGCCCTTATCAGACTCGCTTTCGCTACGCCTCCCCTATTCGGTTAAGCTCGCAACACAACGTAAGTCGCTGACCCATTATACAAAAGGTACGCAGTCACCGAACAAGTCGGCTCCCACTGTTTGTATGCATGCGGTTTCAGGATCTATTTCACTCCCCTCCCGGGGTTCTTTTCGCCTTTCCCTCACGGTACTAGTTCACTATCGGTCGATCACGAGTATTTAGCCTTGGAGGATGGTCCCCCCATGTTCAGACAAGGTTTCACGTGCCCCGCCCTACTTTTCGCTAACTTAGTACCACGGATTGGTTTTCATGTACGGGGCTATCACCCACTACGGCCGGACTTTCCATTCCGTTCCATTAACCATTCCGCTATCACTAGCAGGCTGCTCCCCGTTCGCTCGCCACTACTTGGGGAATCTCGGTTGATTTATTTTCCTCCGGCTACTTAGATGTTTCAGTTCACCGGGTTCGCCTCCCTGACCTATGTATTCAGTCAGGGATACCTCATAAGAGGTGGGTTTCCCCATTCGGATATCGGGGGATCAAAGCTTCATTGCCAGCTCCCCCCCGCTTTTCGCAGGCTTGCACGTCCTTCATCGCCTGTGATCGCCAAGGCATCCACCACATGCACTTAGTCGCTTGATCCTATAACCTTGTACTCTCTTAACGAGAGCGGCTACAGGCAAACTCATATTTGTGCTGTATCGTCCGAAGACGTTACAGATGCAATCACAACGCATCACCCATGCCTCATCAGCACGAGTGACACAACCTTCTTCCAATTTGTTAAAGAGCGTAGCAATTGATTCCTCAAAAGCTAAAGATAAACATCGCTGCTTATCTTTAGGTTCTGGTGGAGGATAACGGGATCGAACCGTTGACCCCCTGCTTGCAAAGCAGGTGCTCTCCCAGCTGAGCTAATCCCCCGTTAAGCTTCGCATTACGTCGTTGCTCAACATCTTGCATACCAAGGTATGCGGCGATGTCTCGCGCCTCGTACTGCTCGCTTACTTGATTTGACGTTGGTGGGTCTGGTTGGAATCGAACCAACGACCCCCGCCTTATCAAGACGGTGCTCTAACCGACTGAGCTACAGACCCTCGTCTGTTTGCTACTCATTGAACAACCGATAGGTTGTGGGTGCCAGAGATGCTTTCTCTAGAAAGGAGGTGATCCAGCCGCAGGTTCCCCTACGGCTACCTTGTTACGACTTCACCCCAGTCACGAACCCCGCCGTGGTAAGCGCCCCCCTTGCGGTTAGGCTACCTACTTCTGGCGGAACCCGCTCCCATGGTGTGACGGGCGGTGTGTACAAGACCCGGGAACGTATTCACCGTGACATGCTGATCCACGATTACTAGCGATTCCGACTTCACGCAGGCGAGTTGCAGCCTACGATCCGGACTACGATCGGCTTTCTGGGATTAGCTCCACCTCGCGGCTTGGCAACCCTTTGTACCGACCATTGTATGACGTGTGAAGCCCTACCCATAAGGGCCATGAGGACTTGACGTCATCCCCACCTTCCTCCGGTTTGTCACCGGCAGTCTCGTTAAAGTGCCCAACTAAATGATGGCAATTAACGACAAGGGTTGCGCTCGTTGCGGGACTTAACCCAACATCTCACGACACGAGCTGACGACAGCCATGCAGCACCTGTGTTCCAGTTCCCTTTCGGGCACACCCAAATCTCTTCAGGCTCCTGGACATGTCAAGGGTAGGTAAGGTTTTTCGCGTTGCATCGAATTAATCCACATCATCCACCGCTTGTGCGGGTCCCCGTCAATTCCTTTGAGTTTTAACCTTGCGGCCGTACTCCCCAGGCGGTCAACTTCACGCGTTAGCTCCGGTACTAAATGGTTTTACCCACCCAACACCTAGTTGACATCGTTTAGGGCGTGGACTACCAGGGTATCTAATCCTGTTTGCTCCCCACGCTTTCGTGCATGAGCGTCAGTATTGGCCCAGGGGGCTGCCTTCGCCATCGGTGTTCCTCCACATCTCTACGCATTTCACTGCTACACGTGGAATTCCACCCCCCTCTGCCATACTCTAGCCTTCCAGTCACAAGCGCAGTTCCCAGGTTGAGCCCGGGGATTTCACGCCTGTCTTAAAAAACCGCCTGCGCACGCTTTACGCCCAGTAATTCCGATTAACGCTCGCACCCTACGTATTACCGCGGCTGCTGGCACGTAGTTAGCCGGTGCTTCTTATTCCGGTACTGTCATCCACACCAGGTATTAACTGATGCGATTTCCTCCCGGCCGAAAGAGCTTTACAACCCGAAGGCCTTCTTCACTCACGCGGCATGGCTGGATCAGGGTTGCCCCCATTGTCCAAAATTCCCCACTGCTGCCTCCCGTAGGAGTCTGGACCGTGTCTCAGTTCCAGTGTGGCGGATCATCCTCTCAGACCCGCTACAGATCGTCGCCTTGGTGAGCCTTTACCTCACCAACTAGCTAATCTGATATCGGCCGCTCAAAGAGCACAAGGTCTTGCGATCCCCTGCTTTCCCCCTCAGGGTATATGCGGTATTAGCGTAACTTTCGCTACGTTATCCCCCACTCAATGGTACGTTCCGATACATTACTCACCCGTTCGCCACTCGCCACCAGGATTGCTCCCGTGCTGCCGTTCGACTTGCATGTGTAAGGCATGCCGCCAGCGTTCAATCTGAGCCAGGATCAAACTCTTCAGTTCAATCCAACATTACTACTCACAATTCACTGACGGTAGAATTTAACTTCTACCTCGATGGATCTCTCCATCCGTGTGATTGCCTTTAATACTTTTGTGTGACCTAAGCCACTAGCATCAAGGCACCCACACCTATCGGTTGTTCAAATTGTTAAAGATCATTTCCACCGCGCCGTCTCGTTAAATCCGTCAGCAGCAGAGAAGCGAGATTATGAAGAACTTCAGCTAAACCGTCAAGCAAAATTTGAAATCTTTTTTCTGCTCAACCCGCCAAAACCCAAACCACCACTTCCTCCCTCCACCGCCCGTAGAACCAAGCGCTGCAAGGAGGGGCGCATTATATAGATCTTCTGACGATGGTCAATAGCCCACGCAGAAAATTATTGAATCACCACCCAAGAATCTATTTTATATGCCAAACGCATTAACGCGGTTTGGTGCTCAAACAACTCATCCCGGAACAATTTCCGCCACTCTTAATATGTGGCCGCAACAATCACCATCTCCACCTTGAGTGCAGGATTAGCCAATTTCGCCTGAACACACGCCCGCGTCGGAGCAACACCATCGGGCAGCCAATCATCCCAAAGAACATTCATTGCCTCGTAGTCAGCCATATCGGCAAGATAGATGGTCACCATCAACAACCGCGACTTGTCACTCCCTGCCTGCTCCAGCAAGCGCTCGACACCGGATAACAGATTCGACATCTGGGCAGCAATGTCGCCATCACTATTGGAGGGCACCTCGACCAGATAGACTGTGCCATTGTGTACAACACTGTCTGAATAGCGGCGAGTAGTGCCGTTGCGCTTGATGGACATATGAATGGGCTCCCTGAATGCGTGAAGCCCATGCGGTTCAGGCATGGGCTTCTTTTACTGCACCCCGGCACATCAGGCTGGGGTATTCGGCTTTTCGCCGTTACGGAGTACTACACGGTAATCTCAAGAATGCTCTTTGCGAAAACTGCCATAGAATCTCCTGCTACGCAGCAGTACTGGTGCAGCTTGCCGGGGCTTGCTGCTAACCTCGGCACAGGTTCAGATTATCACTCCGGCAAAAAAAAGCTACATCTTTCTCCAACAATTTTCGCTCACCAATTTTCGTTTCGGCTGGCGCTGTCGATTTCCTGCTACAGGGACTTCGCCCCGCACAAATGATGGGTGAGAATAGGCGGATTAACCGATAATTCAGTCATGGATAATCTGTTCAAAGATACCGCAACCCTGGAGCTCTCCTGCTGGCTCGAGCCGGGTGCCGAGTTGCCAGGCTGGGACATCCTCAAGGGCAGTCCCTTTGGTGCAACCCTGTCCGACCCGGAAGGTGGCGAACCCACTCCCGGCGATCAACTGATCACCGTCCAGAATTATTTCGCCGAGTATCACCTCGAGTACTTCCGGCAACGGCGCTACAACCACTTTCCCAGCCGCCTGCATGCGCTCCTCCTGTTTGCGACACGCACAGATGCGATGACCTTCCGCAGCAAGCACCCGCAACGCGTGTTCGGCAAGAACCTGGTCTGCGCCCGCACCAAAGGTGCATATATATGCTCATTCCACGACGCCAGCTGGCTGGACTACCTGCGCCTGCCGCACAGCCTGTCACTGAGCGCACTCGACGAAGTGGCGGAATATTACTGGTCGGGCAAAACAGTCGAGGAAGTCGGCCTGACCTTCATGAACGAACCCTGGCAGGACCCGCCGGTCATCGAGGCCCTTTACCAGGGACCGCTCGAGCCAATCAACAGCCAGGCCCAATCCGGCTGGCTGCCCGGTTTTCGTTAAGGAAACACCCATGCGACGCATCGTCATTATCGCCGTCATCATCACAAGCCTTGGCCTGGCTTACGCCTGGTTCAGCCGCAGCAAGCCAATTCCGGTTGTATTGAAGGAAGTCACCGCCGGCAAGGTTGAGGCGACATTGGCCAACACCCGCGCCGGCACTGTCGAGGCCTGCCTGCGCACCAAGCTGTCTACCATCATTGGCGGGCGCATCGAATTCCTAGGCGTCAAGGAAGGCGACAAGGTCAAGAAGGGGCAATTGCTGCTCAAGCTGTGGAATGACGACCAACAAGCCCAAGCGACTCTGGCCCAGTCGCAGATCGCGCTGGCCGGCAAGCGCACCGATGAAGCCTGTCTGGTAGCGGTCAACGCCGAAAAAGAGGCAAAAAGGCAGGCCGAGTTGCGCGAGAAGGGTTTCGTCTCGCCCAGCCGCGAAGAAGCCGCCCGCACTGAAGCTGAAGCAAGGCGCGCCAGTTGCAATACAGCCAAGGCGGATGTTGCCCAGGCCGAAGCGAAATTCCGCGCCACCCGCGTTGAACAGGGACGGGTCGCACTCTATGCGCCCTTTGACGGCACAGTGGCAAAAATCGTCGGTGAACTCGGCGAATACTCGACCCCGTCCCCCCCTGGCGTCCCCACGCCGCCCGCCATCGATCTCATCGATGACACCTGTCTCTACGTCAAGGCGCCGATGGATGAAGTCGACGCCCCCAAGATAACGGCCGGCCAGCCGGTACGCATCACCCTCGATGCCTTACCGGGCAAATTACTGCCGGGCAAGGTAAGGCGCGTCGCGCCCTATGTCTCGGCCGTCGAAAAACAGGCGCGCACCGTGGATATCGAAGTCGACTTCGCGCAACCGGACGCCACCGGCAAACTGCTGGTCGGCTACAGCGCCGACGTCGAAATCATCCTTGCCGGCCGGGAGAATGTGCTGCGCATCCCGACCGCCGCCATCCAGGAGGGCGGCAAGGTCCTTGTATACAATGTAGATAGCGGCAAACTCGACGAGCGCCAGATCAAGACCGGGCTGAGCAACTGGGAATACACCGAAGTGCTTGAAGGCCTGAGTGCTGGCGAGCGGATTGCGACCTCGCTCGAGAAGGATGGCATCAAGGCGGGCGCCAGTGTCGTTCCGGACGACAAGACCAAGGGCAAATAGCCCATGGCGCTGATCGAACTCAAGGACATCGAACGGGTCTTCCAGCTCGGCGACTCAACGGTCCACGCGCTGGCACAGCTCAATTTGAGCATTGCCGCCGGCGAATACGTCGCGGTGATGGGGCCGTCAGGTTCAGGCAAATCAACGCTGCTCAACCTGCTCGGCCTGCTCGACCATCCGAGCAGCGGCACTTACCGACTGGAAGATCGCGACGTCACGACGCTGTCTCCCGACGAGCAGGCGCAAGTGCGCAGCCAGCGCATCGGTTTCGTTTTTCAGAGCTTTCATCTCGTCCCACGCCTGACTGCCGCCGAAAACATTGCCCTGCCCATGATGCTGGCCGGCATTCCGACAAAGGAGCGCGCACAACGGGTCGAACTGGCGCTCGCCAATTTCGCCCTGGAACATCGCGCCGACCACCGCCCCGACCAGCTTTCCGGTGGGCAGCGTCAGCGTGTGGCAATCGCCCGCGCGACGATAATGCAGCCGGCGCTGATTCTCGCTGACGAACCGACTGGCAATCTCGACCGCCACACCGGCGACGAAGTTGTGCATCTGCTTGAGGGCTTGAACAGCAGCGGCGTCACGCTGGTGGTCGTGACCCACGACCCGGCGCTCGGCGCCCGAGCCAAACGGCAACTGATCATGGAAGACGGCCGCCTGAAACAGGACAGCGCGCATGCGCCTGGCTGACACCTTGCGCTTTGCTCGCGACGCGGCCGCCGGCTACCCGATGCGGACGACGCTTTCGGTGCTCGCCATGTCGATCGGGGTCGCTGCCGTCGTCATTCTCACCGCGCTGGGCGATGGCGCCCGCCGCTACGTCGTCGGCCAGTTTTCCTCGATCGGCACCAATCTGGTCATCGTGCTGCCCGGACGCTCCGGCACCGGTGGTTTCAACCCGGCCAACGCCATCACCAGCACGCCGCGCGACCTGAGCATCGACGACGCCGGCGCGCTGCGCCGCGCCCCCTCCGTCAGTCGCCTCGCACCGCTCGCCGTCGGCACGTCGGAAATCAGCTTCGGCGGCCGCCTGCGCGAAGTCATGGTCGCCGGCTCGACGCATGAATTCCTGCCCATCCGCAATTTCGAACTGGCACAGGGACAGGGGCTGCCGGACGAAGACTGGAATCGCGGCTCGCCGGTCGCCGTGATCGGCGCCACGATCCGCGAGGAAATGTTCGGCAACACACCCGCTGTCGGCCAGTTGATCCGCGTCGGCGACCGTCGCCTGCGCGTGGTCGGCGTGCTCAAGTCGGTCGGCCAGGGCCTGGGCATGAATACCGACGAGCTGGTCATCGTCCCGGTCGCACTGGCCCAGGCGATGTTCAATTCCAACACCCTGTTCCGCATCCTGGTCGAAGCCAAGAGCCGCGAGGCGATTCCCGAGGCCAAGGAACAGGTCATGGAAATCCTCAAGCAACGCCACCGCGGCGAGGAGGACGTCACCGTCATCACCCAGGATGCCATCCTGGCCACTTTCGACAAGCTGCTCGGCGCACTGACCATGGGCGTTGCCGGCATCGCCGCAATCAGTCTGGCCGTCGCCGGCATCCTGGTGATGAACGTGATGCTGGTCGCGGTCACCCAGCGCACCGGCGAAATCGGCCTGCTCAAGGCGCTCGGCGCAACGGCGCGCACGATCCGGCTGGCCTTCCTGGCCGAAGCCGCGATGCTGTCTACTGTCGGTGCCCTGGTCGGCTATCTGCTCGGCCAACTGGGCGCCTTCATCCTGCGCCAGGTCTTTCCGGTTTTTCCGGCTTACCCGCCGGACTGGGCGGTGATCGCCGGCCTCGGCACGGCGCTCGGCACCGGCCTGCTGTTCGGCGTCATGCCGGCCCGCCGCGCCGCCCGGCTTGATCCGGTACAAGCCTTGATGAAGCACTGACCATGCTGCTCGCCGATTCGCTTCGTCTTGCCATTCGCGCCGTCACCGCGCAACGCCTGCGCAGCTTCCTGACCCTTCTCGGCATCGCCGTCGGCATTGCCGCCGTAATCCTGCTCACCTCGATCGGCGAAGGCATCCATCGTTTCGTGCTCGGCGAGTTCACGCAATTCGGCACCAACGTCATCTCGGCGGTGCCCGGCAAGACCAAGACCGGCGGCTCGACTTCCGGCCTGCCATCGAGCGCCCGCCCGCTATCGATCGAAGATGCCCGCTCGCTCGAACGCCTGCCGCACGTCGTCGCCGTCACGCCCAATGTGCGCGGCAATGCCGAGGTCGAGGGCAATGGCCGGACGCGACGCACACTTATATATGGCGTCAATGCGAAATTGCCCCTGATTTTCCGGTCGACCGTCCAGAGCGGCCAGTTTTTGCCACCGGACGACGAAGGCAGCGCCCGCGCCTTCGTCGTGCTCGGCAGCAAGCTGCGCAGCGAGCTGTTCGGCAGCGAAAATCCGCTCGGTCAGCGCCTGCGCATCGGCGGCCTGCATTTCCGGGTGATCGGCGTGATGGCCGCAAAAGGCCAGTTCCTCGGCATCGATCTTGACGACACCGCCTTTATCCCGACCGCACGTGCCCAGGAGTTGTTCAATCGCGAAGGTGTCGATGAAATCAATATTGCCGCCGAAGAAGGCGTGCCATCGAGCATCGTCGCCAACGCGATCAAGCAGCGCCTGATCGCCCGGCACGGACGCGAGGATTTCACGGTGATCTCGCAGGAAGAGATGTTGAAGACGCTCTCCAACATCCTCAACGTACTGACCATGGCAGTGGGCGCGCTGGGCGGCATTTCACTGCTGGTCGGCGGCGTCGGCATCGTCACCATCATGACCATCGCGGTCAGTGAACGCACCGGCGAGATCGGCCTGCTGGTCGCGCTCGGCGCCCGCCGCCGTACCATCCTGCTGCTGTTTCTCGGCGAAGCGGTGGCGCTCTCGGCGATCGGCGGTTTGCTCGGCCTGCTCCTCGGCTTCGGACTGGCGCAGCTGATTCATTTCGTCCTGCCCGCCTTGCCGGTGCACACCCCGCTCAGCTTCGTGCTGCTCGCGGAGGCAATCGCCATCAGCATCGGCCTCGCCGCCGGGGTTTTGCCCGCCCGCCGGGCGGCGCGCCTCGATCCGGTCGAAGCCTTGCGCTCCGAGTAAGGCCTGTCATACCTCCATACGCTGACGTATGCTAGAGTTCATCATTCAAATTTCAATCAGATGATCAGGAGATCAGCATGACCTATTACATCGACCAGCTCGAACCCGGCATGTCGGCCAGCACCTCGAAGACCGTCACCGAAGCCGACATCATCCTGTTTGCCGGCATCTCGACCGACGTCAACCCGGCCCACCTCGACGAGGAATACGCCAAGGGCACCATGTTCGGCACGCGCATCGCCCACGGCATGCTCTCCGCCGGCTTCATCTCGGCCACCCTGGCCAACAAGCTGCCCGGACCCGGCACCATTTACCTGTCGCAAACCCTGAAGTTCAAGGCCCCGGTCAAGCCGGGCGACACCGTCACCGCCACCGTCACCGTGCGCGAAGTCAATGCCGCCAAGAACCGCGTCATTCTCGACACCGTGTGCACCGTGGCCGGCAAGACCGTCATCGAAGGCGAGTGCCTGATGATGCCGCCGGTTCGTCCGGCCGCCTGATTGCAGGCTGCAAAGTAAAAAACGCCGGCTGCGAGCCGGCGTTTTTGTTTGTAGCGGTCGACCGGAAAATTCAGGCCAAAATCAGAAAGCCTCGTCGGCGCGCAGGAAACGCCAATGGCCGAGCGGCAAATCGCCGAGTTTGACCCGGCCGATGCGCACCCGCTTCAAACCGATGACACGCAAGCCGACCAGCTCGCACATGCGGCGAATCTGGCGCTTCTTGCCTTCCTTCAGGATGAAATGCAGCTGATCTTCGTTCAGTTGCTTGACCCAGGCCTTCTTGAGCGGCTTGCCGTCGAGTTCGAGACCGAACTGCAGCAGACGCAGACCACCCGGAATCATCTCGCCGGCAACCCGGACCAGATATTCCTTCTCGGCATCGCTTTCCTCGCCGATCAGCTTCTTGGCGACCCGACCATCCTGGGTCAGGACCAGCAAACCAGTCGAATCGACGTCAAGCCGCCCGGCCGGCGCCAGACCGCGCATCATCCACGGCTTGAATTCCGGATCGCCGGACTGGCGCACCCAGGTTTCCGCCGAAATCAATGTCACCGCCGGCGTAAAGCCCGGCTCGGGCTGACTGGAAACATAACCGACCGGCTTGTTGAGCAGGATGGTGACCTGCTTGGCCTGGTCATGCTTGGCTTCCTTGGTGATCGTGATCTCGGCATTCGGGTCGATGCGCGAACCGAGTTCGGAAACCCGTTCGCCATTGACGAAGACCCAGCCGCGCTCGATCCACAGATCGGCCTCGCGGCGCGAGCACATGGCGCGCTCCGACATCACCTTGGAAAGACGCACACCACTCGGCACATCGGCCGGATCACGCACCGGACGAACTACCGGCTGGCGCACTGGCGGCCGCGCGTCGCGCGTCGGTGCCGCCGTACGCGGCTTGTCCTGCTCGCGTGGGCGATGCTTGTTGCTGTTCAGCTCCGACTTGCGCAAGGGCTTTTTCGCCTCCGAACGCAACGATTCGGCAGACTTGACCGCGCTCAACGTGCCGGTCGGCCGCTCGCGGACCTCAGGCTCTGCAACCGGCATTTCTGCCTTGATTTCAGTGTCGACCGCTGGCGCCGGGCGCGCTGCCGCAACCGGATTGGCAGCGGCTTCCGGCTGGCGCCACTTGGCCCACGGATCGTCACCCGCCGGCGCGGCCGCCGGCTTTTTCGACTTGTAATCGCGCGCGTTATCGCTCATTGCACGGCAAGCAGTTCGACCTCGAAAATCAGCGTCGCATTCGGCGGAATCACGCCGCCGGCACCCCGGGCGCCGTAGCCGAGTTCAGACGGAATGGTCAGCTTGCGGGTGCCGCCGATCTTCATGCCCTGGACACCTTCGTCCCAACCAGCGATCACATGACGCTGACCGAGCGGGAAATCGAAGGGATCGTTACGATCCTTGCTCGAATCGAACTTGCTGCCGTTGGTCAGCCAGCCGGTGTAATGCACGACAACGTGATCGCCAGCCTTGGCTTCGGCGCCTTCGCCAACAACGGTGTCTTCGTAGATCAGGCCGGAGGCCGTGGTAATTTCAGCCATGAATAGCTCCAGGGTTGCCGAGTCGTTCGACTCGCGAATCGCTGTTTGCCCGCCACAAGCGGGATGACAGGATCGGGTGGAAAGAAAGGCGAAAAGTCTACCACAACCCCGGCACAAGACTTTGACTTGCCAGAGAATTTCCGTATAATGCGCGGTTCTTTGTAGCACCCTTTAGATTTATTTTCGGAGTCCAACCCATGTATGCGGTCATAAAAACCGGCGGTAAGCAGTATCGCGTTACCAATGGTCTAAAACTTAAAGTAGAACAGATACCGGCAGACGTTGGCGCAGAAGTTACTCTCGACCAGGTCCTCATGGCAGGCGAAGGCGAGTCGGTAAAGATCGGCGCTCCCTTCCTTGCTGGCGCAACCGTCAAAGCCACCGTGATTTCGCACGGCCGCCACGACAAGGTCAAGATCTTCAAGATGCGTCGTCGTAAGCATTACCAAAAGCATCAAGGCCATCGTCAGAACTACACCGAACTGCGCATCGATTCGATCGCCGCTTAAGTTCAGACAAGGAGCTAATAAATGGCACACAAAAAAGCAGGCGGTAGTTCACGTAACGGCCGCGACTCACAAGCCCAACGACTGGGCGTCAAGCGCTACGGCGGTCAATTCGTCCTGGCTGGCAACATCATTGTTCGTCAGCGCGGCACCGAATTCCATCCGGGCGAAAACGTTGGCTGCGGCAAGGATCACACCCTGTTCGCACTGAAGGACGGCGTGATTCAGTTCTCCGTCAAGGGCTTGAAAAAGCGCCGCGTTGTGACCATCGTTCCGGCTGCCGAATAAATCAGGCACGGCGGAACCCAAGAGCCCTATCCGCCTGGATAGGGCTTTTTTACTTTATGCCACCGATTTTTAGTGGCCCCCAGCAGATGTAGAGGCGGAACATGAAATTTATCGACGAAGCCAAGATTTACCTGAAAGCCGGCGATGGCGGCAATGGCGCGGCGACCTTCCGTCGCGAAAAATACATCCCGATGGGTGGCCCGAACGGTGGCGACGGAGGACGCGGCGGCAGCATCTATGCCGTGGCCGACCGCAACATCAATACGCTGGTCGACTATCGCTACACCCGCAAATTCATCGGCAAGCGCGGTGAAAACGGCGGCGGCGCCGACCAGTACGGCGCCGGCGGCGACGACATCATCCTGCGCATGCCGGTTGGCACGGTGATCTACAACGAGCACACCGAAGAAATCGTTGCCGATCTCTCCGAGCACGATCAGAAGGTCCTGATCGCCAGGGGCGGCAAAGGCGGCCTCGGCAACCTGCACTTCAAGTCATCGACCAACCGCGCCCCGCGCCAGAAAACCAACGGCGAGCAAGGTGAAGAATTCGACCTGCGCCTGGAACTGCGCGTGCTCGCCGACGTCGGCCTGCTCGGCCTGCCCAATGCCGGCAAGAGCACGCTGATCCGCGCCATCTCCTCGGCCCGCCCCAAGGTGGCCGACTACCCGTTCACCACGCTGCACCCGAATCTCGGCGTCGTCCGCGTTGATGACGAAAAGAGCTTCGTCATGGCCGACGTCCCGGGCCTGATCGAAGGCGCCGCCGACGGCGCCGGCCTCGGCATCCGCTTCCTGAAGCACCTGCAGCGCACACGCATCCTGCTGCACCTCGTCGACATTGCCCCGATCGACCCGGACTCCAACCCGGTGCGCGACGCCAAGGCCATCGTCGGCGAACTGATCAAGCACGACCCCGAACTCGCCAACAAGCCGCGCTGGCTGGTCCTCAACAAGCTCGACCTGATTCCGGAAGAAGACCGCGAAAAGGCCGTCAAGGATTTCCTCAAGGCCTACAAGAAAGCCACCAAGTACGATGGCCCCCATTTCTCGATTTCAGCCATCAACGGCGAAGGCACCAAGCCGCTGATTTACGCGATCAGCGAAGCCCTCGAACAGATGGCCAAGCCGGAAATCGGCGACCTTGATGACAACGACGCCGACAGCGACGAAATCCCCGCCAAGCAAGACTGATCATGCAAACCACCCGCCTCGCCTCCGCCAAACGCTTCGTCGTCAAAGTCGGCTCCGCCCTCGTTACCAATAACGGCACCGGCCTCGACCTCGCCGCCATTGATGACTGGGCACGCCAGATCAGCGTCCTGCGCCAGCAAGGCAAGCAGGTGGTAATGGTTTCCTCCGGCGCAATTGCCTGCGGCATGCAGCGCCTGGGCTGGGCGAAGCGACCGCAGTCAGTGCATGAACTGCAGGCGGCCGCCGCCGTCGGCCAGATGGGCTTGGTCCAGGTCTACGAAGGCGCTTTCTCGAAATACGGCCTGCAGACCGCGCAGATCCTGCTCACCCACGACGACCTCGCCGACCGCAAGCGCTACCTGAACGCGCGCTCGACACTGACCACATTGCTTGAACTCGGCGTCGTGCCGATCATCAACGAGAACGACACGGTCGTTACCGACGAGATCAAATTCGGCGACAACGACACGCTGGGCGCCCTGGTTGCCAACCTGATCGAAGCTGACGCCCTGATCATCCTGACCGACCAGATCGGCCTGTTTACCGCCGACCCGCGCAAGGATCCGAATGCCACGCTGATCAGCGAAGCCACAGCCGGCGACGAGTCGCTCGAAGCCATGGCCGGCGGCGCCGGCACCCGCATCGGCACCGGTGGCATGATCACCAAGGTGATCGCCGCCAAACGCGCCGGGCGCAGCGGCGCCCACACCGCCATCGCCAGCGGCCGCGAAACCGACCCGATCATTCGCCTGGCCGATGGCGAAGCGGTCGGCACCCTGCTCGTTTCGCACACGCAGCCGCTCGCCGCGCGCAAACAATGGCTGGCCGACCACCTGCAACTGGCCGGTCGCCTGCTCCTCGATGCCGGCGCGGTCGACGCCCTGAAATCGGGCAAAAGCCTGCTGCCGATCGGCGTCACCGCCGCCGAAGGCGAATTCGAACGCGGCGCAGCCGTCGCCTGCATCAGCCCCGACGGCCGCGAAATCGCCCGCGGCCTGAGCAACTACGGCAGCGGCGAAGCCCGCCTGATCGCCCGCAAGAACACACCGGAGATTGAGAGCATCCTCGGCTATGTCGATGAACCGGAGATCATTCATCGCGACAATCTGATCCTCAGCTGACCAGGGCAACTCATAAACAAAAAGCCTCGGCATGCCGAGGCTTCAGACTGCTGACGCCCCCCGATTTTTCGGGGGGTTTGTTTTTCTGTTTTGGAATTCGGGCGTTTTTCGGATTCAGGCCGAAACAAGGCGGATTCTGGAATTCTCGTGGTGGAGCGCCATCGGCAGGTAATTGCGGGCGAAGTCGGCCGCAAACAGGGCTTGCCCGAGGATTTTGGCCAATAAGGCTGCCGCCTTGCGGGCCAGCAACAGGGCCATCTTCTTCATGTTCTGACAGGCCGCCGAGAGCAGGCACTGCGCTTGCACCTTGGCCAAGCCGCGGAAGCGGGCGTAACGGTGGCCGTGCAACTCCTTGGCATCGGCAAAGCTGCGCTCCACTGTTTCCTTGCGCCGGGCGTACAGCCGTTTGCCCAGGTCGCTCAGGCGATTGGCGTTGATCGCTTCCTTGAAACCTTCCCAGAGATGCCGGGTCACGAGCTTCTGATGATTCCGGCTCTGCGTGCATTGCCCGCGCACGCCACAATCAGCGCAACGGGCGGGATTCGAGGCATATTCCCGATAGCCCAGCCGATTGGTCGTCCGGTACGGCAGAACCTCCCCGGCCGGGCAGCGGTAGCAGTCCTGGACCGCATCGTAGAGATAGTCCCGTTTGTAGAAATAGCCATCGCGGTGTGTGGGTCGCTTGTAGCCCATCACCCCGAACAACTCTCGGTCAAGAATGCCCTTGCAGACTTGCGGGGTGAAATACCCGGCATCGAGCCCGACGGCGCCCACGGCCAGATCAAAGCGCTCCATGACCCGGTCCAGGCGGGCCAGATAGGGCTGGCTGTCATGGACATTGCCCGGCGTGACATGGGTATCGACGATCAGGGCATGCACGCCATCGACAGTCCGGTGATCCAGATAGAAGAAGCCGGTCGGCTTGTTGTCGCGGGCCATGAAACCTGCGTCGGGATCGACCGTGCTGACCTTGACCTCCTTCATCGGCGGTGTCGAATCATCGTCATCACGCTTGAGCGGCTTCTTGCCCGCGGCGGCACGATCCGTTTCGATGGCTGCATCCAGCTCGGCCAAATAGGCCGCCGGTGTTTGCTCGACCTGATGCACCTCAAAATGCCGTTTGTTGGCATTCGCCTTCAGAGGCGTGCTGTCCGTGTAAAGCACCCGCCCGCCAATCAGCTTGTGCTCAATGGCTTGCTCGACAATCCCGTCAAAGATGCGTTGCTCAATGTCCGTCCCGACAAAGCGGCGACGCCGATTCTGCGACAGCGTCGAGGCATCCGGCACTTTGTCCGTCAGCCGAAAGCCGAGAAACCAGCGGTAAGCCACATTGACCTCGATTTCCTTCACCAGCCGTCGCTCGGAGCGAATCCCGAACAGGTAGCCAATGAACAGCATCTTGAACAACACCACCGGATCAATCGCCGGTCGGCCATTGTTCTCGCAATACAGGTGCTGGGTCGCTTCACGAATGAAATCAAACCGGATGTGCTGGTCGAGCAGCCGGAGCAAGTGGTCTTTCGGGACCAATTGCTCCAACGTCACCATCTCCAGTTCCGTTTGGGCAGGGTAGGCAGGCTTGAGCATGTCTGCATTATAAAAAAATAAAGCCCCCAATCGCTTGGAGGCTTTGTCAGCGGTCTGAAGAAACGAGAAAATCTTGAACCACACCCCAGGACCAAGCCGCAATTCAGGCAATAAAAAAGGGCACCGAAGTGCCCTTTGTATCTTTTAATCTAGCTAAGCCAGATTAGAAGGAGTGACGCAGACCAACCGAGAAACCGGTGTAGTCAGAACCGTAGGTCGTCGAAACACCATTGGCGACCGGCAGGTTGTAGAAGTTGTTGTTAACATTTTCACCGTTGTTCAGGCGGCTAACACGAGCGTGCAGCATGGTGCGCTTGCTCAGTTCGTAACCATACATGGCGGTGATGATGTTGGACGAGGTACCGTCAACCTTGCCACCGTCGGTCTTCAGCTTGAAAGACTTGGCATACTCGAGGCCAATGGTGTTCTTGCCGAAGGTCTGGGCAACACCAACCGAAGCAGCGCTACGCTTGAGATAGGAAGTCAAACCAGCAAGGTGATCACCAGTTTCAACCTTGGTGTTGTCGTACAGAGCAGTAACCTTCGTGTTGGTCGGGAAGGTGTAAGCAGCAACAACACGGTAAACACGAGCGTCTTGACCATCTTCTGCCAGAGCCAGATCACCCAGAGCGGTCTTGCCTACGACCAGCAGATCCTTGGCCTTGTGGTAGCCAGCACCAACAAACAGCGGACCATTTTCGTATTGGCCGGCGATTTGATATTGCTTGGAGTTGGTACCCTTGTAAACGGTGTTTTGCAGGGTGTTAACGCCAGTGCTGCCCTTGATTGCCCAAGATTGGACATCAGCTTCGTTAGTCTTGACTTCGCCATTAACGTAGGCACCAATCACGGTGAAACCAGAGAAAGACGGCGAGATGTAAGCAACAGCGTTGGCAGCACGGTCATCAGCACCGGTCTTGATACCAACCAGCGTACCGGTCACGGAAGCGGTCGTACCGAAGCCAGCAGCGCCCGGCAGGAGTTCAACCTTGGCGCCGAAAGCGCGCAGCGGGTGGGTCAGGTTACCGGCAGCAACGGTACCGAAACCACCAGCCAGACCGATGTAGGAATCACGACCACCGGAGAGAGCAGCACCGGCATCAGCAGAGAATGCAGATTCGTAAACGAAGACAGCCTTCAGGCCATTGCCCAGGTCTTCAACACCCTTGAAACCGATGTAGTTGCCATGGGAGTCCAGACGACCAACGGAACCTTGATTGGCGCCATCAACGCCAGACGACTTGACGAAAGCTTGTTGAACATCAACAACACCGTAAACGGTGACGTTGGTTTGTGCGAAAGCAGCGGTAGAGGCCAGAGCGGCAACAGCAACAGCGATAATCTTCTTTTGCATCAGAAAATCTCCTTAGTGGTTAGTTTTTAATCCGATCTTGCGAACTGATTAAGCTTTACCTCTCGGATCGAGAAGTTGGCCCTGATTGTCGCAAAGAGCGGAAGACAAGGGCAACGAGTGTTTCGATGGGGGAAAGAGTTCCGTAAAGTTTTGTTGTTTCGGCGCAACAGAACTCAGGCAAACAGCCGTGCCAGCTCGATTCCCGGCTCTTGCGCCCGCATGAAAGCTTCGCCGACCAGGAAGGTTTCAACCTTGTTGGCGCGCATCAGAGCAACATCCTGCGCGCCGACGATGCCGCTTTCGGTCACCACGATGCGGTCTGACGGCACTCGCGCCAGCAAGCCGAGTGTTGTATCCAGCGTCACTTCGAAGCTGCGCAGATTGCGGTTGTTGATACCGAGCAAGGGCGTTTGCAAGTGCATGGCGGCATCCAGTTCTTCGCCGTTGTGCACTTCAACCAGTACAGCCATGCCGTAGCTGAGAGCCAGAGCTTCCAGTTCCTGCATTTCGGCCAGCGTCAACGCGGCGGCAATGAGCAGAATGCAGTCGGCGCCCATCGCGCGCGCCTCGACCACCTGGTAGCGGTCGACCATGAAATCCTTGCGTAAAACCGGCAAGGCGCAGGCGGCGCGAGCGGCCTGCAGATATTCCGGCGCGCCCTGGAAATATTGGCGATCGGTGAGCACCGACAGGCAGGCGGCGCCATGTTGTTCGTAGCTGCGGGCAATCTCCGCCGGATGAAAATCGGGACGGATGACGCCTTTCGACGGGCTGGCCTTCTTGATTTCGGCGATTACGGCCGGTCGACCGCTGGCGATTTTGGCGCGGATAGCGCCGACAAAATCGCGCGGTGCCGCCTGCGCGGCTGCTTCGACCTCGACTTGCGAGAACGGACGGACCGCGAGCGCGGCAGCGATTTCCTCGCGCTTGGTCGCGATGATCTTGTTCAGGATATCCGACATCAGCGACCCAGCCTTTGCGTGCATTGGACAAAGCTGTCGAGCTGCGCCCGTGCTGCACCTGAGGCAATCGCCTCGCGCGCCCGGACGATGCCGTCAGCGATGCTGTCGGCAACATTGGCGACATACAGCGCTGCGCCCGCATTCAGGCAGACGATCTCGCGCGCCGCCCCCGGCTTGTTGTCCAGGGCGCCGAGCAGCATTGCCTTCGACTCGTCGGCATTGGCGACGCGCAGGTTGCGCAGCGACATCATCTGCAGGCCGAAGTCTTCCGGATGCACTTCGTACTCGCGTACTTCGCCATCCTTGAGTTCGCCAACCAGCGTTGCCGCCCCCAGGGAAATTTCGTCGAGATTGTCCTTGCCATGCACAACCAGGACGCGTTCGGCGCCGAGACGCTGCATGACGCGCACCTGGATGCCGACTAGGTCGGGGTGGAAGACGCCCATCACGGTATTCGGCGCACCAGCCGGATTGGTCAGCGGACCAAGAATATTGAATAGCGTACGCACGCCCATTTCACGCCGCACCGGCGCGACATGCTTCATCGCGCTGTGATGGTTCGGCGCAAACATGAAACCGATGCCGGTTTCCTCGATACAGGCAGCCACCTGTTCCGGCGACAGATTGATATTGGCGCCGAGCGCCTCGAGCACGTCGGCGCTGCCCGAGCTCGACGAGACGCTGCGTCCGCCGTGCTTGGCCACCTTGGCGCCGGCTGCGGCGGCAACAAAAATCGAGGTCGTGGAAATATTGAAGCTGTGAGCAGCATCGCCGCCCGTGCCGACAATATCGACGAAATGCTTGTCGTAGGGCACCTTGACCGGCGTCGCCAGTTCGCGCATGACGCTGGCCGCCGCGGCGATCTCGCCAATGGTTTCCTTCTTGACGCGCAGCCCGGTGACGATCGCGGCAATCATGACCGGCGTGACTTCGCCGCTCATGATCTGGCGCATCAGGGAAACCATTTCATCGTGAAAGATTTCGCGATGTTCGATAACGCGCTGCAGCGCGGCCTGGGGAGTCATTATTTGTGTTCCTCGAGAAAATTCTTGAGCAGGTCGTGGCCGCGCTCGGTCAGGATGGATTCCGGGTGGAACTGCACGCCTTCGACGGCCAGCGTCTTGTGGCGCACGCCCATGATTTCGCCGTCATCGGTCCACGCGGTGATTTCGAGGCATTCCGGCAAACTCTCGCGCTCGATGGCCAACGAGTGATAGCGCGTACAGGTCAGCGGATTGGGCAGCCCGCGGAAAACGCCCATATCTTTATGGTGGACCGGTGAGACCTTGCCATGCATCAGTTGCTTGGCATGCACAATGCGCCCGCCAAAGGCTTCGCCGATTGCCTGATGACCGAGACAGACGCCGAGCAGGGGAATCTTGCCGGCGAAATGCTTGATCGCCGCCAGCGACACGCCGGCCTGGGCCGGGGCGCAAGGGCCGGGGGAAATCACCAGATATTGTGGCTGGAGACGCTCGATGTCGGCAATGGTGATGGCGTCGTTGCGGTAGACCTGCACGTCCTGACCCAATTCGCCGAAATACTGGACGATGTTGTAGGTGAAGCTGTCGTAGTTGTCGATCATCAGCAGCATGCTGTTGATTCCTTGCTCGATACGGTGAACGGCAAATTCTACAACACGCCCACCTGCGCCGGCGCGCCAACCCACCGCGATTCGCCGTATCGCCCCCGCTTTCAAGTTAAAATGCGCGCCTATTTCGCCACTTGCCGCCGGATTCACCCATGAGCGCCGCCCTTTCGATGCCCCCGCACAGCCTTTCCATCGTCGTCCCGTTCTACAACGAGGAAGACAACATCGCGCCGCTGGTCAAGCGCGTACACGAAGCGCTGGTCGGCTACGAAAACCCGTGGGAGCTGGTCCTGGTCGATGACGGCAGCAGCGATGCGACCGTGGACCGGGCGCTCGCATCGGCAAAGGAATACGGCCCGCACGTGCGCATCGTCGAACTGACGCGCAATTTCAAGCAGACCGCCGCCATGCAGGCCGGCATCGACGCGGCGCGTGGCGACGTCATCGTGACCATGGACGGCGACCTGCAGAATGACCCGGTCGATATCCCGCGCATGGTCGCCCGCCTGCTCAACGAAAATCTCGATCTCGTCGCCGGCTGGCGCCAGAATCGCCAGGATGGCCTGTTCCTGCGCAAGATTCCGTCGAAGATCGCCAACAAATTGATCGCCCGCATGACCGGCGTGCATCTGCGCGATTACGGCTGCAGCCTCAAGGCCTTCCGCGGCAGCGTCATCAAGAGCGTGCGCCTGTATGGCGAAATGCACCGCTTTATCCCGGCCTGGCTGGCCACCGTGACGACCCCGCGCCGCATCGCGCAGGAACCGACGACGCACCATGCGCGCACGGCCGGCGTTTCGAAATACGGCATCTCGCGCACCTTCCGCGTCATTCTCGACTTGATCGCGGTGTACTTCTTCATGCGCTTCCGCGCCCGCCCCGGCCATTTCTTCGGCGGCATCGGTCTCGGCCTGACGGCAATTTCCGGCCTGATCATGACCTGGCTGGCCTGGGTCAAGTTCGGTCTCGGCGAGAACATCGGCGGCCGGCCGCTGCTCATCGTCGCGATTGGCGGTCTGATCGCCGGCGTGCACTTCATCACCACCGGTGTGCTGGCCGAACTGCTCGCCCGCATCTATTTCGAGTCCGGCACCATCCGCTCCTACTCGGCACGCCCGGAAAGCCCGCTCGGCGCTGACGAAGGCTGGCACAAAGCGGCGTGAGCGCAGCGGTCGACACCCGTTTTTACGAGAAAACCGGCGCCCGGATTCTTTTTGCGCTGAGCCTGCTGCTGCTCGCCTGGCGCTTTGCCGTCCTGCCGCAACTCGGCATCACGCTCTACATCGACGAAGCGCAGTACTGGACCTGGGCGCAGCACCTCGACTGGGGCTATTTTTCCAAACCACCCGGCGTCGCGGCACTGATCTGGCTGTCTACCGCGCTGTTCGGCGACGACCTGGCCGGCGTCAAGGCGCTCGCCATGCTTTGCTACCCCCTCGCCGCCGGCGCCTGCTGGGCCATCGCACGCCGCCTCTACGACGCGCGCACCGCCTTCTGGTCGGGCCTTGCTGTCCTCACCCTGCCGATGTTTTCCTGGCTCGGCCTGTTCGTCTCGACCGACGCCCTGCTCACCCTGTTCTGGGCACTCGCACTCTGGGCCTACCTGCGCGCCCTCGCCAGTGACAGCTGGCGCGACTGGCTGCTGCTCGGCCTGGTCTGCGGCCTCGGCCTGCTCTCCAAATACACGATGGCGGCCTGGCTGGGCGCCGCCTTCCTGCACCTGCTCGCCTTCGAGCGGCCCCGCCTGAAATCGGCCAAGCCCTGGCTGGCCGCGGCGCTGGCCCTGCTCATCCTGGCCCCGAACATTGCCTGGAACGTCGCACACGACTTCCCGACCCTGAAACACACTGCCGACATAACCCTCAACAAGACCCACAGCGGTGGACCGGCCGCATTGGGCGAATTCTGGGGAGGCCAGTGGGCCGCCTTCGGCCCCGTGCTCGGCAGCGTTTTCTTCCTCCTGCTGGTACGCGTCCGGGAAAGCTGGCGCGATCAACGCACGCGACTTCTGCTCTGGTTCGCCCTGCCCTTGTGGGCGGTCGTTTCGGCGCAGGCGCTCAAGGGTGGCGCCAATATCAACTGGGCGGCGCCCGCCTTCGCGCCAGCCGCGATCGCCGTCGTCGCCTGGCTGTTGCAACGCGGCCGCACGCGCTGGCTGCTCGCCGGCCTGGCCCTGAATGTCGCGCTGGTCGGTACGGTCTATTACTGGCCGACGCTGCTCCAGGTCGCCCAGGTCGACAGTCCGGCGAAGAAAAATCCTTTCCGCCGTGCCGCGGGCTGGGACGAGCTGGGACGGCAGTTGCAGCCGATCATGCAAAACCATCCGGATGCCGTACTGGTCGCAGACAATCGAACATTGATTGCTCACATGCTCTACGAACTTCGCGCCATTCATCCCGCGGCCGCCAGCTGGAATCCAAGCGCAATGGTGCGCGACCATTACAGCATGACCACCAATCTGAACGACTACGTCGGCAAGGATGCGATCCTGATCACCCAGGCGCCGCTCGGCGGCGAGTTCGCTCGGCGTTTCGCCAGCATCGAGAAACTGGCAACGCTCAAGGCGCCGCTCGATGCGACCATGGTCCGCAGCATGGACGTCTATCTTGCCCATGATTTCAAGGGTTACTGAACTGCGCCTGGTCAGCCTGGCCGGCGTCCTGCTGGCCGTGCTGTTCATTGCCTGGCCGCAACTCGACCTGATTGCCAGCCGCGCCTTCTACGAGTCCGGCTGGCAATACCTGATCGAATTCGACGGCCCCTTGCGCACCGCCATCTACTGGGCGACACCACCGCTCGGTCAGGGCCTGCTGCTGATTCTCGCCGTCCTGCTCGGCCTGGCCAGCAGCAAACGCTGGCCACGCCTGCGGGCGAAACGGGCCGTGATCGGTTTTTTGCTGGCCAGCGCCCTGCTCGGCCCGATTCTGCTCGTCGATACGGTGTTCAAGAACCACTGGGGCCGCGCCCGCCCGTCGCAGGTACAGGAATTCGGCGGCAAGCGGCAGTTCACGCCGGCGTTCATTCCGGCCAAGGAATGCAAGCGCAATTGCTCCTTCGTCAGCGGCCATGTCGCGACCGGCGCCTTCCTGATGGCTTTCGGCTGGCTCGGCGCCCCGGCGATCCGCCGGCGCTGGCTGCTGATCGGCCTGGGCACGGCCGCTTATCTGGCATGGACGCGCATGTCGGCCGGCGGCCATTTCCTCTCCGACACCATCTTTGCCTGGTTCGCGACTTATTACGGGCTGTGGCTGACCGAGATTTTCTTCCGCTGGCGCGGCTGGCTGCCACCGCCGCCAAGCGACAAGGCTGAACGGTCGACGTAAAAAAACCGCCTGATTTCAGGCGGTTTTTGCATGTCGACCGGTAGAACTCAGTCGATGCGCGTATCCAGGCCCTGTTCGGCCAGCTCGGCGGCGCGCAGTACGGCGCGGGCCTTGTTCAGGGTTTCGGTCCATTCCGAATTCGGATCGGAGTCGGCAACGATGCCGGCGCCGGCCTGGACGTAGAGTTTCTTGTCCTTGAGCACGGCGGTACGGATCGCGATCGCCACGTCCATGTCGCCGTTGAAGCCGAGATAGCCGACCGAACCGGCGTAGATGCCGCGCTTGACCGGCTCCAGTTCGTCGATGATTTCCATGGCGCGCACCTTCGGTGCGCCGGACACGGTACCGGCCGGGAAGGTGGCGCGCAGCACGTCGAGCGCATCGAGACCGGGTTGCAGCTTGCCTTCGACGTTGGAGACGATGTGCATCACATGCGAGTAGCGCTCGATCACCATGCGATCGGTGAGTTTCACCGAGCCGACACGCGCGACGCGACCGCAGTCGTTGCGTCCGAGATCAAGCAACTGGGTATGCTCGGCCAGTTCTTTCTGGTCGGAGAGCAGTTCTTCGGCGAGGGCCGCATCTTCTTCCGGCGAGGCGCCGCGTTTGCGCGTGCCGGCAATCGGCCGCACGGTGACGCGCTCGCCTTCGAGGCGAACCAGGATCTCCGGCGAGGCGCCGACGACATGGAAGTCCTCGAAATCGAAATAGAACATGTAAGGCGACGGATTCAGGCTGCGCAGTGTGCGATACAGCGCCAGCGGGCTGGCGTGAAAAGGCTTGGTCATGCGCTGCGAAAGGACAACCTGCATGATGTCGCCTTCGGTGATGTAGGCCTTGGCCTTGAGCACCGCCTGCTTGAAGGCAGCCTCACCGAACACCGAGACAGCCGGCTCGGAATGCATCGGCTGTTCGCTGGGCAGATTGACCGGGGTGCGCAGTTTCTGCAGCAATTCCTTGAGGCGGGCGCGCGCCTTTTGATACGCCCCCGGGAAGCCCGGCTCGGCGTAGACGATCAGGGTCAGTTTGCCGGACAGGTTGTCGACGACGGCGATTTCCTCGGAAAGCAACAGGCCGATGTCCGGCGTGCCGATTTCGTCCGGCTTGTTGGTGCGGGTCAGACGGGTTTCGACATAGCGCACGGTGTCGTAACCAAAGCAGCCGACCAGGCCGCCGCAGAAGCGCGGCAGGCCGGACGTGGCCGGCGCGCGGAAGCGCTTCATGTAATTGCCGATGAACTCGAGCGGATTGGTGTCGTCCTCGCGCTCGGCAATGCGGTTGCCGGTCAGGACCAGCACCTGGTGGCCGTTGACGACGATGCGTGTCGACGCGGCCAGGCCGATGATCGAGTAGCGGCCAAAGCGCTCGCCGCCCTGCACCGATTCGAGCAGGTAGGTGTAGGGCGTGTTGGCCAGCTTGAGGTAGATGGAGAGCGGCGTGTCGAGATCGGCGAACGTTTCCAGCGTAACGGGAATACGGTTGTAGCCTTGCGCGGCAAGCGCGTTGAATTCGGTTTCAGTCATGGGAAGCCTCGGAAATGACAGGGGTGTTGCGTACTGGTGCATTGCGCCGCAAGGGCGCGCGAAGGGAGATCAGGGGCGCCAGCGACGCCAACCGTGCCATTCGTTCCAGATGCGCAAAGGAGTCATTTTTTCGTGAGGTCTTTGAAAGTGAGCGCTTGCCGATAGGCGGCAAGCAGGTCAGATACTAGCGCATCGCAATCCGCACTGTCCACCGGCTCGCCCTCGTTGTAGCCGTAGGGCACGGCATAGGCCTGACAACCGGCGGCATGCGCGGCATGGATGTCGTTTTTCGAGTCGCCGATGTGCAGGTTGCGGTCCGGCCGCACGCCAAGGATGCGACAGGCGTGCAGGATCGGTTCCGGATGCGGCTTCTTGTGCGCTGTCGTATCGCCGGAAACGACCACGTCGAAATAGTCGGCCAGCCCCATGTGCTCGAGCAGCGCCTCGGTGAACATGCCCGGCTTGTTGGTGACGACGCCCATCCGGAGTCCGCTCGCCTTCCAGGCGTCCAGCCCGGCGATCACGCCGGGATAAATCGTCGTCAAACGACCGTTGACCGCTGCGTAATGCCGCTTGAACGATACGATCGCCAAATTGAGCTGTTCGACTGACGGCGGCTGCGCATGCGTCAGGCAGCGCTCGACCAGCACTGCCAAGCCCTTGCCGACGAAGCGGTGTACCTCGGCCGGCGAGCGCTGCGGCGCGCCGATTTCGTCGAGCATCAGCCGGCAGGCCTCGGCCAAATCGGCAATGGTGTCGAGCAGCGTGCCGTCGAGATCGAAGGTAACGGAGTGAAAGTGCATTTTAGGATCGAGTTCTTGGATTTTAGGATCGAGGAAAAGCAAAGGGCGCGAGCATTCTGCCTACTCGATCCTAACAGCTAGATCCTCGATCCTGCAGTTCGGCGCGCAGTGCGCCGATGATCGTATCGTAGCGATGCGGGTCTTCGGCCTTGCCGGCACCGTACACGGCCGAGCCGGCGACGAAGGCATCGACGCCGGCGCGGGCGATCTCGGCGATATTGCCAACATTGACGCCGCCATCGATTTCCAGGCGAATGCGCCGACCGCTTTCCTTTTCATAGGCATCCAGCTTGGCGCGCGCCTGACGCGCCTTGGCCAGGGTACCGGGAATGAACTTCTGGCCGCCGAAGCCGGGATTGACGCTCATCAGCAGGATGACGTCGATCTTGTCGAGCACGTAATCCATGTAATCGAGCGGCGTCGCCGGATTGAAAACCAGGCCGCCCTGGCAGCCGGCATCGCGGATCAGCGACAGGCTGCGATCAACGTGATCGGAGGCTTCCGGGTGGAAGGTGATGATATTGGCCCCGGCCTTGGCAAAATCGGGGATGATGCGATCAACCGGCTTGACCATCAGATGCACGTCGATCGGCGCCGTGGTGCACGGGCGGATCGCCTCGCAAACCAGCGGGCCGATGGTCAAATTGGGAACATAATGGTTGTCCATCACGTCAAAGTGAATCCAGTCGGCACCCGCAGCGATGACGTTGGCCACTTCCTCGCCCAGCTTGGCGAAATTGGCGGAAAGAATGCTCGGTGCAATGACGTAATCTTTGACTGACATGATGGTTCCCTGAACAAAAACAGACAAACGAAATTATCCCATGCCCGACACCGACAAGTACTGCATCAAGGTTGAATCCAGCCCGCAATTCATTCCCGAACAATCCGACCCGGAAGCCCATCGCTACCTGTTCGCCTACACCATCACCATCGTCAATGTCGGCGATGTCGCGGCGCAACTGGTGTCGCGGCACTGGATCATCACCGACGCCAACAACGAGGTGCAGGAAGTGCGCGGCCTCGGCGTGGTCGGCAAGCAGCCGCTGCTCAAGCCGGGCGAAAGCTTCCAGTACACCAGCGGCTCGTCGCTGACCACGCCGGTCGGCACGATGAAGGGCACTTACCAGATGGTGGCCGAGGACGGCACGCATTTCGAGGCGGAAATCCCCGAGTTCGTGCTCGCCATGCCGCGCACCCTGCATTGAGCCTGCAGCGCAGCTACACGCTGATCGCGCCGTTCTACGACGCGGCGATTGACCGGGCGACACGGGCGGCCCGCCAGCACAGCCTGCGCGCCTTGCCCGCACAGCCCGGACGCGTGCTGCTGGCCGGCGTCGGCACCGGGCTAGACCTGCCGCACCTGCCGCCGCAACACCATTACATCGGCCTCGACCTGACCCATGCCATGCTGCGCCGTGCCCTGCCGCGCGCCGGCCGGGCCGACTTCGTACCGGTTCAGGGCGACGCCCAGCGCCTGCCCTTTGCCGACCACAGCTTCGACAGCGCCGTACTGCACCTGATCCTGGCGGTGGTGCCGCAACCGGCCTTGTGTTTCGCGGAAATCGCCCGCGTCGTGCGACCGGGCGGCCAGGTTCTGGTTTTCGACAAGTTCCTGCGCGCCGGCCAGCCGGCCTTGTTGCGCCGCCTGGTCAATCCGCTGGTTCGCCGACTGGCGACCCGGCTCGATGTCGTTTTCGAGGAAGTGCTCGCTGCCGCGCCGGATCTGGCGCTGGAGCACGACCAGCCGGCCCTAGCCGGCGGCTGGTTCCGACTGCTCCGCCTGCGCCGGCTCTGAAGGCGGCAAGGGCGCAACCGGCTCGGCGTCACTTTCGTCCTTGCCGAGGCCATCTTCAACCCAGGCCTGCATCAAGGTATAGGTGACGGCGAGCACGACCGGCCCGACGAAAATGCCGACCAGGCCGAAACCGAGCATGCCACCGATAACGCCGGCGAAAATCAGCAGCAGGGGCAGATCGGCGCCGCGCCGGATCAGCATGGGACGCAGGAAATTATCCAGGCTGCCAACAATCAGGCTCCACACCAGCAAGCCCGTCGCCCAGCCCGCATCACCCTGCCAGTACATCCAGCCAACCGCTGGCAGCAACACCAGCATCGGGCCGATCTGGGCGATGCACAGCATCAGCATCAAGGCCGAGAGCAGCGAGGCGAAAGGAATGCCGACCACAGCCAGACCAAGGCCGCCGAGTACCGTCTGGACGATGGCGGTAACACCGACGCCAAGCGCAACGCCATGGATCGCCTGCCCGGCCAGCACGATAGACTTTTCGCCACGCTCACCGGCCAGCCGGCGACCGAAGCGCAAGGCCATGCGCGCGCCGGTCTCGCCCGAGGAATAAAGAATCGCGGCAATCGTCACGACCAGGAAAAACTGGATCAGCATGCCGCCCAGACCACCCACCTGAGCGAGCACCCACTTGCCCGTATCGGCAGCATAGGGCGTCACCTTGGCGATGACGCCGGTGGAACCATCGAGCGCGACTTGCTGCCAGAAAGCGGCGACCGACTCGCCAACCAGCGGCAGCCCGGAGACCCAGGCTGGCGGCGGAGGCAGGCCGTTTTCAGTCAGCGAGCGCCCGGCAGCGGTCAACTGCCCGAAATGCCCGGAAATGGTATCGATTGCCAACCACAGCGGCAGCACCAGCAGAAGCAGCATGGCGAGAGACATCAGCAGCACCGCCGGCAGGCGGCGATTGCCCAGACGGGCTTCGAGCGAGCGGAACAGCGGCCAGGTGGCGACGACGAGCATCGTCGCCCACACCGTCGCCGCCAGGAAGGGCCGCAGAACCCAGAGCGACAGCGCGATCAGGCCGATGATGCAGAAAATGGCCAGCGTGGTACGGGCCAGGTCGCGGCGAATGTCGGTCATGCGAAGCTCCCGGCCCGGACTTGGCTGCTACGAACGGTAATCGGCGTTGATCTTGACGTAGTCGTAGGAAAAGTCGCAGGTATAGACGCTGGCCTGTGCCGCACCGCGCCCGAGATCGACGCGTACGGTGATTTCGGCCTGTGCCATGACGCGGGCGCCGTCCTCTTCCTTGTAGGCCGCCGCCCGACCGCCGTTTTCGGCAACCAGCACATCGTCCAGCCAGACCTTGACGCCATCGACGTCGAGATCGGTGATGCCGGCGTAACCGACGGCGGCGAGAATGCGCCCGAGATTGGGGTCGGAGGCGAAGAAGGCGGTCTTGACCAGCGGCGAGTGACCGATCGCGTAACCGACCTGGCGGCACTCTTCAACCGACTTGCCGCCTTGGACGGCGACCGTGATGAACTTGGTGGCGCCTTCGCCGTCGCGCACGATGGCCTGGGCCAGCTCAACGGAAGCAGCAATGATCGCGGCCTTGACCTCGGCCCAGCCGGCGTCGGTTTCGGCAGCGAAGCTGGCGCCGGACTGGCCGGAGGCGATCATCACGAAGGAATCGTTGGTCGAGGTGTCGCCATCGACCGTGATGCAGTTGAAGGAAGCATCGGCGGCTTCCTTGACCAGCGCATCCAGCAGCGGCTGCGCGATGCCGGCATCGGTGGCAAGGAAACCGAGCATGGTCGCCATGTTCGGCTTGATCATGCCGGCGCCCTTGGAGACGCCGGAAATGCTGATTTTTTTGCCGTTGACCGTCAGGACGCGCGAAGCGGCCTTGGCGACGGTGTCGGTGGTCATGATGCCGTGCGCGGCAGCATGCCAGTTATCCGCCTTCAGATCGGCGAAAACAGCCGGAAGACCGGCCTTGATCCGGTCGACCGGCAAAAGCTCGAGAATTACGCCGGTCGAAAACGGCAGTACCTGGTCCGGCGCAACACCAAGCAGGGCGCCGACCGCATCGCAAGTCTCCTGCGCCGCCTGACGGCCCGGTTCGCCGGTACCGGCATTGGCAATCCCGGTATTGATGACCAGGGCGCGGATTTCCTTGCCGCCCGCCAGATGCTTGCGGCAAATCTGCACCGGCGCAGCGCAGAAGCGGTTCTGCGTGAACACGCCGGCCACGGCACAACCGGCATCGAGCGCCACCAGGGTCAGGTCGCGCCGGTTTTTCTTGCGGATTTCGGCCTCGGCAACACCAAGGCGCACACCGGCCACGGGAAAGAGTTGATCGGCAGCAGGGGTAGCGTAATTGACAGGCATTCTCATGGCTCCAAAAGCATCAAGGCACCACGCGGGTGCCTTGGGGGGAATCAGTAAAAATCAGGACAGTTTTCCGTGGCAGTGCTTGTACTTCTTGCCCGAACCGCAGGGGCAGGGATCGTTGCGACCGATCTTCGGTGCATCGTCTGCCGCGGCGGGGGCTGCGCCGGCCGCATCGGCATCGCCGAGCGCTTCGTCGTAACCGGTGTGCTGGTACTGCACGTTCTGCACGTCGGCATGCGGCGCGGTTTCCTCGACGTCTTCTGCCGAGCGGATCTGCACGGTGAAGACGATGCGGGTGACTTCCTTGCGCACCAGGTCGAGCAGGCCTTCGAACAGCTCGAAGGCTTCGCGCTTGTATTCCTGCTTCGGGTTCTTCTGGGCGTAGCCGCGCAGATGGATGCCCTGACGCAGGTGGTCGAGCGCTGCCAGATGTTCGCGCCAGTGCGAGTCGAGACTCTGCAGCATGACATTACGTTCGAACTGGTGGAAATTCGGACCGCCGACCAGATCAACCTTGGCCTGATAGGCCTCGTCGGCACGATGCACGATGCGCGACAGGATGTCTTCGTCGGACAGCGTCGGTTCGTTCCTGAACCATTCGGCAACCGGCGCTTCGATCAGCAGATCGGCAGCCAGCGCACGCTCCAGGCCTTCCATGTCCCATTGCTCTTCGACCGACTCGGCCGGCACGTAGAGACGGAAGGTCTCGGCGATGACGCTGTGGCGCATCGCGGTGATGGTTTCCGAGATGTCGTCGGTTTCGAGCAGTTCGTTGCGCTGCTGGTAGATCACCTTACGCTGGTCGTTGGCGACGTCGTCGTATTCGAGCAGTTGCTTGCGGATGTCGAAGTTGCGGGCTTCCACCTTGCGCTGCGCCGATTCCAGCGAGCGGGTGACGAGCGGATGCTCGATCGCTTCGCCTTCCGGCATTTTCAGCTTGTCCATGATGGCGCGCAGGCGCTCGCCGGCAAAGATGCGCAACAAGGGATCGTCGAGCGACAGATAGAAACGCGAGGAGCCGGCATCGCCCTGACGACCGGCGCGACCGCGCAGCTGGTTGTCGATGCGGCGCGATTCGTGGCGTTCGGAACCGATGATGTGCAGACCGCCGGAAGCGAGCACCTGATCGTGCGCCTTTTGCCATTCGGCGCGCATTTCGGCGATTTTCGCGTCGCGTTCGGCAGGCGGCAGGGATTCGTCGTGCTTGATCGCCGAGGTCGCCTTTTCGATGCTGCCACCGAGCACGATGTCGGTACCGCGACCGGCCATGTTGGTCGCGATGGTGATCACACCCGGTCGACCGGCTTCAATGACGATTTCTGCTTCGCGGGCATGCTGCTTGGCGTTGAGCACGTTGTGCGTCAGGCCTTCCTTGTCGAGCAGGCCGGAAAGCAGTTCCGAAGCTTCGATCGAGGTCGTGCCGACCAGCACCGGCTGGCCACGCTTGGCGCATTCCTTGATGTCGGCAATGATCGCCGCATGCTTTTCGTCCGCCGTCTTGAAGACCAGGTCGTTCATGTCCTTGCGCACCATGGCGCGATGCGTCGGGACAACGACGGTTTCCAGACCGTAGATCTGGTGGAATTCGTAGGCTTCGGTATCGGCTGTACCGGTCATGCCGGCCAGCTTGCCGTACATGCGGAAGTAGTTCTGGAAGGTGATCGAGGCCAGCGTCTGGTTCTCGGCCTGGATGGCGACGCCTTCCTTGGCTTCGACGGCCTGGTGCAGACCATCCGACCAGCGGCGACCGGACATCAGGCGACCGGTGAACTCGTCGACGATGACGATTTCGCCGTTCTGCACGACGTAATGCTGGTCCTTGTGGAACAGCGTCATGGCGCGCAGGGCGGCATTCAGGTGGTGCATCAGCGTGATGTTGGCGGCGTCGTAAAGGCTGGTGCCTTCCTTGAGGATGCCGTGCTCGGCGAGCAGTTCCTCGGCATGCACGTAACCGGCTTCGGACAGATGGACCTGGTGGCCCTTCTCGTCGACCCAGAAATCGCCTTCGCCATTTTCTTCGGCCGAACGCGACAGCAGCGGCACGATGCCACGCATGCGGACATAGAGATCGGTCTGGTCATCGGCCTGGCCGGAAATGATCAGCGGCGTACGCGCTTCGTCGATCAGGATCGAGTCCACTTCGTCGACGATGGCGAAATTGAGGCTGCGCTGGACGCGTTCACCGGCCGTATAGACCATGTTGTCGCGCAGGTAATCGAAACCGAATTCGTTGTTGGTGCCGTAGGTGATGTCGGCAGCGTAGGCGGCCTGCTTGGCTTCGTGATCCATCTGCGACAGGTTGACGCCGACAGTCAGGCCGAGGAAGCGATGCAGACGCCCCATCCACTCCGAGTCGCGGGTGGCCAGGTAGTCATTGACCGTGATGACATGCACGCCCTTGCCGGAAATGGCATTGAGGTAGGCCGGCAGCGTGCCGACCAGCGTCTTGCCTTCACCGGTGCGCATTTCGGCAATCTTGCCGTAATGCAGCACCATGCCGCCGATCATCTGGACATCGAAGTGGCGCATGCCCAGTTCGCGCTTGCCGGCTTCACGGACGACCGCAAAGGCCTCCGGCAGCAGGTCATCAAGCGTTTCACCGTTGGCATAGCGCTGCCGGAACTCGTCCGTCTTGGCGCGCAGCTGCTCGTCGCTCAAGGCTTCGAGCGAGGGCTCGAGCGCATTGATGCGGCGTACGGTCTGGGAATATTGTTTGATCAGCCGGTCATTGCGGCTGCCGAAAATCTTTTTGAGTAGGCCAGAAATCATCGCGTTCGAAGGTTGGTTGCGCGCTGCAGCAAAGCGCCGATTCTAGCACGCAGTCCTGACCTGACGCTGCCTGGCTGTGTTATGTCTTTATGTCAGTTTGCGGTAGATCAACGGCGCTTGACCTGGGCAAACTCGACACCCTTTTTCAGGAACAGCGCCGGGTCCTGCGCCACACCGAACATCCGCACCTCGAAATGCAGATGCGGACCGGTCGAGCGTCCGGTCGTACCGATCGCGCCGATCAACTGGCCACGCTTGACCAGACTGCCCGGCTTGGCATCGATACGCGACAGGTGGGCATAACGCGAACTCAGGCCTTCGCCGTGGTCGACGTCGATGACATTGCCGAAATCAGGGTGATATTCCGCCGAAAGAACGACTCCATCCGCCGCCACGACCACCGGCGTGCCGGTTTCAGCGGTGAAGTCGATGCCTTCGTGCATGGCACGCAAACCGGCAATCGGATCGCTGCGATGGCCAAAGGGAGAACCCAGCGTAGCGTCCTTGACTGGCAAGGTGGTCGGCAACAGGCGATCACGCACTTTCTTTTCGAGCAGGCGCGATTCGAGCACGGCGAGCTCGTCGGTCTTGCGCTCGACCGTCGCCATCAGCCGCTCGATTTCGCCCTGCAACGCGCTTTCCGTCATCGGCGCCGGCAAGTAAGGACCGCCCTGCCCTGCTTTCGCGCGGGCCACCGGGGCTTCGCGCTTGATGCCGGAAAGATTCGCCACCCGTTCGCTCAGGGCATCGAGTTGCAAGACCTGCGCCTGCAGTTCGCCGAGCCGGGTCGCCATCAGTTGCAGGTTGTTGCTGACATAGTCGCGCGACTTCTGCGACTCCTGGCGCTGCAACGACAGCATCAGGTCCTCGACCAGCGGCAGACGGAAATGCACCGACAGCCAGGAAAAGATCGCCGAGGCGGAAAAGACCAGGGTCAGCACGACGGCAAGCACCGCCACGACATGACGAGGCATAATGGTGATTGTGCGCGCCGCCTTCAGATGGCGCGAAACCAGAATAATCTGCATGGAACCTCCTATGTACAACGGGCCAGAGCACTATCTCGACCGTGACGCCGCCAGTGGCCGCTTCATGGCCCACGCACGCCTTTTGCTCCAGCTCTCACGCCACTTCGAAACGATTGCACCAGCGGCTTTTCAGCACTCGGCGCGGGTCGCCAATTACAAGTCGGGGAAAATCGTTATCCACACCGACAACGGTGCGGTCGCCGCCAAAATTCGCCAGATGAGTCAGCGCCTGTGCAGCGAGTTATCGAAAGGAGGGGCGGAGTGTAGCGTCATGGAAGTAAAAGTTCAACCCCGCGAAATTCTTTCGCAATCAACCACTTCCACGCAGAAGCCGATTTCCGGCAAGGCCTGCGACGCGCTGCGGTCAAGCACCGAAAAACTGCCAAAAGGCCCGCTGCGCGAAGCGCTCGACCGTCTGCTCGAACGCGCAATCCGGCGCGACTGAGCCGTATCCGGCACGCCTCGGCGTAGCGGTCGACCAACAAAAAACAGGGAAAACCGGCCGCCGCTGCGACCGGAAAATCAGGCCGGCTGATTCAGCCAGCGCGTGACGCCAACCGGTGCCTGCTCGGCGACATCGAAGGAAGCGAACTCCCAGGATTCCTGATGATTGAGCAGTTCGCGCGCCAGCTGATTGTTCAGCGCATGCCCGCCCTTGTGCGACGAATACGCGGCAAGCAGCGGATGCCCGAGCAGATAGAGATCGCCGACGGCATCAAGGATCTTGTGCTTCACGAACTCGTCACCGTAGCGCAGGCCATCCTGGTTGAGAACGCGGAATTCGTCGAGCACGATCGCGTTTTCCAGACCACCGCCCAGCGCCAGACCGTTTTCACGCAGGTATTCGACTTCCTGCATGAAGCCGAAGGTGCGCGCCCGCGCCACTTCGCGCGTGTAGGACTGCTCAGCGAAGTCGATGACGGCCTTTTGTGCCGACTTGTCGATGGCCGGGTGATTGAAAACGATGGAAAAAGCCAGTTTGTAGCCGTCGTAAGGTTCGAAGCGCGCCCACTTGTCGCCATCGCGAACTTCGATGGGCTGCGTGACGCGTATGAATTTCTTGGCGGCATTCTGTTCCTCGATACCAGCGGACTGGATCAGGAAAACGAACGGTGCAGCCGAACCGTCAAGGATGGGCACTTCCGGCGCATCCAGGTCTACCCAGGCGTTATCGATACCGAGACCGGCAAAGGCCGACATCAGGTGTTCGATGGTGCCTACTTTCACCCCGTCCAGTTCCAGACAGGAGCACATGCGGGTGTCGCCGACCATGAAGGCCTTGGCAGGAATATCCACCGGCTCGGGCAAATCGACGCGACGAAAGACGATGCCGGTATCGGGGGCAGCCGGGCGCAGGGCCATATTGACCTTGACGCCGCCATGCAGGCCAACACCTGAGGCGCGAATAACTGTCTTGAGCGTGCGTTGCTTGAGCATGCAAGTGCTTGAATAATTTGGGGAGCGGCGCATTGTAACACAACGCGCCGCCGCCCTTTTTCAGAGAAAGGCTTTGTTACATCAATCCGCCTGCTTGCGCAGGAAAGCCGGAATGTCGTAACGATCCACACCACTGTTGGCCAGCGCCTCGACCGTCACGTTGCGCTTGCGCACCACGGCCGGGACATCGGCGATCTGGTTGTAGTCGATGGCCGAACCGCTGGAGAAGGCCACGGCATCGTGCGTACCGGTGGCCTGCGCCTGCAGGACCGGGGTATTGATGACTTCGAAAGTCTGACGCTTGGCAACCGCCTGGCCGAGACCGGTGGCAACCACGGTGACGCGCAGCTGGTCACCCATCAGTTCGTCGTACACGGCGCCGAAGATGATGTGTGCGTCTTCGGCCGCAAAGGCCTTGACGGTGTTCATCACTTCATTGACTTCCTTCATCTTCAGGCCGCCCTTGGCAGCCGTGATGTTGACCAGCACGCCCTTGGCACCGGACAGGTTGACGCCTTCGAGCAGCGGAGAAGCGACGGCCTGTTCAGCAGCGATGCGGGCGCGATCAACGCCGGCAGCGGCAGCGGAACCCATCATGGCGCGGCCCATTTCACCCATCACGGTACGCACGTCTTCAAAGTCGACGTTGACCAGACCCGGGTAGGTAATGATTTCGGCAATACCGCCGACGGCGTTTTTCAGCACATCGTCAGCAGCCTTGAAGCAATCGTCGACATCGGCATCGTCGCCCATGACTTCCATCAGCTTGTCATTGAGGATGACGATCAGCGAATCGACATGCTTGGAGAATTCGGCAATACCGGCTTCGGCGGACTTCATCCGCTTGTTGCCTTCAAAACTGAACGGCTTGGTCACGACACCCACCGTCAGGATGCCCATTTCGCGGGCAATTTCGGCGACCACAGGCGCGGCACCGGTACCCGTGCCACCGCCCATGCCGGCGGTGATGAAAGCCATGTGGGCGCCTTCCAGCGTCGCACGGATTTCGTCGCGATGCGCCTGGGCAGCTTCCTGGCCCTTTTCCGGCTTGGCGCCAGCGCCCAGACCGGTCTTGCCGAGCGACAGCTTGCTCGACGCAGCATTGCGGCTGAGCGCCTGTGCGTCGGTGTTGGCGGCGATGAATTCAACGCCGTTCACGCCTTCGCGAATCATGTGCTCGATGGCATTGCCACCGGCCCCGCCGACCCCGAACACCTTGATGATCGTGCCGACTTCTTCGTCTTTCTCGATGATCTCAAACATGACTACCTCCTCTGAAAAAACTGTTCAAATACAAATCAAAAATTCTTTACGAACCAGGACTTCATTCCCTGGAAGACATCCATGAAGCCCTGCTTTTCCTGGATCTTCTGACCGCGCTTCCTTTGCGCCTGGGCTTCGAGCAACAAGCCGTAGGCGGTCGAGAAACGCGGGTTCTGGACAACATCGGCCAGGCTGCCGTGGTATTTCGGGTTGCCGAGACGGACCGGCATGTGGAAGATTTCCTCGCCCAGTTCGACCATGCCCGGCATGACGCTGGCGCCACCGGTCAACACGATGCCGGAGGACAAAACCTCCTCGAAGCCGGCGCGGCGCAGTTCGTTCTGGATCAGCTCGTAGAGCTCCTCGACGCGCGGCTGGATAACGTCGGCCAGCGCCCGGCGGCTCAACTTGCGGCTCGGCCGGTCGTCAACGCCGGCGACTTCCATGTTCTCGGCAGCATCGGCCAGTTGCGACAGGGCACAGCCGTACTTGCACTTGATGTCTTCGGCCTCGCGGGTCGGCGTACGCAGCGCCATGGCGATGTCGTTGGTGATCTGGTCGCCGGCGATGGGGATCACCGAAGTGTGGCGGATGGCGCCCTGCGTCCACACGGCGAGATCGGTCGTGCCGCCGCCGATATCGATCAGGCAGACACCGAGATCCTTTTCGTCTTCGGAGAGCACGGCGTAGCTGGAAGCGAGCGGTTGCAGCACAAGGTCATTCACTTCCAGGCCGCAGCGGCGCACGCACTTGACGATGTTCTGGGCAGCCGAAACGGCGCCGGTGACGATATGCGTCTTCACTTCCAGGCGCATGCCGCTCATGCCGATCGGCTCGCGGATGCCATCCTGGCCGTCGATGACGAATTCCTGGGTCAGGATGTGCAGGATTTCCTGATCGGCCGGAATCGGCATCGCCTTGGCGGTCTCGATGACGCGCTCGACGTCGGACGGCGTCACTTCCTTGTCCTTGATCGCAACCATGCCGTTCGAGTTGAAACTCTTGATGTGACTGCCGGCGATCCCGGTATAGACGTCGCGCACCTTGCAGTCGGCCATCAGTTCGACCTCCTGCACGACGCGGCTGATGGTGTGCACCGTTTCCTCGATGTTCACCACGACGCCCTTTTTCAGGCCGCGCGAATCCTGCGAGCCCATGCCGATCACGTTCAGCTGGCCTTCCTGGTTGATCTCGGCGACCAGCGCGACGATCTTCGACGTCCCGATGTCCAGACCAACGACCAGATCCTTGTTATCCCTGCTCATATGCCTACTTTCCCTTCCCTTCGCCCGCGACTCGCATCGCGAAGCCGTTCGGATAGCGCAAATCCACCACTGCCGGCCGTATCGCCCGCTTGGCGACCGTTTCCGGATAAACCTCGATAAAGCGTTGCAGACGCACTCCGAGCGGCGCCTTGGCCTGCTCGCGCCCCATGTCCACCAACATTCCGTTCTCCAGCTTCAACTGCCAGGCCAGCCGCGGCGACAGGGTCACCTGCACCGGTTTCTCGCCGACCGTCCGGAAGCTGCCGACCAGATCGCTGTAACGCCGCAGCACTTCCTGCGAACTGCCAGCCGGACCGGCCAGCAAAGGCAGCACGGCGAGTTCCGAGTCGCCGAGCACGGCAGTGAAAACCTCGCCATAACTGTTCACCAGCTCGCCCCGCCCCTCGCCCCAGCGCGCCACCGGCCGATGCTCCTCGATCCTGACTTCCAGCCGGGCCGGCCAGACGCGCCGCACATCGACCTTGCGCACCCAGGGCAGCTTCTCCAGCGTGCCGCGCACGGCTTCCAGATTCAGACTGAAGAAATTTCCCTTCAGCGTTCCCGGCAAGACCTGCTCGATTTCCAGACGCCGCGTATGCGGCAGCACGTCGGCGAAAACCACCTGGCGCACCGGCAAGGACGGCACGCGCACCAACCAGACCGCCGCTGCGGCGAGCAAGGCAGCCGAAGCGACCAGCATCAGCAGGTCGGCAATGGCGTTCAGCAGGTGCGGTTTGTTCCACATTCATCCACTCAATCGTTGGCAGCCATTTCGAGAACGCGACGCACCAGCGCCGGGTACTCCATGCCGTTCACGCGGGCCGCCATCGGCACCAGCGAGTGATCAGTCATGCCCGGTGCGGTGTTCACTTCCAGGAAATAGTGATTGCCGTCTTCATCCATCAGGAAATCGACCCGTCCCCAGCCGCGGCCACCGAGGATGCGGAAGGCCTCGAGGGCGCCCTTGCGGATTTCCAGTTCCTTGGCTTCCGGCAGGCCGCAGGGGCAGAGGTAGCGCGTGTCGTCGCGGTTGTATTTGGCTTCGTAGTCGTACCACTCGGAAGCCGGCTCGATCTTGATGATCGGCAGGGCCTGGTCGCCGAGGATGCCGACCGTGTATTCGCCGCCCATGACGCCGCGCTCGGCGATCACCAGCGAGTCGTACTTGGCGGCCTCGGCATAGGCGGCGCGCAGTGTGCCGCGCTCCTTGACCTTGCTGATGCCAATCGACGAACCTTCATGCGCCGGCTTGACGAAAATCGGCAGGCCAAGCTCTTCCTCGACTTCATCGAAATCCGAATCGGCGGCAAGCAGCGCGTAATCGGGAATCGGCAGGCCGGCGGCACGCCACAGCAGCTTGGTGCGGAATTTGTCCATGCCGAGCGCCGACGCCATCACGCCGGAACCGGTGTAGGGAATGTGCATCAGCTCGAGGGCGCCCTGGATTGTGCCGTCTTCGCCGTGTCGACCGTGCAGCGCGACGAAGGCGCGGTCATAACCCTTGAGCGCATCGAGCGGCTGCTCGGCCGGATCGAACGGATGGGCGTCGATGCCCTGCCCCTGCAATGCGGCGAGCACGCGCGAACCGCTGTTGAGGGAAACCTCGCGTTCGGCGGACGTACCGCCGAAAAGGACTGCGACTTTACCGAAACCGCTCATTTGAACTCCACCACCTTGCCCGGAACGGCGCCGATCGAACCGGCGCCCATGCACAACACCACGTCGCCGTCACGCGCGACATCCATGATCGTTTGCGGCATCGCCGCGATATCTTCGACAAACACCGGCTCGACCTTGCCGCCGACGCGCAGCGCGCGGGCCAGCGAACGGCCATCGGCAGCGACAATCGGCGCTTCGCCGGCGGCGTAGATTTCGGCCAGTAAAAGCGCGTCGACCGTTGAGAGCACCTTGATGAAGTCCTCAAAGCAATCGCGGGTGCGCGTATAGCGGTGCGGCTGGAAGGCCAGCACCAGGCGACGACCGGGGAAAGCACCACGGGCGGCAGCCAGGGTCGCGGCCATTTCGACCGGGTGATGCCCGTAGTCGTCGACCAGCGTGAAGGAACCGCCCGAAGTACCGTCCTCACTGCGCAGGGCCACTTCGCCATAGCGCTGGAAACGGCGACCAACGCCCTTGAACTCGGCCAATGCCTTGACGATGGCAGCATCCGGCACCTGCACTTCGGTCGCCACGGCAATCGCCGCCAGCGCATTGAGCACGTTATGCATGCCCGGCGTGTTGAGCGTGATCGACAGGCGCGACACCGAACCATTGACCCGCACGCAATCGAAACGCATCTGGCCGGCGTCGGCCACGATGTTCTCGGCGTAGAAATTGCACTCGCTGGACAGGCCGTAAGTGATGGTCTGCTTGGCCACCTGCGGCAGGATGGCGCGCACGTTGGCGTCGTCGCCGCAAACCACGGCCACGCCATAGAACGGCAGACGGTTCAGGAAATCGACGAAGGCACCCTTGAGGCGCTCGAAGTCGTGACCGTAGGTTTCCATGTGGTCGGCGTCGATATTGGTAACCACCGAGATGACCGGCGACAGGAACAGGAAGGACGCATCCGACTCGTCGGCCTCAGCCACGATGAAGTCGCCGGAACCGAGGCGGGCATTGGCACCGGCCGCATTCAGACGCCCCCCGATGACGAAGGTCGGATCGATGCCGCCTTCAGCGAGGATGCTGGTCACCAGACTGGTCGTCGTCGTCTTGCCGTGCGTGCCGGCAATCGCGATACCGCGTTTCAGGCGCATCAGTTCGGCCAGCATCAGGGCACGCGGCACGACCGGGATGTGCCGTTCGCGCGCCGCGACCACTTCCGGGTTGTCGGCCTTGACCGCGGTGGACACGACGACAGCCTGGGCGCCCTGGATGTTTTCGGCGGCATGGCCGATCGTCACCTGGATGCCTTCGCCTTCAAGACGGCGGGTCGTCGCGCTGGCCGCGATGTCGGAACCGCTGACCGTGTACCCCAGATTGACCAGCACTTCGGCGATGCCGCTCATGCCGGAACCACCGACACCGACGAAATGGATGTGTTTGACTTTATGTTTCACTTGGCACTCTCGGCGCAAATATTGGCCACTTCTGCGGTGGCGTCGGGCTTGGCCAGGCTGCGGGCCTTTTCGGCCATTTCCAGCAGCTGGCTGCGGCTGTAGTTCCGGATTAGCGCAATCGCTTCCGGCGTCAATTCGGTTTGCGGCAGCAGGAAGGCGCCGCCGACATTGACCAGGAATTTCGCATTCCCGGTCTGGTGATCGTCGACCGCATGCGGGAAGGGCACCAGGATGCTGGCGACGCCGGCCGCAGCCAGTTCCGCAACGGTCAACGCGCCGGAACGGCAAATAACCAGATCGGCCCATTCGTAGGCGCCCGCCATGTCCTCGATGAAAGGCACGCAGTGCGCCTGCACACCGACGGCGGCGTAATTGGCCTGCAGGGCTTCGATATGTTTCTCGCCGGCCTGATGCACGATCTGCGGCTGCTGGTCGGCAGCGAGCAGCGCCATCGCCTTGGGCACGGACTCATTGAGCACCTGGGCGCCGAGACTGCCGCCAATGACCAGCAGGCGCAGGGCGCCAGTACGCTCGGCAAAACGCTCGGCGGGTGCGGCAATGGCGGCGATTTCCGGGCGCACCGGATTACCCGCCCAGACACAGCCCTTGAGCACGTCGGGGAAACCGCTCACCACCTTGTCGGCAACACCGGCCAGGACGCGGTTGGCCAGCCCGGCCACGGAATTCTGTTCATGCACGACCAGCGGCTTGCCCAGCAGGGCCGCCATCATGCCGCCCGGGAAGGTGATGTAGCCGCCCATGCCGAGCACGACGCTGGGCTGCACCTGACGGATCGCCTGCCATGCCTGCCAGAAACCACGCAGCAGGTTGATCGGCAGCAGCAGCTTGCGCAGCAGACCCTTGCCGCGCAGCGCGGCAAACTTGACCCAGACCATCTCGAAGCCGTGCTGCGGCACCAGGCGGGCTTCCATACCATCCGGATTACCCAGCCAGACGACGCGCCAGCCGGCATCGCGGAGCTTGTGAGCAACTGCGAGGGCCGGGAAAATGTGGCCGCCAGTACCGCCGGCCATGATCATGATGGTTTTGCTCATAGTTTGCCTCCCCGCATGAGTTGCCTGTTCTCCCAGTCAACCCGCAAGAGAATCGCCAGCGCCACGCAGTTGGCGAAGATGCCGGAGCCGCCGAAGCTCATCAGCGGCAGGGTCAGGCCCTTGGTCGGCAGCAGGCCCATGTTGACGCCCATGTTGATGAAGGACTGCACGCCGAACCAGATGCCCATGCCCATCGCGACCAGCGCCGGGTAAAGGCGGTCGAGCTGGACGCACTGGCGGCCGATGGCGAAGGCACGCTGGACGAGCAGCGCGAACAAGCCGATCACCGCGACAACGCCGAAGAAACCCATCTCCTCGGCAATCACGGCGAGCAGGAAGTCGGTATGCGCTTCCGGCAGGTAGAACAGTTTCTCGACGCTGGCACCGAGGCCGACGCCGAACAGCTCGCCACGACCGAAGGCGATCAGCGAGTGCGACAGCTGGTAGCCGCGCCCGAAGGCATCGGCCCACGGATCCATGAAGCCGAAGACGCGGTCGCGCCGGTAGGGCGAGACGATGATCATTACCGTGAAGGCGATCAGCAGGCCGACGATGAGCAGCGCAAACAGCCGCGCCCGCAGGCCGCCGAGGAAGAGGATGCCCATGGCGATCGAGATGATCACGACGAAGGCACCGAAGTCCGGCTCCTTCAACAACAGCATGCCGACGATGGCCATCGCGCCGAACATCGGCAGGAAGGCCTGTTTCAGGTCATGCATGACGTTGATCTTGCGGACGGTGTAGTCGGCCGCATAGAGCACGGCGAACATTTTCATCAGTTCGGACGGCTGCAAATTGGCAAAGCCGAGCGGCAGCCAGCGGCGGGCGCCATTGACGTCGCGGCCGAGGCCGGGAATCAGGACGATGGCGAGCAGCACGACGCCGATCATGAACAGGTAGGGCGAATATTTCTGCCACAGGCTGATCGGCACCTGGAAGGTGACGGCGGCGGCAACCATGCCGATGCACAGGAAGATGCCATGCCGGATCAGGTAGTAGGCCGGCTGATGATTGGTGAAGCGGCCACCTTCGGCCGTCGCGATCGAGGCCGAATAAACCATGACCAGGCCGATGAAGAGCAGGATCAGCACGCTCCACAGCAGCGCGTAATCGATCTCGGCCACCTGGCGGCGCGGCGCGTCGAGGGCACCAATCATCATGCCGTCAGCCCTCCCACCGCGTCGATGAAAGCCTGTGCCCGGTGCGCGTAATTCTTGTACATGTCGAGGCTGGCACAGGCCGGTGAGAGCAGCACGCAGTCGCCGGCTTCGGCATGACCGGCCAGCCAGCGCACGGCGGCTTCCATGTCGCCGAGGATGCGGGTCGGCACGCCGCTGCCTTCGAGGGCCATGCCGATCGCGGCCGCATCGCGGCCGATCAGCGCCACGGCACGGCCATGTTTTTCCAGCGCCGGCTTCAAGGGCGAGAAGTCCTGGCCCTTGCCGTCGCCGCCAAGCACGATGGCGACCTTGCGCCCCATGCCTTCGATGGCGGCCAGCGTGGCGCCGACATTGGTGCCCTTGGAGTCATCGACGTAGAGCACGCCAGCGATCTCGGCAACGGTTTCGACGCGGTGCGGCAGGCCGGCAAAATTCTGCAGCGGCTCGACCAGACGTTCCGGTGCGACGCCAACCGCCTCGCACAGCGCCAGCGCCGCCATCGCGTTGGCGGCATTGTGCAAACCGGACAGTTTCAGACGGTCGACCGCTACCAAAGCCTCTTTTCCACGGCAGATGGCGCCATCGACCAAACCGTAATCGACGCCGCGCGGCGCAGCATTCAGGCCGAAGGTGATCATCTTGCGGCCACAGCGACCATTCGCCATCGACCAGTCGTCATCGCGATTGAGGATCATCGCACCCTTGCCCTGGAAAACGCGCGACTTGGCCTCGGCGTAATTGGCAAGGCTACCCTCGTAGCGATCGAGATGATCTTCCGAGATATTGAGCACGGTCGCGGCGGCAGCGTTCAGGTGATGCGTCGTTTCGAGCTGGAAGCTGGACAACTCGACCACCCAGACTTGCGGCAAAGCGCCGGCATCCTGCGCGTCCATCAGCGCATCGAGCGCCGACGGCGAGATGTTGCCGCAGGCAATCGCCGGCACGCCGGCCGCATTCAGCAGATAGGCGGTCAGCGCCGTGGTCGTCGTCTTGCCGTTGCTGCCGGTAATCGCAATGATCTGCGAGCCCGCCACCTGTTCGCGCACGCCGGCGGCAAACAGCTCGATTTCGGAGATCAGGGGCAGGTCGACCGCAGCAATGGCCGGCGTCGCCTTGGGCACGCCCGGCGACAGCGCGACCAGTTCGCAACCGGCAAACGTGGCCGGCGTGAACTCGCCGGCGAGCAGCTCGGCGCCCGGCGCCACCGCTTGCAGGGCATCGACGTTCGGCGGGTTGGCGCGCGAATCGACGACACGGACGCACGCGCCCTGACGATGCAGCCACTTGGCCATCGCCAGTCCGGACTCACCGAGCCCGATTACCAGAACGCGTTTGCCCTTGAGTTCCATGTTTACCGCAGCTTCAACGACGACAGCCCGACCAGCACGAGCATGATGGTGATGATCCAGAAGCGGACGACGACTTGCGTCTCCTTCCAGCCGGTCTGTTCGAAATGGTGGTGCAGCGGCGCCATGCGCAGGATGCGGCGGCCCTCGCCGTATTTTTTCTTGGTGTATTTGAACCAGCTGACCTGCAGCATCACCGACAGGGTTTCGACGACGAAGACGCCACCCATGATCAGCAACACGATTTCCTGGCGGATGATCACGGCCACGATGCCGAGCGCAGCGCCGAGCGCCAGCGCACCGACGTCGCCCATGAAGACTTCGGCCGGATAGGCGTTGAACCACAGGAAGCCGAGGCCGGCCCCGGCAATCGCACCGAGGAAGATGCACAGCTCGCCAGCGCCCGGCACGTAGGGAATCAGCAAATATTTGGCGTACACCGCATGGCCGGTAACGTAGGCGAAGAGCACGAAGGCCGAGGCGATCATCACGGTCGGCATGATCGCCAGGCCGTCCAGGCCGTCGGTCAGATTGACCGCATTGCTGGTGCCGACGATGACGAAATAGGTCAGCGTGATGAAGCCGATGATCCCCAGCGGATAGGCGACCGACTTGAAGAAGGGCACGATGAGCTGGGTTTCGGCGCCGGACTTGGCAGAGAAGGCAAGGAAGAGCGCGGCACCGATGCCAAGCACCGATTGCCAGAAGTATTTCCACTTGGCGGCCAGGCCGGCCGGATCGCGATAGACCACCTTCTTCCAGTCGTCGTACCAGCCGACGATGCCGTAGCCGAGCGTAACCACCAGCACGGTCCACACGTATTTATTGGTCAAATCGCCCCACAGCAACGTCGTGATGCCGATCGCGATGAGGATCAGGACGCCGCCCATGGTCGGCGTACCGGATTTGACGAGATGCGTCTGCGGCCCGTCGGTGCGCACCGCCTGACCGATCTTCTTGGCGGCCAGCCAGCGAATGACGCCGGGGCCGGCGGCAAAGGAGATGAGCAGCGCGGTCATCGCCGCCAGCACGGTACGCAACGTGATGTAGTTGAACACGTTGAAGAAACGCACGTCCTGTGCGAGCCATTGGGCCAATGCGAGCAGCATCAGTGGTTCTCCTGCGGGGTTGCAACGGCGGCGAGCGCATCGGCGACCCGTTCCATTTTCATGAAGCGCGAGCCCTTCACCAGTACGGTGGTTTCCGGGCCCAATTCCTTGTCGACCGCTGCGATCAGCTTTTCGACATTGCAATAGTGACGGGCGCCTTCACCGAAGTTGCGCACCGCCTGCTGTGCCGCATCGCCCAGCGCGTACAGGCGGTCGATACCCTGGCTCTTGGCATAGCCGCCGATCTCGTCGTGATACTGGCCGCTCGCTTCACCGATTTCGCCCATGTCGCCAAGAACGAACAGTTTGCGACCGATGGTCGCGGCGAGCACGTCGATGCCGGCGCGCACCGAATCCGGATTGGCGTTGTAGGTGTCGTCGAGAATCTCGGCGCCGTTCTTGCCGCTGCGCCGCTGCAGACGGCCCTTGACGCCGGCAAAGCTCTCCAGGCCGGCGAGCACCGCCGACAGCGGCAGGCCGGCGGCGAGGCAGGCGGCAGCAGCAGCCATCGCGTTGCGCGCGTTGTGGCGGCCGGGAATGCTCAGGCGGATCGCCGCTTCGCCTTCCTGCGCACAAACTTCGAGCGCCGTTTCCAGGCCATGCTGGCGCACCTTGCCGAACACGTCGGCGGCATGATCGACGCCGAAAGTACGCACCGCATGCGGCGCCGCCATCGCGCGCCAGGTCTCAGCATAAGCGTCGTCGGCGTTGATCACGGCGACACCGTTGGCCTGCAGGCCGGCAAAGATGCTGCCTTTTTCCCGGGCCACTTCGTCGAGATCGCCCATGCCTTCGAGGTGGGCACGCTGCGCGTTGGTGACCAGCGCCACGGTGGGCGCGCCGAGCGGTGCCAGGTAGGCGATTTCACCGGGATGGTTCATGCCCATCTCGATCACCGCGGCACGATGCGTCGCGTTGAGGCCGAGCAGCGTCAGCGGCAGACCGATATCGTTGTTGAGGTTGCCGCGCGTCGCCAGCACGGCATCGCCGAAGGCAGCCTTGAGGATGGCGGCGATCATTTCCTTGGTCGTCGTCTTGCCGTTCGAACCGGTTACGGCGATCACCGGAATATCGAACTGGGCGCGCCAGGCGGCGGCGAGACGACCGAGGGCCAGCCGCGTGTCGTCCACGACCACGGCCGAAACACCGGCCGGCAGCTTCGTTTCGTCAGCTACCAGCAGCGCCGTTGCACCACTGGCAACGGCCGGCGCGAGGAAGTCGTGCGCATCGAAACGTTCGCCGCGCAGCGCGATGAACAGTTGGCCGGCGGCAATGGCGCGCGTATCGGTCGACACGCCGGAAAGGGGCAAATCCGCCCCGACGAGACGGCCATCTACAGCCTGGGCAACACGGGAAAGCAGCCAGTTCATGCGGCAACCTCCTTGGTTTGGGTCTGACGCAAGGCAAGCGCGGCCTGCGCTTGCTCGAGATCGGAAAAGTGATTGCGCACGCCGGCCACTTCCTGGTACTGCTCGTGGCCCTTGCCGGCGAGCAGGATGACGTCGCGGGCGTCGGCTTCGAGAATGGCGCGCCGGATCGCGGCGGCACGATCAGCCTCGACGTCGGGCGCATTCATGCCGGCAGTGATTTGTTCAATGATGGCTTGCGGCGCTTCGCTGCGCGGATTGTCGCTGGTCACCAGCACGCGGTCGGCCAGGGCAGCCGCCACAGCGCCCATCTGCGGACGCTTGCCGGGATCGCGATCGCCGCCGCAGCCGAAGACTGCGCAGAGCTTGCCGCCCCGCGTTTCGGCGGTCGGACGCAGGGCGCCGAGCGCATTTTCCAGCGCGTCGGGCGTGTGGGCGTAATCGACGACGACCAGCGGCTCGCCATTGCCCCCCAGGCGCTGCATGCGGCCGGCCGGTGCGGTCAGTTCGGACAGGCGACGCACCACTTCCATCGCCGAGACGCCGGCATCGTGCAGCACGGCCGCCACGGCAAGCAGGTTGGAGATGTTGTAACGCCCGACCAGCGGCGTATCAACCGTACCGCGACCGTTCGGCAGATGCAGGCTGAAGCGCTGACCGAACGGGGTTTCGACCAGATTCTCGGCCCGAACCAGCGCCGGGAAATCGCGCTTCGCCTCGCCAATCGCGTAACCGAGCACGCGCATTGCCGTCGTTTCGCGAATCAGCTTCAGGCCCAGCTCGTCGTCCAGATTGATGATCGCGGTGCGCAGGCGCGGCCAGGCAAACAGCTTTTCCTTGGCGGCGGCGTAAGCCTCCATGCTGCCGTGGTAGTCGAGGTGATCGCGGGTGAAATTGGTGAACACGGCAACATCGACGCGGGCGCCGTTCATCCGCCCTTCCTCGATGCCGATCGAACTGGCTTCGAGGGCACAGGCGGCAGCACCGGCGGTGCGGAATTGCGCCAGATAGCGCATCAGCGTCGTTGCTTCCGGCGTCGTGAAGCCGGTTTCGCTCAGCGCATCGGGGAAGCCGGCGCCGAGCGTGCCGATCACCGCACACGGCTTGGCATAAGCCTGGGCAATGCACTGGCTGATCGTCGTCTTGCCGTTGGTGCCGGTAATCGCGATCAAGGACAGGCCTTCGCTCGGATGACCATAAACGGCGTGCGCCAGCGGCCCGGCCAGCGGGCGCAGGGCGGCATGCGCGAAATTCGCAACGGTCAACGCCGGATTCCAGGCAAAATCGCCGCCCGGCTGCCAGACCACGGCGACCGCGCCACGCGCGACGGCATCGGCGATGTAGCGACGACCATCGGCCAGATCGCCGGGATAAGCCAGGAAAAGATCACCGGGCTGCACCTGGCGGCTGTCGTCAGCGACACCGGTCGGCACGACATTCATGCTTTCCAGGCGATCGAGGATTTCGCGCGGCATGCTCACAGCGCCCCCTTTGCGGCGGTCGACTCGGCCACCTGGACCGGCGCATCCTGCGGCACGCCAAGCGTGCGCAAGGCGCCACTCATGATCTGGGAAAAGGCCGGCCCCGCCACATCGCCACCATAGTGGGCACCGCCGGATGGCTCGTCGATCATCACCGCAACGACCAGGCGCGGCTCGCTGATCGGTGCGATACCGACGAAAGATGCCACGTACTTGCGGGCATAAACACCGCCTTCGATCTTGTAGGCTGTACCGGTCTTGCCGCCCACCCGGTAACCGGCGACGCGCGCCTTGGGTGCGGTACCCTCGGGCTGCACGGCCATTTCCAGCATGGCGCGCACTTCGCGCACGGTCTGCGGCGAAAAGATCCGGATGCCATGCACCGGCGTATCGTCGAGACGGATCAGCGAGAGCGGCATCAACTCGCCGTCGCGGGCAAAAACGGTATAAGCCCGGGCCAACTGGACCAGGCTGACGGCAATGCCATGTCCGTAGGACATCGTGGCCTGCTCGATCGGTTTCCAGGTTTTCCAGGGGCGCAGCCGGCCATTGACCTCGCCGGGGAAACCAAGGTTGGGCGCCTGACCAAATCCGACGCTGTCGAACATTTCCCACATTTCCTTGGGCGGGAAGCCGAGCGCGATCTTGGCGGTACCGACGTTGGACGATTTCTGGATGACCTGGGCCACGGTCAGCGCCCCGTGCGGGTGAGCATCGGAAATGGTCGCCGTGCCGATGGTCAGCTTGCCCGGCGCAGTATTGATCACGGTATCGAAACGCACCTTGCCGCGATCAAGCGCCAGGGCGGCCGTAAACGGCTTCATCACCGACCCCGGCTCGAAGGTGTCGGTGATGGCGCGGTTACGCAGTTGCGCACCGGACAGGCTGTGCCGGTTGTTCGGGTTGTAGGTCGGCCAGTTGGCCAGGGCGAGGATCTCGCCGCTGCGGGCATCGATGACGATGGCGCCACCTGCCTTGGCGTTATTGGTATCGACCGCAGCCTTGAGATTGCTGAAAGCGAGATACTGGATTTTCGAATCGAGCGCCAGGCGGACATCCTTGCCATCCTGCGGCGGCTTGGTCGCGCCGACGTCTTCGACAATGCTGCCACGGCGGTCGCGGATGACGGTGCGACTCCCCGGATGGCCAAGCAGGCTCTGCTGGAAAGCCAGCTCGACGCCTTCCAGACCCTTGTCGTCCACGCCGGTAAAGCCCACGATGTGGGCGGTCATATCACCGGTCGGGTAGTAGCGACGGTATTCAAGCTCCTGATGCACGCCGGGCAGCTTCAGCCTGGCGATGCGATCGGCAGTCTCCGGCGGCACCTGGCGCTTGACGAAGGTGAAGGTCTTTTCCGAGGCGAGCTTGCCATCGAGTTCGCGCGGACTCATTTCGAGCAGCGCGGCCAGTTGCTTCTTCTGGTCGGCAGCCATCGTCCGCGCATCGCCGGGAATCGCCCAGATCGACTTCATCGGCGTAGATACGGCCAGCATGTCGCCATTGCGATCGGTAATCTTGCCGCGCGAAGCGGAAACCTCGATGTCGCGGCGATAACGGGAATCGCCCTTTTCCTGCAGGAAATCGTTATTGATGACCTGCAGATAGAAACCACGCGCCACCAGCGCCAAAAAAGCCGCCATCAGCAGCAAGCCGACCGTGCGCGAGCGCCAGCCCTGCAGGGCTAGTTGCAGCACCGGGCTTTCGGTAAAACGATGACCGCGTTGCGGACGACGACGCACAACCATCAGCGCGCTCCCTTGGGCAGCGGCGCCACGACACGCCCGGCCGCATCCGGCAGCACCATGTGCAGGCGACTGCGGGCAATCTGCTCGACGCGCGGATGCGTTGCCCAGGTCGACAGCTCAAGCTGCAACTGACCATATTCAACATCAAGCTGACGCGCCCGCTCCTGCTCGCTTTCGAGATCCTGGAACAGCTTGCGCGCGCGGTGCTGAGAGGTCACCACACCCAGCGCGCAAACAACCGCAATCAGGAGAAGGATCATGTTGAAGCGAACCATCACAGCTTCTCCGCCACCCGCATCACGGCGCTGCGCGCCCGCGGATTGGCTGCGATTTCAGCCGCCGACGGCTTGATCATCTTGCCGACCAGGCGCAACTTGGGCTGCGGCAACTGATCGGCACGCAGCGGCAAGCCCTTGGGCAGGGTGTCAGCGGTCGACTGCGCGCGCATGAAGTTTTTGACGATACGATCTTCCAGAGAATGGAAGGAAATCACCACCAGACGCCCGCCCGGCTTGAGCAGCTCGAGCGCCTGCGGCAGGGCTACCTCCAGCTGGCGGAGCTCTTGATTGATATGAATCCGTAAAGCTTGAAAGCTGCGCGTCGCCGGGTCCTGCCCTGGCTCACGGGTGCGCACGGTCTCGCGTACGAGAGTCGCGAACTGGCCTGTTGTGACAATTGGTTGTTCGAGCCGAGTAGCCACAACCTTCTTTGCAATCTGGAAAGCAAACCGTTCTTCGCCATAATTTCTGATGACCTCCGTAATTTCCCTTATTTCGGCCCGCGCCAGCCACTCGGCCGCCGTCTCGCCCTGCGTCACATCCATGCGCATGTCGAGCGGCGCGTCGTAGCGGAAGCTGAAACCGCGCTCCCCGTCGTCGATCTGCGGCGACGACACCCCCACATCAAAAAGGATTCCATCGACGTCGCGCACACCGGCTTCGGCCGCCGCTTCGGCGATTTCACCGAAAGCGCGATGCACCAGCAGGAAACGGGAGTCGGCAATGGCCGCACCGGCCGCAATCGCGTGCAGGTCACGGTCGACCGCCACCAGGCGGCCTTTTTCATTCAGTTTGGAAAGAATCCGGCGGCTGTGCCCGCCGCGCCCGAAGGTGGCATCCATGTAGACGCCATCCGCCTTGATCGCCAGGGAATCTACCGCCTCATCAAGCAGCACCGTGACGTGGGTGCTACCCGCGGTCACAGCACCAGATCCCCGAAGCCCGGCGGCAGGTCGCCGGACAGCGCCTCCGCAGCCAGATCGTTTTGCGCCTTCCAGCCGGCCTCGCTCCAGATTTCGAAGTGCGTACCCATGCCCACCAGATAGACCGTCTTGCCGAGATTGGCGTATTCGCGCAACTCGGTAGAAACCAGCAGACGGCCGGCGGAATCAAGCTCTTCGGTACGCGCATTACCGACCAACACACGCTTGATCGAGGCAATTGCCGGATTGAGGCTGGAGCCCTTGAGAATCTGGTCGCGGATCGGCTGCCAGGCCGGCGACGGGTAAAGCAGCAAACAGCGATGCGGGTGCGCCGTCAGGACGAGCGAGCCCTCAGCGGCGGCGAGCAGGGACTCGCGGTGTCTTGCCGGTATGGCAAGCCGCCCCTTCGCATCCAGACTGATTGCTGCAGCCCCTTCAAACATCCCTTGCCTCACTCCCCGTTTACCCACTTTTCAACACGTTTTCCCACTTTAGAGCAACAACACTGCTCAGTCAATAGAAAAATCGGGAATTTTTTCTTATGCAACAAGGACTTAGCTGCACTTTGCAAGGTGGTTTTATTGAAATTTTTCCCTTAAAAATCAAGGCCGGGAAAACAACACTTAAAGTGACTTGTAAGGATTGCAACAAAGTGGGAAAAGGCCGCAAGACAGCCATGCCGACGTGTTAATTCGCGGCATGCGTACGCCCTTCATCCGGTCAGCCAGAGGCAAACGACAAATAAAAAAGGGGCGACCTTCGGTCGCCCCTTTTTTTCCAACCCGCTGCGGGTTTATTTGGTCTGGCTCAGCTTCTGCTCGATACGCGCCAGCGGCACCGCACCGGGAACCCGCTCGCCGTCTGCGAAGAAAATGGTCGGCGTACCGGTGATGTTCAGCTTGCGACCGAACTCCTGGTTTTTGGCCACGGCAGAAACGTCACAATCTTCCTTGGCGGCAGGCGCCTTGCCATCGATCATCCAGTCGTTCCAGGCCCGCGCACGATCAGCAGAACACCAGATCTGACGCGACTTGCGCACCGAGTCCTCGGACAAGATCGGGTAAAGGAAGGTGTAGACCGTTACGTTCTCGAGTTTCTGCAGGTCCTTGGCCAGACGCTTGCAGTAACCGCAGTTCGGATCCTCGAAAGTTGCCAGAACGCGCCTGCCATCACCCCGCACATGCTTGATGGCCCGCTCAAGCGGCAATTCATTGAATTTGATCGCAGTCAGCTTGCGCATCCGCTCGTCGGTGACATTCTTCATGCTCCGGGCGTCAATCAACTGCGCACCGACCATGATCGCCGTAACCTTGTCGTCCGTGTAGAAGATATTGCCGTCGGCGTAAACCTCATAGAGGCCGAGATAGCCGGACTTGGCAACACTTTCGACCTTGGTCCCGAGCTTGGCCTCCATCGTCCGCCGAATTTCAGCTTCGTCAGCAATGGCAGCCAGCGAAAACACCAAACCGAGGGCCAGCGACAACAATTTTCCGCGCATGCAGTTCTCCTAGAGGGCGCCGAGTGCGTAGCGCACCAGGGCATTTTTTATGAAGGGCAGACCGTCAGTCAAAGTCAGCCCGATGTTTCGCAAGGGACGCAGACCGGGCGTCGAAGCCCGGAAAAAGCGTCGCAGGGTATCTGTAGTGGTCTGCATGAGGACGGTTTCCTCACGCCTGGCCCGCTGGTAGCGCTGCAGAAAACGCAGATCACCAATATCGTGCCAGGGCTGCGTCGCTGCCAGCAGCGCGGCAAGCTCACGGGCATCCTGAAAACCGAGATTGATGCCATGCCCGGAAAGCGGATGAATGCCGTGTCCGGCATCGCCAACCAGCGCCAGACGCGGTGCAACCGTTTGCGGCACACGCATCAGGCGTAGCGGGAAGGCGGCAGCCGGCGTCAGCAATTCAAGCTTGCCCAAGGCATGACCGCCGGCCTCCGCAACGCGGTCGCAAAGGGTTTCCGGCGCAAGCGCACAGAGCTGGTCAGCATGTTCATCCGGAGTAGACCAGACAATCGAGATACGGTTTCCCGGCAGGGGCAAATAAGCCAGCACGCCATCGTCACGGAACCACTGGTGAGCAATGTTGTGATGCGGCTTTTCGCAGGCGAAATTGGCCACCAGGCCTTTTTCGCCATAAGGCGTATTGAGCGCAGCCAGCCCTGCCGCCTGCCGCACCCAGGAGTCGCGACCATCGGCAGCCACCAGCAGACGCGCCGAAAGCACCGCGCCATCAGCAAGATGCAGGTGAGCCGCATCATGGCGAAACTCGAGTTGCGCCGGGCGCGCCGGACAAAGAATGCTCAGATTGGCCTGACGCTTGGCGCTTTCCCAAAGCTCACAGGCCATCAGGGAAGATTCAAGAATCCAGCCCAGTTCACTGACACCGGTATCGAATGCAGAAAATGCGAGCTTGCCGCCGGCATCCCCGAGTACGGACATGCCGCGAATCGGCGCCATGCGCGCCGCATCGAGATGCTTCCAGGCACCAATCGTTTCCAGGAACTCGACATTGCTCGGGCTGATCGCGTAGATACGCGCATCCCAGCCAGCAGGCCGAACAGGAGGCTGGTGCTCGACCAGGGCGATACGCAGACGTGTATCGCGCAGGGCTACCGCCAGACTGGCGCCGGCCAGCCCACCACCCACGATGATCAGGTCAAAATGCTGCATGCCGGCGATTATGCCGATTTAGCGCTGCAGGGCAATACCGGTCAGGCCGGATTTCCGCCTGAAGGCGGCTTGTTCTGGCGCGGACGACGATTGTTGTTATTGTTGTTGGTGCGCGGCCGATGCTTTTTCTGCTGACCACCGGGACCACCACCAGGCTTGCCGTGATGCGGCTGACCACCACCGGAACTGCCGGGGTGTTCGTTGCCGGAAATACGATTACCGGGCGCAAGCTGGATTTCCAGCTCGATGATTTCATCCCATTGCTCGTCTGTCCGATCTCGTTCGGGAATGGACAGAAGCTCACGCAGACGACGACGGTTGTCATTGACGGGCGGAGCGGGCGGCGCAACTACGGGCGGATTTTCTGGGTTTGAATTAGTCATTGCAACAGTAAAAAGCGGAGCCCGTGATAGCGAGCCCCGCATTCGTTAATGCCAGATTACTTCTTCTTGGCAACGGGTTTCTTGGCAGCAGTTTTCTTGGCAGCAACCGCAGCCTTGAAGGCAGTACCGGCTGAGAACTTCGGCACCGTGGTCGCCGGAATTTTCAGCGTCGCACCGGTCTTCGGATTCTTGCCGGTACGTGCGGCGCGCGCGGCAGACTTGAACGTACCGAAACCGACCAGGGTAACAGACTCCCCCTTCGACACGGTCTGAACAACCGCACCAATGATAGCAGACAGCGCCTTGTCAGCGGCAGCCTTGGTAATACCAGCTTCTTTTGCAGCAACTTCGACCAGCTCGGATTTATTCATCTAAGTGACTCCTGTTACTTGTTAGTAGTTAAGAAAACTGGCCGTCGGAACGGCAGCGCAATAAAAGTAGCATACCTGACGCGATAAGTGTTGGTACGGAAAGGCTTATTTCAGGCAGACAGCATGATTTTTTGCGATTTTCACACGTTGACCGCAACCGGGCGCCGCCAAAGCCCGATCAACTGCAGCTTGCCGGCTTTTCCACCCCGCCGGCAAGGCAATGTCATGCACCAAAAAGGTTCAGAAAACAGCCAGCGGAGCGCCGCACCTGATCGCCGCTGACAAGGGCATCGAAGGCGCTTGCCAGACATTCGGCAGTAGCTGTTGCGCGACCGGCTTATTTTTCAAGCGATCTGTTCGGCGACAAACAGACCAATAGCAAACCTCAATACACGATATACACGTAATCAATTAGCCCAATCAATCTGCCATCCTTAATATTGCGTTGTCTTCACTTTCCAACCCACAGGAGAAACACCATGTCGAACATCAACACCGAAATCAAACCGTTCAAGGCCACCGCTTTCCACGCTGGCAAATTCGTCCCGGTCAGCGACGCCGACCTCAAGGGCAAATGGTCCATCGTCTTCTTCTACCCGGCCGACTTCACCTTCGTTTGCCCGACCGAACTGGGCGACATGGCTGACGTCTATCCGGAATTCCAGAAGCTGGGCGTCGAAGTGTACTCCGTCTCGACCGACACGCACTTCACCCACAAGGCCTGGCACGACACCTCGGACACCATCAAGAAGATCGCCTACCCGATGATCGGCGACCCGACCGGCGTCATCACCCGCAATTTCGGCGTGATGATCGAGGAAGAAGGCCTGGCACTGCGCGGCACCTTCGTGATCAATCCGGAAGGCGTCATCAAGGTTGCCGAGATTCACGACCTGGGCATCGGCCGTGATGCATCCGAGCTGCTGCGCAAGGTCAAGGCCGCCCAGTACGTTGCCTCGCACCCGGGTGAAGTGTGCCCGGCCAAGTGGCAGGAAGGCGACGCCACCCTGGCCCCGTCGCTCGACCTGGTCGGCAAGATCTAAGTAGCAAGCGCTTTTCGCAAACGAGGATCGCGCGCCGTTGCTGGCGCCGGTCCTCCCCGGATTTCAGCGTTTTTGGACGGTCGACCGTCCAAAAACAGTGAAATTCAGCACAGGGAGAACAACATGCTCGACAGCAACATCAAGACCCAGCTCAAGGCTTATCTCGAAAAACTGCAGCGCCCGATCGAACTCGTCGCCTCGCTCGACGCCAGTCCGGCCGCCCGGGAAATGCTCGGTCTGCTCACCGACATCGCCGAACTCTCCGCCAAGGTCAGCCTGCGCGAAGATGGCAATGCCGCATTGCGCCCGTCCTTCGCCATCGGCCAGCCCGGCGAAACGCCGCGCATCACTTTCGCCGGCATCCCGATGGGCCACGAATTCACCTCGCTGGTCCTTGCCCTGCTCCAGACCGGCGGCCATCCGCCCAAGGTCGACGCGGCCGTGATCGAGCAGATCAAGGCCCTGCCCGGCAATTTCCGCTTCGAGACCTTCATTTCGCTGTCCTGCCACAACTGCCCGGATGTCGTGCAGGCGCTCAACCTGATGGCCGTGCTCAACCCCGGCGTGACGAGCACGATGATCGACGGCGCGCTGTTCCAGGATGAAGTCGAACGGCGCAAGATCATGGCGGTGCCGACCGTCTTCCTCAACGGCGAGGAATTCGGCGCCGGGCGCATGAGCGTCGAGGAAATCATCGCCAAACTCGACACCGGTGCCGCGGCGCGTGACGCCGAAAAGATCGCCGCCAAGGAAGCTTTCGACGTCCTCGTCATCGGCGGCGGTCCGGCCGGCGCCTCGGCCGCCATCTACGCGGCGCGCAAGGGCATCCGCACGGGCCTCTTGGCCGAGCGCTTCGGCGGCCAGGTGATGGACACGGTCGGCATCGAGAACTTCATTTCGGTCAAGGCCACCGAAGGCCCGAAACTGGTTGCCGGCCTGGAAGAGCACGTCAAGGAATACCCGGTCGACGTGATGAACCTGCAGCGCGCCAGCCAGCTGATCCCCGGCGAACTGATCGAGATCAAGCTGGAAAACGGCGCCTCGCTGAAGAGCAAATCGGTGATCCTCGCCACCGGCGCCCGCTGGCGCGAGATGAACGTGCCCGGCGAACAGGAATACCGCGGCAAGGGCGTTGCCTACTGCCCGCACTGCGACGGCCCGCTATTCAAGGGCAAGCGCGTTGCGGTGATCGGTGGCGGCAATTCCGGTGTCGAGGCAGCAATCGACCTGGCCGGCATCGTCGGTCATGTCACCTTGCTCGAGTTTGACGGTCAACTGCGCGCCGATGCCGTTTTGCAGAAGAAACTGCACAGCCTGCCCAATGTCACGGTGATTACCAAGGCGCTATCGACCGAAGTCACCGGCAATGGCGAGAAGGTGAACGGCCTTGTTTACAAGGATCGCGACACCGACGAGGTGAAGCGCATCGAGCTCGAAGGCATCTTCGTGCAGATCGGCCTGCTGCCCAACACCGACTGGCTCAAGGGCACGGTCAACCTGTCAAATCGCGGCGAAATCGAGATCGACGCCAAGGGCCAGACTTCCGTACCCGGCGTTTTCGCGGCCGGCGACTGCACGACGGTGCCCTACAAGCAGATCATCATCGCCATGGGCGCCGGCGCCACCGCTTCGCTGAGTGCCTTCGACCACCTGATCCGGAGTTCGGCCCCGGCCTGAACGCAAGCCGGCAACCGCGACGCGGTTGCCGGCTTTTTTACAAGGATGCGTTGCATTTCCGGGCCGCTCCCCTCACCATGACCGACATGTTTCAGCCCGCCGCAACAACGCATTAAGGACGTCATGGTTCGCCTCCGCTTCTCGATCAGTCTCAATTACGAAATCCTCGACCGCCCCGCCGATTTCATCTTCAACATCCAGGCCGCCCACACCGACTGCCAGACCGTCCTCAACGAATCGCTGCTGGTCAGCCAGGCCGTACCGACGACGATCCATTACGACCCCGTCCTGCGCCACCGCCTGCTGCGCCTGCGCGCCGAACCCGGCCTGCTCGGCATCAGCTACCAGGCCGAGGTCAATATCCGGCACCACCAGGAAGCGCCGGAAAAAATCCGCGAGCTGCCGATTGCCGAGTTGCCGACCGAAGTCCTGCCCTACCTCTACCCGAGCCGCTACTGCGAGTCGGACAAGCTGACCCTGATCGCCAACCAGGAATTCGGCCACCTGCCGACCGGCTATCAGCGCGTCGAACACATCCGGCGCTGGGTCAACCAGCGCACCCGCTTCGCGCCGGGCAGCACCAACTTCAACACCTCGGCAGTGGACACGCTGCACCAGCGCGCCGGCGTCTGCCGCGACTTCGCCCACCTGATGATCGCCCTGTGCCGGGCCCTCAACATCCCGGCCCGTTTTTCTTCCGGTCTCGATTACGGCGCCGACCCGGCACTCGGCCCGACCGATTTCCACGCCTACGTCGAGGTCTTTCTCGACGGCCGCTGGTACATCTTCGACCCCTCGGGTACGGCAATGCCCATGGGTTTCGTGCGCATCGGCACCGGGCGCGATGCGGCCGACATTTCCTTTGCCACCATTTTCGGTGCCATCAAGTCGGAAGTGCCGCTGCTCAACATCGAAGCCATCGAAGACCCGGCGCGCCAGCTGATCCTGCCCTTTCACTGCCAGGATGGGCTGTCCACCGACGCACCGAATCGCTGAATACCGCCCCCGGAAAGCAAAAAAGGACGGCCGCGGCCGTCCTTTTCTTTGCGCGACGAAGACTCAGCCCTTCAGATACTCGGCAGCATCGAGCGCAAAGTAGGTCAGGATGCCGTCGGCCCCGGCCCGCTTGAAGGCAAGCAGGCTTTCCAGCACGACCGACTTTTCGTCGAGCCAGCCATTCAGCGCTGCCGCCTTGATCATCGCGTATTCGCCACTGACCTGATAGGCATAGGTCGGCACGCCGAACTCGTCCTTGACCCGGCGCACGATGTCGAGATAGGGCATGCCGGGCTTGACCATGACCATGTCGGCACCTTCCTCCAGATCGAGCGCCACTTCTTTCAGCGCCTCATCCGAATTGGCCGGGTCCATCTGGTAGGAATACTTGTTGCCCTTGCCCAGATTGGCCGCCGAACCCACCGCATCGCGGAACGGACCATAGAAGGCGGAAGCGTACTTGGCCGAGTAGGCGAGGATGCGCGTATGGATGAAACCGCCACCGTCGAGCGCCGCCCGGATGCTGCCGATGCGGCCGTCCATCATATCGGAAGGCGCGACGACATCAACGCCGGCTGCCGCATGGCAGAGCGCCTGCTTCTGCAGCACAGCCACCGTCTCGTCGTTGAGCACGTAGCCGCTGGCGTCGATCAAGCCGTCCTGGCCGTGCGTTGTGTACGGATCGAGCGCCCCATCGGTAATCACACCCAGCTCGGGAAATTCGCGTTTCAGGGCACTGACCACGGTCGGCACCAGGCCGTCCGGATTGAATGCCTCTTCGGCACCCAGCGACTTGCGCGACGCATCCACCACCGGAAACAACGCAATCGCCGGAATACCGAGCTTGACCGCGCGCTCGGCCGTCTTGAGCAGAACATCGAGCGACTGGCGCTCGACGCCGGGCATCGAAGCCACCTTTTCGACCCGGCCTTCGCCTTCAAGGACGAAAACGGGGTAAATGAAGTCGTCGACCGTCAGGACCGACTCGCGCATCAGACGCCGTGAAAAATCGTCACGCCGCATCCGGCGCATGCGCGTCCCAGGAAAACGTCCGGTAGAACTCATGCTTGATCCTCGATTAATTCGAAACAAAAATTTTCGCACCCTGCGGAACTTTTGCCATTGACCTACGTCAGAGTCTGCAGATGGCACGCGCTGTCTCCCGCTTCACCTCCCTGAGCGGGCAGCCTTGACCCTGTTAAGGCTTTTTGGCCCCCGGACCCCCCTTATCCGGGGGCCTTTTGTTTTCCTTGGGCTTGATTTCCTTCGGTTTCATTTCCTTGGGCTTGATTTCGATGTCAAGCCAGCCGGCGAGGACGCCTTCGCATTCCTCGACGCCCGCCTTCTTGAGGCTGGAAAACAGCTGCACGGAATACAGTTCGGCATCGCCCCAGGTCGCCACTTCCGCCGTCACGGAGCGCAGGGCCTTGGTCTGTTCCTGCCGGCTCAGCTTGTCGGCCTTCGACAGCAGGATGTGAATCGGCCGCCCGGTCGGCCGGAACCAGTCGATCAACTTCAAATCGAGATCGGTCATCGGCCGACGGATGTCCATGATCACCACCAGCCCGGCCAGCTGGTCGCGCTTGCTGAGATAGGGGCCGATCAGGCCTTCCCACTGCGAGCGGATCGCCTCCGGCGCCTTGGCGTAGCCATAACCGGGCAAGTCGACAAAATACTTGCCGTCAGCCAGCGTGAAATAATTGAGATGCTGCGTCCGGCCCGGCGTCTTGCTGACGTAGGCGAGGCGCACCCGCCCGGCCAGGGTATTGATGGCGGAGGATTTGCCGGCATTGGAACGCCCCGCGAAAGCGACTTCACGGATGGAATCCTGCGGCAGATCACGCAGATTGGCGACGGTGGTAAGAAAAACGGCCTGTTGGAACAGAGGCATAAAAAACTCGGAAGACGCGCCAAGAGGGCGACGAACTAATATAGAATAGCAGGTTTGAAACTTCCGTTCCGGCCAAAGCGCCCACAAACGCGTACAAGGAGCTCGAAAATGATTCGTACCGCGGCACTGGCAATCCTTTTTGCCACCAGTTTGATCGCCAATGCATCCGAACAAGCCAAGGTCAAGGCTGATCCCGCCAAGGGCAAAGTCATCGCCGAAACCGTCTGTGTCGCCTGCCATGGTGCCGACGGCAACAGCGCCGTGTCTGCCAACCCGATTCTGGCAGGTCAGGTTCCGGAATACCTTGCCAAGCAACTGCACAACTTCAAGTCGGTAGACGGCAAGCCCGCCGTCCGCAACAACGCCATCATGGCCGGCATGGCCGCCGCGGTGCCGGATGAAGAAATCGCCAACGTCGCCGCCTGGTTTGCCAGCCAGAAAATCAAGCCGGCCGCCGCCAAGGACGAAAAGCTGATCGCACTCGGCCAGAAGATCTGGCGCCAGGGCGACTTCAAGAAGGGCGTTCCCGCCTGTGCCGGCTGCCACGGCCCGTCTGGTGCCGGCCTGCCCGCCCAGTATCCGCGTCTGGCTGGCCAGTTCCAGGAATACACCGAAGCCCAGTTGAAGGCCTTCCGCTCCGAAGAGCGCGCCAACGACCCGGAAAAGATGATGCGCACCATTGCCGCCAAGCTTTCCGACCCGGAAATCAAGGCAGTTGCCGAGTACATCGCCGGCCTGCGCTAAACCGGCCCGCTCCGCAAAAAGGCAGCTTCGGCTGCCTTTTTCATTTTGGGTAATGAAAGCTTGGCAGTCTCCTCGCTCGGGCATAGACTCACCCCGCAGCCCCCAACCTCAGAGAGGAGACATCCGATGAAAACACTCAAGCAGATGCTTGCCGACAAGCAGCACGCACTCGCCGTCGTCGCCCCCGGCGACACGGTATTTCATGCCCTGTCCGTGATGGCCGCAAACAATGTCGGTGCCTTGCTCGTCCTTGAAGGCGAACAACTGGTCGGCATATTTTCCGAACGCGACTATGCCCGCAAGGTCATCCTGCACGGCAAGTCGTCAAAGGAAACGCCGGTCCGCGAAATCATGAGCGACAAGGTCGCCTACGTGACACCCGGCACCAGCCTCGACGAATGCATGGCGCTGATGACCGAAAAGCATTTCCGCCACCTGCCCGTACTCAACGAGGACAGCAGCGTTGCCGGCATCATTTCGATCGGCGACCTGGTCAAGGAAACGATCAGTTCGCAACAATTCACCATCGCCCAGCTTGAGCATTACATCTCCAGCAGACCAGATTTGCCGGGCGATGGCGCAACTGCCTTGAACGTTCCATCGCCCCGGCAGTCCGAGCAGCAGCCGGCAGTTTGCCGGCATTGATCTGCGAAAGAAGCACAATTCATGAACCGCCCACCCGATCCCCGCCTGCTTGCCTTAATCAAGGGCAGCCTCTTCCTGATCTGCCTGCTGCCTTTCGTGCGCTTGCTGTGGCTGAGCCAGCACAGCTTCGGCATGGCGGAAGACCCCGTCGAGCTGGTGCAGCAATCAACCGGTAGCTGGACGCTCAATTTCCTGCTGCTGACGCTGTGCATCTCGCCGCTGCGCGCCATCACACAGCAACACTGGCTGTTGCGCCTGCGCCGCATGTTCGGGCTGGTCACCTTCTTTTACGCCAGTTTGCACCTGCTCGCCTTCATCGGCTTCGAGCACGAATTTGCGGTCGACCAGATTTCCCGCGGCATTTTCAAGCATCCTTTCGTCAGCGTCGGCTTTGCCGCTTTCCTGCTCCTGATCCCGCTTGCCGCCACCTCCAACCAGTGGGCGATTCGCGCACTGGGCGGGCGCAAATGGCAGGAACTGCACCGCAACATCTATCTGGTCGGGATTCTCGCCTGCGTACATTATTTATGGCTGAGCAAGCTGAGCGAAATGATCTGGCCGCTGCTCTACACGGGCGCCCTCGCCGCCCTGCTCGCCTGGCGCATCCGTGAGCGGCGACGCAAGGCGACTCCGGTAACCCCCCAGGACACGGCCAAACCGCTGCGCTTCTTCAAGCAACGCCCGGAATAATTACCCGGCAGCAACACCGGACAAGGCCAGACTACTTCTGGCGCGGCGTATCGAAACGGACGATGGCGCGCCCGTCGGCAGTCTGTTTTGCTTCGGCCTTCCAGGCATGGCCGTAGACCACTTCAAACGTCGCCGGCAACTTGCCGTCGCGGCGCAGCCCTTCATAAGCGGCGCGCGCCGCCGCCCAGGCCCGGCGCCCGCTCAGCCCGTGTCGACGTGCGACCATGGCACAGCCGGAACCGGCGGCACGCAGATCGGCAAACATCGCATCAAGATCGGCGTAAGTCAGGGTGATGACTTCCATGTCCATGACCGGATCGGCAAAACCGCAACCGACCAGCATGTCACCGAGATCGTGCATGTCGATGAAACGCTGGGTGTGGGCATAGCCGTCGGCAAAGGCCGTGCGCAGTTCCTTGAGCGAATCCGGACCGAGCGTCGAGAACATCAGCAGGCCGCCGACCTCGAGCACGCGATGCGCCTCGGCCAGCACCGGCAAGGGATCATCCAGCCAGTGCAGCAGCAGATTCGACCAGACCAGGGCGGTCGACCGTGTTTTCAGGGGCAATTTCGCCGCATCGGCAGCCAGGCGTTGCGGTCCGGCCGACTTGGCGAGACCGAGCCGGCGCAACCAGCCGGCCGGCGCCTGATCCTGCGCCAGCATGGCCGGCGCCAGATCGAGGCCGAGCAGTTCGGCCTGCGGGTAGCGTGCCGTCAGGCCGGCAAAACTGCCGCCGCGACTGCAACCGAGATCGAGAATGCGACCCGGCTCGAGCTTGACGTAATCAAGCCGCTCCTGCATGCGCCGATCCACCTCGCGGGCGAAAAAATCGCCTTGCGGGTAGCTGGCGGCGGCACGCGAGAAACGTCGACCGACCTGCTGCCGGTCGACGAAGGCAGCGCTCAAATCGCCTTGATGCCGAGACGGGCGAACAAGGCGTCGTCGCGATCGGCTTCCGGATTGCCGGTGGTGAGCAGGAAGTCGCCGTAGAACATCGAGTTGGCACCGGCCAGGAAGCACAGGGCCTGCAGCTCGTCGCTCATTTCCTGACGGCCAGCCGACAGGCGCACCCAGGATTTCGGCATGGTGATGCGGGCGGCGGCGATGGTGCGCACGAACTCGAAGGGATCGAGACGCGCGGTATCGGCCATCGGCGTGCCGGGAATCGGCACGAGGTTGTTGATCGGCACGGATTCCGGCGGCTGCGGCATGTTGGCGAGCTGGACGATCAGCGCAGCGCGGTTCTTGCGCGACTCGCCCATGCCGATGATGCCACCCGAACAGACATTGATGCCGGCGTCGCGCACCTGGTCGAGCGTATCGAGACGATCTTCCTGGGTATGCGTCTTGATGACCTGACCGTAGAACTCCTTGTCGGTATCGAGATTGTGGTTGTAATAGTCGAGGCCGGCTTCCTTGAGCTTTTCGGCCTGGCCTTCCTTGAGCATGCCGAGCGTGACGCAGGTCTGCATGCCGAGCGCCTTCACTTCGCGCACCATGTCGAGCACGCGATCGAGATCGTTGTCTTTCGGCCCCTTCCAGGCAGCACCCATGCAGAAACGCGAGGCGCCCTTGTCCTTGGCGGCCTGCGCGGCGGCGACCACCTGGTCGAGCGGCATCAGACGCTCGCGCTCGGTGTCGGTGTCGTAGCGGGCCGACTGCGAACAGTAGCTGCAATCCTCCGAGCAACCGCCGGTCTTGACCGAAAGCAGCGTCGAGCGTTGAATGGCGTTCGGATCGAAATTCTCGCGATGCACGCCCTGGGCGCGCCAGATCAAGTCCATCAACGGCAGGTCGTACAGCGCAAGCACCTCGGCGAGCGTCCAGGGAGGAACGGCTTCAGTCGGTGAAACAGCAGGAACGGCGGCGAGGGAGCTAGCTTGTTGCATGGAAGGCCTTGCGTGAAAAATGCGATAAAAATCAGATACGAAGCGTATCGGTAATTATGGATTATCGAAGACGCTGCTAGAGGATGTCAATTTTAACCCAGCCCCATTCGCTGCGACAGCTTGCCGGCCAGTTCCTCGACGAGCTGCTCCCGGCCAGTTGCCTGCTGTGCAGCGCCGACAGCGGCGGCAGCCTGCTCTGCCCGGCCTGCGCCGACGATCTGCCGCTGCTGCCGACGGCGCTCTGTCCGCAATGCAGCCTGCCGACCACCTTTGGCGAGCGCTGCGGCGCCTGCCTGCACGAGCCGCCGCACTTCGATGCCACATGCTCCCTTTTTCGCTATGATTTTCCGCTCGACCGTATCGTGCATGCGCTCAAGTACGGACACCAGCTAGCCGTCGCCGAGTGGCTGGGCGACACGCTGGCGGCGCGCCTGACCGGGCAAACATTCGAACTGATCGTGCCGCTGCCTCTGCATGCGCAACGCCTCGCCGAACGCGGCTTCAACCAGGCGGCGGAAATCGCCGCACACCTGGAAAAACACCTGAAAATACCGGTCGACCGCTACAACCTGCAGCGCACGCGCGCCACGCCGGCGCAGGCCGAATTGCCGCTCAAGGAACGCCACAAAAATGTGCGCGGCGCCTTCGAATGCCGCAGCGATTTCAGCGGCAGACACCTCCTGCTGCTCGACGACGTGATGACCAGCGGCGCCACCGCCAGCGAATGTGCCCGCGTCCTCAAGCTGCATGGCGCGGCAAGCGTCACTGTGGCCGTCGCAGCACGCGCCCTGAAACATTCGGCGCGCCATTCGTGATCTAATCCGCAACCCAGCCCAGCCAACGAAACCCGCAACGTGTTCGCCGTCGTCCTCTACCAGCCCGAGATCCCGCCCAACACGGGCAATATCATCCGCCTGTGCGCCAATACCGGCGCCGAACTGCATCTGGTCGAGCCGCTCGGCTTCGACATCACCGACAAGCATCTGCGCCGGGCCGGCCTCGATTATCACGAATACGCGCGCGTCGTCCGCCACCCGGACTGGACGGCGTGCAAGGCCGCACTGGCCGGACGCCGCCTGCTGGCGATGACGACCAAGGGCAGCAGCAACCTGTTTGCGCAGGTTCTGCAAAAGGATGATGTGTTTGTTTTTGGTCGCGAGACCAGCGGCCTGCCGCCGGAAGTGCTCGCCGAATTCGCGCCGGAAGCGCGTCTGCGCCTGCCCATGCAGGCCGGCCAGCGCAGCCTCAATCTGTCGAATGCGGCGGCGGTGACCGTATTCGAAGCCTGGCGCCAGGCCGGCTTCGCTGCAAGCTTTTAAGCGAGCTCTTCCTTCGGATCGCGCGCCATCAGCTGATCGACCGCCTGCGCCGCCGTCAAACGGCCATCCAGAACGGCAGCAACCGCGGCACTGATCGGCATCTCGACACCCAGCTTGCGCGCCAGCTGATCGACTTCGCGGGCGGTATAGACGCCCTCGGCAACGTGCCCGAGTTCTTCGAGAATCTGCGGCAGCGACTTGTTCTCGGCGAGCGCCAGACCAACCCGCCGATTGCGCGAAAGATCGCCGGTACAGGTCAGGATCAGGTCGCCCATGCCGGCCAGGCCCATGAAGGTGTCGCGCTGGGCGCCAAGCGCCAGGCCGAGACGGGCAATTTCGGCCAGGCCACGGGTAATCAGCGCGGCCCGTGTATTCAAGCCCAGACCGAGACCATCGCAGGCACCGGTCGCAATCGCCAGGACATTCTTGACGGCACCGCCGACTTCGACGCCAACCAGATCGTCGTTGGCGTAGATGCGCAGGCGCGTGGTGTGCAACTGGCGCGCCGCTTCGCGGGCAAAGGCCGGATTGTTGGCCGCCAGCGCCACGGCGGTCGGCTGACCTGTTGCGACTTCCTCGGCAAAACTCGGCCCGGACAAAGCGCCACAGACCACATTCTCGCCGAGCACTTCCATGACTACCTGATGCGGCAGCTTGCCGCTGCCCGCTTCAAAGCCCTTGCACACCCAGAGTATGGGTTGCGTCGAAGCCATCGCGTGCAGCAACTCGACGGTGGGCCGCAGGCCGGCAATCGGCGTCGCGATGACCAGCAGATCGGCGCCGCTGACCGCATCGGCAAAATCGATCGAGACCGCCACTGAAGGCGGCAATTTGTGACCGGGGAAGAAACGACGGTTTTCCCGGTTTTTCAACAGGTCGACCGCTACGTCCTCCTCGCGCGACCAAAGTGTCACATCATGCTTGCCGGCAAAGGCAATGGACAATGCGGTGCCCCAGGCACCGGCCCCCAACAGCGTTATTTTCATAGACCCCAGACCTGCGCCGAACGGATATAACCGGTCGCGCCATCGCGATGGCGCACCTTGGCCCAACCGGGCGAAGCAGTTTCGATGAACTCGACCGCGACCCATTTGTCGAGTTCGGCCACGACCGCCGACTCCGGCTTGTCGGATTGACGGATTTCCGCCTTCGGCGCCGTCACCACCAGCATCCGGCGTTCGCTGACCTGGCGTGACTCTATCCAGGCCAGCGTCCCTTCGGCATCGCGAACCTTGAGCCAGCCATCAAGACGCACCACCACCTCGACCGGCGTCTGCGCCTTGATCAGATAGAGCTTCTTGCCCTTTTGCGACGGGGCATCGTAAAGAATCGCCGCCGGCACATCGACCGAACGATAGTCGAGTGCCGCCGCCGTACCTGCGATACCGAGCAGGAAAAGGCTGGCCAGAGTCCGCCGGATGTTCATGATTTACTGCAGGGTGTTTTCGGTCGAAGCCGCGGCCTGGGCTTCCTGCAGGCGCTGCATGTACATGGCTTCGAAATTGACCGGCTGCAGCACGATGGGCTGGAAGCCGGCGCGCGTCACGGCATCGGAAATCGCTTCGCGGGCATACGGGAAGAGAATGTTCGGGCAAGCCACGGCAACCAGCGGCTCGACCTGCTCATCCGGCACATTGACGATGCGGAAGATGCCGGCCTGACCCACTTCGACCAGGAACACCGTCTTTTCGCCCAGGGTCGCCGTCACAGTCACCGTCAGCATGACTTCGAAAACACCTTCACCGACGCCACGGCCATTCGAATTGAGCTTGATCTCGACTTGCGGCGCATCGTGCTCAAGGAAGATTTCCGGTGCATTCGGCACTTCGATGGAAAGATCCTTGACGTAGAGTTTTTCGATACCGAAGATGGGCTGTTCGTTTTGTTCCATGATTCTCTTTCTGTAAGTTGATGGGTTTCAGGCGCCGGCTGCAAGCAGGGGCGTCAGTCCGCCCGCGGCATCCAGCGCGTAAAGATCGTCGCAGCCGCCGACATGGGTTTCACCAATGTAGATTTGCGGCACGGTGCGGCGCTTGGTGCGCTGCATCATTTCATCACGCCGCTCGGGATCGATATCGATGCGGACTTCCTCGATTGCGGTCACGCCACGCGCCGCCAGCAATTGCTTGGCACGCGTGCAGTAAGGGCAGACCGCCGTGGTGTACATCAGGACATGGGCGCTCATTTGTTGCGGCTGCCTTTCTTGATCGGATAACCGGCCCCGACCCAGGCATCGACGCCACCGGCCAGGCTGTGCGTGCGGGTGAAACCGAGCTTGGCCAGTTGGCCGCAGCCCTTGGCCGAGCGCATGCCGGCCGTGCAGCAAACGATCAGCGGCTTGTCCTTGTACTTCTCGATTTCGCTCACCCGGTCCGCCAGCTTGCTCAGGGGAAGATTGCGCGCATCCGGCAGATGGCCGGCAGCGAACTCATCGGCTTCGCGCACGTCGATCACGATCGCATCCTCGCGATTGATCAGCAGGGTTGCCGCGGCCGGATTGACCTCGTTGGCGGAAGACCCCATGAACATCGGCCAGACAAGGCCGACGCCGCTGATCACGATGATCGAGATGAGCAGGATGTTCTGGTTGATAAAGTCCATCGGAATCGGCATCTGTTAATTCTCCACACCACAAAAAACTTCGCGCATCATTCCGACGAGCTGCAGGGTGCGCTGGTCGCCCACCCGATAAAAAACACGATTGGCATCCTTGCGCGTCAGCAAAACGCCCTTCTCGCGCAAAATAGCCAGATGCTGCGAAATGTTGCTTTGCGAGGTACCGACCGCATCGACGATTTCCTGAACGCAGGCTTCCTGGTCGCCAACCACGCAAAGGATCTTCAGGCGGAGCGGATGGGCAATGGCCTTGAGGGCGCGCGCTGCCATCTCGATATGCTCCTGCTTTTCGATCAGGTTGAAGCTTGGCTTGTCCAAAATAATAAAACCTCGTTGTCGGCTAATGGGCCATTATAAAATAATGGTCTGCGTTTCGCCGACCTTAATCAGCCCCGAGAATCCGTGCCCGCCATTTCGCCCCATGCTTTCCGTCAGGGTTCCCAACCCGGGCCATCCGCCAGGCCGGCACTGCGCCGGAAGTACGGTGCGCTGCTGGCAAGCTTGCTGATTACGCTCTGCCAGGTTGCCGCACCGGTCGACGCCCGGGAAAACACGAAAAAGAAAGCGGAGGCCAGCTCATCTCCGCCGGAAATCGCCGAAAAGCAGGCTGACCTCGGCGAATTGCGCAGCCGCATTGAAGGCCTGCGCAAGGACCTGAACAGCAGCGAGGAAAGCAAGGCCGATGCGGCCGACCGCCTGCACGAATCGGAACGCAAGATATCCCGCCTGCAGCGCGAACTGCTCGAATTGTCGGAGCAACGCGGTCAACTCGAAAAAAAGCTGAAAAATCTCGAACAACAGTCGCAGGAACTGGGCAGCACGCTCGGCCAGCAGCAGTCGCAACTGGAAAAGCTGCTTTACAAGCAGTATCTGCGCGGCACGCCCGACTCGCTGCAACTGCTGCTCAACGGCAACGACCCGAACCAGATGGCGCGCGACCTGCACTATCTGTCTGCCATCGCCCTGTCCCGCGCCGAACTGATGGGCGAGATCAACGCCACGCTGGATCGCAAGAAGGCGCTGGCCGCCGACGCCAAGGAACGCGCCGACGAACTGCAGGAAGTCGCCGCCCAGCAGCAGCAACGCCACGCCGAATTGCAGAAGCAGCGCGAAGAACACCAGAAGCTGTACGCCCAGATTTCCGACAAGGTCAAAGCGCAGCGCAAGGAAATCGGCAACCTGCAGCAAAACGAAAAGCGCCTGACCCAGCTGATCGACCGCCTATCGACCATCCTTGCCAAGCAGGCCGCGGCAGCGGCCAAGGCAGCAGCGGCCGCACGTGCCGCGGAAGCCGCCCGCCAGGCAGAAGCGGCTAAGCAAAAGAACAGCAAACCGGCGAACAATGAATCGCGCGAAAACTCACGCCCGCCGCCTGTAACCGAACCGCCCCGCCCGCGAACCGCCGAAGCCGAGAACCGCTACGAACCGGTCGCCAGTGACGGCAGCTTTGCGCGTCAGCGCGGCAACCTGCGCCTGCCAGTGCGCGGCTCGGTGCTCGGCCGCTTCGGCTCGCCACGCGAAGGCGGCGGCACCTGGCGCGGCCTGTTCATCAAGGCAGGCAATGGCAGCGAAGTCAAGGCGGTAGCCGGCGGCAAAGTCGTCTTTGCCGACTGGATGCGCGGTTTTGGCAATCTCCTGATCGTCGACCACGGCGACGCCTATCTGTCGATCTACGGCAACAACGATTCCCTGCTCAAACAGGTCGGCCAGGCCGTCAAGGGTGGGGAAACTTTGGCCACCGTGGGCAATAGCGGGGGCAATCCGGAATCCGGTTTATACTTTGAGCTCCGCCACCAGGGGCAACCGATCGACCCGATGAAATGGTCCAGTTTGAAATGAGCAAAACAAAAACTATCAGCTTGGCATTAGGCGGCTTCGTCGCCGGCGCACTCATCAGCCTGCACATCCCGGCCCTGGCCGAGAAGGATGTCAAGGCAGGCTTGCCGATCGAGGAGTTGCGCACCTTTGCCGAGGTCTATAGCGCCATCAAGCAGGGCTATGTCGAGCCGGTCGAAGACAAGAAAATGATCGCCAACGCGATCTCCGGCATGCTCTCCAATCTCGACCCGCATTCGTCCTACCTCGACGCCGATGCCTTCAAGGACCTGCAGGTCGGCACCCAGGGCGAGTTCGGCGGCCTGGGCATCGAAGTCGGCATGGAAGAAGGCCTGGTCAAGGTCGTTTCGCCGATCGAGGATACGCCGGCCTACCGCGCCGGTCTGAAGGCAGGCGACCTGATCTTCAAGCTCGACGACGCCCCGGTCAAGGGCCTGACCCTCTCCGATGCGGTCAAGAAAATGCGCGGCAAGCCGAAGACGCCGATCAAGCTGTCGATCATCCGCAAGGGCGAAAACAAGCCGATTGAAGTGACCCTGATCCGCGAAGTGATCAAGGTGCAGAGCGTCAAATCCAAGTTGGTCGATGGCTACGGCTGGATCCGCATCACCCAGTTCCAGGAAAACACCGTCGCCGAAGTCGCCAAGGCGGCCGCCAATCTGTACAAGGACGGCAACAAGGTAAATGGCCTCGTGCTCGACCTGCGTAACGATCCGGGCGGCCTGCTCAACAGCGCGATCGGCGTTTCCGCCGCCTTCCTGCCGCCGGATGCCAAGGTCGTCTCGACCGATGGCCGCACCGCGGATGCCAAACAGGAGTTCCGTGCCCGCGCCCAGGATTACCTGCGCGGCAGCAAGGAAGACCCGCTCAAGGGCCTGCCGGTCGACATCAAGAAGGTCGCCATGGTCGTTCTGGTCAATGGCGGCTCTGCCTCGGCTTCCGAAATCGTTGCCGGCGCGTTGCAGGATCACAAGCGGGCGATCATCCTCGGCACCCAGACCTTCGGCAAGGGCTCGGTGCAGTCTGTCCTGCCGCTGCCCGGCAACACCGCGATCAAGCTGACCACGGCCCGTTACTACACGCCGGACGGCCGCTCGATCCAGGCCAAGGGTATTGTTCCCGACATCGTTGTCGAAGAAACGGCCAATGGCAGCAGCGGCATGCAAATCCGCGAAGCCGACCTCGACCGCCACCTGATCAACGACAAGGAAAAGGAAGCCGCCAAGGAGGCTGCCAAGCAGGAAAGCAAGGCTCAGCCGGCCAAGACACAGGGCAAATCCGGCAAGGACAAGAAGGACGAAAACGACGAAGAAGCGCCGGTCCGCATGGAGTACGCCAGCAAGAGCGACTACCAGTTCCAGCAGGCGGTCAATCTTCTCAAGGGCCTGCAGATCATGCAGAATAAGGCGAAGGAATAGCCCGTCCGGGAGGCATGATGACTTCTACCGATCTGAAGAAACATCGCGAAATCCTTTTCTCGAAATTTCCGCCGGGCCAGGTGCCGGAGGCCGCCGACGACCTGAAGCGACTGGAAGAGGTGGAAGTGGCCGCGCGCACCGAGAAACGCGCGGTCGGAGTCACTTACGAGCTGCAGCAGCACACCCTCGAGGAACTCGAAGGTCACCTCGAGGACAAGGGCTACCACCTCGACAACACACTGATGAGCAAGCTGACGCGCGCCCTGATCCATTACGTCGAGGACACCCAGTTGCACAACCTTGGCGCCCCGGAAAAACGCCTCAAACGCTCGGCCGACGAAGCCTACGTCAAGGCCTGGGAACACCGTCCACACGGCGACCATGACGACACACCGCCAGAGTGGCGGGAATACAAGTAGCACACAGGATCGAGGATCGAGCTGTCAGCAAAACCTCTCGATCCTGACGACTCGATCCTGAAATGACCGACGACCAACTCCTCCGTTACAGCCGCCACATCCTGCTCGACGCCATCGGCATCGAGGGGCAGGAACGTATTCTTGCCACGCATGCGCTGATCATCGGCGCTGGCGGCCTCGGTTCGCCGGTCGCACTCTACCTGGCATCAGCCGGAATCGGCAAAATCACGCTGGTTGATGACGACACGGTCGATTTCACCAACCTGCAGCGCCAGATCCTGCACGTCCAGTCCCGCGTTGGCATCGCCAAGGCGGAATCCGGCAAACAGGCACTCGCCGCGATCAACCCGACGGTCGACGTCGTCCCAGTGCAAAAAAGGCTGGCCGGCGCCGAGCTCGATGCACTGGTCGCAACGGCCAACATCGTGCTCGACTGCACCGACAACTTCTCCACCCGGCACGCCATCAACCGCGCCTGCGTGCATCACAGGAAGCCGCTGGTATCCGGTGCCGCGATCCGCTTCGACGGCCAGATCAGCGTTTACGACCAGCGCCGCGACGACGCGCCGTGTTACCACTGCCTGTTTCCCGAAGCCGAGGATGTCGAGGAAGTGCGTTGCGCGGTGATGGGGGTGCTGGCGCCGCTGACCGGCATCATCGGCAGCATGCAGGCGACCGAGGCCTTGAAGCTGGCGGCCGGTATCGGTCAGTCGCTGAGCGGGCGACTGTTGCTGCTCGATGCACTGGATATGGAATGGCGCAGCGTCAAATTCCGGAAAGATCCGGACTGTGCGGTATGCGGCCCTAACGGGGACGCGCGAGCAGGCGAATATCTTCGCCGAGCTGACGTAGATCGCGAATCTGCAACTGCTGCTTGCCGGCTAGCGTAGTCAGTGCCGGCAGGTTGAACAGGCCGCTCGCATCGTGGCCGATCAGGCAGGGCGCCAGGTAGAGCAGCAACTCGTCGACCAGACCTTCGCGCAGCAATGAACCATTGAGCTTGAAACCGGCCTCGGCATGCACTTCGTTGATGCCGCGCCGACCCAATTCTTCGAGCAAATCCTTGAGTTCAACTTTGCCGGCGGCGTTGGGCAGAATCACGACTTCCGCACCGGTCGACCGCAGCAAATCGGCCTTTTTCAGGTCGTCGACCGCCGCCGCGACCAGGACTGGCCCGCCTAGCAGAATCCTCGCCGTGAGCGGCGTTTCCAGCCGGCTGTCGACGATCACGCGCAACGGCTGGCGTGACGTCGGCAGGTCGCGCACATTGAGTTGCGGATCGTCGTCGCGCACCGTGCCGATGCCGGTCAGCACGGCGCAGGCCCGCGCCCGCCAGCGCTGGCCGTCAAGGCGCGCCTGCGGCCCGGTGATCCACTGGCTGACGCCGTTGTTGAGCGCCGTCTTGCCGTCCAGGCTGGCCGCCGCCTTGAGGCGCAACCAGGGCCGGCCGCGCGTCATGCGCGAGACGAAACCGATGTTCAGTTCGCGCGCCTCGTTTTCCAGCAAACCGCTGGCGGTTGCGATACCCGCAGCCTCAAGCAGGGCCAGCCCTTTGCCGGCAACCAGCGGATTGGGGTCGGTCATCGCCGCGACAACGCGCGCGACACCGGCCTTGATCAAGGCTTCGGCACAGGGCGGCGTGCGCCCGTAATGACTGCACGGCTCAAGCGTGACGTAAGCCGTCGCCCCCTTGGCCTTTTCCCCCGCCTGGCGCAGGGCATGCACCTCGGCATGCGGCTCGCCGGCCTTCTCGTGCCAGCCTTCACCGACGATTTCGCCATCGCGGACCAGCACGCAGCCGACGCGCGGATTGGGCGAAGTCGTCCACAGGCCGCGCTCGGCCAGTTGCAGGGCGCGCGCCATCATGCCGTGGTCGACGGCGGCAAAACTCATTTTTTCTTCTGGGAAGGCGAGACTTCGCGGATGGCGCGGGAAAACGCATCCACGTCTTCAAAATTGCGATAGACCGAGGCAAAGCGGATGTAAGCGACCTTGTCGAGCTTCTTCAGCTCGCGCATGACGAACTCGCCCAACTGTTGCGTCGACACTTCCCGCTCACCGGCGGAAAGCAGCATTTCCTCGATATCGGCGACCGCGGTATCGACCGACTCGATCGACACCGGCCGCTTGCGCAGCGCCAGTTCGAGACTGGCGCGCAGCTTGGCACGACTGAACTCGGTGCGCAGGCCGTTCTTCTTGACCACCTGCGGCAACTGGATTTCGGCCCGTTCATAGGTCGTGAACCGCTTGTCGCAGGCATTGCACTTCCTGCGGCGCCGCACGACATCGCCGTCATCGTTGAGACGGGTATCGGCAACCGCCGTATCTTCAGCACCGCAGAAAGGGCATTTCATGGATAGGATCCAGGATCGAGTTATCAGGATCGAGTGTTCTTGCTAACAGCTCGATCCCAAATCCTCGATCCAATCAGGCGCCGTACACCGGGAACTTCCTGCACAGCTCGGAAACCTTGGCACGCACGGTGGCGGCAACGGCCTCGTCGTTCGGTGCATCGAGAACGTCGGCGATCAGGTGGGCGATGGTCTCGGCTTCGATTTCACGGAAACCGCGCGTCGTCATGGCCGGCGAACCGATGCGGATGCCCGAGGTGACGAAGGGCTTCTGCGGGTCGTTCGGGATGCCGTTCTTGTTGACCGTGATGTGGGCACGGCCGAGTGCGGCTTCGGCTTCCTTGCCGGTGATGTTCTTGGCACGCAGGTCGAGCAGGAAGACGTGGCTCTCGGTACGACCGGAAACGACGCGCAGGCCGCGCTCTTCACCCAGCACGCGGGCCATGACGCGGGCGTTGTTGATGACCTGTTCCTGGTAGTTCTTGAATTCCGGCGTTGCGGCTTCCTTGAAGGCAACGGCCTTGGCCGCGATGACGTGCTCCAGCGGTCCACCTTGCAAACCCGGGAAAATTGCCGAATTGATGGCCTTTTCGTGCTCGGCCTTCATCAGCACCACGCCACCGCGCGGGCCGCGCAGGGTCTTGTGCGTGGTCGTGGTGACGACATCGGCGAAAGGCACCGGGTTCGGGTAGAAGCCGGCAGCGATCAGGCCGGCGTAGTGGGCCATGTCGACCCAGAAAATGGCGCCGACTTCCTTGGCGACCTTGGCGAAGCGTTCCCAGTCGATGCGCAGCGAATAGGCCGAGGCACCGGCCACGATCAGACGCGGCTTGTGTTCGCGGGCGAGGGCTTCCATCTTGTCGTAGTCGATGGCTTCGTTGGCATCGAGGCCGTAGGAAACGACGTTGAACCACTTGCCGGACATGTTGAGCGGCATGCCGTGGGTCAGGTGACCGCCTTCGGCCAGGCTCATGCCCATGATGGTGTCGCCGGGCTTGCAGAAAGCCATCAGCACGGCCTGGTTGGCCTGCGAGCCGGAGTTCGGCTGGACGTTGGCGGCATCGGCACCGAACAGCGCCTTCAGGCGATCGATGGCGATCTGCTCGGTCACGTCAACGTGTTCGCAGCCACCGTAGTAGCGCTTGCCCGGATAGCCTTCGGCATACTTGTTGGTGAGCTGGGAGCCCTGGGCTTCCATGACTGCGTTGCTCACGTAGTTTTCGGACGCGATCAGTTCGATGTGGTCTTCCTGACGCTGGACTTCGGCCTGCATGGCCTGCCAGAGTTCAGGGTCAACTTTTGCCAGGGTGTCTTTCGCGGAAAACATGGGGAATGCCTCAAGCCATTGAAAAGGGCGTGAATTTTATCACGCCGGAAGCTCATCAAGGGCGCCTGGCGCCAGATGATCGGTTTCGGCCCAGCTTTCGATGTGCCAGCGGCCGTCGACCGTTGCGATCCAGTTGAGGCCGGCATTCGGGATCAGGAAATCGCGCTGCATCTCGAGGCTGTTGCCGCGCACGAAGCGGTTGATGATGTCGAGCACGCCGCCATGCAGCACGACCGCCACCGTCTGGCCGGCATGTGCCGCGGCAATTGTCTGCAGCTTACCGGTGACGCGCGCGAACATCACTTGCAGGCTCTCGCCGTTTTCGAAGGCGTAGTCGGCATTGCGCCCTTCAAATGCGGCGTAACCGTCGGGAAACTTCTGCTGCGCCTCGGCGTAGGTCAGGCCTTCGAACACGCCATAACGCCGTTCGCGCATCTCCGGCGCAGCGTGCGGCACCAGACCGAGAGCCGAACCTATCGCCTGCGCCGTCGTCCAGGCACGCTTGAGATCGCTGCTGTAAAGGGCGACAATGCCGGTCCCCTGCAGCCAGCGACCGGCCGCCTCGGCCTGGCGCACGCCATTTTCGTTGAGCCCGATATCGATCTGCCCCTGGATGCGGCGCTCGGCATTCCATTCGGTCTCGCCGTGTCGCACCAGGCAGATGCGGGTCGGCTGGCTTGTAGGGATTTCCACCATGGTTGCTGCGCACCCTTCGCTGTAAATTTGGCCCAATGGGATTTCCATCAACCCCGGACACTTCAGAAGCCGGGAATTTTATCAACCGAGGAGGACTTTTCGTGACCCTTCTGCTCAAGCTCTCGCAGCTGATCGACTGGCTCAACGAGCGGGTCGGCAAAGCAGCGTTCTGGCTGGTACTGCTGATGACCATCTTCAGCGCCGGCAATGCCACCGTCCGTTTCATCTTCAACTACAGTTCCAACGGCCTGCTGGAAATCCAGTGGTACCTGTTTGCCGCTGTCTTCATCCTGTGTTCGCCCTATACCCTGCAAAAGAACGAGCACGTCCGCATCGACGTGCTGGCCGGCAAATTGTCGCCCAAGGGCCAGGCCGTGATCGACATCATCGGCACCCTGTTCTTCCTGCTGCCCATGGTCATCGTCGTGCTCTGGCTGTCGCTGCCCCTGGTCGCTGAATCCTACAGGATCAACGAAATGTCCTCCAATGCCGGCGGCCTGATTCGCTGGCCGGTCAAGGTGCTGCTGCCGATCGGCTTCACGCTGCTCGCCCTGCAGGGCATTTCCGAACTGATCAAGCGCATCGCCTTCCTGGCCGGCCTGATCGAAGACCCGAACAACAAGGCAAAGGGTCCGACCCCCGAAGAAGAACTGGCTGCCGCCATTGCCGCCGCCAATGCCAAGGAGGCCAAATAATGGAATGGATTATCGGCAACATGGCGCCACTGATGTTCGGCGCCCTCGTCCTCTTCCTGCTTTTCGGCTACCCGGTCGCCTTCGCGCTGGCCGCCAACGGCATCGTCTTCGGCCTGCTCGGCATCGAACTGGGCCTGCTCCAGCCGGCGCTGTTCCAGGCGCTGCCGGAGCGCATCTTCGGCATCATGGCCAATGACACGCTGCTCGCCATCCCCTTCTTCACCTTCATGGGGCTGGTTCTGGAGCGATCCGGCATGGCGGAAGACCTGCTCGACACGATCGGCCAGCTGTTCGGTCCGATGCGTGGCGGCCTGGCCTACGCGGTGATTTTCGTCGGCGCGCTGCTCGCCGCGACGACCGGCGTGGTTGCCGCTTCGGTGATCTCGATGGGCCTGATCTCGCTGCCCATCATGCTGCGCTACGGTTACGACAAGCGTCTCGCTTCCGGCGTCATCGCCGCCTCCGGCACGCTGGCCCAGATCATTCCGCCGTCACTGGTCCTGATCATCATGGCCGACCAGCTCGGCAAGTCGGTTGGCGACATGTACGAAGGCGCCATGATCCCCGGCCTCATCCTGACCGGTCTCTATGTCGGTTACGTTGCGATTCTCACCGTCATCAAGCCGAATGCTGCCCCGGCCCTGCCGCCGGAAGCCCGCAGCCTGCGTGGCGCCAAGCTGCTGCTGCGCGTATTGACGACGCTGGTGCCGCCGCTGGTCCTGATCTTCCTGGTCCTCGGCACCATCTTCCTCGGCATCGCGACGCCGACCGAAGGCGGCGCCATGGGTGCTGCCGGCGCACTGATCCTCGCTGTCGCCCGCAAGCGCCTGTCCTGGAAGCTGCTCAAGCAAGCCATGGAAACCACCGGCAAGCTGTCTTCCTTCGTGGTCTTCATCCTGGTCGGCTCGACGGTCTTCGGTCTGGTCTTCCGCGCGGTCAATGGCGACCTCTGGGTCGAGCACCTGCTGCTTTCGCTGCCCGGCGGCCAGCTCGGCTTCCTGATCGTGGTCAACATCCTGGTCTTCCTGCTTGCCTTCTTCCTCGACTTCTTCGAACTGTCCTTCATCATCGTGCCGCTGCTCGCACCGGTGGCGGACAAGCTGGGCATCGACCTGATCTGGTTCGGCGTGCTGCTCGGGGTGAACATGCAGACTTCCTTCATGCATCCGCCCTTCGGCTTCGCGCTGTTCTACCTGCGCTCGGTGGCCCCTGCCTCGATCAAGACGACGGATATCTACTGGGGCGCCATTCCCTTCGTCTGCATCCAGATCCTGATGGTGGCGATCATCATCATCTTCCCGGGCGTGGTCAGCTATGGCGACGAGGCGCAGCGCGAAGCGGCCCGTCTCGAACGCAGCGGCGAAGGTCCTGCCCCGATCGACCTGAACACCCTGATGCAGGACGATGCCAACGAAGGCTCGAAGCAACAGGACCCGAGTGCCGACCTGCTGAAGAACCTGCAGGGCGAGAAATAAGCAGCACCATCCTTATCGACAGCAAAAAGGCGGGGTTTCGACCCCGCCTTTTTTATTTATAGTGCCCACCTATCCGCCGGATAAGCACAAATGATTGGCTGCGCAGGACATCTGGCGGCAAAATGGCTTCAACGTCTCAAGCGGCAAGCCAGGGTGGCAGGCCGTTTTCCTACAACCAGAAGGGAGTGCATCATGGATATCGGTATCAGCAAGAAAGATCGCGAAAAAATCGCCGACGGGCTGTCTCACCTGCTCGCCGACTCGTACACCCTGTACCTGAAGACCCACAACTTTCACTGGAACGTCACCGGCCCGATGTTCAACACGCTGCACGTGATGTTCATGGGGCAATACACCGAACTGTGGAATGCGCTCGACCTGATCGCCGAACGCATCCGCGCCCTCGGCTTTCCGGCCCCCGGCACCTACAAGGAATTCGTCGCGCTGACCGTGATCAAGGAAAGCGAAGGCGTGCCGAATGCGACGGAAATGCTCAAGCAGCTGCTCGCCGGCCAGGAAGCCGTGACCAAGACGGCACGCAGCATCTTCCCGCTGGTCGACAAGGCCGGCGACGAGCCGACCGCCGACCTGCTGACCCAGCGCATGCAGATCCATGAAAAGAATGCCTGGATGTTGCGCAGCATGCTCGAAAGCTGAGCCGGAAATCCTGGCCAAAAAAAACCCGCGAAATTCGCGGGTTTTTTGTTGTCGACCGGTACGGCTTACTTGTGCGACTGCAGGAAGGAATCCATGCGGTGCTCGGCAACGCTGAACCAGGCGTTCTGCGTCTTGCGATACTTTTCGTACTCGGTGTACACCTTCTTGAAGGCCGGATTCTTCGCCGACTCATCGGAGTACAGTTGCTGCGCGGCCTTGTAAGCGGCTTCGAGGATCTCGTCCGAGTACTTCTGCAGCTTGACGCCGCTTTGCAGCAGCTTGGACAGGGCGATCGGGTTCTTGTGGTCGTACTCGGCCAGCATCGTGACATTGGCTTCGTAGGCGGCCGCCTGGAAGGCTTCCTGGTATTCCTTCGGCAGCTTGGCCCATTCGGCCTTGTTCACGAAGAAATGGATGGTCGGGCCCGGTTCCCACCAACCCGGGTAGTAGTAGTTCTTGGCAACCTTGTAGAAGCCGAGCTTTTCGTCATCGAAGGGGCCGACCCATTCGGCGGCATCGATAGTGCCCTTTTCCAGCGCCGGGTAGATGTCGCCACCGGCGATCTGTTGCGGCACGACGCCAAGCGCCGAGAAAACATTGCCACCGAGACCGGCGATGCGCATCTTCAGGCCGTCGAGGTCTTTCAGGGTCTTCACTTCCTTGCGGAACCAGCCGCCCATCTGGGTACCGGTGTTGCCGCCGGCGAAAGACAGGACGTTGTAGTTCGAATAGAAATCGTCAAGCACCTTCTGGCCGCCACCGTAGTAGATCCAGGCATTCATCTGGCGGGCATTCATGCCGAACGGCACCGAGGTACCGAAGCCGAAGGTCTTGTCCTTGCCGACATAGTAGTAGGAACAGGTGTGGCAGACTTCGACGGTACCTTGCTGCACGGCATCCAGGGCCTGCAGGCCGGGGACGATTTCGCCGCCGGCGAAGACGCGGATATCGAACTTGCCGTTGGTGATTGCACGCACGCGGTTGGCCAGCACTTCGGCGCCACCGTAAATGGTGTCAAGGCTCTTCGGGAAGCTGGAAGTCAGGCGCCATTTGACGGTCGGCGAGGACTGGGCGATGGCCGGGGCGGCGATGGTCGCTGCAGCGCCGGCAGCGGCGCCGACGGAAGCTTTTTTCAGAAAGTCACGACGTTGCATATTGTCTCCTTCGTGTTAGTTGGGTACATCAGGCAGTCTAGCGATTCAATTCTAATCAAAGCGGCAACTTTGGCGAGTTGCGGAAAACCCTTATAACTTATTCACCCGCAACCGTCATGCGATCGATCAGGATGGAACCCGTCTGCTTGGAGCCGCGCACCACCACATCGTTCCCGACCGCAACGATGCCGGCCAGCATGGCCTTGAGATTGCCTGCAATGGTGATTTCCTCGACCGGGTAGGCGATCTTGCCATTCTCCACCCAGTAGCCGGCGGCACCGCGCGAGTAGTCGCCGGTGACGTAATTGATGCCGTGCCCGAGCAGTTCGGTGACCAGCAGGCCGCGCCCCATTCTGGCGAGCAGGCCGTCCAGGTCGAGTTCGCCGGGCTGGATGATCAGATTGTGGCTGCCGCCGGCATTGGCCGTGGTCGGCATGCCCAGCTTGCGGCCGGTATAGGTACTGAGGAAATAGCCCTGCAGGATGCCGCCGGTCACGATGTCGCGATCGCGCGTTGCGACGCCGTCGCTGTCAAAGGAGCCGGAACCGAGACCGCGCAGGATGTGCGGCCGTTCGCAGATATTGACGAAGTCCGGCATCACCCGCTTGCCGAGATGATCGAGCAGGAAGGACGACTTGCGGTACAGCGCCCCACCGCTGACGGCATGCACCAGGCTGCCGAGCAGGCCGCCGGCAAGCGGCGCTTCGAAGAGCACCGGGAATTCGCCGGTCTTGACCTTGCGCCCACCAAGACGCGCCACCGCGCGCTCGGCGGCAATCCGGCCGACGCTGGCGGCGTCGTCGAGTTCAGCCGCACAACGGCGCGTCGTGTACCAGTCGTCGCGCTGCATGGCGTCCTGCTCACCGGCTATCACCGAGCAGGAAATGTAGTGGCGCGAGGTCGGATAACCGCCCATGAAGCCGAGGCTGTTGGCCGAAACGAAATGCGCCTGCTGCGTTGACACCGAGGCGCCTTCGGAATTGCTGACCAGCGGACTGGCGGCAAACGCTGCCTGTTCGCAACGACGGGCCGTCTCGATCGCATCCTCAACGGTCAACGCCCAGGGATGGAACAAATCCAGATCAGGGCAATCCTTGGCCATCAAGGCCGCATCGGCCAAGCCGGCACAGTCGTCTTCGGCGGTGAAGCGGGCGATGTTGAGCGCCGCCTCGACCGTTTCGCGCAAAGCCTGCGGCGAGAAGTCGGAGGTACTGGCGTAACCCTTGCGCTGACCGGAATAGACGGAAATACCGATGCCCTTGTCGCGGTTGAATTCGATGGTTTCGACCTCGTCGCAACGCACCCCGACCGACTGGCCGAAACCTTCCGAGACATCGACCTCACAGGCGGTCGCCCCCTTTTCCCGGGCATGTTTGAGCACATCCTCGGCCAGTTGCTGCAAGGTCGAAAAAGCGTAGGAAAAGCTGGCGACTTCAGGCATGAAAGGGGCGTCCGAACGGGAAAGTCGCTATCATAGCAGCCCATCAATGCCCGCCTGCGACCGCGCCCCATGCAAGAAGAAGATTTCACCGAGAGTACCAGCCGCCCTTCGAAGACCAAGAAGAAGGAGGCCATGCATGAACTGCGCGACCTCGGCGCCGAACTGGTCGAGCTTTCCGTCGGCCAGCTCAAGAAGATCAAGCTGCCGGAAGAGATTTACGACGCCGTGCGCGAATGCCAGAAGATCACCGCCCACGGCGCCCACCGCCGCCAGGTTGCCTATCTCGGCAAGCTGATGCGCAATGTCGACGACGAACCGATCCGCGCCGGCCTGGCGCTGCTGCGCGGCGAATCGTCGGCCGAAGTGGCGCGTATCCACCGCCTCGAACGCATGCGCCAGCGCCTGATCGACGACGAAGGCGCCCTGCCCGAGTTGCTCGCACTGTGGCCCGGCCTCGACATGCAGCAGTTGCGCCAGCTGCGCCGCAACGCGCTCAAGGAACAGGAAGGCAACAAGCCGCCGAAGAGTTTCCGCGCCATTTTCCAGCTGCTGCAGGAACAGGACGGCAAGCCGGCACCGGAAGCTGCGGAAACGGATGATGAGTGAACAACTGATCATCGGCTTGGTCTCGATCAGTGACCGCGCCTCGACCGGCATCTACGAAGACAAGGGTATCCCGGCCCTGCAGGAATGGCTGGGCGGCGCGCTGAGCACGCCCTGGCGCGCCGAAACGCGCTTGATCGCCGACGATCAGCCGACGATTGAAAATACCCTGATTGAACTGGTCGACCGCTGCGGCTGCCATCTGGTGCTGACCACCGGCGGCACCGGCCCGGCGCTGCGCGACGTGACGCCGGAAGCAACACTGGCCGTCGCCGACAAGGAAATGCCGGGTTTCGGCGAGGAAATGCGCCGGATCAGCCTCAACTTCGTGCCGACCGCGATCCTGTCGCGCCAGGTGGCGGTGATCCGCAAGCAGGCCCTGATCATCAACCTGCCCGGCCAGCCGAAGTCCATCAAGGAAACGCTTGAAGGCGTCCGCAATGCCGCCGGCGAAGTCACGCACGTCGGCATCTTTGCCGCCGTGCCCTACTGCATCGACCTGATCGGCGGCCCCTACGCCGAAACCGACCCGGCGGTGATCAAGGTCTTCCGCCCGAAGTCGGCGATCCGCCCGGCTTAACTGATCAGCCCGCGGCGGTAGCGCGCCAGTTCGTACTCGCCGGTCTGTTCCAGCAAGGCCACCGGCGCGAGCAGGAAACGCTGGCCATTGCGGCTGTAATCGAGACTTTCGCGCAGGTCGAACGAATTGGGCGGCAACACCAGACGCACCTCACCGGCTTCGCAACCGTCCTCGATCAGCAAACTGGGCAGGCTGGCGGCAGCACCGTACTTGGAGGCCGTGCGCGGTGTCACCTCGACCGAGCAGACTTGCCGGGCGAGCGCCTGGATTCCGACCCGGGCCTCACTCTCGGTTTCGCGGTGATAACGCCGGACGATGCCGAGCAACCAGTTGTCGCCGCCATCCGGCTGCAGGGCGAGCAACGCCCCGACGCGCAACCACTCGGCGGAAATATTGCTGAGCACGGCCCCGAAGCCGCCACGACTGACATTTTCGACGACCCAGCTTTCGATCGGCAAGCCAGCCGGTCGACCGCCAAATTCACCCGAAAACACCACGAAGGCATTGACCAGCCCGTTCATCACCGACATCCGGTGCTTGACGCGATGCCGGTCATGCCGGCGCTGCGGCGGAATGGGCGCGAGATAAGCCGCGAGATGACGCAACACCGGCAACACGGCACGCACCTGATACTGCCCGCCGAGATTGATGTCGGGCGGAATGTCGCCGCCCTGCTCGAGGTCGTGCAGCACGGCACGCATGGCCGCGTTGGCTTCGCCTGGCTTGAAAAAGCGCTGGCTGGGCTCGGCCCGTGCGGGCATCCTGGCCAGGCGCAACGGCGGCTGGGCGAGATGCAGGTCGACCCAATAGACGCTGTCTTCGTGCGCCACGTTGGCAAAGATGAATGAGGGCAGGAAATGCATGATCAGGCGCTCGGCCAGTTCGATCTCGAGCGGCATCAGGCTGTCCATCGACGCGGCCTGGAACGCCACGGCCTTGACGTATTCCTGCTGTGCACTGGACATGCCGCCCTGCAGCGACAACATCACCCGCTTGCCGGCAACGCCCGCCGCCTCGGCCATTTCCATGGCCCGCCCGAGACGCAGCCAGATGGCGCCCGGCGTCGGACCATAATGAAACTGTTCCCACTTGATGATCGCCCCCAGCGCGGCAATCAGACGCGTCGTCAGCGCCGGCAGCAGCAGCTTCAGGGTTTCGGCGGCGCGGGGCTTGTCGGACGGCGTGTACAGGCAGCGCTCATAGGCCGCCGCGAGCAAGGTCCAGAAACCGTAATTGATCGACCACAGACGCTTTTCATCATTGCGCGTCAGGCGCAGGGTATGCAGATATTCGCGGGAAAGGCGCTTGAGGTGCGGCAGGGCGGCATCTTCCAGCTGACTCGCCGCATCGAAAACACGATCCAGCGGAAACTCGTCCGCGGCCAGCAGAGACTCCAGCCAACCGGCGATTTCATCGAGCGCCTTGAAAGCGTTATCACCGGGCAGCTCACCGATCACCCGGCGCAACTCGCGTGCGTCGGCCAGCGGGTGTTCCGCCTTCTGACTGAGCAGCCTTCCCAGCCCTGGCATCTTGTCAAGCACCATTCTCTCCCTCTCCAGCAGTTCAGCTCCCGATTCTAGTCGCTGATCAAGGATAGGGGCATAAATAATTTAATTCGCCAGTCGCCCGGGTGCCGGCCAAACACTCTTGTCACAGTGTGATCCGCAGCGTCGCCGGGACTGGTAAAATCCAAGGATCATTCATCCGGCCAGCCGATACCCATGCAGCAATACCTCGACCTGATGCGCCACGTTCTCGACCAGGGCCATGACAAGTCCGACCGTACCGGCACCGGCACCCGCTCGGTCTTTGGCTGGCAGATGCGCTTCGACCTGGCCAAGGGATTCCCGGCGGTTACCACCAAGAAGCTGCACCTCAAGTCGATCATCCACGAACTGCTGTGGTTCCTGCAGGGCGACACCAACATCGCCTACCTCAAGGAAAACGGCGTCCGTATCTGGGACGAATGGGCCGATGAGAATGGCGATCTCGGGCCAGTCTACGGCAAACAGTGGCGCCGCTGGGAAACCCCGGACGGGCGCGTCATCGACCAGATCGGTCAACTCGTGCACAGCCTGAAAAACAATCCGGACTCCCGCCGTCACATCGTCTCGGCCTGGAATCCGGGCGATGTGGACAACATGGCCCTACCGCCCTGCCACTGCCTGTTCCAGTTCTACGTCGCCGACGGCAAACTGTCCTGCCAGCTCTACCAGCGCAGTGCCGACATCTTCCTCGGCGTGCCCTTCAACATCGCTTCCTACGCCCTGTTGACGCTGATGCTGGCGCAAGTTTGCGGCTACCAGCCGGGCGATTTCGTGCATACCTTCGGCGACGCCCACATCTATTCCAACCACTTTGCCCAGGCGCAACTGCAACTCGCCCGCGAGCCCCGCCCGCTGCCGCAGATGTGGATCAATCCGGACGTCACGGATCTGCTGGCCTTCCGCTTCGAGGATTTCCGTCTCGACGGCTACGACCCGCACCCGCACATCGCTGCGCCGGTCGCTGTTTAGGCCATGCCCATGCGTCTTACTGAAACCTCGGGCTGGCGTGCGCTCGCCGACCATGTCAAACAACTACGCCAGAAGCATCTGCGCAGCCTGTTTGCTGACGACCCAAGCCGTTTCGAGCACCTTTCCTGCCGCCACGGCAACCTGCTGGTCGACTACTCAAAACAGCGCCTGACCGGCGAAACCATGCAGCTGTTGCGCCAACTTGCCCAGACCGCGGATATTGCCGGCTGGGCCAGGCGCATGCGTAGCGGCGAAGCGATCAACCACACCGAACAACGCGCGGTACGCCATGTCGATCTGCGCGCCGGCGACGCAGCACCACCCGAAGTGCGTAACGTGCTGACACGCATGCAAGCCTTCTGCGAACGTGTCCATAGTGGACAGTGGCGCGGCTATAGCGGCGAACGCATTACCGACATCCTGAACATCGGCATCGGCGGCTCCGACCTCGGCCCGCACATGGCGGTTCAGGCTCTCGCCGCACGCCAGCACCCGGACATCCGCGTCCACTTCGTCTCGAACCTCGATGGCGCCGATCTGGCCAACATGCTGCAGCACCTCAGTCCGCGCAGCACGCTGTTCGTGATCGCCAGCAAGACCTTCACCACCCTGGAAACCATCACCAACGCCCGTACCGCCCGCGACTGGCTGCTCGCCGCCTGCGGCGACCCGAGCATGGTGGCCAGGCACTTCGTCGCGGCCTCGACCAATCTCAAGGCCACCGGCGAATTCGGCATTGCCCCGGAAAACGTCTTCGAATTCCAGGACTGGGTCGGAGGCCGCTTCTCGCTGTGGTCGGCGATCGGCCTGCCGATCGCGCTGGCTGTCGGATTTGCCAATTTCAAGGAGTTACTGGCCGGCGCCCGCGACATGGACGAGCACTTTTTCAGTGCCCCCGCCGAATCCAACCTGCCGCTGACCCTCGCCCTCCTCGCCCTGTGGAATACCAATTTCCTCAAGGCGCACAGCCATGGCGTCTTCCCGTACAGCCATTCGCTCGGTCTGCTGCCGGCCCACCTGCAACAGCTGGAAATGGAAAGCAACGGCAAGCATGTCGATCGCCAGGGCCTGCCGGTCGACATCGCTACCGCCCCGATTCTCTGGGGCACCGCCGGCACCAACGGGCAGCACTCGTTCTTCCAGTTGCTGCATCAGGGCAGCGAGCTGGTTGCCAGCGACTTCATCGCACTGGCTCGCTCCGATTTCCCGCTCCCCGGCCATCACAGCAACCTGCTCGCCAACTGTCTCGCGCAATCCTCCGCCCTGGCCTTCGGTCAGACCCAGAAGGAAGCCCGTCAGGCCGGCATCCCGGAAAGCTTGCTGCCCTATCGGACCTTCCCCGGCAACCAGCCTTCGACCACCATCGTGCTGCCCGAACTGAGCCCCTTCACGCTGGGCCAGCTGGTCGCGCTTTACGAGCACAAGGTGTTCTGCCTCGGTGTCTTGTGGAATCTCAATTCTTTCGACCAGTGGGGTGTCGAACTCGGCAAGCAGCTGGCCAGCCGTCTCGCCCCCTGCCTGCGCGGCGAAGCAGCCAGTGACACGCTGGACAGCTCGACACGCGGCCTGATCGACCACCTTCGCCAGTTTCGGACCTGAACATGCCTGACATCATCATCATCGCCGCCGTCGCCAGCAACCGGGTCATCGGTCGCGACAACCAGCTGCTCTGGAACATCCCGGAAGACATGGCACATTTCAAGGCCCTGACTGCCGGTCAGACCGTGGTCATGGGCCGCAAGACCTGGGAATCGCTGCCGCCGCGTTTTCGCCCGCTGCCCGGCCGGCGCAACATCGTGATCACCCGCCAGGGCGACTATGTCGCCCCCGGTGCCGAAATCGCCGGCTCGCTGGAAATCGCCCTAAAAATCGCGTCGACCGCTGGTGCAGACGACCAGCCGGCTGACAAGCATATTTTCGTGATTGGTGGCGGGGAGATCTATCAACAGGCGATGGCGTTCGCAACCCGCCTCGAACTGACCGAGGTCGATGATGCGCCGCAAGGAGACACCCGCTTCCCGGAGGTATCTCCAAACGACTGGCAAGCCGAGCAACGCAAGCCGCTGAGCAGCGCCAGCGGCCTGCAGGGACATTTCGTCAGCTACCGCCGGCAGCACTGAAGCAGGAACGACGACTAGCGCTTGAAGGCTACAGCCCCTGAAAGACTGTAGCCACCGACGTAAGAGCTGTAGGTTGCTCCGGCGTAGGCAGCATTGACACCTGAGAACAAGCCGCCACCCGTTGCACCAACGCCCCAAGTGAAATGAGACGCTAGCGGCACAGAACCCGTTGAGGCGGTGATCGTGTTGACGCCTGATCCGACACCAGAGGTATACGGCACCTGCAGCGCCATTGACACAGTCATCGTACTCGCCCCAAAGCTCGCGGTCAGCGTCCCGGTCGGAGAACCCAGAACAGTACCGGCCGGCGCCCCTGTTGGCGCGGTATAACCAATCAACCGATAAGTCGCGGTGACACCGTTCAGTGCAGCCAGCTGGCTGGCCGGCGTTTCCCGCCCGACCACATAATGGAAATCGGTCAGCGGCGTACTCAACGGATCAGTTGCCGTCGCCCAGCGTCCCCAGCCAATCGCCCCATCAGCCGAGCCTGACTCACCCAGGGTCTGGCCGGCAAAAGTCCCGCTCTGGTTGGTTGCCGTAAGCAACTGGCCCGACGCCCCGAACTGGGTTGTGGCATCGCTCGCGAGTCCGCCGGAAAAACCATGCGACCAGGCCAGCGCGTAGCCGGGCCCGGAAGTCAGCCGGTTGGCATTGATCTGGATCGCACCATCCTGGTTGCGGAAATCACTGCTCGAGAACAGCGGCAGCAGTTGCTCCCCGGGCTGGGTCGGCGCCAGTTGCGGCCGGAATTCGACGCGGCGCAGCGCACCGTTGGGGCCTTCGATCACCGCCGAGTCACCACTGACCAGGATGGCACAGCCGCCACCGTTGCAAACCTCGATCGCGCCATCACCGGTTGCCACGGCGATGCTTTCGGCGCCGAGATAACTCAGCGTGTATTCGGTGCCGCGAATACCGATGGTCGCCACCGAGGTGGTCACCTTGTAGCTGTCCCTGTTGAAGCGTCCGACCAGTCCGGTCAGGGTACGCAAGCTGCCCTTGAGCAGCGTGAAGAAGCCCTGCTCCTTGCCATCCGGCTGACCGCTGAAGTGATAGCTGTCGATGCGAAACTCGGTATTGGGCTGCAGCGAAATGATTGCACCATCATCAAAACGCAACTGGGCACGCCCCTCGCCGGTGCGCACGGTTTCGCCACTGACAACTTTCGCCCCCTTGCTCAGGCTGCGGCTGCCGGCGGCGGCACTGAGGGCCTGCACATCGCCGATGGCAAAATCGATATTGGCCGCACCTGCCGCCAGGCAGGACAAGGGCGCCAGCAAGGCAAGCGCCGGCAAAAGACGAAACGGGCTCATGACATTGCCTCCAGCCATCAGAATTCACGCCGAATGGTCACGGAAACCATTTCGCGGTGGTAATCGTTGAGTGCGGTATTCGAATCGTTCAGACCCAGCAACAGTTGCGGCGTCAGCGTCCAGTCCTTCTCGACGGCATAGCTGGCCCCCAGCAACATGCTGTACTGCGCATCACGCCTTTTGACCAGGAACGAGGGGTCGACCGCATCGTATTGCCGGAACTCGCCGGACAGGCTGCCGAACAGCGTGGTTTTAGCACCGAGGCTGGCGCGCGCCCCGAAACGCAACCCAACGCCATCAAAGGAAAGGTAATCGACATTCGCCGCATGCACCTTCTCGCTGACCAGATAGGCGCTGGCATAAGCGACCGCACTGTCCCGCCACATATGGGCATAGGCCGCGCCGGCCACCCAGCGGTCGGCATCGCGCACCGACTGCGTCAGGTATTGCAGGTTGCTGTACTGGCCATAGACACTGATCTGGTTGCGCGCATCGTAGTTGTGCTGCCACTGCGCAGTCAGCCCGTTGGCCATGCGAAAACGCTCTTCATCGACGCTGATGTGATTGGACTGCCCCATCAGCGTATAGACATTTTTGCCCTGGCTGACGACCACACCGACGTTGGCGTCGATATTGCCCAGATCGAAGCGATCGGTCCGGCCGTTGAACCGGTCAGTCCCCGACACCCCGGCCAGCACGGCAATACCCGGCGCGACCGGAACACGTACATTGAAGCCGCCCCCCAGCTGGGCAAAATAATCGGCATTCGCCTTGCTGTCCTTGGAAAGGGTGGCCGGCAAGGGGCTCAGGCCGGGAATGACCACCGAATTGCGGTTCGGCCCCAGATTCAGATTGGTGTCGTAACCCAGCGCCAATTCAAGATAACCGTTGGTCGTGGTTTTTGACTGGTTCTGCACCTGACGGGCAGCGCTGATATAGCGCTCCAGGGTCAGCGAGACATCGGCCGGGACGCCCAGTTTCTGGACGGTTTCGAATTCCTTGCGGGCGGTATCGGCTTCGCCGAGCGCCAGATAAGCACGGGCAATCTCGGCCCGCGCCCGGACATGGTTCGGCTCGACAGCGAGCACCCGCTCCAGCGCGAACACGGCGCGGGTATTCTGACCGACATCAATCGCGGCCAGGCCCAGCAGAAAATCGTAATACGGCTCGCCGGCCCGATTGCTTTCCTGCGCTTCGAGCAGGGCAAAAGCCTGCACCGGTTTGCCGGCATCGAGCAGCAAGCGCGCCTGATCGGTCAGCGTGTCGGCTTGCGCCAGGGGCATCTGCAAGGCAAGAAGGAGCACAGCGGCGAGGCCGGCCCGTAGTCGGAACTGCTGGATCAGCGCTGGAGCCCGCATGACACTATTTCCCTGAAGGAGAGGTTATGGGCGAGCGACTGGCCGACATCGGATCGGCCGTTGTCGTGGTCGGGCTCCCCCCTGACACCGGAACATTAACGACAGTCGGCGCCTGCGGCAAGTCAGGCTGAACGGCTGCACCGGACAGGGCACCACTACGCGGCTCGAATTGCGGCCGCTGGTTGCGCTCGTAAACCCAGACCGTTTCACCCGGACCGATCTGCTGGCAACCGGCATCGCTGCACACCTCGACCCGCCCGGCATAGGTCGTCACGGCCAGGCCGGTGCCATCAAAGACGGCGCCGTACTCGGTGCCGCGCACGCCGATCGTTGCCACCGAAGTGCCGACGCGGTACTGGTTGTAATCTTCCTTGCCAAGCAGGCCGGTAATGGTGCGCATCGCGCCCTTGATCAGGGTCATCACCACACCATCGCCACTGCTCGCGCGATTGCCGCGGTCGACGAAGCGAAAGGCATCAATCCTGAAATTGCTGCCTGGCTTCAGCGACATGCTGGCACCGTCGGCAAAGCGCAACTGCACCTGGCCATCCAGCGTATTGATCGTGTCGCCGGCCTGCAACTCACTGCCACGAACCAGGGGACGGGCAGGCACTCCGGGAACCGTCACGGTTGGCGAGCCGGTGACAAAAACCACTCTCGCCGCCGCTTCGGCAAAGGCCAATGCCGGCATCAACAAAATCAGGAGAGCCAGCAAGCAGCTCCATTGTTTCGTCATTGCCGGCATCATGTTTACCTCACACAATCAACGTAATAGCGCCCGTCATCCCCCTTGACCAGACCATGGACGTCGGTCTCGAAACCGGGGAATGCCGCATTGAATTCTCGGGCGAATTTCAGATAACTGCAAATGGTCCGATTGAAGCGCTCGCCCGGAATCAGCAGCGGAATGCCCGGCGGGTACGGCGTCAGCAACACGGCCGTAACACGCCCTTCCAGTTCATCGACCGGTACGCGCTCGATGTCGCGGTGCGCCATCTTGGCGAAGGCATCGGCCGGGCGCATCGCCGGCACCATGTCCGACAGGTACATTTCGGTGGTCAGGCGGGCCACATCGTTCTGCTTGTAAACGCTGTGGATCTGCGTGCACAGATCGCGCAGGCCGACGCGCTCGTAGCGCGGGTTCTTCTGCACGAACTCGGGCAGCACCTTCCACAGCGGATGATTCTTGTCGTAATCGTCCTTGAACTGCTGCAGCGCCGTCACCAGCGTGTTCCAGCGGCCCTTGGTGATGCCGATGGTGAACATGATGAAGAAGCTGTACAGGCCGCACTTCTCGACGATGACGCCGTGCTCGGCGAGGTACTTGGTGACGATGGCGGCCGGAATGCCGAATTCGTCAGCGAAGTCGCCATCGACATCAAGGCCCGGGGTAATGATGGTCGCCTTGATCGGGTCGAGCATGTTGAAGCCGTCGGCCAGATTGATGAAACCGTGCCAGCGCTCGCCCGGCTTCAGCATCCAGGCATCGCGTTCCTCGATGCCTTCTTCGGACAGGTCGTCCGGACCCCAGACCTTGAACCACCAGTCGGCGCCCCACTCTTCATCGACCTTGCGCATGGCGCGACGGAAATCGAGGGCCTCGGCGATCGATTCCTCGACCAGTGCGGTACCGGCCGGCTCTTCCATCATCGCCGCCGCCACATCGCAGGAGGCGATGATCGAGTACTGCGGCGAGGTCGAGGTGTGCATCAGATAGGCTTCGTTGAAGATGTCGCGGTCGAGCTTCTGATTCTCGGCATCCTGCACCAGGATCTGCGAGGCCTGGCTCAAACCGGCGAGCAGCTTGTGCGTCGATTGCGTCGAGAAAACCATGGACTCCTTGCAGCGCGGGCGATCCGCACCAATCGCGTGGTAATCGCCGTAAAAGTCGTGGAAGGCGGCGTGCGGCAGCCAGGCTTCGTCGAAATGCAGGGTATCGATCTTGCCGTCGAGCTCTTCCTTGATGTCCTCGACGTTGTAGAGAATGCCGTCGTAGGTCGATTGCGTAATCGTCAGCACACGCGGCTTGGCCGTCTTGTCGGTAATGAACGGATTGGCGGCAATTTTCTTCTGGATGCTTTCCCAGGCAAATTCGCTCTTCGGGATCGGGCCGATGATGCCGAAGTTGTTGCGCGTCGGCATCAGGAAAACCGGGATCGCGCCGGTCATCATGATCGCGTGCAGGATGGACTTGTGGCAGTTGCGGTCAACGACGACGATGTCGTTCGGCGCCACGGTCGAGTGCCAGACGATCTTGTTCGAGGTCGAGGTGCCGTTGGTCACGAAATACAGGTGATCGGCATTGAAGATGCGCGCCGCGTTGCGCTCGGAAGCGGCGACCGGGCCGGTATGGTCGAGCAGCTGGCCGAGTTCCTCGACGGCGTTGCAGACGTCCGCGCGCAGCATGTTCTCGCCGAAGAACTGGTGGAACATCTGGCCGACCGGCGACTTCAGGAAGGCGACGCCGCCCGAGTGGCCGGGACAATGCCAGGAATACGAACCGTCGGCCGCGTAATGCACCAGCGCGCGGAAAAACGGCGGCGGCAGCGAATCGAGATAGGCACGGGCTTCGCGCTTGACGTTGCGGGCGATGAATTCCGGCGTGTCCTCGAACATGTGGATGAAACCATGCAGTTCGCGCAGCACATCGTTCGGGATATGGCGCGAGGTACGCGTTTCACCGTGCAGGAAGATGGGAATCTCGGCGTTGCGATTGCGGATTTCGCTGACGAAGGCGCGCAACTCGGCGAGGGTTTCTTCCGGCTCCAACGCCAGCTCCTCGTCGTCGATCGACAGGATGAAGGCCGAGGCCCGGCTCTGCTGCTGGGCAAATGAGGTCAGATCGCCGTAGCTGGTCACCCCCAGCACTTCCAAACCTTCCTTTTCGATGGCTTCGGCGAGCGCCCGGATGCCAAGACCGGAGGTGTTCTCCGAGCGAAAGTCTTCGTCGATGATGATGACGGGAAAGTGGAAGCGCATTGTGTATCCTTGAAAAGCGGCGACCCGCCGCAGCGGGTCACAGAATAAGACGGTTTTGTTACAGCCTAGCGAAAATCCGCGGGCATTCCATTTTCAGATCAATTGTGACGCGAAGACAAGCCGAAGACGACCATCGGAAGTCCCTGTGGGACAGTGCGATTAGCACGGCGAGGTGAAGTCGACAAAGTCACGGTTGGTCTGAGAATGGAATCAGATTTTGGGCAGGGTCACGCCGACCTGCCCCTGGTACTTGCCGCCGCGGTCCTTGTACGAGGTCTCGCAGACTTCGTCGGATTCGAAGAACAGGACCTGGGCACAACCTTCGCCAGCGTAGATCTTGGCCGGCAGCGGCGTCGTGTTGGAGAACTCGAGCGTCACGTAGCCTTCCCATTCCGGTTCGAAAGGCGTCACGTTGACGATGATGCCGCAGCGCGCATAGGTCGACTTGCCGAGGCAGACGGTCAGCACCGAACGCGGAATGCGGAAATATTCCATGGTGCGGGCCAACGCGAAGGAGTTCGGCGGAATGATGCAGACATCGGACTCGATCTCGACGAAGGACTTCGGGTCGAAGTTCTTCGGATCGACCACGGTCGAGTTGATGTTGGTGAATACC